>CAJUQT010000037.1 GCA_910588225.1 uncultured Acetatifactor sp.
TACCATGTGCACAGTCCGCACATGGTATGGATGGCCATTCGGCCGTTTTCTGCCATGAATATACGCATATTATACCATGTGCACAAAAACATACCCTAGCAAAATGATGCCTGTCAGCAGGCAAATGGGAGAACAAGTTTTCCTGTCAATTGCATTCGCTTTTTCTGATATTGATACAATGAAAAACTGCCATATAGGGTCAGAGCAGAACCAATACAGCCTTGAACAACGAAACTCACAATTTCCATTCACTATTCTCCTTATTCTCCTTATTCTCCTTTAATACTACCGGTTACACAGTTATTCAGATAATAAATTTATTTTATCAAAAATACCTATACTTAACAAGCACTAAGTGATAAACTATATCGTAATTGAAATAAAAAGAGAGGTATTTAGAATGACAGAGGAAAACAGAAAAATACTGGAACGCATCAACACCTATGCGGAAAACACGCTGGGTGAAATCGACCCGCAGAAAGTCCAGGTGTCCGTGCAGCTGGAACAGCTGAAACCGGTGATGGAAGAAATTGCGGCAGAAAAAGGAATCAGCCTGGAGGATATGTTCATTCTCTACATGGATCTCCAGAGCGAAGCCTCCTGCGCCACCAATCAGAAGCTGAAGGACAGCCTGCAGGATATCAACGACGGCTTCGACGGCGGGTCGCCGCTGCTGTTCCGCTGAGCTTTCTCCCCACTGCCGGTAACTGCGTCGGCGAATGAATCACCGCCGGATATTACGCAGATCAGCTTCATTTATCCGAAAGGACAGCAGCACTGCCACCGGCAGTTCTCTTCCGTCGATCAGTTCCCGCAGCAGAGAGGCTGCGGCCGAAATCCGCTCCATATTTCCTATAAACAGGAAAAACTGACAAATGGCAGCAGCAGGAAATAATCCACAAAACCAAAAAGGCTTCTGTCAATCAGGAAAGCCGCCGGAATCAGAATGGCAGGCATCACCGGCCAGGGCAGCAGCCAGGTTACACAGGCCAGGCAGATCAAGAACAGGATACCATGTACAGATACAGATTCTGGGGATTCTCCACAGGTGTCAGCATACTGCCCAGGTTGGCGCCTATGGTCTGGAGCACCGCAACGGGGATCAAAAGCTTTGGCTGCTTTGCCATCGTCAGCGTTATAACAGTCAAAAGCACAAAAGTAATCACTGTCACGTCATTGGTAATAAACATACTTGTAAGCAGACTGTTTCCATTCAGTCAGTCCAGGTTGTATTTTTCTTCAAATTCTTTGAATTTTTCCCGGAAATCCTCACTTTCATTCCGAAATTCTCTTAACATTTCATGCATATTCAGATTCTGCCTCACATTTTCCAGCATACAGCCCGCAATATTGGAACAGTGATCGGCCGTCCGTTCCAGATCCGTCAACAAATCCGACCATATGAATCCTGCACCGATAGAGCAATCCCCCTGCTGCATCCGGAGAATATGACGGGTACGCATTTCTTCTTTCAGCCGATCTATTACCTCTTCCAGAGGCTCCACCGCCGCGGCTGCTTCCAGGTCATTATACAGCACTGCTTCCAGCGATCTGTCCAGAATCTCCTCCACCGCTGAGAAAATCACTTCAAGCTCCGAATGTGCCCTGTCTGTAAAATGCAGTCCTTTCTCCTTCATTTCTTCCGCCGCTTCCAGCAGATTTACCGCATGATCTGAAATCCGCTCATAATCGCCGATCATTTTCAGCAGCCTGGCCGCTTCCACCCTGTCCCGGCCGCTGATCTGCCTGGCGCTCAGCTTCACAAGATAGGTTCCCAGAATGTCTTCATAATAATCGGTCTTCTCTTCTTTCTCACGTATGCTTTCGGCCAGCTCCGGAGTATACTCCCGCAGCATGGCGATTCCTTCCTTTAGGGAAAACACTGCGATTTCAGCCATATCCCCGGCGACCTTATGTCCCCGCTCCAGGGCGATGGAAGGTGCGGCAAAAAGCCGTTCGTCCAGCTCGCTGTATTCTTCCGGTCTCTTCTCATCGGGAACAATCCGCGTCACAAGGCGCTCAAGCGCCCCCGACAAAGGCAGCATCAGCAGCAGGCACAGCAGGTTGAAAACCGTGTGAACTGCCGCAATCCCGAAAAGTGTGGCCGGTTCGTCCAGCAACGCCGGGCGGAAAAAAGCTTTTACCGCCCAAAATACAAGCAGCCATACCACAGTTCCGATACAGTTAAAAGAAAGATGTACTGTTGCCGCACGCTTCGCATTTTTGTTGGCACCCACAGAAGAAAGTATCGCCGTGACGCAGGTACCTATATTCTGCCCCATTATAATGGGGATTGCCGCACTGAAAGGGACCTGTCCAGTCACTGCAAGGGCCTGCAGAATCCCCACCGACGCGGAGCTGGACTGAATGACAGCCGTGAGAACTGCTCCGGCCAGCACACCGGCAATGGGATTGCGAAACAGAAGAAACGCATTCCGAAATGCCGGAATCTCACCAAGGCCCGACACTGCCCCGGACATAGTCTCCATACCGAACATCAGAGTGGCGAAGCCCAGGAAAATCATGCCGGTATCTTTTCTCTTACCGCCCCTGACAAACAGATACAGAATGATTCCAGCCAGAGCCAGTATGGGGGTAAAGGAAGAAGGTTTCAGAAGCCTGACAAAAAAATTCCCGCTGTCTATCCCTGCAAGGCTCAAAATCCAGGCGGTAACCGTGGTTCCCACATTGGCCCCCATAATCACATTGACAGCCTGTCTTAAGGTCATCAGGCCGGAATTGACGAATCCCACCACCATAACCGTGGTCGCCGAAGAGCTCTGAATCACCGCTGTCACCCCAAGTCCTGTCAGAAGCCCGGCAACACGGCCGGTGGTAAATTTCCCAAGGAGGGAGCGCAGCCTCTCTCCCGCCCTGCGCTCCAGGGCCTGCCCCATAATGCTCATTCCAAAAAGGAACAGACTCAAGCCCCCGATTAGTGTCAGCACATCAAAAATATCCATAGCGTTTTCTCCTGTTTTATCTTCTCGCTTCCAATCTCCTTTTAGCTTTCCCTGTTTTGGGGTAAAAATCCAGCCAGTCCCCACAGTTTAGGCATTCTCTGCCTTATAACTGATTTCACAGACATACGAACATAAAATAGATTCCGTACCCAATCAGCATGATAGTCCCGTCCCGACGTCTCAGCTCCCGCTTCCGCACACAGCAAAGCAACAGCAAAATCCCGGCGGCAGCGGCGATTATGGTATCGACATTAAACTCTGCGGAGAAGGGCACCGGCGTAATCAATGCGGAGATTCCCACAACAAACAGAATATTGAATATATTGCTTCCCACAATATTGCCGATAGCAATATCTGCATTTCTTTTCATGGCAGCAGATACGGAAGTAAACAGTTCCGGAAGCGATGTTCCCAGCGCCACAATCGTCAATCCAATAAACCGCTCGCTCATACCGAACATTCTTGCCAGAGAAGACGCTCCGTTTACGGCAAAATGGCTTCCTGCAATAATCATGGCAAGACCTGTAACTGCACCGGCCAGAAGCTGCCATAGGCTGCGGCTCCTCACAGTCACCGTTTCTACGGTTTTACCCTTCTTCCATGTATAGAAGAGGTAAAACAGATACACTGCAAATCCCAATGTCAGCACTATGCCCTCTCCAAATCCGATGGTTCCGCCCATTCCCAGTATCAGCAACAGCCCGGTGATGGCAATCATAAACGGAATTTCAATGAAAACAGTATTCCCCGCAACAGCCAGAGGCGCAACAATCGAAGATATCCCCAGTATGATCAGAATATTCAGAATATTGCTTCCTACAATATTGCCGATTGTAATATCAGCGTTTCCCTTTACCGCCGCTGTTATACTCACAGCTGCCTCCGGCGCACTGGTTCCCATTGCCACAATGGTCAGGCCGATTACTGCCTGGGGTATTTTAAAGCGTTCGGCAATGCCGGACGCACCCTCCACGAACCAGTCTGCCCCTTTTGCCAACATGCCGAATCCAATGATCAGCGTCAATACAGCCATTCCCATTTCCATACGATTTCCTCCTTATCCGCAATTATTTTTTCCTCTGCAGCAGGTTTTCTTTCTTCTCCATCAAAAAAAAGCGAAGCTTTGCTGCAAAAAATTACAACAAAGTCTCGCTTCTCACTTACAAAGCCGGATTCTTTCAGAAGAAATCGTACTGACGGCCAGATAAACATGGAATGATTCCATGCAAGCTACTCCCTTTATCGAGTCTCAGTATACCACAGGAAAAATGATCCTGTCAATCCGAATCCCGGATTTCCTCCCCCCGGGAATTATAGTAATGTACTTCTATCTCTGCCGCTTCCTCCTCGGACAGAAGTCTGGACCATTCAAAGACAAGCATCACATTGTCACCGGTTCCCATACTTCCCGCCGACTGCTCTTCTTCGCCGGCCCGGGCCGTCACCCGGGAAAGAGAGCGATTGTTGCAAAAGACAAGTGTGACACTGTGGTCCAGTCCCCAGTCCTCTCCCAAAGTCACGCTGCACATGGACACACTCGCCGTCATGGCAAAACCTTTGATTTTCCATTGGGAATCCGCCCTGTCATCCCGTCTGAATACTGCAAAGCCTCTTCGGCTGCTGTCATCCAGAAAGCCGGCCAGCAGAGATTCCGGCATATTGTCGGATTCATACATTGCAAATATCTGAATCTGATTCTGGGAATGCATGGATGCAATCAGCGCCGTAAGATAGTCCGTATCTCCCTGGACGGAGTTCCTCTCCATTTTCCAGATCCACCGGATATGCTCCTGTCCGTCAATCTGAAGGCCTGTGGCAAGCAGTATCTCTCCGTCTTCGGTTCGCATCACAAGATAGAAATATCCCGATTCTCCCACACTGTCAATACGCCATATCTGCTCCACTGTTTCCAGCAATTCCCCTACCCTGCCGCCCGGATCAAAAAAGTCCTGTTTCCACTCTACGCCCATTTCCGTCTCATGAAATACTCCCACGCTGGTCCAGACATTACCGTTGCCCATGACACCGTTACTGCTTCTCAGCATCAGCCAACCGTCCGGTGTAAATACATACTCCGGCGCGCTGTCCGGTGTATAAGCGCCATCATACCAGGGCGCATCATAAAGCACCTCCGCGACGGAATATCTCGCACCATAAATATCCCCCGGCTCTTCTCCGGACTTCTCCATCGGATTCGTCAGAAAACACACAGCCGCCGCCCCACAGGCCAAAACCGCCGCTGCTGTCAACCGGAAAGCCGGCTTTTTATACTGCAGCACACCCTTAACTCTTTCCTTTACTCCCACTTCACCGAATGCAAGCGGACAGGCGGATATCATATGTCGCGGCATACTGCATTTCAGCAGAACCTCCGCATACTTTTTCTTCTCTTCCCCGTCCATTTCCCTCACCACACGTTCGTCGCAGGCCAGCTCAATATCCCGACACAGGAAAAACCAGGCAATCCAGCACAACGGCTGAAACCAGTATACGGAAAGCAACAAATACCCAAAAGGCTTCCACCAGTGGTCCCGGCGCTTCAAATGCGCCCTTTCGTGGGCTGTGATACAAACCAGCTGCGCTTCTTCCAGATCCGAAGGCATATAAATCCGAGGAAACAGAATTCCGAAAATAAATGGAGACTCCACAGTATCGCAAAGCCAAAGATTTCCTTCCAGCTTCATGGCAGTTCTCACCTGCCTGCGGAGTCTGAAGCAGCTGAGCAGCGCATACAGCAGCATCACCGCCACGCCCATAATCCACAACCGGGAAGCAACATAAGCAAGCACCTGCAAAGGGTTCACACTGACCCCTGCATTGGGCCGGAAGGAATCGGCGACAGCAGGATTCACTACATTATCCAACACTGCAAATCCACTTTCAATCGCCGGCTCGTCCGCCAGCAGAATTTCCCGGGGCAGCGTCTGTGCACTTGGAATCAGGCTCAGCACACTTTCAAAAGAAACCGGACAGATCAGTCGGATTCCCACCAGAGCCCAGAGCACACAGCACATTCCCTTCGGCGCTTTTTTCAGCAGGATACGCAGAAGGAGTACTCCGAGAATCATCCAGCCTGCCGCAATACTCCTATTCAAAAGCTGCAGAAAAATCATTTCCATATATACCTCGTTTCTATTTCCATATGACTATCCCTGCAGCCGTCTTTCCGTTTTATTTCCGCCTGTTTCAGCCCCTGATTTCATCCATAGTCTCATGGATGCATTTTATATCTGCTGTCATCTCCCGCTTCCCAGACAGATTCTTCCGGCCGCACTCTTCGCAGTTATCCTTCTTCAAAGGAATCAATCATATTTCTGATTTCACTAATATCTTCCTGCGACAGCGGCTTCCTGGATGTAAATGCCGCAATAAAAGCAGGCAGAGAACCTTCAAAGGTATCCTCCACAAATCTGGCGCTCTGTGCTGCATAAAAATCCTGCCTGGAAATCAGGGAAGTAATTCTGCCCTCCTGATTTCGGAAAATACCCTTGCAGCAGAGCTTTTTCAGAACCGTATAGGTGGTAGATTTCTTCCAGCTCAGTTCCTCCGTGCAGATTTTAACCAGCTCTCCGGAAGTAAGCGGCTCCTGCCTCCAGATAATGTCGGCAAATTTTGCTTCCACCACGCCCAGCTTCATATCTTCCATACAGCCACTTCTCCTTTTTTATATTCATGTTTACATATATGTTCTTAGCTCTCAATGTCCCACTTCATTCAGGCTTTATGTATTTCTTATTTGTGGCAATACATGACAGCAGAATTCGCACAGTGTATGGATTTTATTGCTACCCCGTTTGGTCTGTTTGCAATAGACTCACCATTAGTCTACCATGGATAGACCTCTTTGTCAAGTCACTCCTCAAAAACATTCTTCCGGACCTCGATTGCATCCAGCTTACCCTCTACTGATTGGCTTATTCCTGGTTTTAGTTTATTCTTTAGTCAGTACTTATGAAAGGAGACCGTCCATGTCATCATTACAGCCACAATCTCAGGTTATCTCTTTGGAACAGTATGAAGCACTTCCGGAAGATGTCAGGGCGGAAGTATTTGACGGGCAGCTCTATTACATGGCCAGTCCGTCACAGGAGCATCAGACCATCTCTATAGAGCTTTTGACATACCTTTCAGGATAAAGTTAAGGTCAATATTTATAAGGACCTGTGGATTGATTTCCATGCATTGGATTTAAATGAGTAAGGCGGGCCTGCGCAAAGAAAAGGCATGTGCTTTCACTTGATCAAATGAGCACATGCCTTTCCATTTCCAATGAAAATATCTGCCTTTTACAGGCCTGAAAATTACCCTTTCACAATCCTTGCCCGGAACACTCCTTTAATATTCTCCAGCGCTCGAATGATTTCCTCCGTCGGTGCTTCCTCCACATCCATCATGGTGTAAGCCACTTCACCTCTGGATTTGTTGGTCATATCACTGATATTGATTCCCTTCTCACCGAACTCCGCAGTAAATTTTGTGATCATATTGGCAATATTCTTGTGGAAAATCGCCACCCGTCCGGCTTTAGTACAGACACCCATATCACATGCAGGATAATTGACACTGTTTCTGATATTGCCGTTTTCCAGGTAATCCATCATCTCTTCCACAGCCATTACCGCACAGTTATCCTCGGATTCCTCCGTGCTGGCACCCAGGTGGGGAATCACAACGCACCCCTTCTGCCCTGCCGTGACAGGATTGGGGAAATCGGACACATAGCGGGCAATCTTGCCTTCACGCAGACCTTCCAGCACATCTTTTTCCTCTGCCAGCAAATCTCTGGCAAAATTCAGCAGAATCACGCCATCCTTCATCTTCCCGATGGCCTCTGCATTAATCATCCCCTTTGTGGAATCCAGCAGCGGCACATGAATAGTAATGTAATCGCACTGGGCATAGATATCTTCCACATTGGTCACATGATGAACGGCACGGCTCAGACTCCAGGCCGCATTTACAGACAGATACGGGTCATAGCCGTATACTTCCATATCCAGCGCCACTGCTGCGTTCGCCACTTTTACGCCGATGGCTCCCAGTCCGATGACTCCCAGCTTCTTCCCCTTGATCTCTGTACCGGCAAAGTCCTTTTTCGCTTTTTCCGCCGCCTTCGCAATGTCCGGGTCTTCTTTGGAAGCCTTCACCCACTCGATGCCGCTCACCACATCCCGGGCGGCCAGCAACATGCCGGCAATCACCAGCTCCTTCACACCGTTTGCATTTGCGCCGGGTGTATTGAATACCACCACGCCCTGTTCCGCGCATTTATCCAGAGGAATATTATTAACGCCCGCCCCTGCTCTGGCTACCGCCAGAAGGCTTTCCGGCAGATCCATCTCATGCATGGATGCGCTTCTCACCAGGATTCCGTCCGCCGTCTTCACATCCTTGGTCATCTCATATTGATCCGTAAAATTTTTCAGCCCTACTTCCGCAATAGGATTTAAACAGTTAATTTGAAACATATTTTCCTCTTTTCTAAAGTTATTTTCATTCTGCTTTACCGCTTTAAAAATTCATTGAACACGACAGCTCCCCTGCTTATTCGAACTGTGCAGTTTCTGTAAGTCTGGTTTGGAACTTTCAGAGTAAAATGAACCGGGACCTTATTTAGCGTTTTCCGCCTCGAACTTCTTCATGAACTCCACCAGCTTCTCCACGCCTTCCATGGGCATTGCATTGTAAATGCTGGCCCGCATACCGCCCACGGATCTGTGGCCTTTAAGATTCTCGAAGCCGGCTTCCTTTGCCTCTTTGACGAATTTCGCATCCAGCTCTTCGCTGCCGGTGACAAAAGGAACATTCATCAGGGAACGGTCCTCCTTCCGGACAGTGCCCCGGAACAGTTTGCTCTCGTCCAGAAAGTCATACAGAACCTTTGCCTTTTTCTCATTATATGCTTTCATGGCCTCCAGACCGCCCTGTTTCTTCAACCATTTAAATACCTTACCACAGATATAGATACCGTATGCAGGCGGTGTATTATAAAGGGAATCATTGTCCGCATGGGTTTTATACTTCAGCATGGAAGGCGTACCGGGCAGCACATCTTCCGTAATCAAATCCTCGCGGATAATCACAATCACCACACCCGCAGGCCCTATGTTCTTCTGCACGCCGCCGTAAATGACACCATACCTGGTCACATCCACGGGTTCAGACAGGAAGCAGCTGGACACATCCGCCACCAGAATTTTGCCCTTTGTATTTGGCAGAGTTTTAAACTTTGTGCCGTAAATGGTATTGTTCTCACAGATATAGACATAATCCGCATCTTCGCTGACAGGCAGATCAGAACAATCCGGAATATAGGAAAAAGTCTCATCTTCCGAGGAAGCAATTTTGTTAGCCTTACCGTAAATCTGCGCTTCCTGGTATGCCTTCTTCGCCCACTGCCCGGTCACAATATAATCCGCAACCTTATTCTTCATCAGATTCATGGGAATCATGGCAAACTGCTGGCTGGCTCCCCCCTGAAGGAAAAGCACCTTGTAGTTGTCGGGGATCTTCATCAAATCACGCAAATCAGCCTCCGCCTCTTTGATAATTGTATCATATGCCTTGGAGCGGTGGCTCATCTCCATGACGGACATACCGGTCCCTCTGTAATCAAGCATCTCATCAGCAGCTTCCTGTAATACCTCTTCCGGCAGAACCGCAGGTCCCGCAGAAAAATTATACACTCTGGACATTTCTTCTCCTCCTGAATTTAGTTCCGCCGCAGTCTATCCGGCCCCACTCTGATCAAAAGGGTTCCTACTGCATGCGGCCAATTGGGTATAGTTCCTGCGGCATTTTGGTAATCCCTTATAGATTCCCGCCCGGATTTACACCTCATAATAGTATAGAATACTCGCTTCCGACACTTTAGTCAACTGCATTGTTAAATTATTTTAAATCAACTGATTCAAAAAAGGCAACAGCTCAGGCAGATCACTGAGCTGTTGCCAAAAAAGCAGCAGTTCAGCAGTCTGTCTGAACTGCCATTAATAAAACATAATAACCGGCGTCCCGATTTCCACCATGTCATACAGTTCCGACATAATATCCGTTGGCGTATTGATGCAGCCGTGAGAGCCGTTGGTCTTGTAGATTTCCCCGCCGAATTTGGAGCGCCAGCTGGCATCATGAATGCCTATGTTGCCCTTGACCGGAACCCAGTATTTTACAAAGGAAGCATAACCCGGCCCCCGCAGCGTCCGGTTGCGCTCCTTTCCGTAGACAAAATTAATTCCCTGGGGTGTCCCCATTCTTCTTCCCGTATTGCCGGTGACAATATCAGTCTCCAGAATCCGTTCACCCTCCGCGTAATAATACATTTTCTGTTCTGTCATATCAATTTCGATATAGGTACCTCCGATATCGTCCCGCCCACGCACATATCCTTCCTGAAGATATGCAGGAATATGTATTTCTGTACCTGTCCTGTCATATTCCGATTGAAGTGCTTCCAGAAGGTACTGCTTTTCTGCTTCTGTATCCAGCTCTGTCCCATAGGTAACGTATTTTACCGTAACGGTATCTCCTCTGGTAGCTTCAAATTCTTTTTCCGTATCACAGGTGTTGTAATCTGCTGCAAGCTGTTCCACCCAGCTTTGAACAGCCTCCTCGTCCACCATAATTTTACCGCTTTCATCCAGAATCGGGCAGTCGTCTGCCCCCGCCTTCAGGAACTGCGCTGTGATATCGGGGGTAAATACAATTGTCTCTGCGCCCATATCATAGACAATTTTACTGCTTTTGTCCGTATAGGCGCAAATCTGTCTCCAGAGCTCCCTCTGCGCTTTGTCCGTCGGGCTGTCGGAGAAGTCTTCATAACACGCCTCCAGATTCACGGTAGTAACACCCTGTTCCAAACATTCTTTCAAAACAGAATACGCCTTTTCCTCGTTCAGCCGCCCTGCATTTCCATCCACAAAGTAAAATCCACTCTCATCACGACGGACAACCGCTCCGTCCTCCATGTCTCTTTCTTTGCCAACGAAAGAAAGTGCTTCAAAACTTTTGCGGAGCTTTTCCTCCTCCGCCAGATATTTTCCTGCTGTAATCACGCTGGAAACCGAATTATTCAGATTCTCCAGCCAGTCAAAAAATGTATTTTCCCGCAGATATGCTTTCAGCTCCGCAGTGTAATCCGGTCTGATACCCGCGTCCTCCATATTTATTTCCCAGGAATTACCTTCCCCGTCCACCACTGTCAACATAGACGCTTCACATGCGTTCACCAGCTCTTCATTTACCTGTTCTATGGTCTTCCCCGTACAGTACACTCCGTTAATCCAGGTATTGACAGGAAAATTATTGCGATAGTACAATGCGAGCGCCAGAAAACCTGCCAGGCCCAGCAGCAGACCGCAAAGCAAAAACACCAATAGGAAACGAAATATCTTTCTCATATGAATCTATTATCTTAAATCCTCCCCATCGAAGACTTCCGTAATAGAAGCTCCCGCAGGAACCATGGGAAATACCTTGTCATCCTCGGGAATCATGCATTCGATTAATACCGGTGCTTTCAGAGCAATGGCTTTCTCCAGGGCAGGTCCGATCTCCTCCTTCTCCGTTACTCGAATGGCCGCACAGCCCAGGCCTTCCGCAACCTTGCAGAAGTCAACCTTATCGCTGAGAATTGTCTGTGAATATCGCTTTCCGTAGAACAATGTCTGCCACTGACGGACCATTCCCAGCACATGATTGTTAATGACAATCTGTATTATGGGAATATGATAGCGGCTGGCCGTAGCCAGTTCATTCATATTCATGCGGAAGCACCCGTCCCCGGCAATGTTAATGCATATCCTATCCGGCTGGCCAATCTGTGCGCCTATACAGGCTCCCAGACCATATCCCATAGTGCCCAGACCACCTGATGACAGAAATGTACGGGGTTTCGTATAATGATAATACTGTGCCGCCCACATCTGGTGCTGTCCTACATCCGTGGTAATCAAAGCCTCTCCCTCTGTCACTCTGTCAATAGTCTCCATTACATACGGACAGGACAGACGGGTCGCATCATACCGCAGCGGATATTTTTCCTTCAGCTCTGTAATGGTACGCATCCACTCTCCATGCTCCTTTGGCGTCAGATACCCGTTCAGCTTCTGAAGCACTACTTTTAAATCTCCCACCAGACTTGCGTCTACACGAATATTTTTATTGATTTCCGCCGCATCCACATCGATGTGAATGATTTTGGCATCTTCTGCAAATTTCCCCGGATTGCCGATCACACGGTCGGAAAACCTGGCCCCCAGAGCAATCAGTAAGTCGCACTGGCTGACGCCCAGATTGGAGGTCTTCGTGCCATGCATGCCAATCATACCAGTATAGCGGGGGCTCCTGCCGTCAAAGCCGCCCTTCCCCATCAAAGTATCGCACACAGGAGCGTCTATCAGCTCCGCGAAAGCGGCAACCTCTTCACAGGCATCCGAAATAATGGCTCCGCCGCCCAGATAAATATAAGGCCTCTTCGCCGCCATAATATAATCTGCCACCTGCTTCAGCTCCTCCTTGGAACAAAGGCAGACAGGCTCCTGCTTTTCCGGAAACACAGCCGTATATTCACAGACTGCCGCCGTTACGTCTTTTGTAATGTCCACCAGCACAGGACCGGGCCGGCCGCTTCTGGCAATGGCAAAGGCTCTTCTCAGGGTATCCGCCAGCTCATTCACGTTTTTTACAATATACCCATGCTTTGTGATTGGCATGGTCACGCCTGCAATATCCACCTCCTGAAAGCTGTCCTTCCCCAGCATAGGAAGCGTCACATTTGCTGTAATGGCTACCATGGGAACAGAATCCATATAGGCTGTGGCAATCCCCGTCACCAGATTCGTTGCCCCCGGGCCACTTGTAGCCATACAAACCCCTACTTTTCCAGTGGCTCTCGCATAGCCGTCCGCCGCGTGGGCTGCCCCTTGCTCATGGGATGTCAGAATATGTCTGATTTCATCGCTGTGTTTATAAAGAGCATCATATATATTGAGAATAGAACCGCCCGGATAGCCGAACACAGTATCCACACCCTGTTCCTTTAAACATTCCACAACAATTTCCGAACCGTTTAACTGCATCTCATTCTCCTCCGTCAATATTTATCTGTTCCGGGACAGAATCCGATCACCTGCCCGGGAATTCCAGCACCGCTCCCCGGTTCCCACTGGTCACCAGCTCCCGGTACCTGGACAGATATCCTGTGGTCACTTTAGGCTCCCTGGGCTGCCATTTTGCTTTTCTCTGCGCCAGAACTTCATCGGACACCAGAATATCCAGCCTGTTCTCAGGGATATTGATGCTGATGATATCTCCTTCTTCCACCAGAGCAATGGGACCGCCCACCGCTGCTTCCGGAGACACATGGCCGATGGAAGCGCCTCTGGAGGCGCCGGAAAACCGTCCGTCCGTAATCAACGCCACGCTGGAACCCAGACCCATGCCCGCAATAGCGGAAGTGGGATTCAGCATCTCCCTCATGCCGGGACCTCCCTTGGGTCCCTCATAGCGGATCACCACCACATCTCCTGCCACAATTTTACCGTTTTTGATGGCATCGATGGCGTCTTCCTCACAGTCAAACACCCTTGCAGGCCCCTGATGTACCAGCATCTCCGGCACCACTGCGGAACGCTTCACCACGCCGCTGTCAGGTGCCAGATTTCCTTTCAGGATGGCAATGCCGCCGGTCTCGGAATAAGGATTTTCCGCAGGACGAATCACCTCCGGATTCAGATTCTTACAATTTGCAATATTTTCTCCGATTGTGGTGCCGTTGACGGTCATACAGCCCAGATTCAGCAGATTCTTTTTCGTCAGCTCATTCATCACCGCATAGACACCGCCGGCCTCATTCAGGTCTTCCATATAAGTAGGCCCGGCCGGTGCCAGATGACACAGATTAGGTGTCTTCGCAGACAGCTCATTGGCAATGTCAAGATTCAGCTCCACGCCTGCCTCTCTCGCAATGGCGGGAATGTGCAGCATGGTATTGGTGGAACAGCCCAGCGCCATATCCACAGTCAGAGCATTCATGAACGCCTCTTCTGTCATAATGTCCCGGGGTTTGATATCCTTTTCCACCAGCTCCATAATCTTCATGCCGGCGTGCTTTGCCAGACGGATACGCTCGGAATAGACGGCGGGAATGGTACCATTGCCCCTAAGCCCCATTCCGATGGCCTCTGTCAGACAGTTCATGGAATTGGCCGTATACATACCAGAACAGGAACCGCAGGTAGGACAGACCTTCTCTTCATATTCGCAAAGTTCTTCCATAGTCATGGTGCCGGCTGCCACACTGCCCACAGCCTCGAACATAGATGACAGACTCTTTTTCTGTCCGTGAATGCGTCCTGCCAACATGGGGCCGCCCGACACAAAAATCGTTGGAACATTTACCCTGGCCGCTGCCATCAGCAGTCCCGGCACATTTTTGTCACAGTTTGGAATGCATACAAGCCCGTCAAAACCGTGAGCCAGCGCCATACATTCCGTACTGTCCGCAATCAGATCTCTGGTCACCAGAGAATACTTCATGCCCACATGTCCCATTGCAATCCCGTCGCACACCGCAATGGCAGGGAACATCACCGGCGTACCGCCTGCCATAGCCACTCCCAGCTTCACAGCCTCGGCAATCTTGTCAAGGTTCATATGACCCGGAACTATTTCATTATAAGAACACACAATGCCGATCAACGGACGCTGTCTCTCTTCCTCCGTGTACCCCAATGCATTGAACAAACTTCTGTGGGGTGCCTGAGCCGTACCCTTCTTTACTGAATCGCTTCTCATTTTCTCTCACCTTTCTTAAATACAATGGCTTTATAAACGTAATTCTATTAGCTTCTTAAAATTGCTATCTACTCAATATAAAAGGACGTCCCCGATATTTTGTGTTTCACCGTCCGTTCAATAGCGTCATTGTTCTGATTGTATACAGCATTGAATTATCCTTCAAGTTTTCATATAATATTCCAAATTTACCGAATCCGCTCCGCCAGCAAGTCACCCATTCTGCTGCAGCCAACTTTTTCACAGCCTTCTGACATAATGTCCCCTGTGCGGAACCCTTCTGTCAGTACCTTCTTCACCGCTTTTTCTATGGCATCCGCCTCCTTATCCAGGTCAAAGCTGTAACGCAGCATCATGGCAGCGCTCAGCACTGTGGCTATGGGATTCGCAATATCCTTACCCGCAATATCCGGAGCGGAACCGTGGCTGGGCTCATAGAGACCAAACTTGCTGTCGTTCAGGCTGGCGCTGGCAAGCATACCGATGGAGCCGGTTACCATGCTGGCCTCGTCGGAAAGAATGTCTCCGAACATGTTTTCCGTGAGGATCACATCAAACTGGGCCGGATCCTTCACCAGCTGCATGGCACAGTTGTCCACCAGCATATGCTCCAGCTTCACCTCCGGGTAGTCCTTCGCCACCTCTTCCACCACTTTTCTCCAGAGTCTGGAAGAATCCAGCACATTGGCCTTGTCCACACTGGTCACTTTCTTCCGACGTTTCATGGCTATGTCAAAACCCTTTATTGCAATGCGCCGGATCTCATTCTCGTCATATGTCAACGTATCCACAGCCTTCATCACACCGTTCTCTTCAAAGGTTTTCCGTTCTCCGAAATACAGGCCTCCTGTCAGCTCCCGCATAATCATCATGTCAAAGCCGGCCTTGCTGATTTCCTCTTTCAGGGGACAGGCTCCTGCCAATTCATCATACAGCACTGCCGGACGCAGATTTGCAAACAGATTCAACGCTTTTCTGATGGCCAGAAGTCCTGCTTCCGGACGCAGGTTGGGAGGAAGCTTATACCAGGGAGAAGTGGTGGTATCTCCGCCGATGGAGCCCATCAGCACCGCATCCGCCGCCTTCGCTTTCGCCACCGCTTCCTCTGTCAGCGGCACTCCGTGCACATCGATAGACGCACCTCCCATAAGAATATCATCAAAAATCATTTTATGTCCATATACGGAAGCCGTCTTCTCAAGCACCTTCTTCGCTTCCGCTATAATCTCCGGCCCGATACCGTCGCCGGGAATACATGTGATATGTAATTCCATATCCCTCCGTCCTTTCCTGTCAAGCAGCGTATTCTGCCGCTTTTTCGATTCTATTATAATACCTGATTCAAATGTAAATAGCAACAAAATATTATGAAAAATCAAGCACAAGCATAACAGAAGTGCGATTCTACAGCGCATCCAGATTCCTGCATCCTATTCTTTCCACCGGACATCTGCATTTCTTTGTCTTTTATCATAGCTGATTCCAAACGGCAGATAATTACCTTAAATGAGTTTATTCCTTTTCTGATTTTACAGCAAACGCAGCATATTGTCAAAGGTTCATGCAATTTGATAAGCGCAAAAAGACCGGTCACTATCCACACCGGTCTCTCATTTCCTATTCAGTTGTATAAAATATCCTGTTCTTCGTCCAACATATCCATCCGGCAAAGTCTCAGTTCTCTCCGGGCTTCTCCACACGGTTGATGGCTGATTTTTCCATGGGGATACGACAGTTCTTGTTGCTGCCGAACTCTACAATCACCATGTCATCATTGATGTCAATCACAATTCCGTAAAAGCCCGAAGTAGTCAGCACACAGTCGCCGATTTCCAGTGCCGAAATCATGGCTGCAACTCTCTTCTTCTCCTTGCTCTGGGGACGTATCAGGAAAAACCACATGGCGCCAATGACAACAGCATACATAAGAAACATACTGATCAGGCTGATTCCTCCCGCCGCGGGATCTGCCGCCGCATCTAATAAAATACCCATTTTTCCTCCATTCCGACTAAATGTCTGTACCGGTAAACCGCCCGCCCTGCCTTCGCCGTTCGAACCGTTCCCTCTGCTGAAATGTTTTCCTCTCAAATTCCATTATCATGAAACCACAATAGGTATCATACACAAAAAACCCTTATTGGTCAAGGGGATTTATTCCTGTCAGCTTCCGTTTTTTGTATTCCGCAAATCTGCCCTCATCCAGCGCATCCCGGATTTCTTCCATCATGGTATTGTAAAAGTATAAATTGTGAAGTACACAGAGGCGCATCCCCAACATTTCTTTTGCCTTCAGCAAATGGCGGATATAGGCTCTGGAATACCGTCTGCATGCCGGACAGCCGCAGCCCTCCTCTATGGGTCTGTCATCCAGCTCATATTTTGCATTGAACAGATTGATTTTTCCCTGATTGGTGTATAAATGTCCATGTCGGCCGTTCCTGGTGGGATAGACGCAGTCGAAGAAGTCGATTCCCCGCTCCACCCCCTCCAGAATATTAGCAGGCGTCCCCACCCCCATCAGATAAGTGGGCTTGTCCTTCGGCAGAAAAGGAATCACCTCATCCAGAATGTGGTACATCTCCTCATGGGTTTCCCCTACTGCCAGGCCTCCCACTGCATAACCGTCCAGCTCCATTTCCGATATTCTCCTGGCATGTGCAATCCGAATATCGGGATATATGGCACCCTGGTTAATCCCGAAAAGCAGCTGTTCCCGATTAATGGTATCCTCCAGGTGATTTAATCGCGCCATCTCCTTTTTACAGCGTTCCAGCCATCTGGCCGTGCGGTCCACCGACGCCTGTACATAGCTCCTGTCCGCCTTGCTGGGCGCACATTCGTCAAATGCCATGGCAATAGTGGAACCCAGATTGGATTGAATCTGCATGCTCTCTTCCGGGCCCATGAAAATCTTCCGCCCGTCAATATGAGAGTGAAAATAGACCCCTTCCTCTTTGATTTTCCGCAGGCCTGCCAGAGAAAATACCTGAAATCCTCCAGAGTCCGTAAGTATAGGTCTGTCCCATGACATAAATTTATGCAGGCCGCCCAGCTGTCGGATGATTTTATCCCCCGGGCGCACATGCAGATGATAGGTATTGGACAATTCCACCTGGGTCTTAATCTGCTCCAGATCCGAGGTGGCCACAGCGCCTTTAATGGCAGCCACGGTTCCCACATTCATAAATAAAGGAGTCTGCACTGTCCCGTGAACAGTCTCAAGCTCCGCTCTTTTTGCTCGTCCTTCCTGTTTTAAAATACGATAATGCATCTATCGCCATCCTCCCTGTCATTCACTCTGACCCTGCAGTCCTCTGCAGTCTAACTCATATCTGCAATATTCAAAAAAGGCCCTGCTTTCCCTCGGCCTGCGGAAAGCAGGGCTGAAACACCGTCTACTTACTCTCGGAGCCATAGAACGACGTAAGGTACGTCATTCTGGCAGACAGATTCAGCATCATGGAATCCAGCACCGTAAGCGCCGTCATGCACTCCATCACCACTACTGCTCTGGGTACAATCACCGGATCATGGCGTCCCTTAATATTGATTTCTACGTTTTCACCTGAACCACTGACTGTCTGCTGCGTCCGAAAAATGGAGGGCGTTGGTTTCACATAGGCCCGAACCACAATGCTGTCTCCATCACTGATACCACCCAGAATCCCGCCTGCATGGTTGGAAGCTTTCACTGTCTTTTCCTCTTCCATCCGAAAGCCGTCATTGTTTTCACTTCCCCTGCGCTCCGAAACCTCATGGCCGTCTCCGATTTCCACTGCCTTTACCGCCCCTATGGACATAATTGCTTTGGCCAGATTTGCATCCAGCTTTTCAAAGACCGGATCTCCAATCCCTGACGGAATTCCTTCCACCAGACATTCCATACAGCCACCCACAGAGTCCGTGTCACGCCTCACACTCTCAAGATATGCAACAGCCGCCGCATCTGCCTTTCTGTCCGGCATGGCGGTGGGCGTCTCCAAAATGGCCTGCCTGTCAAATTCGGACAGATCTGCCTCCACCGGGCCGATAGAACGGGTATAGGCGCATACTGTGACCCCCAGCTTTTTCAATATCTTACAGGCAATTGCTCCCGCCGCCACACGGCCCACAGTCTCCCTGCCGGAAGATCTGCCGCCACCCCGGTAATCCCGAAAACCATATTTCCTGTCAAAGGTATAATCCGCGTGTCCCGGGCGATAGCAGGAAGCAATCTCACTGTAATCTCCGGATATCTGAGAAGTATTTCGTACCATCAGAGAAATTGGCGTCCCTGTGGTACGCCCTTCAAATACGCCGGACATAATCTCCACCGCATCCGCTTCCTTTCGGGGAGTGGCAATGCGAGTGACTCCCGGTTTGCGCCTGTCCAGATAAAGCTGAATATCACCTTCCTCCAGCTCCAGCCCGGCCGGGCATCCGTCAATGACCACCCCCAGCGCCTTCCCGTGAGATTCCCCCCATGTTGTGATTCTGAAAACAGTACCATATATGGAACCTGCCATTTTGTCCTCCTAATTATAGTTCCGCAGCAGCCCCTTCAGTACCTGATTATGGGCAGAGAACTTCCGGCCGCATATTGTGCGTCCGTAACTCCTCTGGGCACTGAACGGGCCGCTGCTGTTTAGTCGCTGCGCGACGGCTCTAAATTGCTGCATACGGCAATTGAATAAAGTCTCTCCGACAATTTTACAGCTTATGAAAGGTAATGCAGTTGGGCACGTCCACCTGAATGGGCGGTCCGTTCATAATCATGGTACCGTTCTCTGTATTCACCCGGAAAAAGGTCATGTCATTGGTCTCATGATTCAGGGAGACCAGGAATTTATTGTTGGGGAACAGGCTGGCGTCCTTCGGATACTCCCCGCCCACCGGCAGACAGAAAATCTGGGTGAGATTTCCCGTCTCTTCGTTTACCTCATACAGTACCACTGAATTGTCCCCGGCATTGGAGCTGAGCAGGTATCTGTGGTCGTCAGAAAAAGTAAGTGCACTGGCGGCATTGTAGCTGCCCATCTCTCCACGACAGGTCTTCACCGTCTGAATCTTCTCGAACACAGGCTGATTCTTTTTGTCCTCATAGGAATATACATCAATATAACATTTACATTCATGCACAATGTAAATAAAACGTCCGTCTTTCGAAATCTTGATGTGTCTTGGCGCAGATTCCAGTTCACTTCTGATAATATCTGCAAGCATCACCTTTCCAATCGACGCATCAAAACGATATACATTTACATGGTCCATCCCCTGGTCCGCCACCAGCAGATATTTGTTGTCATGGGTCATACGGGCACAATTTATATGGGGTCTGAAATTGCGCTCCGCCACGCTGCCCAGGCCCTTATGATAGATTTCATCCGTAATATCTCCGATGGATCCGTCTTTCTCCAGCTTCAAAACAGTCAGTTTCCCATCATGATAACCCGCCACGAACAGATATCTGTCTGTATAGTCCGTGGAAACATAGCAGCCTCTCATCCCGTTAATAGAAGCGAAATTCAGAAATTTCAGACTGCCGTCCTCCAATATCTCATAGGCTTCCACTCCAAAATCCGTTATGGAATATAAATATTTTCCATTATGGGAGATGGTCACATAGGAAGAATTGGTAATCTCCACCTTATCCTTCTCAATAAATCTTCCCCTTTCCATATCCACATCATATATCTTTATCCCGTTTTTGTCTCCTCTAGTGTAAGTGGAAACATAAGCCACATACTTTTCCTTCTCCATCAGAGAGTCCTGCCTTTCGTTATATTCTATCCGGTACGCCGGTTTTCTCCTGGTCTAAGCCGAAAGCCCGCATTCGTATGTCTCATTATACCACACCCTTTTGTCACTTTAAATACTTTTTCCGAAAAAACAAGGCGGTCAGCCATTTTTTGATATGGGACCGCCTTTTCCATTATTCATGATGCCAGACAGCAGCGCAGTTCGGATTCTCTTCCCTATGATTCGCAGTCCTCTCTGTTGTCATGATGAGGGAATTTGGGATAATCCTGCCATGGAGGCGGTATCAGCCCCATATCGCAGCCTTCTCTTTCATTCTGCTCGCAGTCGCAGGGATTCTTATCACAGCAAGGCTTTTCTTCCCTGCAGCAGTCTCTCTCTTCTCTGCAGTCGCAAGTGTCAGGCCTTCTTCCGCAGGGTTCCTTCGGAGGGCATTTTTTCCTGGGTGGATTCACTGTGCACTCTCCGCAGCAATTACTGTCATTCTTTGTCCTGCAGCCGCAGGAATTGTTTCCCCATCCGCCACAACAGCCAAGCAGCAGTATTAAAATCAAGCAGTTCATATTTATCTCCATATGATATGTTTATGCTATCATATGCAGACAGAAAATCAAAGGTGCACGGTCACTTTTCACCAGCTCCCTGCACTTTCTTGTCCTTCACCCGGACCGAGACATACACCTGAATACTTCTGGGCGGGACAGTTCTCTGCCATTCTGCGTTTTCTTCCTCCTGTGACTCTGTCTTCGTTCCCATTCCATTCTCCGTTGAAAAAGCAGCTTCCCATTTCATCCCCTTTGGCAGTCTGGGCAATGCCAGCTTATGATTTTCCCAATGCATGTTCATGGCAATATAGAGAAAGGTATCAGCGCTTCCTCTGTCTGATTTCGCATATTTTCCACATAGCATGATGCCAGCGTACCTGTTGTCCCTCTCCATCTGCGGCTGCCACGCATACTTCCCGTGATATGACAGATCCGGATAACCGCAGGCCAGGTAATCCATCAGCCGCAGTTCCCGATCCGGGTGCAGAATCGCATTTTTTCGTCTGAATGCTGCCAGCATTTTCCAGTATTCCAGTATTTCGACGTTCTTCGCCGCATCTTTCCAGTTAAGCCATGTCACTGCGTTATCCTGACAATAGGGATTGTTATTTCCTTTCTGGGAATTGGCAAATTCATCTCCCATGAAAATCAGCGGTGTGGACTGTGAAAGCAGCAACAGACACATGGCATTTTTCATCTGCTTTATTCGAAGCTTTTTCACACTCTGTCTGCGGCTTGTACCTTCTTCTCCGCAGTTCCAGCTGGCATTGTAGTCATTTCCGTCCCTGTTGTCCTCCCCGTTATTCTCATTATGTTTATAATCATAGGACACCATATCGGCCAGCGTGAATCCAGAATAATTGGTCAGATAATGAATATATCCGGATTTTCCCGGAATATGCCGCATATGGTAAAGCACACTGCCCAGCATATTTCCATCACCCTTCAGAAACCTGCGCATTTCATAATACCAGGTATCATTATACTCTCCCAGATGCGGAAACAGAGGCTGCTCTGACTTCCCATAAATCTGTTCTGTGTCAAAGTGGTAATACCACAGCTTTGTATCTGCCAGCAAATCATCGGATGCCAGCAAATCCACAGGAAGATTTTCCCCCATCAGATGAAAACCGTCCACATGATACGCCTTCACCCAGTAATGCAGGATTGGAGCAATTTCATTTCTATTGACCTCATTGGGAAAATAAAACTGCATCACCAGTTCCATTCTCTCCTCATGAAGTGCTCTGACCAGTTCTCTGAATTCCCCAGGCGCATCCTTCGCCGCGGCATAAGCAGCCTTCGGCGCATAATAATACCCCCTTTTATACCCCCAGTAATTTAATCTGCCTGCGGAAGACTTTTCCACAATCCCAAATGGCGTCATCAGAGGAAGCTTCTGTTCTTCCTCTTTCAGCGCTGCTTCCATAAATTCATAGGCCGGCTGCAGTTCCAGGGTAGTGACGCCGATTTCTTTCAGATAGGGAATCTTCTCCCTGATTCCTGAAAAAGTTCCTCTGTCTCTCACACCTGAAGAGGTATGTCTGGTAAATCCCCGCACATGCAGGCAATAAGCAATCATCTGACTGTAGGGAATGCGCGGAAAACAGTCTTCTCCCCAGTCAAATTCTACTGTGTCAAATCCGGCTTTCAGATCCAGAATACTTCTTTCCCTGCCGTATACTGCCTTCTGCGGAAACACTTTCGCCCGTTCGTCCGGAACAAGCCTGTCCTCTTCATAGAAAAGATAAGTGATTGTCTTTCTATCTATATTCTCCACAGTCCTGCAATATACATACCCTGTTCTGTCCTTTTCCGTAAAAGAAATTTTCTTCAGCAGTCTGCCTGTGTCTCTGTCATACAACATGATTCCGCAGGACGCACTCCTGGACACAAAAGAAAAGCAAACTCCGTCTCCTTCTGCGTGGTTCTTCATGGGATAAGGCTTCATCTGCAAGTTATCATTTTCTGTCATCGCTTTCCCTCCATGCCGCGGGAGTCCACGTATCCCCGCGTTTCATATCATATTGTCAAGATCCACTCTGTCTGTTGATAGGAAATATGATGTAACAGCTCGATGCTCTCCGAGCCCGTTACAATACGACAACAATTCGAACAGATATCTGAATTGTTGCAGCACATAAACTGATAAGTGAAAAAACAACGTTCTGAAAGAGATACCGTTACTATATTACCATAGATTTTCCACAATAAAAAGACCTTAAATAAAAAAACCGGGAATGTTCCAGACACTCCCGGTTCCTGCAATAATTTCATATGGATGTTCGGCATCAGGAAGCTGCTTCCTCGCGACGCTCAAGATACTGCTGCAGCACTTCCGCCACTTCTTCCGGTTCCAGTCCTGCTTCTTCTATAATGTCGCTTACAACCTCCAGTTCTTTTCGTTTCTTTTCCTGATACATTTCTTCCAGCTCTCTCTGCTCTGACTCCAAACGAGTTGTCAGTGCCTCAATCAGTTCCACCTTTGCGGCAATTTTCTCCTCAAGAGTCTTGCGCTGTCCTCTTGCCATATACGTCTCCTTTCACAGGATTGTCCGTGGCAGTCCGGAAAGATCTCCCAACCGCCCATTCCCCTCTTACCTCACGCCAATCCTTTTTAACAGTATATGGACAAGTCTGGAAAAATATGTATACTTTTTCAGAAAATATGTTTTTTGTTTTCAGAGAAGACTCAGGAAATCTTCTTTGGTCATGCCGCCCAGCTGCCCTGCATCTCCCTGTATAATCTGGTCCGACAGTGCTCTCTTACTCTCCTGGAGCGCCTGAATTCTCTCCTCTATGGTTCCCTTGGCAATCAGCCTGTACACCACTACCATCTTCGTCTGCCCGATACGATGTATCCGGTCTGTAGCCTGGTTCTGTACCGCCAGATTCCACCAGGGATCATAGTGAATCACCACATCCGCTCCCGTCAGATTCAGCCCCACACCGCCTGCCTTCAGAGAAATCAGGAATACTTTCGTATCGTCTCTGTTAAAAGCCTTCACAAGCTCCAGGCGCTTTTCCTTAGGTGTGGCTCCTGTAATCGTGTAGAAACTGATTTTCTCCTCTTCCATGCGTAGGGCTATCCGTTCCAGCATGGAGGTAAACTGTGAGAAAAGCAGTATTTTATGGCCGCCTTCTGCCGCGCTCTGTACCAGGTCAATGCAGGCTTCCAGCTTAGCGGATTCTCCTCTGTAATTTTCAAAGCACAGTCCGGGGTCACAGCAAATCTGCCGCAGCTTCGTCAGTTCCGCCAGGATCTGTATCTTGTTCTTCTGGAACTCGCGGGCATCCTGCATTACAATCTTCTGCTTCATATGCACTACCTGAGCATCATATAGCTTCTGCTGCGTCTCTTCAAATCTGACATACCGGTTCTCTTCCAGCTTCTCCGGAAGGTCTTTCAGTACATTTTCCTTCATTCTTCGGAGAATAAAGGGGGCCGTCATTCTCTGCAGCCTCTCCAGCGCAGACTGATCCTCATTTCGCACAATGGGAGATTCGAACTCATTTCGGAATACGTCATACCCGTACAAATACCCTGGAATCAGGAAATCAAAAATGCTCCAGAGCTCACTGAGCCGGTTCTCAATCGGGGTTCCCGTCAGCGCAAAGCGCACATTGCTTTTTACAGCCTTAACCGCTTTGGCCGCTGCAGTGGTATGATTCTTGATATATTGTCCTTCATCTATAACCTGGTAATGAAATTCCTTGTCTTCATAATATTCAATATCTCTCTTCAGCAGATCATAAGAGGTTATCAGCACATCAAACTCCCCATACCGTTCCAGCTTTCCTCTTCGCTCCTCCTGATTCCCCGTAATGAAACCATAAGAAAGCTCCGGGGTATAGCTTCGAAGCTCCTCCCCCCAGTTGAAAACCAGAGAGGCCGGCGCCACCACAAGCGAAGTTCCTTTTTTACCCTCCAGCTTTGCTGACAGAAGCACTGCCAGCACCTGGAGTGTCTTACCCAGTCCCATGTCATCTGCCAGAATTCCTCCCAGACGGTATTCTTCCAGTGTCCGCAGCCATCGATAACCGTTCTTCTGATATCCGCGCATAATTTTCGACAGAGAAGCCGGTTCCTCGAAATCCGCGTCGTTCACCGTCTTGAAATCCTTCACCATCTCCCGGAAGTAACTGTCTCTGCTGCTGTAGATCTCCTCGTTTTTCTCCAGCAGCTTATCCAGGTACAGCGCCCGGTACATAGGAAGCCGGACATTGCCCTTCATCAGTTCCTTCGGCGATATCCGCAGCGCATCCACCATTTCCGTCAATGTCTGCAGCGCGCCTTCCTCATCCAGGCTTAAGAAGTCTCCATTTTTCAGCCGGTAATATTTTCTCTTCTGGCGATAGCTTTTCAGGATATCCAGCAGTTCTTCGGGCGGCACATCCTGGGTAGTAATATTCAGATTCAGCAGGTTGCGGGAAACAGATATGCCCACTGACATCCTCACTCTGCGTCCGATATTCAGATTACTGAAACGTCTGGTACATTGCACCTCCCCCAACGCCAGAAGTGCGTCCACCCCCTTGTCCAGTACCTGATACATCCTCTCCTCTTCCTGTCCGCAATGTCTCTCCTGTCTTTCGCTGTCCCAGTAAGGAAACCACTGGCTCACCAGAAACATGGTCTCAGACTCCCGTATTTTTTCCCGGAAAGATTCCAATGGGACCCTCGACTGACCTTCTTCAGAAAAATCCGGCACAGGAAATTCCTGTTCTCCGTATCTTGCTGCCACACGGCAGGTCATATTGTGCGCCTCCGCGTCCAGATAAAACACAAAACGGGCCTCCGGCGGAAGGTAAGATGCTATCTCCTCCACATTCTCTTCCATCACATCCACCACCCCTTCCAGCTGAGGCAGCACGGAATAATAAAACTGTGACAGATTATTTCTTCCCACCTGAAAGGTCAGCGAACCATCCCTGCAGAACTGCGCCACCGTGCGCACCTTTTTCTGAAATTCCTCCTCCAGCCTGCAAAAGGCATCTTCACACAGATAGTAAGCAGTTCCCACACCGTAGAACATCTGAGGCATACGGCAGTCCACCGTTATTCCATGAAAGCTTCTTCGGACACCGAAATCATTTTTGCGAATGGTCATAGACACCTTCGGGTTCCGCTCCTCCGTCCGCAGCCGCGTCTTTGTCTTTCTCTCGCTGTCTCTGTCCTCAAACTCGAATTCCTCCCCCTGCACAAGGCGGTAAAACTCGTCCAGTCTCCAGCCAAAAAGGGCAAACTCTCCGATTTTGGAAGCCGCTTTCTTAGAGTAGCTGTGGGCTTCAATCATCCTTCTCTCAAAGGCCAGCTCCTCCTTCACGATTCTGCCGATGAAATCAATCCATCTCCGGGATTTCTCCATAAAGTTACCAATGCTGTGGCTGAATTCCGTGCTGCTTCCGTAAGCGGCCATCTTAGACTCCTGAACATTCTGATAAAATTCAAAAAGATCCTTTACCACAAAAAGCTTCCGTTCTCCTACCTTAAAAGAAATCGCCAGATCACCGTTTTTCAACGTCATTCTGGGTATCAATGTCAGGCTTTCGTTTCTTCCTATGGTATCGGAGACTACACTGTTGGCCCGCTGCTCGGAAAAGGCCCGGATCAGCTTAAGCCCGCGAACATCCGTGGCATCCCCCAGACTCTTCTCCTGCAGCCGCTCCTGCACCAGCATCATAAAGGCAGACAGATAAGCACAGTACTCCCTCCGATAGTACCTGCTGTAATAATGCTTTCTGCAGTCCGCACACTGACACTCCGCGAAGAGAACCGAATCTCTGTCGAAAACCACATGGATGGGAAAATTGCTCTTCCCCTCGGTACCTCCCCCCACGGCTTCCCCCACAGTTTCGCTTTTCCCGCTCATGTATCCGCTTTCCACACTGCGCAGTCTCACCTTTTCCTCCCGGTTCAGCGACTCTCCTTTTCGAATAACCGCCTGAGTCAGTCCCATATTCTTCCATATGGCATCACAGTCAAAATACTGGTATTGCGAAAGCGCCATATAATCGGCCAGACTGCGCTTCCTTTCCCCTGATGCTCCACTCTCATCCTCCTGACGATTGAGAACAATATACTCCTGTTCCCCTTCTGTCACTTCTGCTTCCTTCTGTTCTCTCTCTTCCAATATTATATCCGTGTCAATGTCTGTTCCCTTTTCCATCGGCTCTTTCCTTCGTCTGCCCACTGATTCATTTTCCCCTTCCGCACTTTTCCAATTCTCACAGATTTTCCGGCTCCATGCGAAGCAGAATCTGTCTTCCGTTCTCACACCTGCTATCCATTATAATCTCTTTCCCCACCGCGCGCAAGTTTTTTGCACATGCGAAAAGGCCCCGGCTTTTACCGTGACCTTTTCACTATTTCTTATGAGGGGGGAGATAGTGAGTTCATCAACTATCTGTTTCTATACTACAAAAGAATTGTGTCCAAAGTGTGTCCATTTTCTAAATTAAAATCTAAAAAAGTTTAAAACTGAGATAAACCCGGCCGACAGTCCGCGGTACCTGCAGTACTCCCCAGCTCGTTCAATATGCCCTGAGAGGCCAGCATCTTAATCCTTTCAAGATTCGGGGAAAAGCACTCATCCGTCACTGCGGCGAACACATAGGTCAGCAGATGTGCAAACACACTGAACACCATATATTCCATAGGGATATCTCCCCGCAGTTCTCCCCGCTCCACTCCCCGCCGCAGAATTTTTCCGAATATATTCACCGGCTGATAGGCGGCAAAGGATTCAGAATTCAGCTTTTCCCGAACCATCCTGCTGAACTCTGAATTATCCGTCATCATATGCACGAATCGCAGAAAACAGTTCAGACGCATATCCTTTTGCCTAATCACTTCCATCACAAAAGAAAACTGTTCCTGAAAGCTCGCCTTCTCTTCCAAAGTACTTTTCAGCCAGTCAAAACTCCATTTTATCTGATATACCACAGCACAGGCCACAAGCTCCTCTTTGGAGTCAAAATACTCGTATGCCGTTCCTTTCCCGATTCCTGCTCTCTCCGTGATGGCGGAGACGCGCATGCCAGATGCGTCCATCCCCTCCTCCAACATCTCAATCACGGCCCCGTACATCTGCCGCACCTTCGGCGGCACCTGACTGATATCCTCCAAACCGTTGATTTTTCCCATATTTTTCTCTCCCGCCTACAATTCCGGCTCAGCCAATTCCGCGCTCCCTTTCTTTTTCTCCCGGTTGAACAGGTCATAGATGCAGGGAATCACGATCAGTGTCAGCAGTGTACCATAAAGCAGTCCGCCGATGGTAACCACCGCCATGGGTCTGGCCATCTCCGCTCCCATATCGCTGCTGAACACCATGGTGGACAGCGCCAGAATGGTGGTCAGAGCTGTCATCAGCACAGGCCGGAGCCTTGTACGGCCTGCAGTGAGAATCGCCTGACGTTTTTCAATACCGCTTTCCCGCAGCTGATTCATATAGTCAATAATGACGATACCATTGTTGACTATGATTCCCGCCAGCATGACAAAGCCTATCATGGCAATGACACTCACTTCACTTCCCGTGACATACAGCCCCAGAAATCCTCCCGTGAACGCAAGCGGAATGGTGAACATGATGATAAACGGAGATTTCAGCGACTGGAACTGTGCCACCATAATCAGATACATAAACAAAATGGCCAGTATCATCATCAGCATAACCTGTTCCATGGCATCCACAATTGTCTCATTTTCACCTGAAAATACCAGCCTGTATCCTGCCGGCAGTTCGTAGCCGGCCAGCTTTTCCTCCACATCACCGGACACAAGTCCCACATTATATCCCTCTGCAATGGCGGCGGACACGGACACATACCTTGTCTGGTCCGCGCGGCTGATGGATACAAATGCTTCCGTTGTCTTAAAAGAGGCAAGTTCTGACAGCGGCACTTTCACCTTTTCTCCTTCTTCATCAGTGCCTTCTATCTCCAGATCCTTTACCAGTTCCCTGGTCAGTTCAAGGTCTCCTCCGTTCATGACATAGACATTATAATCTTTATCGGCGGCAACCAGCGTAGTGGCACTGCCTGCTTCCGCCAGTCTGGCATAAATCTGCGTATATACCTGAGCCACCGTAAGTCCGTAATGCACCGCTTCGTCCCGGTCAATGATGATTCTCAGCTCCTCATCCGCATCTTCCAGCCCATCGCTGACATCGGCTGTTCCTTCCACGCTCTCCACCACGGCCGCTACTTCTTCCGCAATGCTTCGCAGCATGTCCAGATCACGGCCTCTCACCTGAATGGAGATACCGCTGCCGCCCATGGCGCTCATATCCATACTGGATGTATCAATGGTAATCTCCGCCTCCAACTCTGCCGTTTTCTCTCTGATCATACGGGCAATTTCTTCATTGCTCCTCTTTTTGTCTTCTCGGGTCACCACATAAATGGTGGCCAGATTACTGCTGCCGTCACCTCCGCCGCCCATCACGGACATGGCAGAACTGCTGGACATGGCTCCCACATTCTCCACATCCTCTATGGACAGAATGGCTTCCACCACCTTATCCGAGATTTCTCCTGTCTCTTCCAGTGTGGCGTCGTCAGGAAGTGCCACATTCACCGTCAGCTGTGTGGAATCCATATCCGACATAAAGGCAGTTCCGTTGGTAAAAGCCAGCGCAATGCTGCCCAGAAACAGTCCAAATACCAGAATCAGCACCAGCGCTTTCCCCTTCAGCGACAGTTCCAACAGTCTTTCATAACCTTTCGTCATTCCCTCGAATAGTCTGCCGCTCTTCTGCTCTCTGGTCCTGACCAGCATCTTCGATGACATGGCAGGAACCACGGTAAGCGCAATAGCCAAACTGGCAAACAACGAATATGCAATTGTCAGTCCCATATCTACGAACAGCTGTCTGGTAATCCCTTCCGTAAATACAATGGGCAGGAATACACAGACTGTGGTCAGTGTGGAGGCAGTAATGGCCCCTGCCACTTCTCTGGCCCCTTCCATGGCCGCCTCCCGCACCGAATTTCCCTCACTTCGAAGTCTGTATATATTTTCTATCACCACGATGGAATTATCCACCAGCATACCGATTCCCAGCGCCAGTCCTGACAGAGAGATGATATTCAGCGTCACTCCGCTGAAGTACATACATACAATGGCAGTCACCAGACTGACAGGAATGGAGAAAGCCACCACAAGCGTAGGCCGCAGATCCTTCAGGAACACCAGGAGAATCAGAATCGCCAGCACCCCGCCCACCAGGATATTGTTGAGGATGGAGTCCATAACCAGATCAATATAGATTCCCTGATCCATCAGCTTTATCAGAGACAAATCAGGATTCTCTTCCATCAGTTCTCCGAACCGCTCTCCCAGAGAATCCGACACCTCGCCGGTGGAATAGCCTGTCTGCTTCTGGATGCTCAGCATAACGCCCGCGCTGCCGTCCACATTGGTGTAGATCTCAGCAGAATTATCCGTATAAAACACATCCGCCACGTCTCCGAGTGTGATTACAGGCACCCCATCCATATGCAGATCCATCAAAGGCAGCGCCTGCAGCTCCTCCACGGTAGATGGTTTATCCCCCACCCGCACCATGTAGCTGATTCCTTCTTCGGTGACATAGCCCGCCGGCATGGAGAAGTTCTGGGCGGTGAGAAGATTTTTTATGGTGTCCACTGTCAGAATATTGGTCATATCCGCCTGTTCATAGGCTGCTTCCTTCGCATCCGCCAGCTGCTTTTCCCCCTCTTCCAGCTGCTTTTCCGCATCCTTCATCTGCGCCTCGGCATCTTCCATCTGCTCCAGCCCACTTTTAATCTGTTCCTCTCCCGTTTTCAGCTGAGACTCCACCACCTCCAATTGATACTCTCCCATGGAAATGGTCGCTTTGCCGTTGGCGAATTCAACGGCCGCCGCCATCTGTCCTTTCTCGATGGCAATCAGGCCACTGTTAATATCGTTGATGGCCTGTGTAAGATCCGTGATATTCTGCTTTTGCAGCATTTCATTGATCATTGCCACATATCCGTCATAGCCCAGACCATTGGTCAGCGCCGCCAGCGCGGATTTCATATCCTCATATCGTACCAGGATACTGCCGTTTTGCTCCAATAATTCAAGCATACTTTTAGCCGACTCCTGAGCCGCTCCCAACGCGGTTCCTACCGTAGTGGTAAGCTGCATAATTGCCTCTTCATCCGGTATGACCGACTGATCAGGAATTCCGTTGCTGATATCTATCACAGGATACCAGCGTGGCAGCGCCTGCTCCGCTGCAAAAATACCCGCCAGCTCTTCGCTGACACCAGAGAGCAGCGGCAGTGCCGTATTCCCTCTGAATTCCGTCTGCAGCTTATCAATATTATCACATGCTCTCCCAAAATCCCCGATAATTGCCGCTCCCTCCGGAGAGACAATGGATCCGCCGGCCTCTATCAATGCCATGGCTCTGGTCAGAGCATCCGCCCACTCGGTCATATAAGCAGTGTATTTTGTCAGATACTCTCCGTCACGCAGCGCCTCCAGACTGCCTTTTTCCTTCTCTATAGCGCCAAACTGTTCCACTGCCGGCGCCATCTGTCCGATACCGTCATTCAGCTGCTTCGCTGTGGCAAGATTTGTCTGGATTTCTTCCAGCTGCGCCTTGGCGCTCAGCAGAGAATTTTTCTGGACTGCCAGCTGATTATTGATTGCCTCCTGCTGATTCTCCAGCTCCTGCTTACCGTCCTCCAGCTCCTTCTTGCCATCCTCCAGTTCTTTCTTTCCGTCCGCAAGCTCCCTCTGTCCGTCCAGAAGCTCCTTTTTGCCGTCCGCAAGTTCTTTTCTGCCGTCTTCCAGTTCCTTCCGGCCTTCTGCAAGCTCTTCCTCCGCCTCCAGCATCTTCTCATCGATGGAAGCAAAAACCTTATCATTGACGGCGTCCACCTTATCCTGACGGATAATAACATTTACACTCTCTTCCAGCAGGCCTGTGGCACTGACACTGGCAACGCCTTCAATGCTCTCCAAATCCGGCATGACGCTTTCCTGCACATATGTACTGATCTGAGCGTTGTCCATTCCCTCCACACCCACTGCCGCAATCATCACCGGCAGCATATCCGGATTCAGCTTCATGATAATGGGATTTCCCACCGAATCGCTCCAATAGCTTTTAATCTGGTCCAGACTCTCCCGTATCTCCAGGGATACCGCATTCATATCCGCTGTCTGCGAAAATTCCAGGATTACCATGGAATAATTCTCATTGGAAATCGAGCTGATGCTCTCGATATTGCTCACCGTGGCCATGGCCGCTTCCACCGGCTGCGTCACCACAGCTTCCACTGTCTCCGGATTGGCTCCCCCATAAGTGGTCATGACGATTACATAGGGAAGGCTGATATTGGGCAGTAAATCCGCCGTCATTCTGGTAAAAGACACAATACCCAGAATAATAGCCAGTACCACACCCACCAGCACTGTATATGGTTTCTTCACACTGAATCTGGAAATCATTTCCGTATTCCTCCTGCCGTCCGACCAGTCGGTCGGTTTTCTGCCGTTGATTATATGCCCCATCTTTTTTAATGTCAATAAAATGAATCTGTTCCTTTTCTAAAAAAACAATAAAAAAATCCGGCATTTCTGCCGGACTGTCACAGCATTTTCCTGATTTTCGCCTTCAGCCTCTGCAGAGCGTTATCTGTTGCCTTTTCATCCCTGCTCAGCACTCTGGCAATCTGTGTATAGCTCATCCCTGTAATATAAAGGTCCAGAACCTGTTTCTCAAAGTCGCTGAGTTCCTCCTCTATCATACGCTCCAGATAATCTACCCTCTCCTTATCCAGAAAAAGCTCCTCCGGATTCGGCTTTGTTTTGTCCGCCAGCAGTTCCATCAGGTTCATTCCCTCTCTGTCATCCCCGGTTTCTTCCCAGTCCAGAGATACATAGGTATTCAGCGGAAAATGCTTCTGTCTCCTGGAAGCCTGCACTGCCGTGTATATCTGACGATTGATACACAGCTCGGCAAAGGAGCTGAAGCTGGCATCCCGCCCGGTATCATAATCTCTCACCGCCTTAAACAGTCCAATCATACCTTCCTGTATAAGATCTTCGCTGTCTGCCCCCAGAATGAACATGGACTTTGCCTTGCTGCGCACCAGATTTTTATATTTATCACAGATATAATCCATAACAGGAGTTTCTCCTCTGCGGAGGCGGTCAATCAGCTCTTCGTCACTGTATTGTCTGTAGCCTGCGTATCTGTCTCCCATATTCCTTCTCTCCCGCCGCTCTTCTATTTATACTAGAGCGTGTTTGAAAATTGCCTTCTGACAGATGTGCGTCACAATTTGTGGAAGATTTGAGCCAAATGAAGGGCACATAGCGGGTTATGTAACCTGAATTTGGCTCAAATATACCGCGAAGCAGGGCGCGCAGATGGCGGAAATGATTTTTCAAACACGCTCTAGTACTATAATCCGGTTAGTCTCTAAACTATAACCGAATATAGCACTAGAGGCCACTAATAATTACCACCGCTATTCTCAAGCCGGCCTCCCCATTCAGACGGGTTCAGCCAGAACCGGTCATCTTTTCACATCATGCCGCGCTGCCGCACAATCTCATAGGCCAGCACGCCTGCCGCCACGGAGGCGTTCAGGGAATCAATATTCCCCTTCATGGGAATGGCCGCCGTCATATCGCACTTCTCCCTCACCAGACGTCCCACGCCCTCTCCCTCGCTGCCGATGACAAGCCCTATGGGGCCCTTCAGATTCAGGTCGTACATGGTTGTGCCTCCCATATCCGCGCAGACGAACCACAGCCCCTCTTTTTTCAACTCCCCGATGGTTTTCGCCAGATTGGTGACCTTCGCCACCGGAGTATAGTTCAACGCCCCCGCGGAAGTTCTCGCCACAGCGGCGGTCAGTCCCACCGCACGGTTCCTCGGAATAATCACACCGTGAGCTCCTGCCAGATTGGCGGTACGGATGATAGCCCCCAGATTATGGGGATCCTCAATATTATCCAGCAGAATCACAAAGGGAGGCTCCTGCCTCTCCTGCGCCGCCTTCAGGATATCCTCCACGGACGCATATTCATAAGCGGCCGCCATGGCAATCACACCCTGATGCTTTCCTGTGTCAGAGAGCTGGTCAAGACGCTCTCTGGTCACATACTTAATCTGCGTGCCCTGTTTTGCGGCTTCCCTCTTAACGGTCAGAATGGGCCCGTCCTTACAGCCGTCCAAAATATAGAGCCTGTCTATGGTCTTGCCGGAACGAAACGCTTCCGTCACCGCATTTCTTCCCTCTATTGTAAATTCTCTGTATGCCATTTTTCCTCCATTCTACGGCAAATGGCCGGCAGCCTCGATGCCGTTTCGCACCAGCTCCAGAATCCGCTTCATATCATCCCTTAAATACAGCCAGCCCAGCACTGCCTCAAAGCCGGTGGCCCTGAGATAGTCCTGAACACTGGCATTTTTAGCGGTGGTATGAGGTTTGGAATTTCTCCCTCTCCGATACACCGCCTGTTCCTCCTCCGTGAAACTGCCTTCCAGAGCCTGTGCCATTTGGGCCTGGGCATTTGCGCTGACATATTTTATGGAAAGGCGGTGGAGTTCGTTGACCGGTCGGTTTCCTCTCTCCACCACCATCGTCCGGATAATCAGGTCATAGATTGCATCTCCCACATAAGCCAGAGTCAGCGGAGAATACATTCTGATATCCTGACATCTGCCCGGGAAACTCTCTCGGATCACCGACTGTAAACTGACACACTCCCTCTGCAAATCTAACGGTTTCTGCTCTCTGTTTATGCTTTCTTCCACTTTACACCCTCTCTGGTATCCTCCAGAATGATACCCTTCTCCAAAAGCTCTGCCCGGATGGCATCCGCCTTTGCAAAGTCCCTTTCCTTCTTCGCAGCTCTGCGCTCTTCGATTTTTTCCAGAATATAAACCTCCAGCTGTGCATCCACTTCATTTTCCGCTTTCCCTGCCTCATAAGCCGTGGTCAAATTCAGGGAAAGAACTTTGTCGAAATCCTCTGCCAACGCATATTTCGTGGCATCCGACATATCCTCTTTCAACATATCATAGAGTACGGTAGTCGCCATGGAGGAATTCAGATCGTCGCAGAGAGCCGCCTGGAACTTCTGCCTGTAGGCGTCAAATTTCTCTCTGTTCACTTCCCCGTCCTTCTTCAGGCCTCCGATACGCTTCACCAGCTTCTCGTAAGCAACCGTTGTGTTGTCCAGCACCTCATAGGAGAATTCCAGCGGCTTACGGTAATGAGACTGCAGACAGAAGAAGCGGTAAACTATTGGATCATAACCTTTGGATTCCAGCAAAGATACTGTGAGGAAGTCTCCTTTGGATTTGCTCATCTTACCGGTCTTATCTGTAAGATGATGCACATGGAACCAGTAATTGCACCATTTATGCCCCAGATAAGCCTCGCTCTGAGCAATCTCATTGGTATGATGAGGAAAAATGTTATCCACGCCGCCGCAGTGAATGTCCATATATTCGCCCAGATGCTTCATACTGATGCAGGAACACTCGATATGCCAGCCAGGATACCCCACACCCCAGGGACTGTCCCATTTCAATGCCTGGTCCTCGAACTTGGATCTGGTAAACCACAGCACAAAATCATTCCGATTCCTCTTATTGGCATCCTCCTCCACATCATCCCGGACTCCCACCAGGAGCTCCTTTTCGCTCTGAGAAGAAAATACATAATAGTCGCCCAGCCTGGAGGTGTCAAAATAGACATTGCCGCCTGCCACATAGGCATAGCCTTTTTCCAGCAGCACTTCCACCATATGGATGAACTCAGAAATGCAGTTGGTCGCAGGCTCCACTACATCCGGCGTCTTGATATTCAGCTTTGTGCAGTCACTGAAAAATGCGTCCGTGTAAAACTTCGCAATCTCCATCACAGTCTTGTGCTCCCGCTTCGCACCTTTCAGCATCTTATCCTCGCCGGTATCCGCATCGGAAGAAAGATGGCCCACATCTGTGATATTCATTACACGCTTCACATCATACCCCACATAGCGCAGCGTCTTCTCCAGAATATCCTCCATAATGTAGCTTCGCAGATTCCCGATATGCGCATAGTGATAGACCGTGGGACCGCAGGTGTACATGGCCACTTTTCCGTCCTCATTAGGAATGAAAAGTTCCTCTTTTCTGTTTAATGTGTTGTAAAACCGTAATTTGTTGTCCATTTTTTAATCAAGTCGCTGCACAGCGGCATTTACAGACAAAGCGACTTATCCTTTCGTTATTTTAGTTCCGTCTCAAATCAATTCATGCCTGCAGGGCAGTAATCACTCCCTGTCCTCGGTACGGGTCATTTTCAGCTGGCGCTCCAGCTCCAGGATTCGGTTTATCATCTCCGAATTGGCGCGTTGCAGATTGGCGATATCTTCTTTCACCGGGTCCGGCAGGTCGGTCTGGTTCATGGTCTCCTGAGGCAGTGCCATATTATTTCGTTTTACGACTCTTCCCGGCACACCCACCACCGTGGATCCTGGAGGCACCTCGCTTAAAACCACGCTTCCCGCACCTATTTTGGAATTGTCCCCGATGGTGAAGGAGCCCAGCACTTTGGCACCGGCACTGATCATCACATTGTTGCCTATGGTAGGATGCCGCTTCCCATGCTCCTTGCCTGTGCCTCCCAGAGTCACCCCCTGATACAGCGTCACATTGTCTCCGATGACAGTAGTCTCTCCGATGATCACACCGTTTCCATGATCAATAAAAAAGCCTTTGCCGATGCTGGCGCCGGGATGAATCTCTATGCCCGTTTTACGCACTCCTCTCTGGGAAACCCATCTGGCCCAAAAATAATGTCCCTTCCGATACAGTCTGTGTGCAATCCGGTAATGTATCATCACCTTGAAGCTGGGATACAGAAATACTTCCATGGCGGAATGAATCGCCGGGTCCCGCTCTCTGACAATCCGGATTTCTTCCGTAATATTATCGATAATCCCCATAGTCCACCCCCTGCCCTGTAAATCATGCAGATAGAATCGAGCAGGGAAATGTCCCTCTCCCCGCTCACCGCGCAGCCCCCGGCCGCCTTGGCGTCAAACTTCCCATTCGGGCCTGCACATAATAAAAAGCGCGGAAAAATCCGTCCTAGAGACGAATTCATCCGCGGTTCCACTCTACTTAAGGGTTTTCACCCTTCCCTCTGCACGTCTAACGCACGCCTGCGTATCTGCCTACTGTCCTTCTCACAGCATTCCTGCAAGAAATTCCCGCATCTTCAGGCTTTCGGCAAATCTGCTCCCGGACGCACTTCCTTTTTCCCGGATGAAGACTGCTTCCAGCCCTTTCGGCAATCTCTCTCTGACACCCTGACACAATGAGCCTGCACAACAGTACCCATTGTCGAAAAAGTACTCTTTCCGTTCTCTGCATTTTCCATATTTATTCAGGCAAACTTCTGATTCCTTATACTAGAATATGCAAAATCAGATATTCTGTCAATGGTTTTATAAAAGAATCTTACTTTTTCTACTTTTTACACCCGCCGCAGCTTTCACAGCCACCGGACACCGGTACTGCCGTCAAATCAAAGGGACTGCTCAACAGGCATACAGCCTGGGCCGCCATGCCTTCTCCTGCGCCTGTAAAACCCAGGCCTTCCTCCGTGGTAGCCTTCACATTGACGAATTCCGTTTCCATTCCAAGAACCGTCGCTATATTTTCCCGCATTGTCTCGATATAAGGGCGCATTTTAGGCGCCTGCGCAACAATTGTGGAATCTATGTTTTCAATGATAAAGCCTCTTTCACTCAGCAATGCGCCCACCTTTTCCAGAAGGACCAGGGACGAAATTCCCTTATAAGCGGGATCACTGTCCGGAAAATGTCTGCCGATATCTCCCAGCGCCGCGGCCCCCAGCAAAGCATCCATAATGGCGTGCAACAGAACATCCGCATCCGAATGTCCCAACAGTCCTTTCTCATAGGGTATCTCCACGCCGCCAATCACCAGCGCTCTGTCTTCCGCAAGTCTGTGAACATCATATCCCGTTCCGATTCTCATTCCACACCAATCCTCATGACAAATTAGATGATCTCTTTCTTCCTGTCTCTTTTCTTCTTTTTAGAAAAGGGAAATGTCAGCCCTTTCTCACTGCCGTCCATTCTCACATCCCTGGCTCTGACGGCACGATTTCCATCCCGTTCACGGCGTCTGCGGCTGTCTCTGTCTTCCTCGCCGTTCCGATTTCTTTGGCTGTCACGGTCCTGCTCGGCTCCGCGCCTGCGGCTCTCCTCGCGTTCTCCTTCATGCCCGCGCCTTCTGCGACTGTCACGTTCGTCCTCGAATCCGCGTCTGCGGCCGTCGTCTTCTCCTCCGCGTCTGCGACGGCTGTCGCGGTCCTCTGTCCGTCCGCGCCTCCTGTCGTCTGCACCTCCGCGGCTTCTCCGTCCATCGCGGTCATCTGCCTTTCCGCGTCTTCTTCTGCCGAATCTGTCCCGTTCTCCCCGACGGCTCTCATAGTCATCCGCCTCTATCTCCGGTCCTTTATCACCAATCTGATATTTCAGCATCACTGCAGCCAGATCCAGCGCGTCACACTCCTCCGCTTCCATCTTCCGCTGCAGATAATGCTTCATGAGCTCAATATCTTCATGTTCGCGCAGCTCCCACGCCCGGTTCAGATATTTATCAGCTTTTGCCTTCAGCACTTTGGATGCCCCCGGCAGCTTCTTCTCTTCAATCGTAGTATGACAGAAATGTTCCAGCTGACGGACGCGGTAAATCTCTCTGCCGCTGACAAAAGTAAAGGACTTCCCTGTTCTGCCCGCCCGGCCCGTTCTGCCGATGCGGTGTACATAGTACTCATTGTCCTGAGGAAGATCATAATTGATAACCGCTTCCACATTGTCCACATCGATTCCCCGCGCCGCCACATCCGTGGCAATCAGCATATTGGTGCTGCCGTTTCTGAAGCGGCTCATAGCCACGTCTCTCTGGTGCTGGGACATATCCCCATGAAGCCCCTCTGCCTGGAATCCGGCTCTTTTCAATACCTCCGCCAGTTGATCAACCTTTACCTTCGTATTACAGAATATCAGGCAGAGTTTCGGCTGATAATATTCCAGCAGCCGGATACAGGCCGCATCCTTATCCTGACTTTTCACCTTATAATATCGTTGAGACACCAGCGGTATGGTAAGCTCCTTTGTGGCCACTTTCACCAGCCTGGCGTCCTTCTGGAAGCGGTTCGCAATTTCCAGAATCGGCTGGGGCATTGTGGCCGAAAAAAGGGCCGTCTGATGGGCATTGGGAATCTCGCCCAGAATCAGCTCCATATCCTCTCTGAATCCCATATCCAGCATTTCATCCGCTTCGTCCAGCACCACCATATTGACATGCTCCAGCTTAATGGTATGGCGACGCATATGGTCCATCACACGCCCCGGTGTGCCCACAATAATCTGCACGCCCCGCAGACCGCTGATCTGTCTGCCAATCTCCTGACCGCCGTAAACCGGAAGCACTTTGATTCCCTGCATATATTTCGATATATTGCGGATTTCCTCGGCCGCCTGCATGGCCAGTTCTCTGGTAGGACAGAGAATGACAGTCTGCAGCTTCTTCAAACCCGGATCAATTTTCTGCAGGGCAGGAATGGCAAATGCCGCCGTTTTCCCGGTTCCTGTCTGGGCCTGCCCGATAATGTCCTCTCCCTGCAGCAGATAGGGAATAGCCTGTACCTGAATAGGTGTCAGCTTTTCAAAACCCATTTCCCTGACGGCCCGCACTATGCGCTCATCCAGGAGAGGTTCTATCGTTGCCAGGCTGTCCGGTTCCGGCTCTTCAATCTGCAGTCCTTCCCTATCTGCTTCTTTCACATCCATCAGAGGCGTTTCCATGCCTTCCTCCCCTGTAACAATGTCCAGTCCTATCGCTTCCAAATCACTCATAAAAAATTACCTCATAATCCTTTTCATCATCATAATATTTTTTCCATTCCAATCTTCTGGGGCTTCAATCCGCATTTCTCATAAAATGCTTTTGCCGCCGAATTGCATTCCCACACGTTCAGTGTCAGATTGTAGCAGCCTTCCCTCCGGGCAAACTCCAGCACATACTCATATATCATTCTGCCTATATTTCTTCCCCGCAGCGTCTCGTCCACACACAGGTCATCAATATATAATGTCCGAATGTCTGTCAGTATATTGTTGTCAATATGCTGCTGAAATACACAGAATGCATATCCCAGCACCCTTTCTTCCCCATCCACAGCCACAAATACCGGTCTTCCGGCATCGCGCAGTATCTCCCGAAGTTCCCTGTCCGTATATTTTTTGGTATTGGCTTTAAACAAATCCGGCCTTCCGGCATTGTGTACCGCCAAAACCTGATTCAGCAGCCTGTTAATACCTGCCATATCCTGTTCTTCCCCGCGTCTGATTCTCATTTCTCCCGCGGCGTTCATTCTCTCCGGCACCTGCGTTCGTCCCTCGCTTTCCTCCGTATAGATGCGTAACAATTCCGCAATTTATCTGAACTGTTACCAGATTACACCTCTTCTGTAACACATCTCAAACGCCTTGCTGCCTTGCACACGGACCTATGCACAAAACAATAGAATCCACGCTCTGCGTGGATTCTATTGTCATGAATAAAAGTCTGAAAACGATGCTGTCTTCAGACTTTTCAAATAGCGAGAGGGGGATTCGAACCCTCGACACTGCGGGTATGAACCGCATGCTCTAGCCAACTGAGCTATCTCGCCACATATACCAACTTCCGTTGAAATGGAACCTATAGGGCTCGAACCTATGACCCTCTGCTTGTAAGGCAGATGCTCTCCCAGCTGAGCTAAGATTCCGTCTGAACGGCTGTCCACACAACCGACTTTGTTAGTATACAATGAGATGATTCATTTGTCAACAAATTTTTCTCAAAAATTTTCCATATTTTTTTCATCCCATAAATCTATCATCTGTCTGGCAAAGTTGAGCTCTCTGCCAGTCCACCCATAGAGGATACAGGTGCGATAAGCATACTCGGGAATACAGACATTATTGTACCCGGCCGTCTGAATGGAGAACACATTCACATGCGGGTTCACCTTTCGCCTGTAAGCAAGAATCAGCTCAAACACGTTGATATAATTTCCCTCACCAAAACTGCCGCGATTACAACTGTAACCCAACTCCTGGTATTTCTGCCGCTGTGCCCCCGTTCCGTATAGTCCGCCGTGTCCCGCCTGCTGATCGGAATAGATAAAAATCTGGTCCCAGTGCTCCTTCTTTTCTATGGCCTGGCAGAAAAATTCCCAGATACCGCCCTCTGTGGAACCGCCCACATCATTACTCTCACCGGCTGATATCTCCTGGCACTGACGCAGAATCTGTCCCCGCCCGGAAATCGGATAAACCTTCAGCCTGTCGCCGAATTTGCCCACATATCCTTCCTCGGAAGCCGCGGCGGCAATCACAGAAGAAAGATTGTCAATAACCGCCACCTGGACGCTTCCATATTCCGAGGGAATGGTACCCCAGGCCGAGCCGGAATTATCCGACAGACACATGGTTTTCCCCTGAAATACAGGCAGGTTCTTCATGGACAAGTCCATACATTCCTCCAGCGCATCCATAATCTGCGGCCGATGGGCACAGGTACTTTTTTTCACAGCCTGCCAGGCACTGTAATAGCGGAAAGGGAACTGCCTTCCCTTCTCCACTCCTCCTTTCAGCCGTTCCAGATATTCTCTGCAGAATTCCCGGTCCTCCATTTCCTCAAACACGCCTCGCAGATTCCTGATAAGCGCCATATGGCCCATGGAAACCTGTCCGAAAATCTCTTTCCAGCCGGCGCCATCCGAGCGCATGTTCTCCCATGTTCTCTTCTGCGCCGGAAGCTGCAGATTTCCTGTCTTCATAAATTCGTCAATCACGGCGGAGTGTGCGTGGGTTATCCGGACGGCATCCTTCAATCCCATTTCGGCGTTTTTATATTTTGCAGCCTCATATGCATCCATTTTTTCCAGACGCGCGGCCAGGGCGCGCTTCAGAATACTGGGCATCTTCCGTTTCCCGCGATTGTGGTATAGAAAATAGGCCAGCTGAGACAGTGCATCGTCTCCCCGGCTCATTACCTGCCTCTCAAGAGCAGGGAACAGTCCCGGATTCTCCTCTGTAAATTTCTTTCTTCCAGGGTGCAGCGCGGCTCTCACCATGATGACCTGCGGATTCAGACGCATATAAAAATCCTGTCTGAGAGACACAGCCCAGCGAAGCGTTCCCTCGAAATCTGCCGCCAGAGCTTCGTCCACAGCGCTCTCCATGATTTCTGTGGTGGTATGTCCATCCCATTCATCCGCAAAAAGCAGATATCCCTCCAGTAATTTACAGTGTTCAAACAGGGCGTCCCGTCTCGCCCCTTTCAAACCACCTGCCCTGTAATAGGAAGGCTCTCCGAAAATAGAGGAAGCCGTAATCATTTTTAAGGTATCCAGAGGACTGATCTGATAAGATTCCCCTCCCATAAAATTTACTACTGTCTCATTTTTCCTGGCCGAACCCAGGACTTCCCGAAATCGACTCAACTCCGTCACCTCCCTGACAGCCGTTTGAATGCTTCCTTAACGTATATCTCATATTATAAAATGCCCCGAGAAAAGTCGGAAACGGTATGTCGTGCTCTACCATTGAGCTACTGTCGCTTTCACGGCAGATGGGAGTCGAACCCATAACAACGCGATCCCAAATCGAAGTAACCGTTCCCTGCGCATCGGGGCAAAATTTATTATCCTCTGAAACGGCCGATTTGTCAATCTGTTTTCGAAAATTGATGATGTCTTCCGCAACAGTTCAGTGCCCTGTCTGAACTGTTACTGCCTTCCCGGCCATATAGTCTCGCTTCAGCTCCAGCAGGCTTTTCAGCTGCATCAAAATATGAAACAGAATGGCTCTTGCCTCAAATTCCTCTCTGCTTGCAGGCAGCTGCTGCATCTTCATCTTCAAAAGCAGTGCTTCCAGCTCCTTTAGAAGCTCTTCCACCGTATTCTCCCTGTGATAGTCTCTCTCGATCTGCCCCAGAAGCTCTGCCACCTGGACCGCCTGCTCCGGCAGATACCGGATCTTCAAAATGCTCTCATAAATATCTCTCAGAATTACGCTCTGTCTTCCACGCATTTTGACATAGTCCAGTTCTCTGAAATCACTTGACAGCAAAGCATTATCATAATTTGCCATAGCACAACGTTTTGCATCCTCCAGCGCATGTTCCAGCTTCTCAAAACAGTCCGGTCCATATTCTTCTCTATCTTCTCTGGGCAGCCACAATGACATTCTCTGAAGAATTCCCTGGATCTGACTGTCTGCCTCTGCCGCCAGCCGGTCAAATTCCGGCGTCTTTTTGCGAAGATGAAGATTCACCAGAATGCCCAGAGATGTTCCGATCACAAACAAAAGAGCTTCATTGACCAGAAGCGGCACTTCCATGGAGCCTTCCGTCATAAAATGCGTCACCAGCACGGAATCCATGGCGATGGCCTCCGCCCAGCCGGCACCCAGACAAAGCATGGCGAACAGGAGCAGATATACGGCAAATCCCCTGAGATTATAGCCTAAAATTCGGAAACACAGCGACGAAATTCCTGCGGCGCATAAAAAAGCCAACGCCCTGTTTCCTGCGCTTCGCAGTGTCTCCCGCTTCGTGCTTCGTATGCTCAGAACTGTAATAATCCCTGCTGTCGCAGAATATTTCAATCCCAGCTCCCCTGCGAGAGCAATTGCTGCCACTGCAGCAGCAGCAATCTTTACACTTTGAATCAATCTCTCTTTCCAGTTATCATAAAACATATCCACTGCCATCCTTCACAATCTGCTTCTAATTAGCAACCCCCATTTCAAATGGGGGTCTAACTTTAACCCCTCCGGGGT
>CAJUQT010000038.1 GCA_910588225.1 uncultured Acetatifactor sp.
AATTTTGAACTGATGGCAGAACGAACAAGATATTTGAAAGAAAACCCGAAAGGAATTCAAGCTATGTGTAGTATTATGGAAGAAATGCAAAATGAATCATTAAAAGAAGGGATACAGGAAGAGAAAAAATGACTGTACTTCGAATGCTGGAAGCGGGAAAATACGTAATGGAAGAAATTGTAAATATTTCTGGACTTTCTCTTGATGAGGTAAACAAATTGAAAGCTGAAAGAACAGTGTAAGTGGATCAATGGGCAGGAATCTAAAAATAGGTTTTGGGCCTATTCAATAAAGTAACGTAAAGGCGTATGGAACAGTAAGATGTAATCCATGTGCCTTTTTTGTGCTCAAAGGAACATGAGCAACAGCATCTTGAATAAGTTTTTTCTCAATATAAAGCTTTTAAGTTGAATGTTAGTCTGACGAATGAAAGCAACTAAGAAAATGTGGTAGCATTCAGTCCAAATCGCTGAAAATGCAATAGAAATTTACTCTGATATATGGTATATTTTGAGAGTATATTTTAAGAAAAGAGGAGGCAGACAATGGCTACCTGGTGCACGCATTTGATGATAGCAGACAGGATAATGGAAGAAGCGGCAGAACTGGACAGGCACGGTTTCTGTGTAGGAAATATTGCGCCTGATTGTAATGTGGAGAATGAAGACCGGACATCTTTTACGCCCTCTCGTGAGATTACCCATTGGATGAGGGGGGAAAAGAAAGGAATGTCAGATGGTGATGCGTTCTGCGAAGAATATATAATGAAGCGTGGAAGTGAAATTCAATCCAATGAACAGTATGGATTTTTACTGGGCTATTATGCTCATTTAATAACAGATGCGGCGTTTCAGAGATTTATCCGTAATGAAGACAGAGTGAAGGCAGTGTGGGGCAGAATAAATGCGGATGTGAACCTGAGAGAAAGGGCGGAAGGGTACCCTGAAGACTGGAATTCTGTAAGAAAAGTAATTCCTAAAAATTTGCGCATGAATGAGATATATACCTTGGAAGCAGAGTATCTGGCAAAGAATCCGGACTGTGGATATCTCACAGAGATTGTACCGCTGAAGGAATTCCCTGATTATATTGACTATCTGCCCCATGGCTGTATCGTACGAAAAATCAGGGTTATGGGACAGATACCCGAAGTTGATGAGAACAGCATACATCCTGTTACCATATCAAGAAAAGAATATGATTGGTTTGTAGATGATACGACAGCACTTGTGCTGTGTAAGTTCAGGGAAAAGCAGTTACTGAAAAACGATCATAAAAGAAAACAGTAAGGGTAAACGCAAACAGAACAGGGATATATTAACACAGGAGGTCATCTATGCGTTTTGCAATTATTTCAGATATACACGGAAATTTTCCGGCATTAACCGCTGTATTGGAAGATGCTGAAAGAAATTATATCGCGTTTTCTGCGTTTTGCCGAAAAATATGCAGAAGAAACAGGGGATAACGAAAGACCTTTTTCCATATCCACCTGGGAAGGGGCGTATAAAGCCTGGGAAAACAGGATTCATAGTCTGTGAAGCCTGTCGGTAAAGGGGCAGAAGGAGACGGGAAACGAAAACTGGAAAGGAAAGAGTGATGCATCACGACATAATGTATGAGCCGGCAGATATTATTATATATGTACCGGGAAAAGGGATTGTATTAAGAGAAAAATCTGTCATGGCATTTCAGAAAAATGATGGTAAAATTGTGGCCTTTGGAACGGAGGCAGCACAGCTGGCGGGAAAAGGGATGGACAATATAGTGGTGATGTCTCCTCTGCGCCAGGGACGGATTGAAGATTTTGCAGTAGCGGCACAGCTGTTTTCTATGTTAATTACAAAGGCGCTTGGGAAAAAGCCGATTCTAAAACAGACAATGGTCATATGTGTACCCACAGCGATAACACCTGTGGAAAAGAAAGTCATAGAAGATGTGATGAAATATGCGGGGGCAGGTGAAGTGATGATTTCAGAGGAACCGGCAGAGAAATTTGTACAGGAATCTTATGAAAAATTTCCAGGAGAATGCAGGAAGGTTAAATTGATTGTGGGAATAACAAAGGATGAGCCGGAGCGTTATGTGGAAGAGGCTTTGAAAAGGATTCTGACATATGCCGGACAGGAGCAGATTTCACAGGAGAGGGTGTGTGAACTGCTTCAGAAATTGCTTTAATTAAAAAGGAAATTGTATTGTCATATAGAGGAACAGATTTGAAAGGATGCCGAAATCATTCTGAAAAGGAAAGGATAACGTAAATGGATGAGAAGCTGAGGAATATGACCTCTATCTACATAACAAAAGGGGATAAAATGTTGCTGCTTTTCCGGCAGGGCGGCAGAGTGGTGAGCGATACATGGGTGGGATCCGCAGGAGGCCATTTTGAAGAGAGTGAACTAAACGATCCGAAAGCCTGTGTATTGCGGGAGCTGAAAGAAGAACTTGGAATAGAGGAAACTGCTGTCAGGAATCTGGCGTTGCGATATATTACTTTACGGAGGACAAAGGGAGAAATCCGGCAGAATTATTACTTTTTTGCAGAGGCGGGCAATGAAGTGGAAGAGCGCATTGTATCAACGGAGGGGATATGCAGGTGGTTTGCATATACAGAATTGCCGGCATTGGAGATGCCATATACCGCTAAACTTGTCATAGAACATTATTTGGAGATTGGACGAAATACGAATGAGATGTATGTAGGCGTGGCTGACGGGAAACGGGTTGTTTTTACAGAGCTGACCCAATATTTATGAGAAAAAATCTTGACTTTGACACGGTGTCATCCTTTATACTGACAGGCAAAGGAAAGGAGCGCAAGCCCATGGAAAATCTCACTATCAGCCAGGTTTCCCGGATGTATGACGTTACCCCGAGGATGCTGCGGCATTACGAAAAGCTGGGTCTGATCGAGGCCAGACATTGTGAAGAGTATGCTTACCGGATGTACGATGAGAGGGCCGTCCGGCGCCTGCAGCAGATCATTATACTGAGAAAGCTGCGGCTTCCCCTGAAAGAAATAGCCATTCTCCTGGAAGATACCTGGCAGAGCGAATCCCTGCGGCTGTTACAGGGCAGGCTGGCGGAGCTTGACGATGAAATTGATGCCCTCACGCTTATCCGCAGGCTCTTAAAGCAGCTGTCGGAACGTCTGAGCGAAAGCCGGAAGCGGCAGCTCCATTTTGACCTGCTGGAGGATGCGACGCTGTTGGAGATTGCAGGTACGCTGGCCTTTCCCAAAACCACCATAAAGGAGAATACAAGTATGGAAGAATTGAACAAAGCTGGAGAAGTTCTGAACAAGACACTGCCGGTCAGGCTCCTGCGTCTGCCGCCCTTTACCGTGGCAGCCTATCAGTTCATCGGAGAGAATCCGGAGGAAACGGCAGGGGATGTGGTAACCAGATTTGTGCAGGAGAGCGGACTGTATGAAAAAAAGCCGGATGCCAGAATGTTCGGCTTCAACCATCCCAATCCGGGCATTCTGGAGAATGACGTCTATGGCTACGAGATCTGGGTCACGATTCCGGAGGATATGGAAGTGAAGGCGCCTTTGGAGAAAAAGAAATTCCCGGGCGGGCTGTATGCGGTGCTGACTATTCGTTTTCCGGAATTTCAATTCTGGGAGAAGCTGAGCAGGTGGGCCGACGAAAGCCCGGACTTCCAGCCGGATTACAGTGAGCTGGGGCTGGAAATTATGGGCGGCTGCCTGGAGGAGCATCTGAATGGGGTATATGATGCTCATAACGGAGGGAAGGAAAACGGCATCCCCGGACAGCTGGATCTGATGCTGCCGGTGAAGCCCAGAGTAAAGTAAAGTCCTCGCCGCGATAATGGCTTTAAAGGTCACAGGCACCGTGGAGACTGCGCATGGTGTCTGTGGCTTTTTTTGCATTTAAAAGCCGCAGACATCAGCTTATTGTAATTTACAGAAAGACTGTGTATAATGAATGTGAAATAAAGAAGCGGTATATTTACTTTTGAGTGAATTCAGCTCATATGGAAAAGAGGAAGGGAAAATGCTGAAACCTGCGGAGGCAGATAAAGAACTGAGGCTTGAATTGTCTCCTGACCAGTCATATAGAAAATGTGCAGGCGTGCCGGCAGTATATTCCTTTCTGGAAAATGTGGAAAAGGTATCCTGGGCAGGAATTATACAGACCGGAATATTTTTGCGAAATCATGCCCCGCAGAGCAACAAAAGCGGAAGACATTCAGAAGCTGAAGGAAATGTGGAATTGTGATAAGATAGTTTCCTTTGGGGATGCGATCAATGATATTCCCATGTTTGAGATTTCTGATGAGTGTTATGCGGTTGAGAATGCGGTACCGGAACTCAAAAAGGCGGCCACTGCCGTGGTGGACAGCAATGAGAGAGACGGCGTTGCAAAATGGTTGTGGGAGAATGCTGCCATCTGAGTGGCAGGGGAGAAGTATCAATGTGGAGAGAAGGATTTTCGGTGTATAGGATACCTGTTCTGATTGCGGGAACGGTTATATTGGGTTTGACCGGCTGTGGGAAGACTCAGACACCGCCTGTGGAAGAACGTTTGGAGGTATCCGGTGTCGGAACAGAACCCGAGAATGTGGATGAGAGTGTGGAGAAAAGCACGGGTGAGAGTATAGAGGAAAGTACTGATGAGGCGATGCAGGAGAGCCGTCAGAATAATATGGAATCTTCGGATCCGGAGAGCGTAGAGGAGGATACAGAGAAGGATTCTGCAGAAGAAGCAGCTTCTCTGACCGTACCTCAGCTGCCGGAATGGGGAGAGACCCTTGCAGACTTTGTGCCGGAAGGCTGGAAGCTTCTGGACAGTGGGGAGCTGGACTTTAACGGGGATGAAATTCCTGATTATGTGGGGGTGCTGGAAGCAGGTGCGGTGGATACAGGAGAGTATGCCATGCTTCCGGACTGTCCCAGGATTCTTTTTGCCATAGCAAGTGCAGAATCAGGGCGGTACCGTCTGGACTTTCAGGATATCAATCTGATAAGGACGAGAAATGAAGGCGGTGTATTCGGCGATCCTTATCTGCCTCTGGAAGCGGAGGGAACTTCTTTTATCACACATACTTACGGCGGAAGTGCATGGAGATGGGCGGAGGACAGAACCTATACCTATCGGGACGGGATCTGGTATCTGGCGTTGTCGGAGGATACTTACGGGTATGGTCCATATGTGACATCATATACGAAAGATGACTGGGAGAGCGGTGTGGGCATCCGCAAAAGGAGAAGCGATGCTTTTGAGGATATAGAGAGAGGGATGGAGGAAAGTGCTTTTACCGAAGCAGAGGAGTATGAACTTGTCTATGAGGTCATGCTGAATGAAGCTCCTACGCTGAAGCAGGCGGGACAGTGCTGGTGGCTGGCGCCGGACAGAGTGACAGATTGGGAGGTAAAGTCTGTTGAACTGGCGGAGAATGTGGAGATTCCGGCGAGTGCAATTCTATTTCCCAATGAAGCACATCTGAGAAATTATTGTGATGAAAATCGTGTACTCTATACTTTTTCTGATACAGATACCGGGAAATACTATATTGCCATGTACCTTATAAAGGAGAAATTATTGTCTGTTGCGGCGGAATCAGATACGGTGTTGGATGACGCAACATTTTATGAAGGGAAAATTTATTTTTCCTCGGAAATTGTGGAGCAGGTTGTTTACGGCACGATGCAGGACGGAAAAGAACAGCTGACAGAAGAAGAGGACACAGTGGGAATCCGGCTGAACCGGGTAAATCCGGACGGTACGGAGCGTGAGACAATATTTGAATATCGATACCGAGAGGAGGAATCAGGGATCAGGAGGGAAAGGGTTCCCTATCTTGCTCTGATATATGAGGCAGGCGGGGACGAGATTGTGGCGGAAGTATATGTGGGAGATGAACCGCATCTGTTTTACCGTATGAAAATTGACGGAAGTAAACTGCAATTCATTGGACAGGTGCCTGCTGTGGATACCAGCCTTGAAAATTGATTGCAGGTTTTTCTGTTTTATGCTAATATATCATTTGAAATGCAGTTTATATAAGTACATGTATAATTTTTTGAAATATATATAGTGTATAGCGTTTGCGACGGCATTGAAATAAAAGGTGTGAATTTTGGATTCGTTTTTTATAAAAGGAGCTGTGGGAGCGCTTTCTTAAAAAGAAAGATAATTTACGGAAAGAGAGACAGGTGGGAATATGGGTGAATATATAATTTGTATGGATGCCTCCGGAGATATTCTAAGAGAAGCGGCAGAAGAAAACGGGATAGCTTTTGTGCCGATGGAATATTCTCTGGGAGAAGAAATGCGTACTTCTCACGGCTGCGAGGAGGAAGCTGTTCTGAAAATGTTTTATGACGGACAGAGAAATGGGGATTTGACGAAAACTTCTCAGATTTCTCCTTTTATGTATGAGGACTATTTTCGGAAACTTCTGGAGGATGGAAAATCGGTGCTGTATTTCTGCCTGTCAAGCGGTTTATCGGCTACTTATGAAAGCGCCACGCTGGCGGCGAAGAACCTGAAGGAGACGTATCCGGATCTGGATATTGTGCCGGTGGATACGCTGGCGGCTACGGGAGGAATCGGAATCCTGGTGGAAAATGCCATAGAGAATCGGAAAAAAGGGATGAGCCTCCGGGAGAATTATGATGCCGTAAGGCAGCTGATACCCAGGCTGCGCCATTTCTTTATGGTGCAGGATCTCATGTATCTGAAGAGGGGAGGACGGGTAGGGGCCGCCACCGCTATTGTGGGTTCCGCGCTGAATATCAGACCCATGCTGAAGATTGATGAGATGGGAAAGCTGGTGACAGTAGACAAAAAGCGCGGCAATAAAGCGGCTATGCTGTCTTTATTTGCATATTTTCAGGAAAATTACAATCCGGAATTATGCAGGGTCATCTATATCTGTGATGGGGATACACCGGAACTTGCGGAAAATCTGGCGGAAAAAGTAAGAGAAGCAGCTCCCGACGCAGTAATCAGGCGGACAATGCTGTCACCTATTATCGGCGCACATACTGGGCCGGGTATGTTGTCCATGATATTGATTGGAAAGTAATTAATTGTATGGGACTAAATGGCCAATGACGAAAGAGGAAGCATCTGCTATAATAGGATGAAAGGATTGTGAAATAATAGACGGGATTTCAGAGTAGGAGCCAGGGAGAGGAAAAGGTGTATGCTGTCAGAATACAGGTATCAGATCATTGACCCGCTGGAGACGGGCTGGCGTCTGGCGCAGCTGATCAGACAGAAGGGATATTCGGTAAAGGATATTCAGAAGCTGCTGCAGCTGTCCTGTCCGCAGCCGGTATACCGTTGGATAAAGGGGCAGATACTGCCTTCAGTGAACCATTTATATAATCTGGCAGGAATATTGGACGTGCCAATGGGACAGCTGCTGGTTCCGGCATCAGAGTCCTCCTGTTTCATTGCATTTGAGAGGGAATTCTCACGTCAGAAGAGAATGTATGCGTACTATCTGCATTGGCGGGAGAAAGCGGCATAGACATGTTTCATTTTATGATTGATCTGGAGAACACAAGGAGCAGAGGACTGCAGGGAGCAGAGTACCTGTCTGTGGAAGATTGTGTGACTATATTTTACAGTCAATCCTGCCTGAAGGTGGAGGGTGGAAAGCTGCAGCAGATTATGGATGCGGGAAGCATTCTGGATATCTGCCGTCTGAAGAATACCGGGAAAAATGCCCTGGATTTTTATATTACCTCCAAAACGGGAGAGCTGTTCGGGAGTGGATATCAGGGGAGCGTTGCCATAGTAAGCAATGATAAGGGGTACCATGCAGTACGTGATTACTGGAAGAATTGTGTCACGCCTGCCCGGAAGGTGGTGATTCAGTCCGACATTGAACAGTGCATTCTGGTGTCTGACGAGGACAGTGAGCGGCGGAAGCTGATTTGTGAGAAACTGCGGGAAGTTAACCTGGAATCCCAATATAAGTGTTACGAGGAGCAGCTGCAGATTCGACATGAGCTGGAGGCCTGCTTTGCAGATACAGCTTATAAAGATTTACTTGGCCAGATTGTCAACATTGCAATGGCCGGGAAGGGAAAACGCCTGCTGTATCTGGATACAATCAAGCAGTTTGGAAGGAAAAAGGGACTGGAGATATATACAAGACTTCGACAGGTGGTATAGGTGAAGGCTCCTGTATTCTTGAACACCTGGCGGTGGTGAGACTTATCCCGGGAAAATATCAGGACTAAGATGAAAGAGCTGAAGGGTGATGAAAATAGAAGATAAAACGGAATACCTAACAAATTTGCATAAAGCTCTGTATATTTCATATGTTTTTTCCTGAGTTCAGAAATTATAATGAAGATAGGGAAAGCGAGATTCGAAAGACGGTGTCGGCACTAATGATTGGTTCCCGATACCGTCTTTTGTTTCTGAAAATCAAAGCAGAAGTCTGGAGCAGTAAATCTTTCGTTTTAAACTGATTTCAGTATGGAAAGGAGATACGAAATTATGAAAGCAGCACTTGTGTACACCAGTACCACCCCAGAGCTGATCGAGCTTGTAAACCGAGAGGTAAGAAAGAATATCGGGGAGGAAGCCGAGATCCTGAGCCTGCAGAATCCCGGAATATTGGCAGCGGTCAGGGAGGCTGGGTATGTGACGCCCAAAGCGGCGGCAGATCTGATCGCCATGTACATGGAAGCCGCTTTGCAGGGGGCGGATGCCATATTGAATATCTGTTCCTCCGTAGGCGAAGTGGCAGACTGCATGCAGACCGCCGCGGCATATATCGGAGTACCCATTGTGAGAATCGATGAGGAAATGTGTCGGGAGGCGGTGCGCCTGGGAAGTCGGATTGCGGTGCTTGCAACTCTGCCCACTACGCTGGAGCCCACGAAGAATACGGTGCTGCGCGTGGCAAGGGAAATGGGATGCCATGTGGAGACGGTGGACGGGCTGATCGACGGGGCCTTTGGGTTGGATCAGCAACAGTTCAGGAAGCTTCTGCTGGAGAAGGCGGCCCAGGTGAAGGAAGCGGCGGATGTGATTCTTCTTGCCCAGGGCACCATGGCCTATGTGGAAGAGGATATCAGCCGCGGGCTGGGAATTCCCACTCTCTCCAGCCCCAGATTCGGAGCCGTTGAGCTGAAGAAGGCGCTGGAGCGCAAAGGGCTGCGTGGAGGCCAGGACAGAGTAAGCATGTGATGACAAAGCAAGGGGGAATAGGAAGAAAGAAGAGGGAGGCGGACAATGGTAACGGATACGACAAAATCAGGCAATGCGAAGCTTTGGGGACTTCCCTATGCGGACGTGGAATGGATGGGGGGATTTTATAAGGAGCGATTTGACACCTGTGCGGATTCTACGGTACCCCATCTGCAGAGGATGTTTGAGAGCAAAGACATCAGTCATGTGCTGGAGAATTTTAAGATAGCCGCAGGGGAAGCCGAGGGGGAATTTGACGGTACGGTTTTCGGCGACGGAGATTTTTACAAATGGATGGAAGCAGCGGTTTATACCGCCGTGCGCACGGATAACAAAGCGCTTTTGGACCGCCTGGAGGAATATATCGCCCTGATTGGGAGGGCGCAGCAGGCGGACGGCTATATCTCCACCAAACAGATCATCGGAGAGAGAAGCGGAAAGGCGGCGCGTCTGGGGGATATCAACGATTTTGAGGTATATAATTTTGGACATCTTTTTACTTCAGCTTGCCTGTATTACAGACTCACGGGTCGGAACAGCCTTTTGCGGATTGCCAGGGGAGCTGCGGACTATCTGGAGAATCTGTACGTGGAGGCGGAGAAAAACGGGGAAGTGCAGACCGCCGTATGTCCTTCCCACTACATGGGGCTGGCGGAGATGTATCGTACCACAGGGGAGAGAAAGTATCTGGAGCTTCTGAAGAAGTCTATAATGCTCAGGGATTCCGTGAAGGAGGGCATGGACGATAACCAGGACAGCATCCCTTTAAGGAAGCATGAAAAGATCATGGGCCATGCGGTAAGAGCAAACTATCTCTATGCCGGTGTGGCAGATCTGTGTCTGGAGGAGGCGGATCCGGAGCTTGAGGAGGTGCTTCATAAGGTATGGAAGAGTCTGGTGACGCAGAAACTTTATATCACGGGGGGCTGCGGCGCATTGTATAACGGCGCCTCCCCCTACGGATATTTTTTCAAACATCAGCTGGTACACCAGGCCTACGGATACGAATATCAGCTTCCCAATGTGACGGCCTATAACGAAACCTGCGCTTCTGTGGGCGGTGTGTACTGGGCCTGGAGAATGCTCTGTCTGGAAAAAAAGCCGGAGTATGCGGATGTGTTGGAACGCATGGTACTCAATGTGAATATGGCGGGCATCAGCATGGATGGAAAGAAGTTTTTCTATGAAAATATGCTGCGGAGAGCCCATGAGCTGCCTTATGAACTGATATGGGGACAGGAGAGGGCGGAATACATTCTGAGTTATTGCTGTCCTCCCAATCTGGCAAGACTTCTCTCCCAGCTGAGCGAGTATTCCTACGCTGTGGATCAAGAAGGAATATATGCCGTGTTATATGGGGCCAGCAGGGCAAAAGCCGTATTTTCCGGAAAGCCCGTGACCATTGTACAGGAGACGGCTTATCCATATGACGGAAAGATCCGTTTTACCTTTGAGACGGAGGAAGGCGGGGAGGGATTTAACCTTCATATGAGAATCCCGGCCTGGGTGAGAAAGGGGAGGATCACGGTGAAGAAACGGGACGGTGCGGCCCACGTACAGAACCTGAGCCGGGCACAGGCGGGAACCTGGCAGACTGTCCGCATTCGGCATCCGGGAGAGACGGATGTGCTGCTGGACTTTTGTATGGAAGCAAGACTGACCTGCGCCCACCCCATGGTAGAGGAGGATGTGAATCAGGTGGCCGTGGAGCGGGGGCCCCTTGTGTACTGTGTGGAAGGGATGGATGCAGACGTCGAAACGCTGGATCAGCTGTTGCTTCCCTCGGATATTCGGCTGGAACCGGAGGAATTTGTCGTCGATGGCAGGAAAGTGCTCTCTCTGAAGGGAGAATTTCTCAGGCGGAGAAGACTGCCCGGGGAGGAAACGGATTCGGATGTGCTGTACAGGGATTATGTAAACAGCGGATTCGAGAAAGTGCAGGTGCGGCTGATTCCCTATTTTGCCTGGGATAACAGGGGATTGGACGAAATGAGGGTCTGGATTCCTGTGACGGATGTGGGAAGCGTGTGAAAGATCAGTGTAAAATCTGAAAAATGAATGGCACAAAAAGTGCGGAAACGAGGAGAGAGTGGAGCAATACAATGAACTTCCGCTGTCGGTGCTGGAGAAGTATCCGGCGGCGGACGCGGAAGACATACATAAAAAATTTCTGGAGGAATATCAAGATTTCCGGTCAAAGATTGTGGTGCTGGACGACGACCCCACGGGCGTTCAGACGGTCCACGGCGTCCATGTCTATACCGACTGGAGTGAGGAAAGCCTGAGGCAGGGACTGGAAGAGGAAAACAGAATGTTTTTCATTCTGACCAATTCCAGAAGTTTTACCGCCGGAAAGACGGAGGAAGCGCATAAAAGTCTGGCTCGCTGCCTTGTGAAAGCGGCCGGGGAGGCGGGAAAAGACTTCCTGTTGGTTTCCAGGGGAGATTCTACTTTGCGGGGACATTATCCCCTGGAGCTGGAGGCTTTGAGGAATGTGCTGGAGGAAGAGACCGGAAAAGAAATCCATGGGCAGATTCTCTGCCCTTTTTTCCGGGAGGGTGGAAGATTTACTCTGGATGGTGTGCATTATGTGAGAGAAGGGGAGAGCCTGGTTCCCGCAGGCCGGACGGAATTTGCCGGGGATAAGACTTTTGGCTATTCATCCTCCCATCTGGCTGCCTATGCAGAGGAGAAAAGCGGGGGAAAGTACCGGAAGGAGGATGCCGTCCTGATTTCTCTTGCGCTGCTGCGCGCCGGAGAATATGACAGAATCACCGAATTGCTTATGGGGACGGAAGGGTTTCGTCCGGTGGTGGTGGATGCCATTGCGGAGAGCGATGTGGAGATATTTGCTACCTGTCTTTTGAGAGCCATGAAGTCCGGAAAGCGTTTCCTGATCCGCTGTGCCGCCGCGGTGCCAAAGGTGCTGGGAAATGTGAGCAGTATTCTGCTGTTGACAGCGAAAGAGCTGTTGGGATATGATGCCGAGTCCGCCGATGTCGGAAACCAGCAGATGGATGAGCCGATTTTTGACCGGGGAGAGGAGACAGAGCATAATTCTCATTATGGCGGCATTGTGTTGGTGGGATCCCATGTGAAGAAAAGCACCAGGCAGCTGGAAAACCTGAAAAGGGCGGGAGAGGAAGGCAGAATCAGCGCGGGGCTGGAATTTCTGGAATTTCAAGTGACCGCCTGCTTTGAGGAGGGCGGCCTGGAAGCGGAGACCAGACGTATGACTGCGGAAGCCGAAAAAGCCATGGCCAGAGGGAAAACGGCAGTAGTGTATACCAGTAGGACGCTGCTTGCGCCGGAGGGAATGTCGAAGGAAGAACTTTTGCGTCTGTCTGTAAATATCTCTGACGCAGTGACAGCAGTGATTACAGGACTTCATCGAAAACCCAGATTTCTGATTGCGAAGGGGGGAATTACCTCCAGCGACGTGGGGATAAAGGCACTGAAGGTGAAAAAGGCATTGGTATTGGGGCAGGTACAGCCCGGTATTCCGGTGTGGAGAACCGGACCTGAGAGTAAGTTTCCAGGACTGTCTTATATCATTTTTCCCGGGAATGTTGGGGACGAGGATACACTGAAGAAAATTGTGGAAATGCTGGCATAGTAAACAGGCGGCAGGCAGAAGCGGTATAAGGAAGAGAGGCAGATATGAGAAAAGTAATTATATCTCTGGCGCCGGTGGAGGCCGGGAAGCCAGTGGACAAAGAAGCTCTGGTAGAAGATGTGGTAAAGTCAGCCGAAGCAGGCGCAGCCATGTGTCATCTGCATTGCAGGCGTCCTGACGGGGCGTTGACACCGGATACCACGGAGTTGGAGGATACCTTTGAGCGAATTGCCCGAAGAACCGATCTGGTGATCCAGGCTTCCACCGGAGGTGTGTCGGATATGAATATTGAGCAGCGCTGCAGACCTCTGGATTACTGGAGGGTGGAGAGTGCTTCCTTAAACGGCGGCACAACCAATCTGGGGGAGGCAGTCTATATCAACAGTTTCGAAGATATCCGTTATTGTGCCAGAGCTGTGTATGAAAGAGGGATTATCCCGGAGATCGAGGTCTTTGATATCGGCATGATCTACAATATCCGTATAACGAAAGAACAGGCGCCTTACAGAGATCCTGTTCTCTATAATCTGGTATTCGGGCATAAAGGAGGCATGCAGCCCAATATGGAATGTCTGACCGCCTTTCGGGCGGCGGTGCCTGCCGACGCAAAGTGGGGCGTCACCCATTATGGAAGAGATAACTGGGAATTCCTTGCCGCAGCCATTGCCATGGGGGCTTCGGTGGTTCGCATCGGCTTTGAGGACAGCAGGTATCTGGCTCCGGACAGAGAAGCCGCACATAATTATGAGGAAGTAGAGAAGCTGGCTTTTCTGATTCGGGCCATGGACCTGGAGGTGGCGACGCCGGAGGAGGCAAGGAAGATAATGCATACGCTTCCCAGGAAGAAGGCGTAAATCAAAGTCAGAGCTTGATAATTTCGTTCCTGAAAATTCAGGAACCGAATTTCAGTCTCTGAATTTATGACAGCAAATAAGAAAGGCAGAAATTATGCATGGAATAAGTTTGATATCGGCTCCGGAGGACTGGGAGATTTTACAACAGGAAAACGGAAGCGCCGAAGTGAAGTTGAAAGGGACTTACCGGGTGCACCCGGCGGCCGTGAATGTGGGGGTGGCTCAGGCCGTACCTTTGGTAAGAGTGATGCGGGAGAGCGACAATATGACTGTAATCCCCTGGACCGTGGCTGACAAGATACAGGAGGGAGAAAACTTTACCGGCAGCTTTGAGACCGGGCTCAAGATTCCGGCAGGGGGCCTTTACAGGATAGAGACCAGCCTTGAGACCAGGAGCACCGTTCCCAATCTCACCTGGCTTTACCGTGGGGACTGTGTGCTGCATCTGGGAGTGGGAGATCTCTTTATTATAGCGGGACAGTCCAATTCTGCCGGATATGGCAGGGATTTCTGTGAGGATTCTCCACATATGTGTGTGCATTTGTTCCGAAACAGGGGCAAATGGGATCTTGCAAGCCATCCCATGAATGAGAGTACCTTTGGCGGATCTCTGCCCAATGAGGAAATGGGAACACCAGGCGTATCTCCATATCTGACCTTTGGCAGAACCTATTATGAGCTTACAGGAATGCCTGTGGGGCTGGTCCAGACTTCTATGGGAGGTTCTCCCATGAGCCGCTGGATGCCGGAGAAGGGTGATCTGTACCGAAATATGTTAGACCGAATACAGCTGACAGGGGGAAAATATGCCGGAGTTCTCTGGTACCAGGGATGTTCTGATACAGAGCCTGAGCCGGCGGCGAAGTATCTGGACCATTTCAGAGCGTATGCGGAATCACTCCGCCGGGAGCTGGGCTATGAGATTCCCATATTTACCATGCAGCTGAACCGACAGATTAACGGAATCAATGACGAATGCTGGGGAATGGTTCGGGATGCCCAGCGGCGGGCAGCTTTGGAGATTCCAAATGTTTATGTGCTCTCTACCACGAATTTGGGGCTGTGCGATGGTATTCACAACAATGCGCCATCCAGTGTGGCCCTGGGGAAAAAGCTGGCGAAACAGTGTGTCCATGTACTGGCGGGAGGAGAGGAATATGAGTCTCCTTCGCTGAGTACAGTACAGAGAGTGACAGAGGAAGAAAAGGAGGAGCTGAAGCTGGCAGGAATTTGGCTGAAGCTTGGCTTTGACCATGTGAAAAACTGCCTGCAGATTGCCTCCGGGCTTGGGAGGGACAGCGGATTTACTCTGGAGGACAGCAGGGGAGAGGTGGAGATTATAAGCATTCGGGCTAATAGAGAAGACCGGAATTATGCTTACCTGGAGATTGCCAGAGAAGTCGGCAGAGAAGCGTTTCTGTCCTTTGCATGGCAGGCTGATCCGGTGAAAATACCTGTAATCGATGAAGTAACATTCCTTCCGCCGCTATCTTTTTACAGGTATCCGGTTTTGAGGGAAGAGCATTAGATTTAGATAAACTGAGCAGCTCCGAATGAAGTTATATGCGGCTGTATAAACCCCACGCTCTATGACGGCGGAGGAGAAAAAGGAGAGAAGATATGGAACAGGTGAACTGGGATGAACTGAAGAAAGAAGTGCCGGAATGGTTTCGCGATGCGAAGTTCGGTATGTTTTTCCATTGGGGGCCATATAGTGTGCCGGCATATCAGAACGAGTGGTATTCCAGGAATATGTACTGCGGTGGTCTGGAACAGAACCGGTATCATGTGGAAACTTATGGAAAGCTGCATGATTTCGGGTACAAAGATTTCTATCCTATGATGAAGGGAGAAAAATTTGATGCCGGGGAATGGGCGAAGCTGGTCAAACGTGCCGGAGCCAGATATGCAGGGCCTGTCACGGAGCATTGTGATAATTTCTCCATGTGGAACAGCAGCGTGAATCCTGTAAACAGCGTAAATTACGGGCCGAAGCGGGATGTGGTTGGAGAATGTATGGAAGCTTTCCGAAAAGAGGGAATCCGCACCCTTGCCACCTTCCATCATCAGTGGCTCTGGGGCTGGTTTATGTCTACGGACAACGAGGCGGATGTGTATGACCCGGCTAACGAGATGTACTATGGACCGGCACTGCCTCTGGAGACAAACCGCTATATTCCGTACCGATATCCCGACGAAGCCTTCTGTAGAACATGGCGTGACAAAGTGTACGAAGTGATCGATAAATATGCGCCGGATGCAATCTATTTTGACAGCCGCACCTGCATTATCAGGGAAGATTACCGTTACTCCATGGCGGATTATTATTATCGGGTGAGAGGAATGAAAGAGGGAATTATCACCTATAAACAGGAGGATTTTCCCAGAGATATCGGTGTGTATGATATCGAATGCGGAAAATTCTCACGTCCAAGATCTTTCCCATGGCAGTCTGACGATAGACTGGAGGACAATATTACCTGGTGTATGGTACAGAGTCCGAAGTACAAATCGGCTGAGAGAATCATTCATCAGCTTTGTGATATTGTTTCCAAAAATGGCAACCTGCTGCTGAATGTGGGACCCTATGCGGACGGCAGCTTTCATCCTGAAGCGGTGGCGGTACTGGAGGAAGTGGGAGACTGGCTTTCTATAAACGGTGAGGCAATCTATGCCACCAGACCCCATACCATAGCTGCGGAAGGTCCCACTATAGTGGAGGATGAGAACTATGATGAAGCAAAGATAGAGGAGCAGATTAAGAAAGGGGGAGCGGCAGATGTGCACAGCGAGACTCTGACGGCTGAAGATTTCCGCTTTACCACTCATGGAGATACTCTCTACGCTATCGCAATGGGGTGGCCGAAAGACGGAGAATTTCGGATTCGTACTCTGAGAGAGGGCGGTCCCTGCCAAAGAGAGATCAAAGGAGTATTTCTGCTGGGAGACGATAAGCCGCTCGTTTTCAGACAAGACAGTGATTCCCTGAAAGTGAAAACTCCCAAGAACAGACCTTGTGCGTATGCGTATGTGCTAAAAATTATTTAAGGATTAAAGTCCGGACAGGGAGTTTCCACAGCTTGAAATTCCGGAAATGTACCATAGCTAACCGCTGCGGTCAATGGAGGCCCCAAAAACGTGCTGCCATTGACTGCTGCGGTCATCTGCAGATTGTTAGACATTCAAGTCAAAGAATCTGCTTTGATTCAAAGCAGGGCTTTCACTGCAGATACTCCCGGTACAGCTCATTTTGTCGGTCAATATATTCTTCCAGACCGTTTTCTCTCATATCCTCCAGAACATCTTTCCACATGGCCACGGCATCCTGATCGCCAATAACACAGTCGACGAAAGCCTCGAAAGCCCGGTTCGTACTGAAGAGATCCGTGGCCTCCTTTGGAAAGTTCAGGAAGGCATAGGGACGCTCCAGCTGCGTGGTATTATCCCGGAACCAGAGAGCAGATTTATTACTCAGCTTCATACAGTGCTCTCCATACAGCAGGAAGTTCATCTCATTCATCTCCAGGGAATTCCAGTCGCAGATATCCCATGTGGCCAGATTGACGAATAAGCTGCTGGAAGGATATTTTTCCGCCAGAGCAGTGGAAAGACTTACAGATTTTCCATCCGCCGAGGTAAGATCCAGAAGGCACTGGTATTCTCCTGACTCCAATCGGATATAGTCTTCCCCTTCGATTCCGTAATGGCAGAAATCCTGTCCTTCCTCTGACATGAGAAATTCAAAAAGGGCCAGGATTCTTTCCAGCTTTGCATCATCCACAGAGGAGGAAATATAGGTTTCCGACCAGAAGAGATTACTGGAATTGCTGTATCTCACTCCGTTGGGTGCGGGGAAAATGGGCAATATATCCACACATTCCTCAAAAGGCTTATCATTTAACATATCCCAATCTTCTTTGAGATCCATCAGACTCATTGGAAAGGATTTGTACTCCATTGCCCCCAGTCTTCCGGCGGCGAAGTCATCCTGGATGGTCGTTGGAGATTTGCTGTAAAATGCGGGATCCAGTCCGCCGGTTTCATAGAGGTAACGATAGGCGGATACCACATCCTGAAAGGCATCCGTGGTCCAGGAGGGAACGAAACGACCGTTTTCCTCCACCCAGGAATAGACATTGCATTCCGGGGCAATACCCAGAATGACCCATTTCCCCAGGGCACTCCGATTATTGACATTATATCCGATGGTATCATCCAGGCCGTTGCCGTCCGGATCATCATTGGCAAAAGCGGCGGTCAGCTCTGCGAATTCTTCAAAGTTCTGCGGATCGTCATATCCCAGATTATCCATCCAGTCCCTTCGTACCAGTATGGCGGCATCCATAGCTCCCAGAATCGGATCCATGTAGGAGATTCTGGGGATTGCGTAATATCGGCCGTCGATATAGCGGATACTGGGCGCCGCTTCCAGCATTCCTTTCAGAATGGGATAGGCGGACATATCTTCAGGCAGAGATCGAATGGATCCCGAACCGACCAAATCGGAATAGGTAGCAGTATCGTTATTATCTGTGGACGACAGAGTAATCGTTGCAAACATATCCGGCAGACTGTTCGTGAAGCTCAGGAACTGATATCTTTCCTTGTAATTGGTCCAGGTTACGGACATAGGATGCAATGTGATATTAAAGAGTTCTTCAATATATCGGGTCATTCCATCCGGCTGCGTAGTTTTTGTCATGGCATCGATATCCCAATACCCCACACTGATATCCATATGTTCCTCAAAAGAGAGTGTCTGCAGGGAAGAAGGAAGGACAGAGCGGTCCGGTCCGGCATTTGCCTTTTCGAGAGAACAGCTGCAGACAGAGAGGCAAAGCCCGGAGAAAAGAATAAAAGAATATATTTTTTTATGACGGTTCAGGTTCATGATAAGCCTCCTTGTCGCTGCCGGCCTTTTTTCGATAGGCGGTAGGGGTACACCCCATGGTTTTTTTGAATACCTTTGCAAAATAGAAATAATCACTGTAGCCTACCTGGGCGGCGATGGCGAAAACGGTCTGGTCCGTGTGGGTCAGGAGCCACAGTGCATGATCGATACGCAGCCCGGTGAGAAAGTTGATAAAGGTAATTCCCATTTCGTGCTTGAAGAGCTGACTGGCGTAATTGGCATTGATAGAACAATGCTTCGCCAGATCACTGATGGAGATATCCTCCTGATAATGCTGTTCCGTATAATCGATGATCATTTGGACAGATTTGTGGGAGGAGGTTATATGCTTACAGGCATAGGAATCCGGGGGGGGGATAATTCCGGAGCCGAGGGAACGGATTTCTGTTCCTGCAATATATTGTAAGCCTTCTGCATGGAGTCGATAAGTTCGCTTCGTGAGAAGGGCTTGAGACAGTACCCTACAGCATTGTGCAGCATGGCTTTCTGAGCATAGGCGAATTCCGCATAACTGCTGATGACAATAAACAGTGTCCGCAGACTTTCCGCGTTGGCTGCCTGCAGGATATCCAAACCGCTCATTCCGGGCAGACGTACGTCCACAAAGGCCAGAGCAGGCTGATGTGTGCGGATATATTCAAGGCCTGACAGACCATCATAGAACTCTTCTGTAATTTCGAATAATTCCTGGTTTTTTATGGTCGCAATCAGACTTTTTACCACCCACTTTTCATCGTCAATTACGATTGCATGATACATAATTAGTTTTCTTCCTTTCTGGTACGATAAGGCACCCTGATCTGGATATTGGTGCCCACACCTTCTTCTGAATCAATTAACAAAGTATAATCCGAACCGTAATATAGTACCATTCGGCTGTTTACATTCAATATACCAATACCATCATGACTGGAGAAAGTTTCCGTATCTGCTGATTCCGGCCCGTTGTATTTCAGATTTTGCCTGGGAGAATGAGAGATTGCAGTGCGCAGCTTATTGAGCTGATCTTCCGGCATGCCCACCCCGGTATCAAAGATCCAGATGGCAAGATACCCATGTTGTGGGTTCTTTCCGGCGCCGATGCGCAGGGAACCGGGTCTCAGACTTTTTTCCAGGCCATGGACTATGGCATTTTCTACCAGGGGCTGAATAATCATCTTGGGTATGAGACAGTTCAGGGAATCATCCCAGAAATCATAACGAAAAGTAAATTTTTCACCAAAGCGTTCTTTTTGAATCATCAGATAGGCCCGGACAATATCCATTTCTTCCTGCAGAGTTACCATATCACTTCCTTTGATACTGTAGCGGAATATTCGCGACAGAGCGTTGGTTACAGAGATAATTTTATCATTCATTCCTTCGGCAGCCATACCGCAGATCATAGTCAGGGTATTATAAAGAAAATGTGGATTGACCTGGCTACGAAGCAGGGCAATTTCAGTCTGACGATTATTTTTTTCCAAATCATACATTCTGAGATATGTATCAAAAATGGTGTGATTCAGCTCATCTGTCTGCTGAAGCATTTCGTTAAAAGCAGTACAGATATCATTGATTTCCGTGATTTCCACCCGTCCCTGACGGATTGTCACGCCGTCCTTGTAGCTTCGCCTGTCACCGGAAGAAAGGGTTTTCATGAATCCGGTAATCTGCCGCAGTGAACGAATCAGAGGGTGGTAGAGCATAAAGAGCAAAAGCAGTATTAATGCTGTCAGAGCTCCAGTTCCCAACAGAAGCCGCATGAAAATCTGCAGCATCTGTTTTCTGGTCTGACTTTTATCTATGAGGACATACAGTGTATGATTGATAACGGGGATGGTATATTTTTTCGCCGCATAGGTTACGGAATCTTCAATATTGTTGATTCTAAGTGTATTCCCTTCTTTTTCTCTATCAATCATTACTTCATATAAATCAGGATTTCCATATATAAAGTTGTTCTCTTCATCCAGAAAAATAATTTCCGGATCATAACTTCTGTCTGTGCTGTCATAGGCGTTGTTAAACAGGCTGTCCACATCAATGGCCAGAAAAAGGATTCCAAGATAACGGCTTACTCCTGTGCCCAGCGAATAGATGGGCATGGCCAGAATATGACAGACTGTGTTGCTGATTGTGGTAACTCCCGCGCAGCGGTAGGAAAAGCGGGATTCTGACAGAGACTGCGCAAATAGTTTATAGTTATCCGACGACCCGTTCAGGGCAGCAAAACGGTTGTCTGAGCTATAGACAGCGATATCCATAATATTTGAATTCAACAAAGCAGTACTGTTCAGCTGGCTTTCCAATTGCAGATAAGTCTCATAGGTTTTCAGGGACTCGGGCGTCATGAGATAATTCTGAACTTGTTGGTTATAGGCAATGCTGTAACAGATATGTTCATAATTCTCATATGCTTCCATTGTATTTTTGGCCAGCTGAGAGGAGTAAGATTCCAGACTGCTGTTCCAGAACGTGTCCTGAAGTTTTGTAAAATCATAGACACTGTAAAGGATAATACCAACCGTACAGAGGAAAAACAAAGTCAGGATAAGGACAAATTGTTTTGCCAGAGGCAATTGTATTTTGTTTCCTTTTGTAATCATGCTTTCTCTCCTTTGGCTGCTTTACGTTTCTACTTCCCCATTATAATACATAAAAGCAACATACAAATATGTAAAAAAAACAGAATATGTAAGAAAAATACATAATGTATAATCAAGATGTGGAAAATGTGTAAAATTTGCATAAATGTTCATGGTTTTCTCCATTCTAATCATGCGAAATCCACACTAAAATAAAAAACAGTAAAAGACATTTGTTTGTGTTTTTTATTAAATATTTGAACTTAAAGGGAGGAAGAATATGGCAAAGACATCTAAAAATGCCGCTGCGCTGATCAAAAAGAAAAGCTTCTGGACACGGGCCTGCCGGCAGAAGGGATTGCTGTTAATGGCACTGATACCAGTTATCTTTATTTTTGTTTTTCAGTACATACCCATTTACGGAATCTTGATTGCTTTCAAAAATTATAAGGGTTCCAAGGGGGTCTGGGGAAGCGCCTGGCTTCAGCCATTCTACCAGAACTTCGTGACGTTTTTCAAAAATGTGGAGTGTGGTCAGATTATCTGGAATACCCTGAAGATCGGTACGCTGACTTTACTTTTTACATTTCCTCTGCCAATCATCTATGCTCTTCTCATCAATGAGATGCGGGGCAAAACCTATAAAAAGGTGGTGCAGACTATTTCGTATATTCCTCACTTTATCTCGGTGGTGGTGGTGTGTTCCATGCTTCACGGATTCTGTTCTCTGAACGGTTTCTTTAATGATATTCGGGCATTTTTCAGTCTGGAGAGAGTGAATCTGAATGCCGGGGATACGAATTTCCTGATTATGTATATTCTGTCGGCTGTCTGGCAGGGGGTAGGCTGGGGTTCTATTCTGTATTTGTCGGCATTGACCAATGTGGATACGTCTCTTTATGATGTGGCGAATATAGACGGCGCCAACCGCTGGCAGAAAATGAAAAACATTGCGATTCCCGCTATTATGCCAACGATTACAATCCTGTTGATTATGAATACAGGCAATGTGCTGAGCAGCGATTATACTAAAATTCTGCTGATGCAGAATGCCACCAACAGAGATGCTACGGAAACCATTGCCACCTTTGTATATCAGGTAGGTATTCAGGAAGGGCGGTTCTCTTACTCTACGGCGATCAACCTGTTCCAGTCGATTATCTGTTTCATTCTGGTCTACGGCGCTAACACCATTACGCGTAAGCTGAGCCCGGAAAACAGCATGTGGTAAAAAGGAGGCAAATTCATGGCCAGGAAAAAAGAAAAAGAAGTGGAAGTTAAAAGCAATATTTACATAGGCAGCAGGACTTTTGACGTGATATTGATTCTTGTGATGGCGCTTTTGTCTCTGATTTTCATTTATCCGTTTTTAAATGTGCTTGCAATATCATTTTCCAGTAACAGTGCCATTGTTACAGGACAGGTGACTTTCTTTCCAAAGGATTTTATTTTGGACGGATATAAGATGCTGTTCAAGGATGAGAACATTTTCCAAGCTTATTTTAATACCATTGTCATTGCTGCAGGGAGTGTGGTATTCTCGCTGACACTGACATCCCTGATGGCTTATGTCATGATGGTGCCGGACTTTGTACTGAAAAAACCTCTTTCCATCTATCTGCTGATTACCATGTTCTTCAGCGGCGGTACCATTCCCAGTTATCTGCTGATTCGTAATCTGGGACTTTATAATACCATATGGGCGTTGATATTGCCCGGTGCCGTATCGGCTTACAATGTGTTCGTCTACAGAGCATTTTTCAAGGGAATTTCTCTGGAGCTGAGGGAGGCGGCCAAGATTGACGGTGCGGGCGAGTTTGGCATTCTGGTGAAGATTTATATGCCTCTGTCCAAGGCTTTGTACGCCACATTCGGCATGATGTGCGCAGTGGGAGTGTGGAACAGCTATTTCAGTGCGCTGCTCTATATTCAGGATAAGGAACGTCAGCCCATTCAGATGGTATTGCGCAGGATTGTGTTTGCCAACGGAATCGGCGCTATGCAGAATGCAAATGACATGATCAGCAACGGCAAGCTGAACCAGCTGAATGTGCAGTATGCCTGTATCATCGTGACCATGGGACCTATCCTGCTGGCTTACCCTTTTGTGCAGAAGTATTTTGTAAAGGGAATGCAGGTAGGTGCGGTCAAGGGTTGAGGGACAGACCATTTTGAGGTAATTATGTTTGCCGGTTTCACTTAAGAGTATAAAGAAAGCCAACAGAGCTTCTTTATATATAAAAAAGATAAGGAGGAAAATTATGAAGAGAAAAAGTGCATCAAAAGCAACAGCGCTTTCTCTGGCAGCAGCCATGTCTATAGGACTTTTGGCAGGCTGCGGCAATGATGGAGCGGGTGAGTCCGGCTCCAGTGACCAGGGAGCATCCACCTCTCAGTCAGCAGAACAGTCTCAGGAGGAATCCCAGGGCGGGGAGGCCAATACACCCAGCGTGGATAAGAATGATTTGGCGGCTACAGCCGCCAGCAACGGAATTAATCTCCCTGAAGTGGATACTTTGTCTATTACGGTAAGAACAGCGAACTTTGGTACGGATTCCACAGGAACCAGATTCCAGCAGCTCTGGCAGGAGAAAATGGAAGCTTACCTGGGCTGTAAGCTGGACATTACCTGGGATATCAAGCCTTCCTTGAAGGATATGCAGGATAATGAACAGCAATTGCTCGGTGCACAGGATTTCTGTGACGTCAATACCACAACCGTGGGTACCTCTCTGGCGGAGTATGGCGAGGAAGGCGTTGTCCTGAATATCGCAGACTATATGGATTATATGGTATATTATCCTGACTACATGGCCGGAAGCCCCGGGGGCGAGGATTTGGCCAAGAACCAGGACGGCTCCATGTATTATTTCATTGACGGTTTTTATAATCCCAATAATATCACCGGAGCACAGAGCTTTGCATCGGTGGCATACCGTTTTGATGTCCTGAAGGACAATAACTGGAAGCCTGCCACCAATATTGAAGAGTTCAGCCAGCTCTGTGCTGATATCAAGGCAAAGATTGATGACGGTTCCATTGATGCGGACTATGTTATCATGGATGGGGCAAATGACTTTATCCGTGGTTTTGCAGGTATTTTCCACACCTGGGAAAGTGAGTATTACAATGGCAGCGAATGGGTGTATGGCCCCATCGAGGATAATTTCCGTGAGATGCTGCGTTACCTGAACGGACTCTGGGAGGCCGGATACATTGATCCCGAATATGCGACCACAGACTGGAATATGCATCTTGAGAAGGCTACCACAGGTAAAGCTGTCATCTGTACCTCTCTCTGGTCAGGAAGTGTGGCTACTTTCAATACAGCTCTGAAAGAGGTTGAAGGGAATACTATGGAGTGGGGACTTGCATATCTGCCCGACGGTCCTGAGGGTACCGCCTGGAAATGGGGTTCCAGACTTCCCGGAAAGTCTCTGAATGTAAGCAATCTGAGAATGGGTATCTTTATTGATGCCGAGACCGAACATCCTGAGCACATTGTAGCTATGATCGATTATCAGTACTCTGATCAGATGGTAGAGCTGCTGAACTGGGGTATCGAGGGTGAGACCTATAATGTAGTTGATGGTACGAAAACCTTTGTGGATGAGATTATGAATGATGCGTCCCCGGCGCAGAAGTCTGCTGATTATGGATTGATGGCTTCCAGCTTATGCCGCAGCGGTATTCCTTTTATTCCGTTGGACAATGAAGCTATGACTGCTGTAACTTCCCTGCCTGAACCCTGGTGGAGCGAGGAAAAGGGGTATTACGAAGGAAAGTACTGGACTGAGACCGGTGTGATTGGAGGTCTTGAGTCTGTGTCTCCAGCCAGCCAGCCTCCTGTGGTTTATCTGACGCCTGATCAGCAGGCCATGAAGAAACAGCTCAATCAGGGCGGCACCTGCTATAATGAGGTACTTACCTGGGCCGCTGACTTCATTGAAGGTAGAAAAGATATTGACAACGATGGGGAGTGGGATGCGTATATTAACGCTGTAAAGAGCAAGACAGAGCAGGATTTCGACAGTATTCTTACAATGTTGAATGAGAATACTGTGAAGTAAGCTGATTCCGGATGTATGTACGTATAAGAAAACGGTGTGGTTGAAAGACTACACCGTTTTTTGAGAGATATACCGACAGCTGGCTATAATAAGGTGGCAGTTTTCCATGTGCTTTCGAGATCAGAGAGAAACGTGGAAGCGGAAAGGCGGCAACAATGAAAATATCCCATCAGACAACCGATTATCGGAAGTATCCGCTGAATATAGGACATGGAAAACCTGTGTTCGGATGGAGAGTAGAGGGAGAAGAGCAGGGGATTCGGCAGGAGAGCTATCGGATACGGGTATGGCAGGGGGAATGCGGATCCGGAGAACCGGTATGGGACAGCGGACGGAGAGAGTCCCTGCAAATGACGGGAATACGCTATGGAGGAGAGAAACTTGTGTCGGACTGCCGCTATGGATGGCAGTTGGAGATAAGCTGCCGTTATGGAGAGGAAGCAGTCTCTGCTCTGACAGGAGAGAGCTGGTTTGAAACGGGGTATCTTGACAGGGAGGAATGGAAAGGCAGCTTTATCGGGGAGACTTCTGACTATATGTATCATCTCTATCGAAAGACATTTGCCCTGGAAGGTGAAATAAAGCGTGCAAAACTCTATATCTGCGGCATGGGACATTTCGAATGCCGGCTGAATGGCATAAGGGTGTCAGACCACGTCCTGGAACCGGGTTGGAGCGACTACAATGAGACCTGCTTTTATACATCATATGATGTGACGGCTCTTGCAGCGGAGAGAGATAACTGCCTGCTGGTGAAGCTGGGGGACGGTATGTTTAACGTGCCTGGAGGCAGATATGTCTATTATGAGAGAAGTTATGGGAAATGTAAGCTTCTGGCACAGCTTGTGCTGGAATACAAGGATGGAAGAAAGCAGCTGATTGTAACGGATTCTTCCTGGAGAATGGCCCCAGGTCCTATAAAGTTCTGCTGCATATATGGAGGCGAAGATTATGATGCAAGGTTCTGGAAGAAGGCGTATCTGTATGCGGACTACAATGAGGAAGCTGTCTGGGAACCGGCAGTCTGTGTAGAGCCGCCAAAGGGAAAGCTCACACCCATGCCTATGGAACCCGTGAAAGTGATGGAAACCTACCGGCCTGTCAGTATAAAAGAAATCCGTCCGGGCGTATGGCTCTATGATTTCGGAACGAACTTTTCCGGCTGGGCAAGAATCAAATTGCGGGCGGATGCTTCCATGGCAGGCAGTAAAATTGTTCTGAAGCCCGGAGAAATGGTGAATGCAGACGGTACCGTGAATCAGCAGGTAACGGGCGAGGGGTATGCCTGGACTTATATTCTGGATGAGAATCAGGAACAGGAATTTGCACCTGATTTTACCTATACCGGCTTCCGGTATCTGGAGATGACAGGCGCGCTTCCAAAAACGATAGAAGGAGTTCCCACAGAGAAAAAAGAAGTTCTTTCAGAGAGAAATGCGCGGACAGAGGAAGAGAATTCCCTTCCTGTCATAACGGAGATGGTGGGAGAATTCATCTATTCTGATGTGGAGCAGGCAGGAGAATTCAAATGTTCTAATCAATTATTCTGTGACATTCACAGGATTGTTCTGCAGGCCATAAAGAGCAATACAAAAAGCTACTTTACAGACTGTCCCCACAGAGAGAAGCTGGGATGGCTGGAGCAGACGCATCTGATCGGGCCCTCTATTATGTATAATATGGATGTGCATAATCTCTATGCAAAGATAGAGGGGGATATGGCAGATTCCCAGCGGGAAAACGGACTGGTGCCGGATATCTGTCCGGAATATGTGACGGGATTTGAAAAATGGCATCGGGGGTTTGTTGATTCCCCGGAATGGGGAAGTGCCTGCATCTTAAGTCCATGGTATATTTACAGACGGTACGGAGACACTGGGATTCTGGAAAAATATTATGATGTGATGAAGAAGTATGTGAACTATCTGGGTGAGAAAACCCATCATGAAATTCTGCATCATGGTCTGGGAGACTGGCTTGATATCGGTCCCTGTACGCCGCATTCCCAGAATACGCCTGTTCCGGTAGTGGCAACCTGTATCTATTATTACGATCTGGATATCATGAAACAGACGGCAGAGCTTCTGCATAAAACACAGGATGGGGCGGAATTTACGGAACGTATGAAGCGTGTAAAGGAGGAGTATAATCGGCAGTTCCTGGACGATCAGACCGGGCGGTATGCCAACGGCAGTCAGACAGCTCAGGCCATGAGCCTGATGACAGGGCTGGTTCCGGAGGCTTTTGAGGAAAGGGTGGCAGACATGCTGAAAAAGGATGTGGTAAAGCGGAAATATGCCATTACGGCAGGAGATGTGGGACATCCTTTCCTGGTGGCGGCGTTGATGAAATACGGCATGTCGGATCTCCTGAATGAGATGACCATGATTACGGAGAGACCAGGCTATGGTTACCAGGTGGTAAACGGGGCCACTACCCTGACAGAGGAATGGGACGGACCAGAACCCGGACGTCCACATGGATCCCAGAATCATCTGATGCTGGGCAGCATCGAGGAGTGGTTTTACGGTTCCCTTGGAGGAGTGGAGTTGATTCGCAAAGATCTTCCCTTTGATGAGATTCGGATTGCACCACAGCCCCAGGCAGGCGTGGACTGGGCAGAAGTCTGGGTCATGCATCCCTATGGCAGGATTGGAGTGAGCTGGAAGCGTCGGGGAGAAGAAGTTGAAGTGAAGTGCCAGGTGCCTCCTAATGTGACGGCTCGTCTGGAAGCTCCGGGCAAAGGAGTCCTGCGCACAGTAGGAAGCGGAAAGTATACCTATAGATTTGGAGACGGCAATGATTGAATTGAGAGATGATAAAATACAGAAATACCTGACCTCCTATCGTTATCCGCAGCCGGTACTGCATGGTTCCGGCCGGCCGGGAGCCTTTGACGAGAAAGCAGTGGACATTCCTTTTGTGTTCTGGCACGGCGGGAAATTTCATATGCTTTACACCGGATTTGACGGGAAGGGATATCAGTCGGCGCTGGCAGTCAGTGACGATTTGCTTCACTGGGAACATAAGGGAGTTATACTGAAGAGGAATATGGAATCGGATCGGTGGGACCGTATAGGCGGGGCTGCCACCTGGATACTGAAAGAGAGCAATTGTCTGGAGGAACTTCCCAGGCTGAAAAAAGTAGAGGGCAAATACTGGATGGTGTATCACTCCTATCCGGATACAGGGTATGAGAGCGGTCCGGCGGAGATCGGCATGGCCTGGACAGAGGATGAGGAACTGCTGGACTGGCATTTCCCGGATAAGCCCTGCTTTTCCTGGAGAGACGGGGAAGACTGGGAGTCCGGCGGGTTGTATAAGGCATGCATCATTGAGTATGAGGGAAAATGGCTGCTTTTCTACAATGCTAAGGACAGGGAAGCGCGTTGGACCGAACAGACAGGCCTGGCGGTATCCGATGATCTGCAGCATTGGACCAGATGCAGGGAAAATCCTGTTCTGCGTGTGGACAGGAGTTCCTGGGACGAAAGATTTGTCTCGGATCCCTGTATTGTCAGGGATGGAGATACATGGCTGAATTTCTACTTCGGATATGGGAAAATGTATGAGGATGGACATACCCATGCACAGGAAGGACTTGCATTGTCCACAGACCTGATTCACTGGGAGAAGGTTCGGGAGCCTGTCCTTACATACGGCAGCCCTGACAGCTATGACTGCGGACATGCCCATAAGGCTTCTGTATTGTATTATCAGGGAGTGCTTTATCACTTTTACTGTGCCACCTGTCCCTGGCAGGAGGGCTGTCCCACTAATGCACATGGAGAATATCGCACAATTTGCCTGGCCACAAGCAAGCCTTTGGACAGGGGGAGGATAGAGAAAGAAAGCGGCTAAACCTGACGGTATATACTGCATTTTGCATTCGGGCGCTGCCGGATGCAGAGGTGCGCGGCAAATATATTTACATAATAGAAAAGGCTGTCATCGGATGGAACTGGTATCAGAAGGCTGCCGAAGATACTTTGCAAGAGCAGCGCAGAAATGAGGATGTGTATGGAACGATTACAAATGTTACTTCGGGGAGAGGGCACAAGTCATATTCTCCCTTTCCTGTGGATGAAGGGTGAGGACAATGAAACGATCGGCGGAGAGCTTGACAGAATAGAGGAATGCGGAATTCGGGAGGTATGTCTGGAATCCAGACCACATCCGGATTTCTGCGGTCCGGGCTGGTGGGAGAACCTGGACTATATCTGTGCCGAAGCAAAGAAGAGAGGGATGCGGCTGTGGATTCTGGACGATGACAAATTTCCCACAGGGCATGCCAATGGCGGTTATACCAGACAACCGGAGAAAAAGAAGCTGTATCTGGCGGAGCGCCATATGGATATCCATGGGCCCTGTCGCAGCGGTGCCGTTCTGGTGAAAAATTTTATAGGATCGGAGGGGAAATTGCTGGGAATCCTTGGGGTGCCGAAGCCGGATGGTGAGACACTGGCTGTCAGCGGAGAAGGAATCCTGAATCTCACAGACCAATATGAGAACGGCTTTGTCTATTTTGATCTGCCGGAGGGCGCGTATCGGCTTTTTGTGCTCTTTACCACCAGGAAAGGCGGAGGCAGAGACGAATATATGAATCTGATTGATTCGGATTCCGTGCGTGTATTGATTGATGAAGTGTATGAAAAGCACTATGAACGTTATCATGAGTATTTCGGGAATACTATAGCAGGCTTTTTCTCCGATGAGCCTGAGCTTGGCAATGTGCCTGGCTATCCCTTTGACGATACGCTGGGCAGGAGGGATCAGCGCCTGCCCTGGAGCGGTGAGCTGGAAACGCTTCTCCGGGAAAAATGGGGAAAAAATTTCCTGATTTCCCTGCCGGCGCTATGGTATGATTCCGGGAAAAAAACGTCCAGAATCCGAACGGAATATATGGATGCAATGACAGGACTGGTGAGAAAATGCTTTTCCGCACAGATGGGAGAATGGTGCCGGGAACGGGGTGTGGAGTACATTGGGCATATTATTGAGGACGATAATGCTCATACCCGGATGGGCTGCAGCATAGGGCATTACTTCCGGGAAATGGAAGGACAGCATATGGCGGGTATCGATGTGGTGCACCATCAGATTGTGCCGGGATTCACGGAGCCGGTGCATCAGTGGATTGCCGGAGACAGAGACGGTGAGTTCTTCCACTTCGGCCTGGCAAAGCTTGCCAGCTCTGCCGCTCATATTCAGGAGAATAAAAAGGGCAGAGCCCTCTGTGAGATTTTTGGCAACTATGGCTGGGCGGAGGGAAATTCCTTCATGAAATGGCTGACCAATCACATGCTGGTGAGAGGAATCAACGAATTTATTCCTCATGCATTTTCCATGCGTTATCCTGACCCGGACTGCCCGCCCCATTTTTATGCCGGAGGGAACAATCCGGGATTTGCCTGCTTTACGCAGTTGATGAAATATATGAACCGCAGCGCACATCTGCTCAGCGGCGGGGTTCATCTGGCGGATGCGTCCATTCTCTATCATGCGGAGAGCGAGTGGAGCGGCAAAGAGACCATGCTCTTCCAGAAGCCGGCCAGAAAGCTGATGGAGGCACAGCTGGACTATGACGTCATTCCGGCAGACATGCTTGTACCTGACAGCTGGGATAAAAGCAAAAAGGAATTGTCCTGCGCAGACAAGGCTGTATCCATATCCGGGAAGATCGGGGAGATAGCTCCTGCCCGGGTGGAAGGAGGAAGGCTGTGTATCCGCAGGGAGCGTTATTCCTGTCTGATTCTTCCCTATGCCAGATATCTGGACAGTCGGGTGGTGCATTTTGTGAGTGAACATGCACCCGGGGGATTGAAGGTATTTGTAATCGATGAACTTCCTGAGAAAGATACCTGCGGAAAGCTTCTGCCGGAAGATTGGAAAAACCGGGTGACTGTGGTACCTCTTGCACAGATTGCGGAAAAAGTGGAGGCACTTGAAAATGCCATGGGAGACAGAGAGCTTATGGTGAAGAATGGGGATGGCACCACAGCATCAGGGCGATTTCCCAATCTGCGCAGTTTGGTGATGCGCCAGCCGGAAGGGCTGGTGGTTATGTATTTTAATGAAAGTGTGTCGGAAAAAGTATGCGCGCAGGTAAAGGTGAAGAATCCGGTCTTTAAAAAGCTGACGATCTATGATCCATGGCAGAACAGAGCAGAAAACTATTCTTTACAGGATGGCTGCATTCCTCTTAGACTGGAGCCGGGAGAGGCTGTATTTTACTGCCTGGAACAGTGTGGCAAAGAAGAGAAAACCGACGGTGAGAAGGCGTTTCCTGTTCTGGCAGGAAGCAGGGTGCTGGATGTAGAATGGAAGGTATCCAAATGGGAGCAGCCGGAGGTTCAAAATTCGGAAAAAGCGCAGCAGCCGGTATTTGAGGAAGGGGTTCTGCTGAAAGCCGGTCAGAGGCTTCCGAATCTGAATGGTCCCGGCTACTGGCCATCTTTTGCAGGAACTTATCGCTATGAGACAAGCTTTGAACAGGCGAAAGAGAATGGTCGAAAATATTATCTGGTGCTGCCGGAGGCCTCCGACAGTGTTCATGTGGAATTAAATGGAGTGGAACTGGGCTTTCTGGCAGGCTTCCCGGCCAGAGTGGACATTACGGATGCGCTGAAGGCAGGTGAAAATGCCCTGACTCTGGATGTGACAAACACGCTGGTCTGGAGAATTAAGGATGGGGCATCCACACACCTGCAGATTCCGGCTACGGGAATTACCGCGGCACCTGTGATAGAGTGGTTTGACTGATGGTTGATAATCTAAAATTGTAATATGGTTTTATGTTCATAACAGCTCTGACAAAAGACGTGATTTTAACTTTTTAAAAGAGGCAATCATACGCAAAATCAGAAAGGCAGGTATTGTATGAAAAAAGCACAGAAAATATATTACGGAGGCGATTACAATCCAGATCAGTGGGACGCCGGAACTATCGACGAGGATATGCGGCTTTTCAACAAAGCGGGGATTAATCTGCTGACGCTGCCCGTATTCTCCTGGGCGAAGCTGGAGCCGGACGAGGGAGTATATAATTTCGGATGGCTGGATGAGATCATTGACAAAATATGGGAGCATGGCATTTATGTGTGCCTCGCCACGCCTACCACAGCCCAGCCCGCCTGGCTTTCCACCAGATATCCGGAAGTGCTTCCTGTGGATATCGCGGGAAGAAAGCGGACACATGGAATGAGGGTATTCTTCTGTGTCAACAGCTTAAAGTACAGGGAACGCGCCGCCGCCATCGCGGAAGAGATGGCAAAGCGCTATGCACATCATCCGGCCCTGGCCATGTGGCATGTTTCCAATGAGTATGGTACCTATTGTTATTGTCCCAATTGCCAGGCGAAATTCCGCCTGTGGCTTCGCAGACGCTACAAAACCGTGGAGGGCCTGAATGAGAAATGGCATACCACATTCTGGGGAAGAATAGTCACCGGCTTTGAAGAGGTTACGCTGCCCACAGAGCTGAATGACGATTATCGTTTTAATCCTGCCATTCAGCTGGATTACATGCGTTTTGTCACGGATTCCACGGCAGAATGCTTCCGGAACGAGTATCAGGTGCTCAAAAAATACAATCCGGAGATTCCCATCCAGACCAATATGTCAGGCTACATTAAGAAGCTGGACCAGTTTACCATCACGAAAAATCTGGATGTGGTAGGCTGGGACAATTATCCCTGGCCGGACGATCCGCCTTATTTCGTGGCTATGAAACATGACATTATGCGGGGATTAAAAGGCGGGCAATCCTACATCCTCACGGAACAGTCTCCAAATCAGCAGAACTGGCAGCCCTATAACCTGTTGAAGAGGCCGGGAGAAGTGCGCAGGCTCTCCTATCAGGCCATGGCTCATGGGGCGGACACATGTCTTTTCTTCCAGATGCGTCAGTCTATAGCCGGCCAGGAGAAATTCCATGGAGCCATTATCAGCCATTCCGGAAGGGAGAATACCAGAGTATTTCGGGAATCCGCCATATTGGGAGCGGAGCTTGACCGAATAGGAGATGCTTTTCTGGAGGGAAGGACACCTGCGAAGGCCGGTATCCTGTTCGACTGGAACAACTGGTGGGCCCTGGAGCTTTCCAGCGGTCCCAGCAAAGATATGGATTATCTGAAGACAGTATCCCTGTATTATGAACCCCTGTTTCGCAAAAATATCTCCGTGGACATCCTGTCCTGTGATGCAAAATTGACAGAATATGACCTGATTCTGGCTCCCATGCTGTACATGACAAAGGAAGGAGCAGCGGAGAGGCTGGAGGATTTCGTGAGGGAGGGAGGCACTCTGGTGACCACAGTAATGTCCGGACTTGTGGATGAGAATGATCGCTGTATATTCGGAGCCTATCCCGGAAAACTGAAAGACATGTTGGGAATCTGGGTGGAGGAGACGGATGCCCTGCGTCCCTGGGAGAAAAATTCCATGAAGATGGAGAAAAGCGCTTATCTGTCAAAGGAAGAATATGAATGCGGATTCTTATGCGATATCATTCATCCCGAAGGAGGTGCGGAGGTGCTGGCCCGCTATGGGACAGATTTCTATGCGGGAGCTCCCTGTGTGACGGTAAATCATTTCGGAGCAGGAAAGGCATATTATATAGGCACCTGGCCTGAGCAGAGCTTTCTGGAGGAGCTGATTGACAAAATTTGTGAAGACTGCGGCCTGAAGCCCCCGTATGCATCAGCGGAAGGAGTAGAAATAACCCTTCGCGTATCTGAGAGAGCCAGGGTGGTATTTGTTATAAACCATAATAAGGAAGAGGCCTGGGTTGATTTCGGGGCGGAAGAACTGCTGAATCTGCTGAATGGTGAAAAAATGACGGCAAGGACGGCGATTGCTCAGGGAGATGTGATAGTGGCAAAGCGTTTGACAGAAATTTGATATGTGGTGTACGTTGGGGTAAAACGCAGTTAAAAGAAGACATTGGATGTAGCTGTCCGGGTTTGATTTAAGAGAACTCGGAGGAAATGCAATGAGAGGAAAAATGAAAGCATGTGTGCTGATAGGGAAGCAGAAGCTGGGGTGTATTTCTGAAAAATATCTTCAGGCGGAATAAAAATTCACAAAGATTTTGGAAATGCAGTACCAGGCAGAGAAAAGAGGAAAGAAAATGGAAAAAAATGAGAAAATAATTTTATTCCAGGGCGACTCCATAACAGATGGCGGACGTATGCGGGGAAAGGAAAACGAATGGGATTTAAACCACCAAATGGGACATGGCTATGCTTTTCTTATTAATTCCGTTCTTGGAACAAAATATCCAGGAGAAAATCTGAGGTTTTATAACAGGGGGCTGTCCGGCAACAGAATATCGGATTTATACGGAAGATGGGTGGAGGACTGTCTGGCTTTGAACCCTGATGTACTCAGCATCATGGTGGGAATCAATGACTGTGGATTTAACCTGAAGGATGGTACGGGATCTTCTCCCGAAAGGTTTGAAAAGATATATCAACTTCTCCTGGACGAGGCGAAAGAGAACAATCCCAAAATAAAGCTTGTGCTCTGTGAGCCTTTTACGTTACCCTCCGGCGTAAGAAGGGCGGACTATGAGGAGTGGAAGCGGGAGGTTGAGCCTCTGCAGGAGAAGACCAGGATTCTGGCGCAGCGTAACGGTGCCGTATTTGTTCCTTTACAGGAGATGTTTTTTGAGCTGCTTAAAGAGCGGGAGGCGGAATACTGGATTTGGGACGGAGTGCATCCTACTGTGTGCGGGCATCAGATGATTGCAGATCAATGGCTGAAGTATGCGGAAGAAATATGGAGAGATATCTGAAAAAGACTCCAGCGCCAGACTTATTTATGTCGCTGTGAAAATGACTGCGGCAATACGAAAAAGGCTGTGGCTCTCAAATAAGCTGCGGCCTTTTTCCATGCCTGTGGCGGATTCTGCCATAACTTCACGGAAACAGGAAAAATAAACAGCGATTTTCACTCAAAAGTCAAATCAGCTTTGAGAACTTCTGTTATAATGAAAATGCGATATCGGAAAGAGGTGCCATGTTTCGCTGTGTGAACAAAAGAAAGATATTTGACAGACCCGACATTTTGTAATATACTTCGAAACAAGTTAACAAATAGAGAAAACGCCGTGCAGTATATGCATGGTGACTGTGTAGAGGAGGATGTAAAAATATGTATAGAATCATTACAGACAGCACCACCGATTTGCCGGCAGAATATTTCCGGGAACATAATGTAGGATGCATTCCTATCAGCTATATCCTTGACGGGATTACCTATGGAGGAGAGAAAGAACTGGACTGGAAAGAATTCTATGCACTGATGAGAAATGAAGGAAAAATGCCTACCACTTCCCAGATTAATCCTGTGGAAGGCAAGACTTTTCTGGAAAAATGTGCAGAGAAAGATCGGGAAATTCTTTATCTTGCCTTTTCGTCAGGACTAAGCGGAACCTGCGGCAATATGCGGATGGCGGCCGCGGAACTCATGGAGGAACACCCTGATGTAAAAATCATGGTAGTAGACAGTCTGGGAGCGTCTATGGGAGAAGGATTGTTTGTACATAAGGCAGTAAAAATGCGGGATGCCGGAAAAACCATGGAAGAGACTACAGAATGGCTTGAGGCACATGTGCAGAACTTTGTCCATGTATTTACCGTGGATGATCTGTTTCACCTCTACCGAGGCGGCCGGGTCAGCAGGACAGCCGCAGTTCTGGGAACAATGATTTCTATTAAGCCCAAACTTCATGTAGACAGTGAGGGACATCTGATTCTGATTGGAAAGGTCCGTGGACGGAGAAAGTCTCTCAGTGCTCTGGTGGATTATATGGAAGAGAAAATGGGAGACTGGGTGGAGGAGAACAGATCGGACTATGTGTTTATCAGCCACGGAGATGCTCTGGAGGACGCCGAATATGTGAGAGATTTGATTAGAGAGAAATTCGGCATTCAGCATTTTATCATTAATCATATCGGGCCTACTATCGGAGCCCATTCCGGTCCGGGTACAATTGCACTGTTTTTTATGGGAGAATCCCGCTGAGAAAGCGGCACAGGTATCTTCTTAAATTTATTATGTTATTTAGAGTTATCGTTTGCACAGTTTCCCTGTTTTGACATACTATATCTTAAAATGAGAAGAAATGCAGGAAAGGAATCGAAATGCACGAACATTTTAAGGATAACGATTGCGATAAATTTCCGGTAGCGATGGCTTATGTACCATGGCAGGAGTTCAATGGAATGTATGACGATTTAGAGAAGGCTTACTGTGCGGGAACCATCTTCCCTGAATTGGATAAACCTTTTACGGGAAGGAGATGTGTATCATGAGAGAGAGGGAACAACTGTTAAGAGATATCGGGATGGCGGATTTTGTATTGATAGAACTGGCGCTGTTTCTGGATACCCATCCCCATGACCGCAGAGCCATGGAATATTTCAACCACTACAACAGAATTAAGGGACAGATGGAAAAGGAATTTTCTCAGAAATATTTCCCATTGAATTTAAGACTTACCGATTGCAGCAAGGAATGGAGATGGGGAGAAGCACCCCTGCCCTGGGAAGGAGAGTGTGTGTAAATGTGGAGTTATGAGAAAAGACTGGAATTTCCTGTAAACATCAAGGAACCAAATGCCATGTTGGCGCAGGCAATTATTTCTCAGTACGGCGGACCGAACGGAGAGATGGGGGCCAGTATGCGTTATCTGTCTCAGCGCTATTCCATGCCTTACCGTGAAGTGGCAGGACTTTTGACAGATATCGGCACTGAGGAGCTGGCTCATCTGGAGATAGTGGCAACTATCGTGCATCAGCTGACACGAAATCTGTCCATGGAAGAAATCGAAAGGTGTGGTTTTGCAAATTATTATGTTGACCATACTGTCGGTGTATGGCCGCAGGCGGCTTCCGGATTTCCTTTTACTGCCGCACAGTTTCAGGTGACAGGTGACCCGATTACGGATTTGATGGAAGATATGGCAGCAGAGCAGAAGGCCCGCACTACTTATGACAATATTCTGCGCCTGATAAAGGAGCCGGATGTGTGCGAGCCCATCAAGTTCCTGCGTATGCGGGAGATTGTGCATTTCCAGCGGTTCGGCGAAGCGAACCGGGCGAAGTTAAGTGGTGCTGTTCACGGCAAAAACCATAGCCCCATGAATGGCCTGCTTTCACGGTACTATGGTCATTGGAACCCCTTCCGCAGTGCAGGCATACGTATTATTCCGAACAGAATTTCAGCCAATCAGTACCCGCTTGCCTTCAAAGGCAAAGCCGTAATGGCGGATTCGTTCTTTCTTAAATCCCCGCTCCTCCAATGCCGCATCGTATTTCTTATCTTCAATCTGCTGCAGGGCTGCCGCCACGGTCTCCTCCAGGGAAGCCTCTTTCTTCGGCTTGCGTACTTTGAATTCAATGACCATCGGATCCAGATGCCCCTTTTCTCTGGGAATCAGCATGATATCGTATCGCCCGAATCCGCTCTCCCGATTGGAAGTGATTTCATAGCTGCCTTTCAGCTCCACCATAAGCCCCAGTACAAAACCATGATAAAACCGCTCCGGAGCATCATTTTTTGCTGCGCTTTCCGCGATATCAAAGCTGCTGAAGGTCGTCAGGGCGATTGTCTCCATAAACTCAATCATGGCCTCTGTGTCATTCAACAGCAGCGCCTTGATAAAACCATTGTAGGGCACATCTTCCCCGCTGAACCATCCTCGGATCATGTCCTCGAACATCATCTCCACTTCCCAGTTCGTCAGTTTCAGACGGTAAGTAAATCTTCTCGTCGCTCTGGAAAAATGCCGTTCCACTACCCTCAGATACCCGCTGGCCAGAAGCATGCTCCAGAGGGCGCCATATTTCTTCTGGAGCTGGTCAAAAATAATTTCCTCATCGATCTCCGTCTCCAGGATGCCGCCCCTCATCAGATCCTCCATAATCGTCTTGGTCTGAGCATTTCCCTGCTGAATCAGCAGGTTGATCAGGCGGTTGGAGCTGGAATTTGCCCAGTAAGGCTTCAGTTCCTTTTCCTCCAGAAAATTGGTGATGGACCAGGGGTTATACACATCCCGCTGGCTTCCAAAGGTAAACCCATCGTACCATTGCTTTACATCCTCTCTGCGGTCCGACATCCCCATCTGATCCAGAGCCCGGAACACCTCTTCTTCCGTAAATCCGAACCGGGTACAGTACTTCTCAGATGTTGTCGTCACAACTGTAAGATTATTTAAATCTGAAAAAATGGACTCTTTGCTTACCCGGGTGATGCCTGTCATAATTGCCCGCTCCATGCTTGGATTGGTCTTAAACGTAGAATTAAACATCTGCCTGATAAAACCAACCAGTTCCTTCCAGTACCCATATACATACGCTTCCTGCAGCGGCGTGTCATATTCGTCCAGAAAAATTATGGCCTTCTGGCCATAATAACGGCACAGATAATCTGACAGATAGTTCAGAGCAAGCACGGCCACTCCATCTGTCATCTCCGGAGATACCGAGTCAAAGAAATCCTGTTCTCTTTTTCCCATATTCTTCCCATTCCTCAAATATTCATGGGACTCATATAACTTCGCCAGCGTGTACTTAATCCCCTGTTTCGTTTCCTCAAAGGTCTGCCCCTTAATACCCGCAAAGCTCAGGAAAATCACAGGATAGCTTCCCTGAAGCTTTCGGTACTGCTCATCTTTCCAGATGGACAGGCCCTCAAACAGATCCCCCCGTCCCTCATATGTCCTGGAAAAAAAGCAGTTCATCATGTCCAGGTTCAATGTCTTTCCAAAACGGCGGGGCCGGGTGATCAGTGTGACCGCGTCCGTATTCTCCCACCACTCTTTTATAAAATCTGTTTTATCCACAAAGAAACAATCATTTCTCCGTATAAATTCAAAGCTCTGTGCCCCAATGGAAATTGTCCTTCCCATAGTTCTGCCTCCTCCCAACCTGAAACTTCCGGAAGTTTTCATTATGACCGCACTATAAAATATGCTTCCCTGCATCAACAATCTGTAGGTATAATTTATCTTCTAACCAAAAATCTGCATGAAACACTATATTTCATTCCTCTGCTTATTTCTTACCCTTATTATACACAGCCTTTCGGCAGATTACAATACGCAAAGAAGCTGTCTCCTGATATTTAAGTATTTTCCGTTAAGGGGATTTTGGGCGGATTTTGGGGATATTTTGAGTCTGGGATACATTGGAGGGAAACGCAGATAGTGTGGCCAGGGGACTCAATCAGGCGCATATGGAGGTAGCTTCTATTTTGACTTATAACACGGAAGAGGGGCATTCCGATGAAAATTCGCTTGCCTGTGGATCGGGCTGGCATATTACAGTGCGAGAAGGGATTACAGGCTCATAAGGGAGCTGTCTTCAGGCAGAGGCTTCGCGGATGTAGTATTTCTGCCATTGCCTGCTGTAAAGAAACCGACGCTTGTGGTAGAACTGAAATATGACAGGACAGTCAATGCGTCTGTCCGGGGCTCATAAACTGAATAATGGATTCGCCAGAAGGAATCAGGCTGCCTCTGAGGAAGAAGTTCCGGAGGCAGCCTGATTTCATTGTAATTCATATAGATGCGATTGTAGATTTTGTGAAGCGTGAACGGAATGCGGCAGCGCATACAGATATATCCGATGTGCAGTAAAGGTTACAGGTTCCAGATTATTTTAGTGCTTCCGTCTTCACTGATGCGTATTTCGTGAATCATGATCATGGCAACGGCCTTCTTGCGCTCATAGTCGGCTGTCTTCCAGGATTTGGCCAGGTCTATCACAGTATTTGTTTCAGAGCGCAAGCTCTTTAACTCTTTCATACGCTCATAGAGAGTCAACCGGTCTCTTTTTAACTGCGAGGCCTTCTGATTGGCAAGGGTAAGAAGGTCTTCATTGAAGCCTCCTGCCAGCATGGTGTCCAGGAGCTGTCTTTCCTCCTTTTCGATGGATTTGATTTTCAGCTTGCAGTCATTGATCTCTCCGGCATGGGACTTTGAAGCGGAGTGCCCGGCTTCCGTCATGTCAGACAGCTTCTCAGAGATGCAGTCATAGACCATATTCTCCAAATCTTCGGCATAGATAGATATCTTAGGACCTGTGCAGATTTTTTTGTGGGACTTACCAGTGCAGTTGAAATATCTGCGCATTTCGCCGGCCTTGTTTATTTTCCCTTTTATGGTGGTCATGGTGTGACTGCATTTTTCACAGATGACTTTACCTGCCAGCCAGCTGGTAGGATTGCTGTAGCTGTTGGTTATCTGCTTATTTTTTCCCAGTTTACGTTGGCATTTCAGCCAGATATCGGAATCCACGATGCCGCTGTGAGTCAGCAGAACCAGTTTCATATCAGACCAGTCGGGATTGCCGGGGGCATGTTTGGTGTGGCCGTAGAGCTGGGCACCGTATTCCCCGGTGAACAATGCCGCATCGCTGATCATCTGAACTCCATGCCGGTCATAGTAGTCGTACACATCGCAATCCGCTCTGACGTAGATGGGATTTTTCAGCAGTGTGGAGAGTTTCGCCGTTGTCCAGGTACTTCCGTTCAGGGGATTTTTACCCTCGGCAATCAAAATGTTCTGCAGCCGTCTGAGGGATACGCTTTCCTGGGCGTAAACCTCGAAGATGTACCGCACCTGGGCAGCCTGGTCGGGAATGGGATTCAGCTTTTTAGTCTTGATATTATGTATGACGGCAGGGATAAGATCAAAACCGTAAGGCTGCCTGCCTCCCATGTAGAAGCCCATTTCGCTCCGATGGGCATAAGCCTGGGTGACCCGGTTGATGGTGGATGTCCTCTCGAACTCAGCGAACACCATCAGAATTTTCACAATCAGTTCTCCATAAGGGGAGGATGTGTCAAAGGACTCCTGGGAGGACACAAATTCCACGTTGTGGGCCTTGAATTCCTGCAGGATGTTTACGAAGTCTGCAAGAGAGCGGCTCATACGGTCCAGCTTGTATACAATTACTTTACTGACTTTATCCTGACGGACAAGCTTCATCATTTTCTGAAAACCATCCCGATTGATGTTTCCTCCCGAGAAACCATTATCCACAAAGATAAGGACTTTCTCGTTCCGTTCATCCGGCTTGATGACGGAACGGCAGTAATCCAATTGGGTCTCGCAGCTGATGCTGTTTTCCCGCTCTACAGATTTCCGGGCGTAGAGAATAATCGCCACTGACACACCTCCTCTCATAGTAGATTTTGTCTGGCAGAAATGGAGTTCCATGCCTTGTTAAGCCGGGACGTGTTTCTTTGGTTTCACAAGGGCTCGGAACAGTTCTTCGAGAATTTGTTCCTGGTTGTGTTTATCATCGGTTGATACTGTCAGGTGTTCGACCTTGTGTTTGATCTCCCTGGTGTCAATGTATTCTTGTGCAAGCGTGGCCATATGAAAATTACCTCCTGTTCTTTTTTCTGCATGCTGTGATGCTACCGCGCCGCAGAGAGGCGTTTCGTCAGCATCCGGATCAATTCCACCTGTTACAATCATATGAGTGAAATCACAGCATATTTCATAGTTCAGCAAATTAATGATTCCGTCATGGGTGTAAGGGAAGAAACAGCTTGTCAGCAGCAGCGGTGTAACTTTTATACCTTGTCTTTTGTATTTGCACTATTCGGACAATACAGTGGAGATCACAGGGCAGTTCCGGTCTTATAATCGGAAGGAGGATGGAAAGAGCCATCTGGATCTTTTCGTATTCGCGCAGGGAATCTGTTTTCTGGAGGGTGAATATACGGATTATTGGAGTAACAATTGTGTTTGTTTGAAGGGATTCCTCTGCAGGCATTCGGTCTACCGGAAGACACCTTTGGGACGCAGAATCTGTGACATCCTTCTGGCTGTGAACCGTCCCCATGGAAAATCCGACTATATTCCCTGTATCGCTGCTCATGTACGGTAAAGAAGTAAGCAACCGGAAACAAGAGATAGATCGCCAGCACCACACTATTCCGAACCAAAGAAACCAAAGACCA
>CAJUQT010000039.1 GCA_910588225.1 uncultured Acetatifactor sp.
ACTGTAAAGAAAAGGATACAGGCAGTGGATATCGGATGGGAAAGATATGATTTCATTGACAATACGGGAATGAGCGACACAATGACGGAGAACTTCGGCGAATTGGAGAAAATGAGTTCGCTGATTCTGATCTTGGTCTGTCTGTCCGGTATCATTATGATATGTCTGGTGTTCCTGTTCTGGTTAAAAGGCAGGGTGCATGAAATCGGCATCTATCTTTCCCTTGGCAGGACAAAAGGCAGTATTGTCCTGCAGGTACTTTTGGAGGGGATTTTGGTTGGATGCGCCGCATTTCTGCTGGCTGCCGCCGTCTCTCCCGCAGTTTCGGGAGGGGTTGTGGGATATCTGGTGGATTATCAGACGCGGCTACAGGCAGAGGAGGGACAATTAAATGCAGATAAGGTATTGAACAGTTCAACGGAAAATGACAACACGGAAATTCTGGGCGTTACAGTGGAGATCGGAGGGGATGTGGTATTTTTATCCGGGGTATCAGTGCTGGGGGTCATTATGACTGCAATCACATTGTCCTGCATTTCTGTCATGATTCAGAAACCCAGAGAAATATTGAGCAGGATGAGTTAGGAGGGCATGATGTTAGAAATAAAGGATGTAGTGTATTATTACAAATCGCAGAAAGACAGGGTGATATTGAACCATATATCCTACCGCTTTGCGCAGGGGAAGATGTATGCGGTTTTAGGGACAAGCGGATCCGGAAAGACTACGCTGCTTTCCCTGCTGGCGGGGCTTGATGTGCCGGTGAAGGGGGAAATCTGCATGGATGGGGTAAATATCATGCAAAAAGGGTTAAACGGGCATAGGAAAGAAAATATCTCTCTTGTATTTCAGAACTATAACCTGATTGATTATCTTACACCGGTGGAAAATGTCAGGCTTGGCGGAAAAGGGGATGCCATGGGGCTGTTAAGGTCAATGGGGCTGGATGAAACCCAGAGCAGGCGTAATGTCATGCAGCTATCCGGCGGGCAGCAGCAGAGGGTTGCCATAGCAAGGGCATTGGCGAGCAATGCCCCCGTCCTGCTGGCAGACGAACCCACGGGAAATCTGGATGAAGATACTGCAAATGAGATCATTGCTATTTTTTCTGAGTTGGCACATGAAAAAAATAAATGCGTGATCATGGTCACGCACAGCAAGGAGTTGGCACAGAAAGCGGATGTCATTTTGACTTTGAAGAAAGGAAGCGTTATAGCAGCTTAAGGTTCAGTCACTGCCGCAAAGTGTCCGGATACAACATAACTTCTACCTTTTCAACAATATTTGCCGATAAAATAGGCGGACGGGAAAAATAGTCCTTATTGGTAATAAAACATTGATACGGGGTGCGACAGATTGAATATATCGTTTCCATGATTATAAGCATAATAGGTTATAAATAGAAACAGAGATCATAAACCATGCTGACAGACGGCTATTTGCCTAAAATATGCAAAATTACATCTACTTAACGCGTTTCTTTCGGCTGAAGGAAATTGCCGGTCATTACGGTGGAAAAATATGCTTGGAATTTCAGAGGATTTAGTGTATACTCGGTCCAGGAAAAAATTTTTAGAAACTGTTCATAAAACAATCTTTACATTTAGCTTGTTTTGATTCACACATGCTGTGCTGTTATCAGCAGCAGCCTGCTACGGTTTTCGCCGCCTTGTCTGTGCGAATGGATTCTGAGATAAAATGCAAAGCTTTTTATGAACAGTTTTTGTGTACAGGAAACAGTGGAGGCTTTTCGGAACCGTGGACCGTAAGACCAATGCAGGAGAGTCCGGAAGGATGAAGAAAAGTACAGGAGGAATTTTATTAATGAGAAAAGTAGTGTTTGCAGCAATGTCTGCAGCGTTGGCTGTCAGTATGCTTACAGCTTGCGCCGGCGGTGGGAATAGAAATGAACTGCCTGTGGGAGAACCGGGGACATCAATAAATCTGACTCAGTCGGAAGAAGTGACATCACCGGCGCAGATGGAGACGGAAGACCAATTGAGAAATGGACTTGCAACAGCGGGAGCCGCGCCGGAAGAGAAGCTTGCGTTTTATGAGGAGCTGCTGGCCAGGGATCTCTGTAATGAGGAAGACTATCTGGAGATGGCACAGCTATATGCCGATTCCGGTGATGTCGGGACTCAGCGCCGTATGCTTTGGTGGGTTTTCCGCCTGTATCCGGATGAAAAGTATGTACAGCTGTTGCAGGAGCTTGCAGTTAGGTATACTCCGGAGAAGGAAGCTGCCGCTGCATCGATTGCGGTGCTTCAGCAGATTCTGACACAGAAGGATGGGGCGGCACTGCAAACGATTACAGAGGAGGAGGGCTGGAGGGAAACCTTTCAGGAGGTCCCGGAGATATTTGCCACCCGTACCTTTTATGAGAGTGAGAATATGACGGCGCAGATTGTGAGTGATGCATATGAGACGGAAGTGTATCTTCTTGCCGCTGATGGAACCTGCCTGTACGGACGCGTCAATGATGCGGGAAGTCTGATTGCTTCCGCAGTGTTCACGGAGGGTGCTTATAACGGCGGCGCGGAAGTCTGCTGGTATGACAGGGAGGGGGCTCTGTATAAAAGATATCAGACGGTCCTACACCAGGATATCTGTGTGGGTTCCCTTTCCGTGGAGTATGAAGGTGTATCCTATGCGGGTACTCTGGGAGAGGATGGTTCTACTATGGAAGAGCAGCAGGAGAAGGTGACGCAGGCTGGAGGCGTGGTATATGCGTATGAAGTCGGAGGCAGACGATATCTTTATCAGGAAGGCGCTTCCAAAGATACCTTTCGCATGGACTGTGAGACGCTGGGACTGCCCCGGCTTGAAATATGGGAATAAGGAGGTGCATTGTGAAGAAGACAGGAGGACTGTACAGAAGATGTATCAGTATGCTGCTTGCCCTATTGTTGGTTATTGGCCTGGCAGTTACCGGATATGCGCCGGCGGAGGCAGCGGGAACTGCGAAGGAGATGGCCAATCTGGTTATTCTTGTGAAGATGCAGGGAGAAACGGGAAATACGCTGGCCGTTAAGTGGGAAACCATCAAGAGAATGTATAGCGGAAGAAAATCATGGACCGACAGCAACAAGGAAAATTCTTTTTCCGATTACATATCTGTAATTACCTGCGGTAAGGTAAAGGTTATGAATCTTTTTCCTCAGATAGATAATCGTATGGATGAAAGCCAGAGTGTTCAGGTTTATGAATTATCAAAGCCAGGGTATGATACGGGAGATGCCATAGTAGAAGAGGTGATCAGAGGAATTCAGAAAGCTCAGCCAGGAGATCCCTTATATGTGGGCAAGCAGTCTCTGGATCTGGACAGAGATAATGTGATTGACAATCTGACGATTATAGTAGAGGGAAATGTTGTAGTCAATAACACAGAGAGTTCTTTCAAAGCCAACTATGGCAACAGCTCTTCGGGGAGCGATAAGATCAATGGACTTTCCGTCAGCAGCTACAATGCTTTGACCTCCAACATGCTGTTTGACAAGAGTGTGAACATTCATGAGTTCCTGCATTCTCTGGGGCTGCCGGATCTGTATCGCCTGAACGTCAGCAGCGGGACGGAAGTAGCCACAGGACCGGTGGGCATATGGGATATAATGGCATCTGCAGGTGGACAGACACCACAATATGTACTGGGATATCTGAGAAAGAAAATGGGATGGCTGGAAGGAGGCAGTGTGGGGGAAATTACTGCCGGCGGCACATACAGGTTAACTGCCGTCAGCCAGCCGGATACAGCAGGAGGCGTCCGACTTTATACCATCCAGACTCCGCTGCCCCAGGGCGATTTTCAAACCATCTGTCTGGAATATCGCAAGTCGATGCCTATGGGCGAATATGATCATCTGGTGGATGAGGGGCTGCTGATGTACCGGGTGGACGACAGTGTACCTGACCATACCAACATCGCAGGAAGGAATTATATCTATGTATATCGTCCCGGCGTCTCAGTCCCTGACGATTGTACAGTGAGTACAGTGGGAGCTGCTTTGAATGTTGATGCCGGAGAGACTGCCTATGGCAGCACAGATCTTTCTGCGTCTGTTTTGCAGAATACCCTCCATTATTCTGACGGCAGCAACAGTGGGATTCGCATCAGCAACCTGGAGCGTTCTGTTGATGGGAACAGTATTACGTTTCAGGTGGAGTTTGCGGATTACGGCGACAGCTGGCAGGCATTGGGCGGTGTGGCGGCACGGGATGTGCTGTCAGATACCCAACTGTATTCTGACCCGGCAGGAAATTTATATTTAAGCTATGTGAATACATCTGGTCAGGTATGTGTGGTCCGATGGGATGAGACGGCCGGTACCTGGCAGAGACTGGGCTCCCCACTGTCCGCCTGCTTGAATTCTGTCACTGCATTGGCTTCCTGTGGCGGCAGTCTGTATCTGGCATATCTGGATAATGCCGGCTATCCTGTTTACAGTGTCTGGAAGGGCAGCAGCTGGAGCATACCTGTGCGGATAGACACGGCATCCTATCCAAATTCTCTGCAGCTTGTAGTGGAGGAAAATGAAATTTATGCGGCATATCAGCGTTCACAGGGGAAGCAGAAGCAGCTTGTGATACGGAATCTGAACGGGACAGTCGTAACGGATAACCGTACTGCAATGGATTTCTGTAATCCCACTGTGGTAAAGCGGGGAGAGCTGTTCTACGTAGCATATGCAGATTTCGGAGGCGGAAATGCAAAAGTAGATACCTATAATCCTGTAACGGGAGTATGGACCACAGTGTATGATTATGGCACAAGTGGCAATACTTTGAATCTGCTGCATTGTACCAATACGAAGATTTATGGTCTTTCCGGCACATCAGGGACCTCTCCGCATCTGACTGTATGGGACGGTTCGGCATGGAAGAAGGTGGCGGTTTCTCAGATGTCGAACTATTTCAGAGCTTCCCTGGTGACGGCGGGCGAGACTGTGTATCTGGCTTATCTGGATACGGCGGCGAACCAGGCTGGGATGCTGCGCCTTGCAGGGGACAGCTTTGTATCCTGTTATGAAGGATTAAACGGCCAGGCGGATGAGTTTCAGGCAGCAGCGGTGGGGGACCAGATATATGTTGCTGCCAGAACAGGCAATTCGGTCATTGTGCGCTGCCAGACGGTGGAATATGTTCCGGACTCCACGCCTCCGCCGGTAGACCCTACGCCTCCGCCGGTAGACCCTACGCCTCCGCCGGTAGACCCCACGCCTCCGCCGGTAGACCCCACGCCTCCGCCGGTAGACCCTACGCCTCCGCCGATGGAGCCCACGCCTCCCGCGTTGCCTTCACTTACCATAAGTCTGACGCCGCCTGCCGGTTATACGAATCCGGATGTCTATATTGATGGCATTCAATATACTGCAACAAAAGAGGGTGACAGCTATATGCTGCAGCTTCCGGATAAGACTGGTAAGACAGCGGTTATGTACTATTATAATGAGCGTAAGATACCTAAAGGAATGTATGTGTGGAAACTGAGCTGGCAGGGGGATATCTGTACGGCTGCACCAATGCCGGAACTGCAGGATCTGCTGAGCTACCATGGGTTCTCTATTCGGGTTCAGGGCTATTCGGGGCTGCGTTTTAAATCCGGCATTGACGCAAAAAAGCGTGCCCAGCTTTTAGGCAGTGGAGTGGATGGATACCGTCTCACCGAGTATGGCACACTGCTCATCAATGGTTCTTATCTGCAGAAATACCCTTTTATCAAGGGCGGCGAAAAAGTGGGCGGGGGACGCTCTTACTGGACAGAGAACGGTGTTGTGAATGACCGTATCTTCGAGACGGTAGATGGACGTTATCGCTTTGCGTCAGTGGTTACAAAGCTGCCTGCGAAGCAGTATGCCACAGAGCTTGCGTTCCGCGGCTATGCGATATTACAGGGCAGTGACGGCGGGCAGCTGATCATTTACGGACCGCCGGTGGCTCGCAGTATTTACACGGTAGCGAAACAGGTTATGGCTGCCGGAGAATTCCGGCCGGGCAGCAGCGGCTATAATTATGTTAAAAGTATTGTGGATACTGTGGAGGGAAGATAACTGTCTGTTCTGTAAGCAGCAATGGAAAAGTGTGAGAAGAGCAGCGAATTGGATATCCGCCGAAGCGGACAGGGAGGAATATGGATGAAAAGTATAGTAATCATTAAAATTTTGGCAGGAGTTGCTTTATTTTCCGTGGGGGTCGTGGCAGGTGTGCCGGTATGCAGAATGTATGATAAAGCACATATGGATCCGGCGCCGGCCGGGGCCGAGGCATCTGTGCTATCGGGGGAGGAAATGGAGGGAAATTTTTCTGAAAACGCGGATGGTGGTGCTGTGGACGGGGAATTGCAGCTGCGTGTACGCGGCGGAGAATTGGAATGGTATGACGGAGTACGCTGGAATAATGCCGGAACCGTGTCTGATCTGGTGGCGGCAGATCCTATCGCGCAGCCATCAGAAGCATGGAAGTTACTGGCAGCACAGCTTGCGGAGGCCCGGGCAGGAGAATACGCGGCGCAGCTGCAGGAATTGGACCGGGAGAACAGCGAACTTTCTGTGGATGAAATAGCAGCAGTACAGCCACAAAATACTTCTACTGCCGTGAAGCGACCGGCAGCACCTGCTGTGGCACAGACGCCGACACCTCCGACAGAACCCGTAAGTCCTGCACCTGAGAATAATGACAATGACGACCATGATGATAATGATGACCATAATAGCGTACCAGATCCCGCACCGGACCCTGTGCCTGCCCCTGAGCCGGACCCCGTGCCGGATGATAGCGGCGATGGCGAGAATATAGAATGGAGCGGTGATTACGAATAGGTGAAAATCTGTGAAACAAAAGCCACCTTCTATGCAGGTTGTGTATTTTTCTACAAAGAAAGCCGCATCAATGATTAAAATCAGAGATGCGGCAGTTTCTTTAATGGAGCACATTAATCAGAGGCAAGGGTAAACTGATTTACCAGCTGTTTCAAGCCGGCTGCCTCGGCGGAGAGCTGTTCGCTGGCTGCCGCGCCTTCCTCGGCGGTTGCGCTGTTCGTCTGTACCACTATGGATATCTGATTGACTCCTTCGGAAACCTGCCAGACGGCATCCGACTGCTCTGTAGATACTGCGGCAATCGTGTCTATGGAGTCTACCACGGACTGAATACTGTTCACAACCTCCAGCAGAATTCCAGCAGTATGACTTGCGATTTGTGAACCTTCCTGTACCGCTTCGGTAGAACGCTCAATCAGTGCGGAAGTGTTTTGAGCGGCTTCCGCAGATTTGCCGGCCAGGCTGCGTACTTCCTCTGCAACAACGGCGAAGCCTTTGCCTGCGCTGCCGGCTCTGGCTGCTTCCACTGCGGCATTCAGAGCCAGGATATTGGTCTGGAATGCGATATCTTCTATGGTCTTGAGAATCTTCTCAATTTCATTGGAGCTATTCTGAATTTTATCCATGGCTTCCATAAGATTCTGCATCTGCTGGTTGCAGAGCGATACTTCTTCACCGGTCTGGTGAGTCTGGTTGCGGACCAACTTTGCTCCCTCGGCCGTATCCTTGGCCTGTCCGGAAATCTCATTGATTCGTGCTGCCAGCTCCTGTACAGAACCGGCCTGTTCAGTGGTGCCTTGGCTGAGTGTCTGAGCACTTGCGGATAACTGATTGCTGGCGGAAGATACCTGATCTGCGGACCGGTTCACTTGCCGCATGATTTCGCTGAGCTGCAGCTTCATATGACGCATGGAAAGCAGAATGTTCTGAAAGCTCCCCATATACACTTCTTCATGGGTGGTATGTACGTCCAGATTCTGACTTGCCAGCTGGTTCAGCAGATAACTGATATCGTGTATAATGGTGCTTAATCCCTCTACCAGAGAAGCTGTAGATTCTGCCAGCATACCTGTTTCATCCTGACTGCTGATTCTGGGCATGGGGGTATCCAGATCTCCTTCCACAAGCAGCTGCATTCGTTTTGCACAGGCTTTCATGGGTCTGCTGATGTGGCCGGCTAATATCAGAGCGACTATGATGGAAATGAGAACCGAGATAATCATCACAACAATGTTAATTGCCATGCCGGTATAGGTAGTAGACAGATAGTTCAGCTGCGGAGCGGTGACGGCGATACTCCAGCCGTCTGTATCTTTTACCGGAGCATAAGCCATGAACATGTTGCCATCAATGCTTTTATAGCTGCCGAATCCATTTTCACCCCGACGCATAGCTTCATGGATTGTCGCCAGATCCTTCAGGGAGGAATCATTCTGTGCTTCGGATTCAAGGTTCTGGACAGTAATAGTGTCAAGAGTAATATCGGCGATGGTATCACCAGACTTGTTAATCATATAAGCTCTGCTGTTTTCACCAATTTGTATAGAAGAAACAATATCATTCAGAAAGGTTTCGTGGGGAACAAAGTATACCACGCCTGTAATAGAAGAGCCATAAATTCCGTCAGCATAAAGAGGTGCCGCAACCATAATGGACAATTCCCCAGTGATTTTGCTGATCAGCGGTTCCGACACATAAACATTGCCTTCCATTGCTTCTTTCACATATTCGCGGTCGGAATAATCCTTTCCGTCGAAAATACTGATACCGTCCATACCGATGATATTTCCGCGCTGAAAATTGTGCATAATGCAACGCTCATCAATGATGACCTTTTTTTCATCCGGGGATAAATTCGGATCAGATAAATCGGGGATGCAGCCCGTGTCCATGGCTACATTTTTGTAGGCAGTCAGCTCCTGCTCCACACGTTCTGCGGCCAGAACTGCAGTCTGGGTCATCATGTGCTCCACAGTGGAAATGATACTGTGGTAATTGGGAATAATGCCGGATAATCCTGCTGCAACCAACGCTGTTACAACGGTTGCTATGAGACATACAGTTATTTTCGTTCGAATGCTTTTCATTTTCGGTACTCCTTCAACTTGTAAAAATAGTCTGGTTTATGTATTTAACCATTCATATTATATGGGAAATACCGTGCGTTTGTCAATTGTTTCCATTGTCTTTTAACACAAAAATAGAACTGTCGGGAAATAAATTTATCAGGCCTTCATCAGGGCACGATAAAGACAAAATTTTATATTTCCCAACAGTCCATAGATTGGATTTCCATTAGTAATTGTTTGCACTTACTTCAAAATATGCCTGAGGATGTGCACAGACAGGGCAGATATCCGGAGCTTTGGTGCCTACTATGATATGACCGCAGTTACGGCATTCCCACACTTTCACTTCACTTTTGGCGAATACCTCTGTCATTTCCACATTCTTAAGCAGCGTACGATATCGCTCTTCATGATGCTTTTCAATTGCGGCAACCATGCGGAACTTTGCCGCCAGTTCAGGAAAACCTTCCGCCTCGGCCGTTTTGGCAAAACTGTCATACATATCTGTCCACTCGAAATTTTCACCGTCTGCGGCAGCGTTCAGATTGGTGGCGGTATCGCCGATGCCATTTAATTCCTTGAACCACATTTTGGCATGTTCTTTTTCATTATCCGCGGTTTTGAGAAACAGTGCGGCTATCTGTTCAAAGCCTTCTTTTTTTGCGGCAGAGGCAAAATAAGTATACTTGTTCCTCGCCTGGGATTCTCCGGCAAATGCCGTCTGAAGATTTTTTTCAGTCTGTGTTCCTGCGTATTTTCCGCTCATAGCTTTCTTCTCCTTATATGAAATTTTCATTTATCTGAATAATCCGGAGCAGCTCAAGGGATTGTCCGGTCTGTCTGAACTGCCCGGGCTTTCAGGCTCCATAACCGACTTCTACGGAGTTACCTTCTCAAAATCGGAAGCGGGATGCTTGCAAATGGGACAGATATAATCTGAGGGAAGAACTTCTCCTTCATAAATATGTCCGCAGACAGTACAGCGCCAGAGCGTTTTGCCGGTGGCGGCAGGCTGTTGGGGCTTCGGCTTGATAGACGACTGATAGTAGGCGTATGTTGTGGAGGGAACATCTGACAGTACTTCCATATCATCCACGGAAGCGATGAACAGAGTGTGACTTTCCAGGTCAACGGTCTGTTCTACTGTGGCGCTGATGTAGCCGTTGGTCCCAGCGGTTATATAATAAAGTCCGTTGGCGCTGCGCCTGCAGTCTGTAAAGCCGGCAAATTTATCTACCGTACGTCCGGATTGAAAGCCGAAATGTTGGAACAGCTCAAAATCAGCATTTTCGCTTAAAATCGAAATATTGAACTTGCCGCTTTTCTGCACCAGATCCTGTGTGAAATTGGCTTTGTTTACCGCGATGCTGATTCGGTTGGGCTCAGAAGTGACCTGTCCGGCTGTGTTGATAATGCAGCCGCTGTCTTTTCCTTCAAAAGTGGAGGTTAAGACGAACAGTCCGTAGGTCAGTTTGTACATAGTTTTGTTGTCCATAATTTTGGTCTCCTTATTAGTTTCTGCAGATATTTGAAACAGCATATATGAGCAGAAGAAATTCTGTCTGCATAAAGAACAGCCAGTAATTGTTCTGCGTGTTGTTCCGAATATCTGCTGATTTATAGTTCCGCAGTTACTTCCCGCTCTTCTGACGGCAGACAGGACAGAGATAGAAGACTTTCAGATCATAGTAAAGAAAATCTTCTCCCAGAGACTGGTGCAGAGATGCAGTCAAATCATCAAAGGTAATGTCCGCGATCTTACCACAGCATTTGCAGACCAGGTGATCATGGCGTTTTATCCGGTCATAATGATCAGGCATACCGTCTATGGAGACTCTGCGGATCAATCCGGCATCCCAGAGTCTTTTGATATTATTGTAGATAGTTGAAAGAACCACACCGGGATATTTTTCCTGTACCCGTCCGAATATCTGTTCCGCTGTCAAATGTTCCGGAGAAGTATTGATAATGTCATATATTTCCTTTTCATATTTTGTCATATGCGGTGAACTCCTAATTGAAGTTTATACAATTAGAATAATTTTAAGGAATTTAAAATTATTCTAATCTATCTGGAAATATTTGTCAAGATTTTACTTTTCTGATTCTGGTAAATGCGACAGTTGGAATTAATATGTGCTGTATGGGATATCCGGCAATGGAATACATAGATGCCGGCTTTTATGACTGTGTTCAGGAAAATACTGGTAAGAAATACTTTGAGAGGGACTTGACCGGCGGAGCCATCGGATTGATTATGCTGCAGCTGGCAAGACTGGCGGGAGCGGCTGCGATATCCGTAAGTGAACCGGTAGGATTGTGCTTTCTGGCGAATGATGATATAATGAGCGCTGGAAAGAAATGAGGAAGGCTGACTTTGGCGACTTTATACAGGAGAAGATTATGAGCATCAGAAGAAAAATAATAGATTACTCAAGAGGAATTAATCTGAACCATTTCTGGCGATTATACAGATGGCAGAAGAAGATAAAGAAAGGAATTTGCCACGATATACTGACATTTATGCTGAGCCGATGTGCCTATCGGCACGGTGGTTACATCGGACCGGATACGGTATTGAAAGGGATTCCGGAGCTTCCGCACGGACTACAGGGAATATTTATTTCCCGTTATGCGGAAATTGGAGAAAACTGTCGGATTTATCAGAATGTGACTATCGGAGAAGTGAACAGGAAAGCGCCGAAAATCGGAGATAACTGTTTGATTGGAGCTGGAGCAGTTATCGTGGGAGACATCCGAATCGGTAACCAGGTGAAGATAGGAGCCGGGGCGGTGGTCAGTATGGATGTGCCAGACAACTGTACGGTGGTTTCACAGCCTGCGAGGATATTGGAGTGACAAAATTTCTTGTCATTTTCCGGGAGATGATTTATACTTGATAATCATCGGGACTGCTTTATGAGAGGACCGATTTGGATGGAAAGGCATGAAATCGGCAATGGGATATACAGACGGGAAAAAAGTAGTAGTGGGCATGTCCGGAGGGGTGGATTCTTCTGTGGCGGCCTGGTTATTGAAGGAACAGGGCTATCAGGTGACAGGGGTTACCATGCGCCTGTGGCAGGAGAAAAAAGGAGATGCGGCAGAGTCGGCGGCGGGAAGTGATGATGCAGACTGTAATCTGACGGCGGCGGAGGACGCGGCCCGGGTGGCAGAGGCCATTGGAATTCCACATTATGTCATGGACTTTGAAGAAGAATTTAAGTGTCATGTAGTGGACTATTTTGTGGAGGAGTATCTGCAGGGAAGGACACCGAATCCCTGTATTGCCTGTAACCGTTATGTGAAATGGGAGGCCTTGCTGAAGCGGAGCCGGGCGATGGGAGCAGATTACATAGCCACGGGACACTATGCGAGAGTTGACAGGCTGCCCAATGGAAGGTTTGCGATACGCTGCTCTGTGACAGGACAAAAGGATCAGACCTACGCGCTTTACCGGCTTACCCAGGAGCAGCTGGCACACACTTTGATGCCGGTAGGAGAATATGAAAAGTGCCGGATTCGTGCCATAGCGCAGGAGGCTAAGCTGCCGGTGGCACATAAGCCGGACAGCCAGGAAATCTGTTTCATACCAGATCAGGATTACGCATCTTTTATTGACAGACAGGCAGGAGACAGGGTTCCGGGTACAGGTAATTTTGTGGACAGCAGTGGAAATGTGCTGGGCCGCCATAAAGGAATTACTCATTATACCATCGGACAGCGAAGAGGCCTGGAGCTGGCCATGGGAGAGCGAATTTATGTGACTGATATCCGACAGAACACAGATGAAGTGGTGCTTGGAAGGAATGAAGATATTTTTGTGGAAGAAGTGTTCTGTGACAATATCTGTTTTATGGCGATAGAGGATTTGAAGGAGCCTTTGAGGGTGTTTGCAAAGATACGATATAATCATAAGGGGGAATATTGTAGGATTGAAAAAGCGGTGGGTGGAAAAATGCGTGTAATCTTTGAAAAGCCGGTTCGTGCCGCTACACCCGGGCAGTCAGTTTGCTTTTATGACGGCGAATATGTATTGGGCGGAGGCATTATTACCAGCTTCGGAAGATAGGATGACAGGTGTATTGGCGTAAGCATTCAGAAATTTGTCTAAATTGCGGTGAACAGGCACATTCCGTGAAGGAATACATATAATATGCAGACAGATTATATTATTTATGGCAATGGAATCTTTGGAATATAAATTCCATTGTTTCAGGGAGAAATTATGGATTTTATTTTGGGAAACAGGACGCCAATTGGAAGAAAGAGATTTCTTTCTATTACCGGTACTATTGTGGAACTGCTTCCGGCCGGTGTGGGAAGCCGCCGGGCAGATGGCTGTATTCTGTTTGCAGGTGTGGAGGATACGGAGGGCAATACTGTTAACTTTATGGTGACACCTGTCACTTATGTGGTTGATTTTGAGACCCTGTCCGTGGGTATGCAGTGTACGTTCTGGTATGCGGCGGATGCTCCGGCGCCGCTGATATATCCGCCACAGTATCATGCCGTTGTGGCGGCCAGAGAAAGAAACGGCCGCATGGTGAGTGTGGGCCATTTTGATCTGACGATGGTAAATGAGGATCGGACCCTGCAGCTGAACCTGGATGGAAGTGTGGATATACGGACAACGAACAATCAACATTTTCAGGGAAGTCCGTCCAATCGTAATCTGGTGGTTATCTATGAGAGCTCAACCAGAAGCATTCCGGCGCAGACCACACCGCGGGAAGTGATTGTCCTCTGTGATACAGGCGAAAGATAAGCCATGACAAATCCTGACAGTACAGTAACGCTTTGATGCGGTTAAGCACTGCTCAGTGAAAGAGAACGCTTTCGGGAGGCTTACAGGGAGAAGGAGAATGCTGTATATGATAAATCTTATCAGCCCATGTGGCATTGCATTTGCAGTGGGTTGGAGCTGGAACTGGATAAATGTGTTCGGCATAGTTATCGTTGCACTGTTGCTGATACCCAATATTGTGTATGCATTAAAACGACCGGGAGAGGAAAATCTCAGTGAGAATAGACTGATGAATATTCTGGAGCAGATTGGACGCTATGGCTCCATGGTGTTTCTGATAGCCTGTTTTCAGGAGGGCGGCTTCAGATTTTCTTCTCCTGCGGCTTTCCTGAGCTACGCTGTGGGGTGTCCGATTATTTTACTGGCGTACTGGATTGTATGGCTTGTGTATTTCCACGCGTCAGGGGTACATATTTTTATCAGGTCACAGGGACCTGTGGCGGTATTTGTCGCAGGCAGGGAGTGTGTGTCCAGTGTGATTGCTCTGAAATGGGCGCTGGTTATTTTACCCTGCTGCCTGTTTTGGCTCTGTGGAATTACTTTGAGATATATTCCGTTGGTTTTAGCTGCATTATGCTTTACCGCAGGGCATATCTATGTGACGTACAGAAACATGGTTTTGTATTCCCACAAAGGACAGAGCCATAAGACAACGGATTGAGAACAAAATGGAACCTGACGGCTTCAATTGCCGGAATGCCTTGAGCTGTGCAAAAGAAAGGAAATGAAATGTTTTTTCGATGCAAAAATTGTGGAGGGAATGTGGTATACAGCCCGGAGAGACATGGGATGTACTGCCCTTTTTGTGAGAGTGAGGAGAGTGGAGAGCGGACGGAGGCACAGACAGAAAGTCTGACACTCTGTCCCAACTGCGGAGGCGAGGTGTTCGTACAGGATCATACTTCCGCCACCCAGTGTCCCTATTGCGACAGTTATCTGATTTTCAATGAGAGGGTGGAGGGCAGATATGAGCCGGCCGTGATGATTCCCTTTCAGATGGGAAAGGAAGCCTGCAAGGCCTCTGTACGCGAGAAATTTCGAAAGTGTCTTTTTGCACCCACCGATTTTCTTTCTGAGGTGCGTTTGAACAGCATACAGGGAATTTACGTGCCCTACTGGTTTTATGATTATGATGCAGATTGTCAGTTTCAGGGGGAGGGTACCCGGATCAGATCCTGGCGCAGCGGAGATACCGAATATACGGAGACCAGCTTTTATGCCGTTAACCGCAGGATGGATATTCGTTTCGAGAGGATTCCTGTGGACGCTTCCGAGCAGATGCCGGATGATGTAATGGATTTGATTGCGCCCTTTCAATATAATCAGATGACCGGGTTCCAGCCAAAGTTCATGTCGGGATTTTACGGGGAAAAATATAATATGACTTCAGATGTGGTGGAGGGCCGGGCAAGGACGCTGATGAAGGAAGATGCGGGAAAGCTTCTGCGGGAAAGTTATGCGGGTTACAATAGTGTGAAAACCATTCGGCAGGATATCTCCGTGAAGGATTCTCAGGCAATTTATGGTCTTCTGCCTGTGTGGAAGTATATTTACCATTATAAGGGACAGGAGTATCCTTTTTATGTAAACGGACAGACAGGAAAGATTGTGGGAACCGCACCTTTTTCGAAGACGAAATTTATGGTGTATGTAGGTTCCATGTGGGGATGCCTTACCGCAATTCTGGCGTTGCTGCAAATTTTGCTGGGGTTGTTGTGAGAAGCTTTTCAATCAGATATGTGGTGACAGGATGGATTGTTGTGGGAAGCGAAAGCGGCATCTCAGACAGGCCTCTGAACTGGTACGGGAGAAATTTCAGAAGACAGAAAGAAATGGTTATGAATATGGAAAATGATTTCAGAAAAGAAGCAGGAAAGCAGTATCTGCACTATTTTCGTTTTTGGTTTGTGGGGATTGGTATATTGATTATACTTTGTGTTGTGATGGCATTGGTAAAACAGTCAGGGAATGACAGGCCGAGGACCAATGGAGATGCGCCAACAGAAAGAGTCTACGATTATGCGGATGTACTGACCGATGGAGAAGAGGATGAGCTTCGCAGCTACATAGCAAAAATGGAGAAGGAATACCAGATTGATATTGTACTTGTGACGATTGAGCAGTCTGTGGAAGGCGCCGAGGCCATGGAGCAATACGGCCTGCGCTCGAAGAACTGGGAGCAGAATATGCAGGATTTGGCGGATGACTTCTGGGATGAAAACCGATTCGGCTATAATAAGGGCTTCGAGGGAGACGGTGTTCTGCTGCTGCATAACTGGTATTCCGGACAGAATGGAGAGCATCTCTCCACCAGCGGCAGCGTGGAAGCAGCATTCAGCAATCGGGATATTGCCCGGGTACTGGATGTGGTGGATGCCTATTATGACACGAATCCCTACAAAGCATATCGTGCCTATGTGAAAGAAGTCTGCGATTTAATGGATACTTCCCTGAAGCTTCCTTTTTCCTGGTGGACTGTAATTATTTTGCCTGCTGTCATTGCATTGATTTATGCACTCAGTGGTTCCATGCAGAAAAAGGCAGAAAATACAGTGGCGGTAAATGCCTATGTGGCAGGAGGGAAACCGGTTCTGAATGACAAAACGGATGCATTTATCAGAAAAAGCGTCGTTACCAGGAGAATACAGAACAGCAGCTCCGGAAGCGGTAGTTCGGGAAGCCGGGGCGGAGGCGGACATCACCGCAGCAGCAGCGGGGCCAGTCATGGAGGCGGAAGCCGCAGACATTAAGCATAACAGAGGCATCAGTTGCGTTTGGTGCAGGACATTTGTCTTTCCGGGGGAAAAGAAACAGTTTAATGCAGCAGGAACATTTTCTGGATGAAAAGAATAAAAAAGCATTCATCTGACGGTGATGAATGCTTTTTATTTTTGATTATACTTAAGCCATTTTGTTGACAGCTTTGCTGATACGGGAAACTTTGTGGGCTACGTTATTCTTATGATAAACGCCCTTGCTTCCGGCCATTTCGATAACCTTGGTAGCAGCAACCAGTTCTGCCTTTGCGGCAGCCTTATCTCCTGCTGCGATCGCGGCATATACTTTCTTGATAGCGGTCTTAACACCAGATCTGATCGACTTATTTCTCTCAGTCTTTGTACGGCTTACCAGGATTCTCTTTTTAGCGGATTTAATGTTAGCCAAGTCCTACACCTCCAATTGTATGAAAATTTGATGATTATCGTTTCACTTTAGCCAGACACGGAGAGCTAACGTAAACACATAAAGATAGTTTAGTAAATAGTAGAAGGTTTGTCAAGACATATTCCGAGAAAAATTGAACAAAATACTAATAAATTGCTGGGTGAAGTTCGCCCTTAGCTAACTAAACGCGAATTTAAGCCCAATAAAATGACAGAAACGATAAATAATACTCAGAAACATAAAGGAGTGTAAAGCTATGCAAAACAACGGAAGTTATCAGATGAGGACGGACCTGGCCCTGGAAGCCCGTGAGAGTATCAGTGAAGTGGACAGCGAACTGCGGGGAGTGAGAATAGAAGAGTATTATCATGAGGAAGAGGATATCCGCGTCACGAAAGTGATGATTGATACCAAAAACGCTGCCAAAGCCATGGGAAAACCTGTGGGAATTTATGTGACCATGGAAGCGCCTGCCATGGTGGAACCGGATGATGGATACCATAGAGAGATCTCACAACATCTTGCGGAAGAAATTCGGCAACTGCTGCCGGATGCGGAAAAAGAACAGTCCATCCTGGTGGTAGGTTTGGGTAACAGAGAGGTAACTGCGGATGCACTGGGGCCACAGGTGGTGGACAATCTCTTTATCACCAGACATATTGTGAAGGAATATGGCAAAGCGGCCTATAATTGCGAAAAAATGAACCTGGTAAGTGCCCTGGAGCCAGGTGTTATGGCGAAGACCGGTATGGAGACGGCGGAAATTGTAAAAGGCGTGGTGAGCGAGACCATTCCGGATGCATTGATTGTCATAGACGCGCTTGCGGCACGAAGTATCAAAAGACTGAACCGGACTATTCAGATTACCAATACGGGGATTCAGCCCGGATCCGGGGTGGGTAATCATCGGAACGCACTGACACAGGAGAGCCTTGGTGTGCCGGTGATAGCCATCGGTATTCCTACCGTTGTGGATGCTGCCACCATAGTGGGAGATGCTCTGGAAAAGCTGTTGGAGGAAGAAACTGATTTTGCAGGTATCAAATGCAGAGAGAAACAAAAGCTGAATTTCGCAGAGCTGAATAATATGTATATGACAGGAAAAGACATTGATGCCGTAATTAAGAGAGTCAGCTATACTGTGTCCGAAGGAATTAATATTGCGGTGGGAGAAGCGTTCCTGCCGGGATAATCATACTCCCGGCAGGAAAGGGGCCAATGACCATTTGCCTTATCATGGAACTTCAATTGATGATAGATCCGGAATCATGGAACAGCTCAGACGGGCATATACTTAAAAGGATATTCCGTGATGGGAAGGAAGTGCATTGTTGTAAAAGAAAAAGCGTTTGCAGATAAATTGACAAAACGGCTTCTATTGCTGGCGCTCTTGTTTCTGGGACTGCAGGCACTGACAAAAAGCTGTGGCACAGTCAGCCCTGGAGCTGCGGAGCAGCAGGACTCCTTTGGAAATGCCATGCTGAAAGGGCTGGCCGATGAGGCGGAAATGCTGCTGTACAGTCAGTTTATGCCCAGTGCGGTGATGATTTCCGGAACAGGCGGAGAAACTCTGCGGTGGCTGCAGGAGCAGCTGAATGCACTTTTTCCCCTGTATGGTTTCATGACGGGGAACATGACGGAACAGTCGGAAGGCCGCCAGGCGGATGCGGATATTCGTACCATTTTGCTGGCAGAGGCCGAAGAGGGCAGCTATCTGTGGAATGAAGAGGAAATGGCGGAAAATATAGGGCCACAGGAGCCTTCTCAGGGAGAGTCACTGAATGACCTTCTGCAGGCGGAAAATGAGGCAGCTGTTCAGATGAGACAGCAGTCTTCTTCTGCTTTTGTTCCGCACAGTATTCAGAAGCAGGTTGATTTGGGGCTATTGAGCAATTATGAGACATTGATTCAGCAATTTTATACAATAGATGCCAATACCACAGCGGGCAGCAGCCAGCTGAATGTGGAAAAACTGATGGCTGAGGATATGCGCATAGCAAAGGAGGGAGACGGACCTCAGATTTTGATTTATCACACACATTCTCAGGAAATGTTTTCCGACTCGGTGCCGGGAGACACATCTACCTCCATTATGGGTGTGGGAGAGCACCTGACAGAGATTCTCACAGAAGAATACGGATATCAGGTACTTCATCATCTGGGACAATATGACACAGAATCCAGAGACGATTCCTATTCAGCGGCACTTACGGATATAGAACAGATTCTGAAGGAATATCCTTCCATTCAGGTGGTGATTGATCTACATAGAGACGCAATGCCGGAGACTACAAGACTGGTTATGGATCTGGACGGAAGACCAACCGCCCGGTTTATGTTCTTTAACGGCCTGTCACGGACGAAGAAGACCGGAAATATAGCTTATCTGTATAATGAGAATCTGGACAGCAATCTGGCCTTTTCCTTTCAGATGCAGTTGAAAGCAGTGGAGTACTATCCCGGCCTGACTCGTAAAATATACCTGAAAGGATATCGGTACAATCTGCATCTGCGGCCCAGATCACTGCTGATTGAGCTGGGGGCCCAGAATAATACGGTAGAAGAGGCGATGAATGCCTGTGACCCTCTGGCTCATATTCTGGATATGGTGCTTTCAGGGGAATAGACCAAACGCAATAGATCAGGCGCTTTGAAAATATAATTGACAGTACCGAAGATACCGTTTATAATGAAAAAAGTTGGAAAAGCAGAAAGGATGTAACGTATGATTATTATTACTCGATAATTTCTCAGAGCAGGAGCATACAGAGCAGGAGGGCAGCCTCTTTCTTTTGTGTATCTGAATTTGGGATTATCGCTGATAATGATTGTACATGCATGACAGAATTGCTTTTCCGGGCGGTCCTTATGGACGGCTTTACGTTGATGTGTATGACAGTGTTCAGGATAATCCCTCTTAGGAATAAGGAGGGATTTTTTTATGCGGAAAAAATTATATCTGCAGGCAGAAAATATTGTTGTAAGCTTTGGGGAACAGAAAGTTCTGGACTTTGACAGATTTGTGGTATACCAGGGAGAGCGGATAGGGCTTGTGGGAGCCAACGGCGCAGGCAAGACCACACTTTTGCGGGTGCTGTCCGGAGAGTTGGAGCCGGATGACGGAACTGTGAAATGTATGTGCGACACCCATTACTTCAGACAGTTTTCCGAAGGTGTGGACCCGCTGGAGCTGGATGGGAAAGAAATGAAGACTATGCAGATTCAGGATAAGGTGCGGCAGGAGACGGTCAGCGGCGGCGAGGATACCAGAATGCGGCTGGCCTGGATGTTCAGCAGCAGGAAGATGCTGGTCTTTCTGGATGAGCCTACAGCCAATCTGGATATGAAGGGAATTGCCCTATTGAAGAGAAAGCTTCTGGAGTTGGACACCATGATTATTGTCAGCCATGACAGAGCACTTCTGAATGCCCTTTGCACCAGGATTGTGGAAATCCGGGACGGCAGCCTTGCCGGCTATGACGGCAATTATGACGATTACACACAGCTGAAGGAGCAGGCTGTTCAAAGGCAATGGACTGAATATGAGAATTACACCAGTGAGAAAAAAAGGCTGGAAAAAGTATATCTCCAGAAAAAGGAAAAGGCTGCATCTATCGAAAAGCTGCCCAAGGGCATGACGCCCAGGGAAGCCAGGCTTCGGAATTTCGTATCACGCCATCCAAAGGACGCAAAAGCAAGAAGAATGGAGGGAGCCGCCAAAAATGTGCTGGAGCGGCTGGAACATATGGAGGTTAAGGAAAAGCCCCGGGAGCTGCCGAAAATGCGCCCGGATTTTCGCCTGACCAACCCGCCGGAAAATGCGGTGATCATACGGGGAGAGGATATCTGCTTCTCCTATGAAAATGGCAGAGAGATTTTCAAGGAGGCCTCTTTTCAGATACGAAACAGAAGCCGGGTTGCTATTGTGGGGGAAAACGGAGCCGGGAAGACCACGCTTCTGAATTTGATTCGAGGGGAACATATGACGGAAAAGGGTTCTGTGTATGTGGTACCGAAGGCGTCTATCGGATTGCTTGACCAGAATATGGCTTCTCTGGATTATGAGAAGACAGTTCTTCAGAATGTGATGGAGGTCAGTGTGCAGACGGAGAGCATTGCAAGGACTGTTCTGGCCAGGCTGCTGCTGTCCGCCGGAGATATGCACAAAAAGGCCGGTGTTCTGTCCGGCGGGGAGCGGATCAAGCTGGCATTCGCCAGACTGTTTGTGGGCAGGGCGAATGTTCTGATTCTGGATGAACCTACCAATTATCTGGACATCCCCTCTGTGGAAGCATTGGAGGAAATGTTCTCAGAATATGAGGGTGTGCTGGTCTTTGTATCTCATGATGAGGCATTTATCCGGGCGTGTGCTACGGAGATCCTGGAGGTAAAGGATGGGAAGCTGATACATTATCCGGGGACGCCGGAGGAATTTTTTGTCCGGCGGTGACCGGCCGGGTATAACAGTTTGGACAGCCCTGTCTGAACTGTTGCTGTCAGGCAGAAAAGCAGCACAGATTGCATTTTGATATACTGGACATTTCCGCACAATTCTGCTACAATCATATTTGTTTTACAGGAAGGCGTATTGTTTATCTGTCGGTACTGGGAGGTGTTTTTACGCGTTCTTTGCGTGTTAAATCCGAGACGGAAATGCTGCCGGAATGAGGATTCTATTGTTTTAGGGAAGAATGAGGAAGTATGATGGAATCGATAAAGAATACAGAACAGTCCAAAATCCGCAATTTCTGCATTGTGGCGCATATAGATCACGGTAAGTCCACTCTGGCAGATCGGATAATCGAACACACGGGACTTCTGACCAGCAGAGAAATGCAGGCTCAGGTGTTGGACAATATGGATCTGGAGAGGGAGAGAGGTATTACAATCAAGGCCCAGGCCGTGCGTACTGTATATAGGGCGAAGGATGGAGAAGAATACATTTTCAACCTGATAGATACCCCGGGACATGTGGATTTCAATTATGAGGTCAGCCGTTCTCTGGCGGCCTGCGATGGGGCCGTTCTGGTGGTGGACGCAGCTCAGGGCATCGAGGCTCAGACTCTTGCCAATGTCTATCTGGCGCTGGACCATGATCTGGATGTGATACCGGTGATTAATAAAATTGATCTGCCCAGCGCGGAGCCGGAGCGCGTGATAGAGGAAATCGAGGATGTCATCGGACTGGAAGCTCAGGATGCGCCGTTGATTTCCGCGAAAAATGGTGTCGGCATCGAGGACGTGCTGGAACAGATTGTGAAGAAGATTCCGGCGCCCAAAGGGGACCCGGGTGCGGCTCTTCAGGCGCTGATTTTTGATTCTCTCTATGATCCTTATAAAGGCGTTATTATTTTCTGCAGAATTATGGAGGGGACTGTGAAAAGGGGAACCATGATCCGCATGATGGCCACCGGAGCCAGAGAAGAAGTGGTGGAAGTGGGCGTATTCGGAGCCGGACAGTTTCTTCCCTGTGAAGAATTGTCGGCGGGAATGGTGGGATATATCACGGCTTCCATCAAGAATGTGAAGGACACTGCCGTGGGTGATACCGTAACCGATGACAGAAGACCCTGTGCAGAGCCGCTTCCAGGCTACAAGAAGGTACAGTCCATGGTTTACTGTGGCCTTTATCCGGCGGACGGGGCGAAATATCCCGACCTGCGGGACGCGCTGGAGAAGCTGCAGCTCAATGATGCGGCGCTGCAATACGAACCGGAGACTTCGGTGGCGCTGGGCTTTGGATTTCGCTGTGGATTCCTGGGGCTGCTGCATCTGGAGGTGATTCAGGAGCGGCTGGAGCGGGAATACAACCTGGATTTGGTGGCTACCGCGCCCGGCGTTGTGTACAAAGTATACCGGACCAACGGAGAGGTAATCGAGCTGACCAATCCTTCCAATCTGCCGGATCCTTCTGTGATTGAGCATATGGAAGAACCCATTGTCAGTGCGGAGATTATGGTGACCAGCGAGTTTATCGGCCCCATAATGGAGCTGTGCCAGGAGAGACGGGGACGATACCTGGGGATGGAATATATGGAAGCGGGCAGAGCGCTGCTTCGGTATGAGCTTCCGCTGAATGAGATTATTTATGACTTTTTTGACGCACTGAAATCCCGCTCCCGGGGATATGCTTCTTTTGACTATGACATGAAGGGCTATGAGGAGTCGAAGCTTGTGAAACTGGATATTCTGATTAACCGTGAGGAGGTGGATGCCCTATCATTCATTGTGCATGCGGATTCTGCCTATGAGCGGGGCAGAAGGATGTGCGAGAAGCTGAAGGAGGAGATTCCCAGGCATCTGTTTGAGATTCCCATTCAGGCTGCGGTGGGCGGAAAAGTGATTGCCAGAGAGACGGTGAAGGCCATGCGCAAGGATGTGCTTGCAAAATGTTACGGCGGCGATATCACACGTAAGAAGAAGCTGCTGGAGAAGCAGAAGGAGGGAAAGAAGCGTATGCGCCAGATCGGGAATGTGGAGATTCCCCAGAAGGCATTTTTAAGTGTGCTGAAGCTGGATGATGACTGAGAAAGGTCGGGCTGATATGGGTTCCTTTGGAACCTTAGTGAAAGGAGCTCTGTGAAAAACCGAATCTGCGAAAAAAAGGAACTGGAATTATACTTTCATATTCCCTTTTGTATCAGGAAATGTTACTACTGCGATTTCCTCTCCGCTCCCGGGGATGATGAAACGAAGAGACATTATATGAAAGCGCTTCTTGCCGAGACGGCGGGAAGCGCTTCTCGGTATGCGGAGTACTGCATTACCAGTATATTTATCGGGGGCGGCACGCCGTCTGTGGTGCCCACGGAATATATGGAAGAACTGTTGGAGGCAGTCAGAAGCCGTTACCGCCTGGCAGAAGAAGCAGAGATAACTATGGAAGTGAACCCGGGAACTGTACGGCGGGAAGCACTGCTGCGCCTCCGGAAAGCAGGGGTTAACCGTTTGAGCATCGGTCTGCAGTCAGCCCACAATGAAGAACTTGCGGTCATCGGCAGGATTCATACCTGGGAACAGTTTGAGGAAAGCTTTGCTGCCGCCAGAGAGGCAGGCTTTGACAATATCAATGTGGACCTGATGAGCGGGCTGCCGGGCCAGACCCTTTTCTTCTATACAGACAGTCTGCGCAAGGTGCTTTCTCTGAGCCGCCCGCCGGAGCATATATCGGCATACAGCCTGATTGTGGAAGAAGGTACTCCTTTTTATAAAAAATGGAAAGGCGGAGAGCTGGATATTCCGGACGAGGACACGGACCGCCTGATGTATCAGGAGACCAAAACTATCCTGGCCAGAGAGGGATATCGTCGCTATGAGATTTCCAATTATGCGAAAGAGGGATATGAATGCCGTCACAACTGCGGCTACTGGAAACGAAAAAATTATATCGGCTTCGGTATTGGAGCGGCCTCTCTGTTGGAAAATGTACGATTCCGGAATAGTCTGCAGCTGAACGGCTATCTGGCGAATCCACTTGGGTGCAGGGAGGAGATTCAGCCGCTGAGCACACAGGAGCAGATGGAAGAATTTTTCTTCCTGGGACTTCGGATGACAGAAGGGATTGACTGCAGAGAATTTGAAAAGCTTTTCGGCTGCAGAGCGGAAGAGGTGTACGGAGATGTCATCCGGAAAAATATCCGGGATGGGTTGTTGCGGTATCATGGGCAGGCGGAGCAGGTTGAAGGAAGAACCAGTGAGGACAGGATGCAGGGAGACGGTTTGGACAGTAACAAGGGAGAGATTACGGATGGAGACAAAGACTCCGGAGAGCTTTTATATGGGGACAGGAGCCGGCGTGAAGAAAATGAGAAAGCAGTCAGAGAGAGAAAGAACCGTGACAGGAATGGGGCTGATTGTGCCTTATATCTGGCTTTGACAGACAGAGGACTGGACGTGAGTAATTATGTGATGGCGCAGTTTCTGCTGTAAGATATGTAGGAAAGGAAGAATTTCGAAAATACTTGACAAAACAGGGCGGCTATGCTAAGGTAGGTCCATGAGATGCAGAGACGATGAGACGCATCAAGACAGAGGTTTCGACTTTTGTTTTGATGCGTTTTTTTATGCGTATGACAGCAGATCCTCTGTAAAAAGTGGATTTTTCGTCGGACAGGAGAGGAAAATGGTAGATGTAGTAATTATCGGAGCAGGAGTTATCGGTGCCATGACAGCCAGAGAGCTTTGCAGGAATCGTCTGTCAGTCTGTGTGGTGGAGCGTGCCAACGATGCGGCGGCAGGTGCCTCCCGGGCTAACAGCGGAATTGTACATGCGGGCTTTGATGCAGAACCGGGGACGCTGAAGGCACGTCTCAATGTGGCCGGCTCGGAGAAAATGGAGCATATTGCAGAGGAACTGGGCGTTCCCTACAAGCGAAACGGGTCCCTGGTACTGGGATATGACGATGAAGATAAGGCAATGCTGGAAAAATTGTACCGACAGGGGCAGGAAAACGGTGTCAGAGATCTGGAACTGCTGAATCAGGAGCAGCTTCGGGAGGCGGAGCCAGGTGTATCAAAGCAGGCGGCCTGGGCGCTGCACGCGCCAACGGGGGCTATTATCTGTCCCTACGAACTTACCATTGCAGCATTGGGGAATGCTATGGATAATGGAGCGGAATTCCTGCGCAATTTCCAGGTGACGGACATTCGGGAGACGGAGCAGGCCATTGTGCTGCATGCTGCGGATGGGAGACAGCTGGAAGCCAGGTATGTGGTAAATGCAGCCGGGACTTTTGCCGATAAAATTGCAGCCATGCTGGGAGACGACAGCTTTTCCATCTGTCCCAGGCGGGGAGAATATCTGCTGCTGGACAAGGAATGCGGAGGAATGGTTCGCCATACTCTGTTCAGAACGCCTACCCAAAAGGGAAAAGGTGTCCTGGTTACACCCACTGTGGACGGAAACCTTCTCCTTGGCCCTACGGCGGAGGCTCAGGAGGACCGTGAGTGTGCCGGGACAACGGCGGAAGGTCTGGCGGAAATCATCAGCCAGACCGGCAGTGAAGCGGAGGGGATTCCTTTCAGACAGGTAATCACTTCCTTTGCAGGGCTGCGTGCCACCGGAAGTACGGGGGATTTTATCATTCGTGCCTGTGGAAAGCGGGCCGTTCATGCGGCAGGCATGGAATCTCCGGGCTTGTCCGCATCCCCGGCAGCGGCGGAATATGTGGTGGAACTGCTGCGCGGTCTGGGATTGGAGACGATTCCCCGGGAGGATTTTCATCCCCGGCGGAAAGCGTCCCATTGGTTCCGGGAGCTTTCTTTTGAGGAGAAGGACGCGTATATCCAGGAACATCCGGCATACGGAAAGATGGTCTGCCGCTGTGAGAGCGTCAGTGAGGGCGAGATTCTGGAAGCTATCCGGCGGGCACCAAGGGCTTTGGACCTGGACAGTGTAAAGCGGCGGACGCGAAGCGGAATGGGGCGGTGCCAGGGAGGCTTCTGCTCACCGCGTATTGTGGAGCTGCTGGCAGAGGAACAGGGAATTTCATTTGAACAGGTGACAAAGAGCGGAAAGGGTTCTTATCTGAACATCGGCAGAACCAAAGGAGGAGAGCAGGCATGAGGCGGGAGCAGGCAGATCTGGTCATTATAGGCGGCGGTCCGGCAGGACTTGCGGCGGCGGTTGCCGCGTATGACAGCGGCGTACGGGATTTATTGATTTTAGAGCGGGACAGCCATCCGGGCGGCATCTTACAGCAGTGTATTCATAACGGATTTGGACTGCACCGTTTTCAGAAGGAGCTGACCGGTCCGGAATATGCGTGGGAATATGAGAAAATGGCTGCGGAACGCAAGATTACCATTTGCTGCGGCAGCATGGTGTTGAATGTGTCACCGGAGAAATTGATTACGGTGGTAAGCCGGAAGGGTGTCGCTCAAATTCAGGCGAAGGCGGTGATCCTTGCCATGGGCTGCAGGGAAAGAAGCCGTGGTGCGTTGAACATTCCGGGCAGCCGGCCGGCGGGAATATTCTCGGCGGGAACGGCGCAGAAATATGTGAACTGCATGGGCTGCCTTCCGGGACGGGAAGTGGTAATTCTGGGGTCTGGCGATATCGGGCTGATTATGGCCCGTCGTATGACACTGGAGGGAGCAAAAGTCAAGGCGGTATGTGAACTGATGCCTTATTCCGGCGGTCTGGCGAGGAATATCCAGCAGTGCCTGAAGGATTTTGACATTCCGCTGAAGCTCAGCCATACGGTGACGGCTATACATGGAAAGGAGCGCCTGACGGGAGTTACTGTGTCGCAGGTAGACGAAAAAAGGCGTCCCGTTCAGGGAACGGAGGAGGAAATACCCTGTGATACGCTGCTTCTGTCTGTGGGATTGATTCCGGAAAATGAATTGTCCAAAGAGGCGGGAATCCGGCTGGACCCTGTAACTGGAGGTGCGGTGGTGGATGAAAAGAGGCAGACTTCCTGTGAAGGAATTTTCGCCTGCGGCAATGTGCTTCATGTGCATGATCTGGTGGATTTTGTATCGGAGGAGGCCGCGCTGGCAGGAGAAAGTGCGGCGGCATATATTGCCGGAAAAGTATCCCAGGACAATGTGCTGGAGCTTGTGCCGGATGGGAAAATCCGTTATACGGTTCCCCAGCGGATTGCGGATAGACAGGAGGATGTGAAGGTCTATTTCAGAGTGGATAATGTCTATCGAAAGGCTGAAATCCGGGTTACCTGTGACGGAGAGACGGTTCTTGCGAAAAAGAGGCCTGTTGTTAAGCCGGGTGAGATGGAATCGCTTATATTGACGAAAGAGCAGCTGGCAAAATGCCGGAGCTCGAGACTGGAGTTTGTGCTGGAAAGTGTGTAAAATTGTACAGGTAAGAATGCCAGACGAACAAAGTTCGCTTTGTAGAGTATTTCTTCCAGACTTGCATTTATTGCCCTTGACAACAGAAAAATGTATTCCTGAGAAATGATGATGCGTGGTAAGCCTGAATAGTATGTTTGTGCCTGCGAAAAGTCCGCAGGTGCAGGAAAGGTATGGTTATAGGTATGAAACGGGAACTGACTTGTATTGTCTGTCCCATGGGATGTGACCTGACAGCGGAGATTGAGAATGGCCAGGTGGTAAGCGTTACGGGAAACACCTGTCCCCGTGGGGCAAAGTATGCGGAGCAGGAGTGTATCCGCCCTGAACGGGTGCTGACCAGCACTGCGGCTGCTGAAGACGGCAGAGTGCTTCCGGTGCGGACAGACCGCACAGTACCAAAGGAAAAGCTTTTTGACTGTATGGCGGAAGTTAATCGGTTGAAGGTGCGGTTGCCAATTACTGTGGGAACTGTTATAATAGAACATATCGCCGGGACAGAAGCAAATCTGATCGCGGCGAAAAACATGGAAAGAGGAAAATGACATGATACGCTTTAAGCATCCGACAGTGATTGCGGCAGTGCGTACAGAGGCCGATTTCGCAACTGCGCTGACAAGCGAATCCCGACTGATTTTCGATCTGATGCCCAGTATTCGAAAAGTAAAGGAGCGGACGGACCGTGCTCACCAGGCCGGAAAGCGCCTGTTTCTGCACATGGATCTTGTGGAGGGAATCGGTAAGGATGCGGCGGGACTGGAGTATGTGAAGGAACAGGGCGCAGACGGGATTATCAGTACCCGTGCGGCTATGATTCGCCTGGCCAAGGAAACGGAATTGCTGACGGTACAGCGTTTTTTTATGGTTGATTCGCAGTCTGTTCGCACAGCGGAGGAAACATTGAAGACCACCAGGGCCGATATGGTGGAAGTGATGCCTGGACTGCTGCCGAAAGTCATTGAAAAGCTGGCGGCTTTGGGCAGAGCGCCGGTGATTGCGGGAGGTCTGCTTGAGACTGTGCAGGAAATTCTGATCGCATTTGCCGCAGGTGCTTCCGCGGTATCCACGGCGAAGACGGAACTGTGGAGGAATTTTTCTCGATTTACAGAAAACGGTGTGGAAGAATGATAAGTTTCCAATGATAATTTTATAGAATGTCCGGGAAATTCGTTTCTCCATGACAGGAACCATGGATAAGTCTGACACATAAAATAATGTTAAGAGTAATCCGTGGGGGTAGGATTTGGAGACGTTTCAAAAGCCGTTGACTCAGGAGGAGGAAGCGGAATATATCCGTTTACTGCGCGATGGCTCCCCTGAGGAGGCCGAACGGGCACAGAAGATACTTGTGGAGCGGAATCTGCGTCTGGTGGTTCACATTGTGAAAAAGTATCAGAATGCGGATGAAGATATAGAGGACTTTATTTCCATAGGATGTATCGGGCTGATCAAGGCCATCAGAACCTTTGACGAGAAAAAGGGCCGGCTGGCCACCTATGCGTGTAGATGTATTGAAAATGAATTGTTGATGTTCCTGCGGGGGAAGAAGAAGTCCTCTCGGGAAGTATCCCTTTTTGAACCCATCGGTCAGGATAAAGAGGGAAACGAGATCCATCTGGTGGACGTGATTGAGCAGAACCAGCCGGATATTGTTGAGAATATGGAACTGACCGGAAATATCAGAAGACTTTTTACACTGATAGACGCCAATCTGACAGAGCGTGAGAGACAGATTATCATTATGCGGTACGGGTTGTACGGGAACCGGGAGGTGACCCAGAATGAGATTGGGGAGAAGCTGGGGATATCCAGGAGTTATGTGTCGCGGATTGAGAAGAAGGCGCTGGGGAAGCTAAGGGAGAAGTTCGAGCAGGGATGAGCCTGTGGGAAAAGTTTGAGCAGGGGCAGGCGGAGGACGGATTAGAGGAAGAGCTGCAAATAAAATGGGGCAGAGTTAGTTTGACTGGGGCTGTTGAACTGACTCTGTCCTATTTTGCCTGGCAAGTGGTTATCAGAATCTTCAGGGAACCTACCCGGTGATTTTCTTAAGCTTCGCGGATGTAAAGGCGAATACCTTTGCTATGGCAAGGGAAAAGATTTGCATGCTTATCAAAGAAGTGTACCGGAAGTACGATTTTCTGTTAGCAGAAGGGAGCCTGAAGGAAGGGGAAACAGAGCTTTTCAGCAGGATGGCTTTGCCTTTGAGGGGAAAGAAGTCTTGATAAAAAGTGGAAGAATTTTTTAGCCCTGACCTGACAGAAGAGTATGTGTCAAGAATCAAGAAGGCTCTGATTTCTTTTTATTATTAAAATGGTAACATTCAGACAGAGTACTGAATTGTTACTTAAAATGTTAACTGTATAAACAAACAGGTTGACATTATGAATTTTCCTGATTATAATGAAACCGAGTTTTGCATATTGCTTCCGTACTTCACTTTGCAAAGCAACAGAATCCGGAAATAGTTCCATGATATGAGGTGCCTATGAAAAACAAAGAGAAAATCAGAGAAATGACTACAACCGCATTGTTGGCGGTCCTATTGGCAGTCATGGGAATGTTCAGACTTCCCAGTCTCCTTCCGGGCTGTGAATTTCAGCTTTCAGCACCTTTTGCCGTGTGCATAGCCGCCTGTTTTGGCTTTAAGAAATATCTGAAAATCGGCGTTCTTGCCAGCGTCATAAATCTCATTTCAGGGACCCATACTATAGTAAATGTCACAATTGCAATGATTTTTCGCCTTGTGGCAGGCGGAATTATATCTCTTTTTGGTGTAAATCCTGTAACGGTTGCAGTCAGCGGCCCTCTGGGAACAGTGGCCGGCAGAGCAGTGCTTGGCGGCATTTCCGGCACGAATCCGCTGGCATTGATTGCGGCGGCATTGCCGGGAATGGTATTTACGGCGGTGGGAGCGTCAGTGATGTATCCGGTGATGAAGCGGCTGGTGAGGAGAGAGACAGGGGCCCTGACGCATTCCTGATTTTGAGCCGGCGATGCACCAGGGACACAGGCAGATGAGACATGAGGGGCCGGCTGAACTGTTGAGGAAGTTCAGAAAAGGGCGAAGAACATAGAGGATGTACCGGGAGCAGGGGTACAGACTGGTTATGCCATGGAAGAAATGCAGAGGAAGTAAGAATGAATCGGTACAGCATCAAAATGAGAGCGTCAAACAAAGAGGAAGGTCATATATCCGGAGCGGAGAAAATCATTCCGGAAGAAGAGCTGGAGCAATACTGCTCCCGTCTCCTTACCCGGGCCCTGGGGCACAGTAAGGGAAAGCCGGATTTCATCAATCTGAAAATTGAGGCTGTAAAGGAAGAAGAAATCCTGCATCTCCCTGCTTTAAACGTGACCACTGTGGAGACTTCCAATGCCGGGGAAGGAATGGAAGTGGTGAGCGGATATCTGCACAGGCTGGGACTGGAGCGGGCGGAGGAGATTCTGGCCATCTGGAAGCAGAGCTATGCCATGAGGGGAGCCATACTTCTGGATGCGGATACTCTGCAGCGTCTGGAGCCTGACAGAGAGCGGGGAATTCGGGCCACCTATATGGATATGGAGACAGAAGATATGGAAAGGAAGTCTGCCTGCGGCGGCAAAAACCATTTTAATGAAGCACTGGTTCTGGCTACCAAGGTAGTCAATCATCCCAATATAGTTGCGGAGCTGTGCATTTCCGACGACCCGGATTATGTTACCGGTTACATTGCCTCCAAAAAGTTTGGCTATGTGCGCATTACCAGGCTGAAAGAGCTGGGAAGCCCTGACGGGGGACGAGTCTTTTTATTCCGGGGGAATGAACAGGAGCGGAAGGAATGCATTCAATATCTCCAGCAGCAGAAGGTGTTGATACATATACCATGAAGCAGGTAAAATGAGAGGTCATAAATAGCTGCAGAAAGGATTCCGGGCAGAAGGACAGAAGGCTTTTTACGTATGATGAAGGGAATGCTGCGGAATGAGAAAATGTGGAATGAAAAACAGGATATAAAAGAAGGGTAAGAGAAATCAGTGAATAAATGGAAGCGAATAGAAGTGGAACTGCAAGGCCTTCAGGAACAGCATCTGTACCGTGAGATAAGAGTTATCGAGAGCTCTCAGCGCGCCCATATCCGGTACCGGAACAGGGATATGCTGATGCTGGCCTCCAATTCCTATCTGGATTTCTGTGACGAAGAGCGAATTAAAGAATATGCTTCACAGGTGCTGGCAGAATACGGCACAGGTTCCGGCGGTTCGAGACTTACCACAGGCACCACTGTCTGCCATATACAGTTGGAGGAGACATTGGCCCGTTTCAAAGGGAGAGAGTCGGCACTGGTGTTCAACACGGGCTTTGCGGCAAACGGCGGCATTCTTCCCGCCCTGTGTCGGGCAGGGGATATTATCTACAGCGACGAGCTGAACCATGCCAGTATCATTGACGGCTGTCGGCAGTCCAGGGCGGAGACAGTGGTTTATCGGCACAATGACATGAAGGACCTGGAAAGGAAGATCAGAGAGCATTCCGGACAGCCGGGATTGATTATCAGTGACGGGGTGTTCAGCATGGACGGGGATATTGTGGATTTGCCCGGACTTGTGGAGCTGGCGGATACATACGGACTGCTGTCTATGATAGACGAGGCTCATGCCACCGGGGTAATAGGGGCCGCCGGACGGGGCTGCGAGGAACATTTTCATATGGAAGGGCGGACAGATATTCTCATGGGTACCCTGAGCAAAGCCATCGGATCAGAAGGCGGATATGTCTGCGGTTCCCGCACCCTGACGGAATATCTGAAGAACAGGGCAAGAAGCTACATTTTCTCCACTTCCCTTTCTCCTGTGACCATGGCGGCGGCAAAGCGGGCCCTGGAACTGATAGAGGAGGAACCCTGGAGGGTGCGTAGACTTCAGGAGAATATCAGGTGGTTTTGCAGAGTTCTTCAGGAAAATGGAATAGATGTCTGTTCGGAGACTGCCATTATACCGATTCGAATCGGAGAAGAAGAAAAAGCCATGCAGGTGTCCGAAGTGTTGATGGAGCAGGGATTCTTCATTCCGGCTATCCGCTATCCCACGGTGAAAAAAGGAGAGGCCATGCTGCGGGCGGCACTGATGGCCACTCACACAAAGGAAGAGCTGGCGGCGGCGGCAGAGGCTATAGCGGCGGCAATCGGTCAGGAGAGCAATAGTGAATTACGAAAGGAGTAAAGGTATTATCATGGGGATTGTACAGGAACTGAGAGAAAAAGCGCTGACCGCAGGGGAGATTTCCAGAGAAGAAGCACTGCTGCTGGCGGAGGCTCCGCTGGAAGAACTGGCGGAAGCAGCAGAAGAGATTCGCAGAAAAAAGTGCGGACAGGGCTTTGATCTCTGTACCATTGTCAATGGAAAGTGCGGCCGCTGTTCGGAAGATTGTAAATATTGCGCCCAAAGTGCCCACTACCAGGCCAAGTGTACGGAAGCTTATGGACTTCTGACTACGGAAAAGCTGCTGGAGGGAGCCAGGGACAATCAGGCGAAGGGAGTACTTCGCTACTCCATTGTCACATCCGGCAGAAAGCTGTCAGACCACGAGGTGGAGCAGGTCTGTGAAAGTATCCGTGTCATCAGGGAAGAAACGGGCATACAGGTTTGTGTGTCCTTCGGCCTGCTGGAAGAAGCACAATTCCGGAAAATCAGGGAAGCCGGTGCCTCAAGAGTCCATTGTAATCTGGAATCTTCCGCAAGGTTTTTTCCCCATATCTGTACTACCCACACTTATCAGGAGAAAATCGATACTCTGAAGGCAGCGAAAAGAGCGGGGCTGTCCGTGTGTTCCGGCGGGATTCTGGGATTGGGAGAGACCATGGAGGACCGCATTGACATGATCCTTACCGCCAGAGAGCTGGGGGTGAAGTCCATTCCTGTCAATCTTCTGAATCCCATTCCGGGGACGCCTCTGGAGAACAGAAAACCTTTGACCAATGAGGAAGCCAGACGATGCGTGGCGCTGTTCCGTTTCCTGATACCCGAGGCTTCCATTCGGCTTGCAGGAGGAAGAGGGCTTCTGGGAGACATGGGAGAAGCCTGCTTCCGGGGCGGTGCCAATGCGGCTATTTCGGGGGATATGTTGACCACGGCCGGGATTACGGTGGAGACAGACAGGAAGCTGGTAGAAAGTCTGGGATTTGAGGTGAAGCTTTGTAATGAGTAGAAAATTATTTATTGTGGGAACAGGGACGGATGTGGGCAAGACCTATGTGACGGGCCTGATATTGAAGAAGCTGAAGGAAAGCGGCAGGCGTGCAGGTTATTATAAGGCGGCCATGAGCGGCAATGAGCGCCGAAGTGACGGCATCCTGATTCCGGGAGATGCGCTCCATGTGAAGAACGTTTCAGGCATTGACCAGCCGCTGGAACAGATGTGCCCCTATATCTATGAGAATGCGGTATCCCCTCATCTGGCTTCGCGGCTGGAAGGAAATCCGGTGCGGCTGGATGTGGTGGAAAAAGGATTCCGGGAAGTGTGTGCCGCCTACGATTATGTGACCATGGAGGGGAGTGGCGGCATTCTCTGCCCGGTTTGCTTCGACGAAGAAGAAATCTGGCTGGAGGATGTGATTACCAGGCTGAATCTGTCCTGTCTGCTTATTGCCGACGCAGGGCTTGGCACCATCAACAATGTGGTGCTGACCGCGGAATACATGCGTTCCCAGGGAATTCTCATCAAAGGCATTATATTCAACCGTTTTCATGCGGATAATGTGATGGAGGAGGACAATGTACGGGTGTGTGAACACAGGACAGGATTGAAGGTTCTTGCCTGTGTGGAGGAAGGGGCGGCGGACCTTGCCATGGAGGGGGAGCTGCTGGCTTCCCTGTATGAGACTTGAAGCGTGAATTTTGTAACAGTTCAGGCAGGGCACTGAACTGCTGCTGAATTTTATATGGTGTAAATTTACGGTAGGTCAATACTTTGTGGAAACGGCAGCATTTTCCGGAGCAAGGCCGTGAAAATGATTTCCAGTGACACAGGCAGTGACAAGGGAAGCGGTGTCTGGTCCGAAAATGAGAGTAAAAAGAGAAGGAAGGTATCCTATGATCTGGTATCCATATCAACAAATGAAGACAATGAAAGCGCCATACGAAATCATAGACGCTGATGGCGTATATTTATACACGAAGGAACGGAAAATGATAGATTCCGTGTCCTCCTGGTGGAGTGTTATCCACGGTTACAAGCATCCTGCTCTCACTGAGGCCATAAAGACTCAGGCGGAAAGATTCTCTCATGTAATGTTGGGTGGACTTACGCATGAGCCGGTCCGGAAGCTGGCTGATAAACTGGCTCAGTGGCTGCCGGGAGATCTGGATTACTGCTTTTTCTCGGATTCGGGCAGTGTGGCTGTGGAAGTGGCATTGAAGATGGCTCTGCAGTACTATGTGAATCAGGGAGATCAGAAGAGGACGAAGGTCCTGTCTCTGACCCATGCCTATCATGGAGATACCTTTAAAACTATGGAAGTGGGAGATGATGAAGATTACCACTTCATTCTGGAAGCATATGGGGAGAAAAAAGATGTCATTCACATTCCCACAGAGATTTCGGCTCTGGAAGAAGCGTTTGAATTTTACCATGAAGAGCTGAACTGCTTTATCGTGGAGCCCTTGCTCCAGGGGGCAGGAGGCATGCGGATGTACGACGTCTCCTTTCTGCGGCGAGCCAGAGAGCTGTGCGACAGATACGGCATTTTGCTGGTGTTCGATGAAGTGGCCACAGGCTTCGGGCGGACGGGGAATCGCTTTGTGGCGGACCTGGTGCTGCCGGACATCCTGGTGCTGGGCAAGGCGCTGACCGGAGGGTATATTGGACATGCGGCTACCATTGCCAACCATAAGGTGTATGAAGGATTTTATGGAGATGCGCCTGAAAAGGCCCTGATGCACGGACCTACTTTCATGGGAAATGCGCTGGCCTGCAGTGTTGCACTGAAATCCATCGAGCTGTTTGAAGAGGGCGATTATCTGGCCAGGATTCATCGTATCGAGGAGATTACAAAGAGGGAGATGGAGAGCCTGTCTCATGAACAGATTCGGGAAGTGCGGATAATGGGAGGATGTGTCTGTGTGGAAGTGAAGGATGGAACGGTCTTGAACGGCTATCAGCAGTTCGCCTGTGAGAGAGGCGTATTCAGCCGGCCATTTCTGAACTATCTGTATGCCATGGTTCCTTACATTATAGCGGAGGAGGAGCTGGTACAGGTGCTTGGTGTAATGAAAGAGTGGTTTCGTTTAGATTGTCGTGTATAATCAGAAGGCCTGTCTGGGATTTTCCCAGATTAGGCCTTTTTTAATGGAAATATGGCTTTTTTGTGAGAAATATAATATACTGATAGTAATAACGGCATACATTGACAAATTTTTTAACCAAAAAATGACGAGGGCATACAATAAATAAGAAGAGATTGCTGTTAACCGGATTTGGCAGTCTCGAATTTGAAATTCGGCTGAGAAATGTCATGGGTTATTCTGAAGCTTCCGGCTGGATGGTAAAGCCCTACGTCTTTGAAGAAGGAGGAAAACATGGGAAGTATATACGGCAGAGCGGATATTTATGATTTGCTGGAGGATGAATACCGATATAATGTATACAGAAGACATTGGGAAACGCTGCTGAAAAATCGACAGATAGAAACATTCCTGGATGTGAGTATCGGTTCAGGCAATGTCACACTGCCAGTGACAGATTTGGGAGTACGATTATCCGGATCGGATTTGAGCGAAGCAATGCTGCAGAAATGCCAGGAAAAAGCTGACGCGAAGAAGCTTAATTTAGAGCTTGAATGCTGCGATTTCAGAGCAGTGGCAGAGCACTTCTCTGAGAAGTATGACTGTGTGGCCAGCACCGGGAATTCCCTTCCCTATGTAAGCAATGAGGACGTGTGTAAAACGCTGGAGCAGATGGATTCATTGGTTACCCCCGGGGGATATCTGTATTTTGATGTGAGAAACTGGGATAAAATTTTGAGAGAAAGACAGAGGTTTTATCTGTATAATCCTTTTTTTGATGGAGATACAAGGATCAATCTGATTCAGGTATGGGATTATAATGAAGATGCTTCCATGACTTTTCACCTTCTGTATACTTTTGAAAGGGAGAATAGAATCTTTCAGAAGGAGGAGTTTGAGGAGCATTATATCCCTGTCAGAAGGAAGATACTGTTGGATAAGCTTCAGAAAATGGGGTATAAGGAAATTGAAATCATGAATTTCCCTGTCGGTATTTTGGATATTTCTGTTGATGATACAGACTGGTATTGCGTGATGGCAAGAAAGCCATAAAAAGGACTTGAAATCAGGAATGAGGGATATTATAATACTATAGAGATGTGGGGCAGTAATGCTGCCAAAAGGGAATTAATATAATTCAGTTTATAATTAAATCATATGAAATTAAATTCAACATTATAGTCAGGGGGCTGAAATGGACAATCAGAAGTTTGTATGGCATGAAAGATACAGCATTGGAGTTGATATTATTGACAGAGAACATAAAAAGCTGTTCAATATCATGAATAAGCTGTTTGCCTATGGGGGAAATGACGAAAAAAGCCGCTGGGCATATCAGGAGGGAATCAAGTTTTTTAAGGGCCATGCCATGAAGCATTTTGCGGAAGAAGAAATGTACATGGCATCCATCGGGTATGAAGGATATGAAACTCACAGACGTCTGCATGATATCTTTCGTAAGAAGACACTTCCGGGGATTGAGAAGGAGCTGGAAGAGTCCTTTTACTCTCCGGAGGCAGTGTCACATTTCCTGGGCGTATGTGCAGGGTGGCTTATTGGACATACTATGATAGAGGACAGGGCCATTACCGGCGGAGTTTCCAGCAGATGGACTGAGCTGCTGCCGGAGGAAGAACAGGCGGCTATGAAGAAGACCATCATTCAGCAGCTGCATGATCTGTTCCAGCTGGAGGCACGGGTAATCAGTGAAAGCTACAGCGGAGAAAAATTCGGAAACGGAATTTATTATCGTCTTGTCTATGGCTCCCAAAAAGGAGAAAGATGGGAATTTCTTCTGGTTTTTGATGAGAAACTGTTGGTGAATACAGTCGGCAGCCTTGTGGATTCCGACGCCGAGAAAGTAAATGTCATGATGATGAATGCTGCCAGGTACATATCCAGGCAGTTTGTGGAGAGAATCATGTCTCATTTTTCTGCTGACGGACAGGTTGAGATAGTAGAGGAAAATCTGTTGCCTTACAAGCAGTTCGAGAGAGTATTTGAACGGTATAATCCTCAGAGCAGCCTGTTGTTCGATACAGGAAAGGGATACTTTGCATATTGCATGCTTGCGCCGCACATGCTGGAGGAAACGCCAGGGCAGCCTCTTAAAGCAGCGAATGTAATGGATGAAATTCAGAAATATCTCAATGAGAATGCAAAGGAAAAGGATGAAAAAAAGAAGATACTGGTAGTGGATGACTCTGCTGTGGTGCTGCAGTTTATGAAGGAACTTTTTGAAAAGGACTATGAAATTACCCAGGCGCAGTCAGGCGTTGCCGCAATTAGATGTATCACTCTGGATAAACCGGATCTGGTTCTGCTGGATTATGAAATGCCGATTTGTGACGGAAAACAGGTATTGGAAATGATTCGTGCAGAAGAGGCGTTTGTGGATATTCCTGTTATCTTTCTCACGGGAACCGTGGATAAAGAGCGCCTTCAGCAACTTTTGCCCCTAAAGCCGGCAGGCTATCTGCTGAAGACAACACCTCCTCAGGAAATCAAAGGATTTATCGGCGATTTCTTTAAGAAAAGGGCCAGAATAACATCATAAAAATTAAGGCTAAATACGATTAGCGTAACAGGGAATCTGAGCAATTTCCCACGGCAGGCTGCCGGAGAAAGCTCAGATTCCCTGTGTTTTTTCCTGATATTCTCCGGGCGTCATTCCCGTTTTGGCTTTGAACTGCCGGTAAAAGTGAATTTCACTTTGATAACCGCACAGCTGTGCAATATGCGTCAACTTCAACCCGCTGTTCAGAATCAGGTCTTTCGCATAGTCAATTCTGATATTGATCAAATCTGCCTTAAAAGAAATTCCGAAAAACTGTTTGTATAGATATTGAAAATAGGAAGAACTAATATCCAGTTCCTGTGCCGCCTGTTGCAGTGTAATATTTTTGCCGGGCTGTGACTGCAGAGAGAGCCTCAGGTTCTGCAGCCTGGAGATATAGGGACTATGGGGAACCGGTGAGGATTGCTTTTGCCGTGCCTGAATCAAATTGTTGAAAAGTACTTTCATCAGCATATCCACATTCAGCGACCGAAAATCCGGAGCAGCATAGCTGTGCTCCCACATAATTTGCTGGATGTACAAGGTAAACTGAGCAGCACTGCCGATGGGAATAGGCTGATGAAAAAGGAATTCAGCATTTTCGGAAAAAAGAGGATCGTCACAGTCAAAATGTAGCCAATCGTCGCTGTATTTTCCCTTTATGCTGTGGTATTGATAGGGAATGTGCGGACGTATCAGTATGGCACAGTTTTGAGAGGCTGTAATTTCCGTGCCTCCGATTTGGAACAGAGAGGGGCATTTCACGATTAACAGAACATGATGAGCCAGACCGTTAGGCCTGAACATAAAGAAGTCTGATGAGTGCCTGGAATTATATCCGCCTGATGTTACGGTATACATGAAGTGTCTCCTTCCGATTGCTGAACAAAAATTATAATTGTAGACAAAAGGTTAGTAAATAGTATTATAAGGCATTGTGTGAAGAGTGTCAAAGGGGTATAATTTTCGCGTTTAATTCACAACGAGCGGTGCCTCCTGCAAGGACCTTTATGATCCTGAAGCCGAAGGCAAATTCCCTGTAATGTTCTGCTGGAAGGC
>CAJUQT010000040.1 GCA_910588225.1 uncultured Acetatifactor sp.
GAATAAGTCTGTAAGCTGTTTTTCTTGCTTACAAACTTATTATACGAGGAGTTGTGAAGGAATAATGAAAATTCAATTATCAGATCATTTTAATTACGGGAAATTGCTGCGTTTTACGCTGCCATCCATTATCATGATGATTTTTACGTCGATTTACGGTGTGGTTGACGGCTTTTTTGTATCTAATTTTGTGGGGAAGACTCCGTTTGCGGCGGTGAACTTTATCATGCCGTTTCTGATGATTCTGGGAGCCATAGGATTTATGTTCGGTACAGGCGGCAGCGCTATCATTGCGATTACCATGGGAGCGGGAGAGAAGGAGAAGGCGCAGAGACTGTTTTCACTGTTTGTGTATCTGTCCTTTGGCTGCGGTATTGTGATAGCAATACTGGGAATCGTCTTTATCCGTCCGGTAGGGGCACTGCTCGGGGCGGAAGGCGTCATGCTGGATAACTGTGTGCTATACGGCAGGATTATTCTGGCAGCGCTTCCGGCGTTTATTCTGCAGTACGAATTTCAGAGCTTTTTCATCACGGCAGAAAAGCCGCAGCTGGGGCTTGCCGTCACTGTGGCGGCAGGAGTGACTAATATGGTGCTGGATGCTGTCTTTGTAGGGCTATTCCGCTGGGGCCTGGTGGGAGCAGCGGCAGCAACGGCATTCAGTCAGCTGGTGGGAGGGATTGCGCCGGTGGTTTATTTTCTGCGCCCAAATACAAGTCTTCTGCGGCTGACCAGGACGAAATATGACGGCAGAGCTCTGCTGAAAGCGTGTACAAACGGCTCCTCCGAGCTGATGTCAAGCATCTCCATGTCCATTGTCGGCATGCTCTATAATGCACAGCTGATGAAGTACGCAGGAGAGGACGGTGTGGCGGCATATGGAGTATTGATGTATGTGAGTATGATTTTCCTGGCTGTTTTTATCGGGTATTCTGTGGGTGTGGCGCCGGTAATTGGTTACCAATACGGCGCGGGAAACCACGGGGAATTGAAAGGGCTGCTCAGAAAGAGCCTGATTCTTGTGGGCACCTTTTCTGTGGGTATGGTAGTATTGGGAGAAGTAATGGCCCGACCGCTCTCTGCGATTTTTGTGGGATATGACCAGGGGCTTCTGGAACTGACGCTGAGAGGGTTTCTGGTGTATTCCTTTTCCTTCCTTTTTGCAGGGCTGGCGATTTATGGATCCTCTTTTTTCACGGCCCTGGGAAACGGGCTGGTGTCCGCACTGATTTCGTTTCTGCGGACCCTTGTGTTTCAGATGGCGGCAGTGCTGCTTTTGCCGCTGATTTGGGGAATTGACGGAATCTGGGTTTCCATTGTGGCGGCAGAACTGATGGCGGCAGTGGTGACGATTCTGTTCCTGGTGGGAATGAAAGGAAAGTATCATTATTGACAGAAAGAGAGAACAGGAAGGAGAGGTTTATTGAAAAACAATAAAAATATATTGACATTCGAATTTCAGAGTGCTATATTACCTTACAGAACAGCGGAAGCATAACAGTTCGGATGTACCCGGGCTATGGTGCGGAACTGATAATTGAGGTGATTATGGAAGAGAAAAAAGATATCCGGATGAAGAAGAACTGCCTGACCGCATGGACAAAATACCTTCTGGACTTTATGTTTTATGCGGGGATTGCTGTGACGGTGACTTTGCCGTTCAGCATCCGGAAAATCGGAGAGCAGTTTCCGTATATGGTGGAGCATTACGAGGAGTCGGTGATTATTTATTTCGTGCTCGGTGTGGCCGCGGTGGTTCTGGTGAGAGAGCTGAGGAAGATTTTCAGGACTGTGCTGGAGGGAGACTGCTTTGTGCAGGAAAATGTCATCAGTCTGCAGAAGATGGGGAACTGGAGCTTTTTTATTGTAGTCATGTCTGTGGTGAGAAGCATTGTATATATGACTGTGGCCATGGGTGTGGTGATTCTGGTGTTCATTATTGCAGGATTGTTCAGCAAAGTGCTTGCCTGTGTGTTTGCGGAGGCAGTGCGGTATAAGCAGGAAAATGATCTTACTATATAGTGAAGCATGATATGTAATGCCTTGATGACAGGCAGGGAGTGTGAAAATGGGAATTGTGGTAAATCTGGATGTCATGATGGCAAAGCGGAAAATGGGTCTCACCGAGCTGGCAGGTAAGGTAGACATAACCCTTGCCAATCTGTCCATCTTAAAGAATAACAAAGCCAGAGCAGTACGCTTTTCCACACTGGAAGCAGTCTGCAAAGCGCTGGACTGCCAGCCCGGAGATATTCTGGAATATGTGCCGGACGGGGAGTAAAGGAATATTCGGTACAGGGAAAAGCTGAGCTGATGAAGTGAAAGGAGTGTAAGAAGATATGGAAAGAACAGAACAAAGACCACCGGTACCCCCCATGCCGCCGGTACCTCCCATGCCGCCGGTTCCCGCAGAGACGGAAGAGACAAAACGATTGAAGGAGAATTTCGGCTTTATTGGGCCGCTGGCATTCGGATATGCGGTTCTGTACGCATTCTGCATGTATAGAAACGGCTCCGGGGTGACATTCCCTTTTTTCGTGGCAGGCAGCCTCTTATTTTTCTTCTTGTCCTTTGCAAGACTGGGGATTTCTGTAAAAAAAGGAAGCGGATTTTACATGGCTGCCATGGTTTTGCTGGGGATTTCCACGTTCTGCACAGATGACGGGTTCCTGATATTTTTTAATAAGCTGGGAATATTCCTGCTTTTGATGAGCCTGCTGCTGAGGCAGTGCTTTCAGACTTCGCAGTGGAAGCTGGGGAAATATCTGGGCAGTATCTGTGTCCTGATTTTTGCCAGTATAGGAGAACTGGGCCGGCCCTTTACCGATGGAGCGGCCTGGCGGCAGGGCAGAGGGAAAAAGGTGGATAAGAGAGTCTGGTACGCTGCGCTGGGGCTTGTGATAGCCCTGCCGCTGTTCTTAATCGTGCTTCTGCTCCTGGCCAGCGCTGACGCCGTATTCCGTCAGATGACGGCGAGGCTGCTGCAAAGCATCAGTCTGGGAGGAATTATAAATATAATTTTCCGGATAACAGTCCTGTTTTTTGCCGCGTATGCCGTGACCGCATATCTGTGTAAGAAGAGAATACGGGAAGATGTGGCGGATGTGCGCAGGGGAGAGCCTGTCCTGGCAATCACGGTGACAGGGATGCTGACTCTTTTGTATCTGTTATTTTCCGGGATACAGATTGCAGGACTTTTTTTCGGAAGTCTGAGACTGCCGGAGGGGTATACCTATGCCATGTATGCCAGAGAGGGATTTTTCCAGCTGCTGGCAGTCAGTCTGCTGAATCTGATAATTGTGCTGTGCTGTATGGAATTCTTCAGAGAAAGCACAGTGCTGAAGATTATTCTGACGCTTATGTCACTTTGCACCTTTGTGATGATTGCATCCAGTGCGGTGAGAATGATTATGTATATTCGCTGTTATTATCTGACATATCTTCGGATTCTGGTGCTGTGGGCCCTGGTGGTGCTGACTCTTCTGTTCGCGGGTGTGGTGGTGAATATATTTAAGGAGAAATTTCCGTTGTTTCGTTATCAGGCAGCCGTGGTGGCAGTGCTGTATCTGATACTATCCTTTGCACATCCGGATTATCTGATTGCGAAGGTAAATGTGGCGAACGCCCCGCGGGAAGATGGGATGGCATATCACTCCTTTTTCCTGGCGAAGGAGCCCTATAATGATTATTACTATCTGAGAAGTCTGAGTGCGGACGCGGCGCCTGTTCTGGTGCCCTATCTGAAGGAGCTTGGCTATGATATGGAGGCCTTTTACACGGAGGATGCCGTACAGTATGCTGCTGACACAAGCGCATGGGGAGCATGGGATTTGGATGCCGGGAATGCCCGTCATGTACAGATGGGTTTCGGATACTACTGGATGCGGAAAATGCAGCGGAATACAGAGAACATGGGAATTCGAACCTACAATGTGTCGAGACATCTGGCGCTGACGCATTTTCGGGATTGCCGGGAATAACAGTTCAGACAGGGCGCTGAACTGTTACGGCAAGACTGCTGCGGCAAGAAAATATCAGCTACTGTATTGACGCGTGTACCGGACGTGGAGTACAATAGATGTTAATGCCTGAACGGGATTGGTAAAGCCCGACAGGAGAACTGTATGCCTGGAGACGGGGAATTCAATGACAAGAAGGAAGGCAGAGAATCGACGGTTTGAAAGGTCTGGGAAGATGAGATGAAGTTGGAAGGTTTTTGGTACGAGACACATATGCATACCAGTGAAGGAAGCGCCTGCGGCAAGAGCAGCGGAGCGGAGATGGCAAGGGCCTATGCAAAATGCGGCTATACCGGCATTATAGTGACAGATCATTTCTTTTATGGGAATACAGCTGTGGACAGAGCTCTGCCCTGGGAGGAATGGGTGGAAAGCTTCTGCCTGGGATATGAACATGCCAGGGCGGAGGGAGACAGGCTGGGGCTTCAGGTATTTTTCGGCTGGGAGTCCGGCTATCACGGGCCGGAGTTCCTGGTCTACGGGCTGGATAAAGAATGGCTGCTGGCGCATCCGGAAATCAGGGACGCCACAGTGGAAGAACAGTTTCAGCTGGTACATGAGGGCGGAGGCATAATCAGCCATGCCCATCCGTACAGAGAAGCTTCTTACATATCTGAGGTGCAGCTGTTCCCCGGATATGTGGATGCGGTGGAAGGGCTGAACGCAGCACATATGGGCAGACTGACCGGAAAAAGGCATCCGGAGTATAACGAAATGGCAATGGCCTATGCAGAAAAGCATCATTTGCCCATGACAGCCGGATCGGACCAGCACAGTACACAGATGCTGTACGGAGGAATGATATTTTCCCGGAAATTGAATGATATTCATGATTTTGCCCATGCCGTTATGAGAGGAGAGGCACAGCACCTGCTGGACGGTAAGGAGGTTGTGGAATGCACAGTACAAATATGAAGCAAAAGAAATTTTCTCTGTTTCCCTATCTGTGGAAGTATAAATGGTATTATCTGGCAGGTATCGTAATTCTGCTGGCAGTGGATGCGGCAAATCTGTATATTCCGCAGTTTATAGGAGAAGTGATTGACGGCTTGACGGAAGGCATACTGGACAGAGAAGGTGTGCTTTTTCTGCTTGTGAAAATTTTCACGGCAGGTGCGGTGATGATGCTGGGGCGCTTTGGCTGGAGATTCTGCATCTTCGGTTCCGCCAGGGGAATTGAATATCGTCTGCGCAACGATATGTTCGGGCATCTGGAGATGCTTTCCGCCCGCTATTTCAATGCTCATAAGACGGGGGATCTGATGGCACGTTTTACCAATGACCTGGGAGCCATCCGCATGGCGGTGGGACCTGCGGTGGTTACAGCCTTTGACGCCATTGTGATGACGGTTATGGTCCTGCTGAAAATGATATTGGATGTGGATTTTAAGCTGACAGTTATGGCATTTGTCCCGCTGACACTGGTGGCAGTGGGATGTTATTTCTATGGAATAGAGGCCAAAAAGCGACAGACCAGGCGTCAGGAAGCCTTCTCGGGATTGTCCGATAAAGTGCAGGAGAGCATAGCGGGAATTCGTGTGGTTAAGGCTTTCGTACAGGAAGAAGAGGATTTCAGAGCCTTTGAAAAAGCCAGTGAGAACAGCATGGAGAAGAATCTCTCCATGGTAAAGCTTCGGGCTATGTTCGGACCGGCGCTGGATACCGTCACGGGAATCAGCCTTCTTCTGACGTTAGTGTTTGGAGGGAAGATGGTTCTGGCGGGGCAGATTTCCATCGGTCAGTTCGTGGCGTTTAATTCTTATATCGGAATGCTGGTATGGCCCATGATTGCCTGTGGAGACTGTATTAATAATTTCAGCCAGGCGGCGGCAGCATTTCAGAGGATCGCCAGTATCTTCCGGGAGGAACCGGATATTGTGGATAAGGTGCCGGAAGATTCTGTGAACAGGGATGTACATATCAGAGGGGATATCGTTCTGAATCATCTGACGTTTACTTATCCGGACGGTGAAGAACCGGTGTTAAGGGATGTGAGTCTTCATGTAAAAGAGGGAGAAATGCTGGGGATTCTGGGACGAACCGGAAGTGGAAAGTCCAGTCTGGCTGACTTGCTGCTGCGGGTCTATGACTGCGAGGAAGGGACGCTTCTGGTGGACGGAAGGCCTATCACGGAGTTTCCGCTGGCGGTACTGCACCGGGATATGGCCTATGTGCCCCAGGATAACTTCCTGTTCTCGGATACGCTGGAGGAAAATATTGCCTTCGGTCTGGAGGAGCGGCTCAGAGACCATCCGCAGATTCGCTCCAGTATCAAGAGAGCGGCAAAGGCAGCCTGTATTCATGACAATATCATGGGTTTTCCGGAAGAGTACAGGACGCTGGTGGGCGAGCGGGGAGTGACGCTGTCGGGCGGACAGAAGCAGAGGAGTTCCATTGCAAGAGCGCTTCTGATGGATGCGTCGGTGCTGATTCTGGACGATTCCCTGTCTGCCGTGGACACGGATACCGAGGAGCAGATTCTGGAGAATCTGATGGAGCTGCGCAGGGGGAAGACCACGATTATCATTGCTCATCGTATCTCCACGCTGCAGAAAGCGGATCACATCGCGGTGCTGACAGAAGGGGAGCTGACAGAGTATGGCACACATGAAGAACTGGTGGGGCTGAAAGGATTCTATGCCCATATTTATGAGAAGCAGCAGCTGGAGCAGGAGCTGACAGCCATGTAGGCAGGCGGAGAAGCTCCGAAGCTGCGCGGCAGATTTCAGAAGTGGATTTGGAGTCTTAGTAATGGCTTTGAAGGGTAGAAAGAAGAATTGGAGGGTGTTATGAGCACGTTAACCGATGATAATATAGAGTCCAGTTACAAGGGCAATGCCCTGCTGCACCTGCTTTCTTATATGAAACCTTACGTGGGGTGGGTGGTTATCTGTCTGGCGCTGGTGCTGGCGCTGACAGGTTTTGATCTGTACCGCCCCATGCTGATCGGTGATGCCATCGATTTGTTCAAAGAGCAGGGGAATTTCGATGTAATTGTGGAGACTACCATAAAGTATGCCATTGTGCTGGTGCTGAGCTTTGTGTTCAACATTACCCAGACCTGGCTGCTGCAGAAGATGGGGCAGAGCATTATTCTCACTGTGCGCAAGGAGCTGTATGCCCATATTCAGTCGCTGAGCAGCCGCTATTTTGACCTGACACCGGTGGGCAGGCTGGTGACCCGCGTCACCAATGACGTGGAGGCGCTGGATGAAATGTATTCCGGCATTCTGGTTCGGCTGTTCCGCAACATTGTGAAGATTGTGGGACTGGCTGTGGTGATGCTGATGATGGACAAAAAGCTGGCGCTGATTTCCTTCATACTGCTTCCCATTGTGGCGGTGCTGACCGTGGTATTCCGCCAGATTGCACGCAAGACCTACCGCATCTCCAGAACGCGGCTGACGGATGTGAATACTTTTCTGTCGGAGAACATTTCCGGTATGCGCATCATTCAGATATTCGGCAGAGAGAAACGGAAGTATGAAGAGTTTAATGACAAGAATTATAAGCTGTTCCGTGCAGGCTACAGGGAAATGATGGTATTCGCCATTTTCCGGCCGCTGATATACATTCTGAGCATTATTTCCCTGATGATTGTCCTGGGTGTGGGCAGCGGCGAAGTCATGGGAAATGTGATTTCCATCGGTACACTGTACATCTTTGCTCAGTATATTCAATCCTTTTTTGAGCCCATTCAGGAGCTGGCAGAGCAGTTTTCCACTTTGCAGTCTTCCATTGCTTCGGCGGAGAAGATATTTACCATCATGAGCGAAGAACCGCTGGTAAAAGAGGATGAGAACCCGGTTATTCTCCCTGAGATCAGGGGAAGGATTGAATTCTCCCATGTGTGGTTTGCCTATGACAACGAGAATTATGTTCTGAGAGATGTGTCTTTTGTCATTGAACCCGGCGAGAAAGTGGCTTTCGTGGGTGCGACGGGCGCCGGAAAGTCGTCAATCTTGAATCTGATCGGGAGATATTATGACATACAGAAAGGAAATATCTACATTGACGGAGTGGATATCCGCAGGCTCAGCAAGAAGCAGCTGCGGGGCGCCATCGGTCAGATGCAGCAGGATGTATTTATCTTCGAAGGAGATGTGGAGTACAATATCCGGCTGCATGATGAAGACATTACACTTGATGATGTGAAAGAGGCCGCGGAGTATGTGAATGCTTCTCATTTTATCGAGAAGCTGCCGAACGGTTATCAGGAGCCGGTATCCGAGAGGGGTTCCACCTTTTCCGCAGGGGAGAGACAGCTGCTGTCCTTTGCCAGAACCCTTGCTCACAAGCCCAGCATCCTGGTTATGGACGAAGCGACCGCCAACATTGATACGGAGACGGAGCTGTTGATTCAGGAGGCATTGGAAAAGCTGATGCAGGGACGGACGACAATTATGGTGGCCCATCGTCTCTCCACCATTCAGCATGCGGACTGCATTATGGTCATGCAGAAGGGGAAGATCAGAGAGCAGGGAACCCACCAGGAGCTGCTGGCACAGGATGGGATTTACAAGAAGCTGTATGAGCTTCAGATTCATCATGAGGCTACCGCATAGAGGTGACTGTCATAACCGATAAGCTGCAGGGCTGTGGCTGACTGTCTGGGACAAAGTGTGAAAATGAGACCTGAAAAGCAAAAAGGGAAGGATTATTATGTCGTTCAGGATTGAGGAAGCGAACACGAAAGAACAGCTGGAATGTGTCAGAAAATTATATGAGGAGTCCTTTCCGAAGTCGGAGAAGAAGCCATTTTCCATGATACTGAAAAAACGTGCGGAAGGATTTTTTGACATCCTGGCTATAGAGAATGAGGAGGGACAGTTCTGCGGTCTGGCAATTATGCTGCTGGCCGATGGTCTGGCACTGTTAGATTACCTTGCCATTGCTCCGGAATACCAGGGCGGCGGATCGGGGAGCAGTACCCTTCGGGAGCTGCGGGAACGTTATGGCCGCGGAAGCCTTGTGGTGGAGATTGAAACCACGCTGGGAGAAGAAGCGGCGCAGGCGGAGAATGCGGAAGAACGTCTGCGCCGGAAAAGGTTTTACCTGCGAAATGGAATGAAGACTATGGATTTTGTCGTGAATTTGTTCGGGGTGGAGATGGAGATTCTGACTTTTGGCAGGACAGTGACATTTGAGGAGTATTACGGCATTTATGAAGCAGTATTGCCGAAGAGGATGATGGATAAGATCAGGCTGGCGTGATGCCGGCCTTTATTCATATTGAACTATTGAAAAAGTCTGTTCGAGAGTATAAACTATATAGTACATAAATAAGGCGGCAGAAAAGTGGTGTGTTACTCCAGAGAGTCTGATTTGTATTGTTACGAGGAATGAGAAGAGCTGCATAATTGTGAACAAAGGAAAGGACAAAAGGCAATGAAAGTGTACACATGTTTTCCGGAGGGAAAAGCAAAAGCGCTCACCATGAGCTATGACGACGGTAAACTTCAGGATGAGCGTCTGGTTGAAATTTTCAATAAATACGGTATAAAGGGAACTTTTAACCTGAATTACGGGTTAATGGGACAGGATCCGCGCCGTATTGTGAGAGAGCGTATCAGGGAACTGTATCAGGGACATGAAGTGGCAACACATACCATGACGCATCCGACTATTGCACGCTGTCCTTTGGTAGAAGCGGCGAGAGAAATTCTGGAAGAACGGATTGGGCTGGAAGCACTCACAGGCAGCCTGGTCCGGGGCCATGCCTATCCAAACGGTTCTTACAGTGAAGAAATCAAGCAATTATTTCGACAGCTTGGCATTGCATATGGCCGGGTAGTGGAGGCAAGGGCAGATTATGAGCTGCCTGCGGACCCGCTGGAGTGGCATCCCACCTGTCATCACAATGATCCTGAACTGATGAAGAAGGCAGAATTTTTTGCTGAGTTTCAGAAAAAACAGTACTTAAAGCTTATGTATGTCTGGGGACACAGCTATGAATTTGATGACAGAGATAACTGGAATGTAATAGAAGAATTCTGCAGGTATATGGGCGGAAGGGAAGACATCTGGTATGCCGCTAACATTGAAATCATTGACTATATGGATGCGGCAGGGAACCTGAAATTTTCTGGTAATAACGAAATGGTTTATAATCCCGGTGCCGGCAGTGTGTGGCTGAAAGTGAATGACGAGAAAACTGTAGAGGTAAAGGGCGGTACGGCAGTCAGTTTAAATGATTAAACGGAGGAGGCAGAAGATATGCAGACGTACATAATGGCCCTGGATCAGGGCACCACAAGTTCCCGTTGTATTTTGTTCGAAAAATCAGGAAAAATTCATTTTATGTCACAGAAGGAATTCACTCAGATTTATCCTCAGCCTGGCTGGGTGGAGCATAATCCGAAGGAAATCTGGTCTTCTCAGCTGGCGGTGGCCACGGAATGCATGGCCATGGCGGGGGTAAACGCAGAGCAGATAGCTGCTGTGGGCATCACAAATCAGCGGGAAACTACGATTCTCTGGGATAAAAATACCGGTGAGCCGGTGTACAATGCCATTGTATGGCAGTGCCGGCGTACCGCCGATATGATTGAGGCGCTAAAAGCGGATGGATTTGACCGGAAGATCAGAGAGAAGACGGGACTGGTGCCGGATGCTTACTTCAGCGCTTCCAAAATTGCATGGATTCTGCAGAATGTGCCCGGGGCAAGAGAAAAGGCGGAAGCAGGAGAGCTGCTGTTCGGCACGGTGGATACCTGGCTTATCTGGAATCTGACCAAAGGGAAGGTGCATGTGACGGATTATACCAATGCTTCCAGGACCATGTTTTTCGACATCCACAGACTTTGCTGGGATGAGGAGATAATGGAGCGGTTCGGGATTCCGGCGGGGATTCTGCCGAAGGTGCGGCCATCTGGCTTTGTCTTCGGGCATACGGACAGTTCCGTTCTGGGAGGAGAGATTCCCATTGCCGGGGCAGCCGGAGATCAGCAGGCGGCATTGTTCGGACAGTGCTGCTTCGAGAAGGGGGAAGTAAAGAATACATATGGAACCGGCTGCTTTCTGCTGATGAATACGGGAAATGACGCGATTGTGTCCAGGTCCGGACTGCTGACCACCATTGCCGCGGGGACATCTGAGAAACCGGAATATGCGCTGGAGGGCAGTGTATTTGTGGCGGGCGCGGGAGTACAGTGGCTTCGGGACAGCATGAGAATGCTGAAAAGTGCCGCACAGTCCCAGAGCTACTGCGAGGCGGTGGAGGATACTGCCGGCGTGTATGTGGTACCTGCTTTTGCAGGTATGGGGGCGCCCTACTGGAATCAGTATGCCAGGGGCACTGTGGTGGGTCTGACAAGAGGCTGTGCGAAAGAACATTTCATTCGCGCTGCCCTGGAGTCCATTGCCTACCAGACGGCGGATGTGCTGCAGGCCATGGAGCAGGACAGCGGAATCTGCCTGAAGAATCTGAAGGTGGACGGCGGCGCCAGCGCCAATGATTTCCTGATGCAGTTCCAGGCCGATATTGTGAATACCCGGGTGCAGCGGCCCGAATGCATCGAGACTACGGCGCTGGGGGCGGCTTATCTGGCAGGGCTGGCGGTGGGTTACTGGGAGAATAAGGAAGAAATCAGGACGAACTGGCAGATTGGAAGAATATTCGAGCCCGTGATGGAAAAAGGTAAGAGGACAGAGCTTCTGAAAGGCTGGAAACGGGCCGTAAAATGTGCTCTTGTGTGGGCGGAAGAGGAATAACAGAGCTGAACAGACAGGAAAGGACGGGGAAATCCCGCCCTTTTTTGCGTGATGAGAATTGATCTGCACTACTTGTAATGCATGAGAAATGTGGTAAAATAGTCAGAAAGAGCTTAAGAAAGGATAATGGATTATGTTAGTTCAGAAATATAAGGATATGCTGTCAGGCAAATCTGTGATCAGAGAATTGTCGGAGTTTGCCACAGCCAGAGGGCAGGAAATCGGGTATGAGAATGTGTTTGACTACAGTCTCGGGAATCCTTCTGTGCCGGCTCCCCGGGAATTTACGGATGAAATGATACGTATGCTGAAGCAGATGGGAACAAATGAGCTGCATGGCTACAGTCCCAGCCTGGGTATTCCCGGTGTCAGAGAGGCTGTGGCGATGTCTCTGGAGAAACGCTTCGGACTGCCTTATCGTAAGGAACACATTTTTATGGCGGTGGGAGCGGCCGGAGCCCTGGCCCATGCTTTCCGGCTGGTGACGGAGCCCGGGGACGAGATTCTGACCTTTGCGCCTTATTTTCCGGAATACGGCCCCTATGTGAATCTGACAGGGGCGGTGCTGAAGGTGGTGCCGCCGGATACGGAAAGCTTTCAGATTCATTTTGCAAAATTCGAGGAAATGCTCACGGAAAAGGTGATGGCGGTGCTGATCAACACCCCGAACAACCCCTCGGGGGTAGTATATTCTGCGGAAACTTTGGAGAGGATGGCAGATTTGCTGCGGAAGAAATCAGCGGAATACGGGCATACTATTTATCTGATATCAGATGAGCCCTATCGTGAGATTGTGTTTCAGGGAGTGGATGCCCCCTGTGTGTCCGCATTTTATGACGATACTATTATGTGCTATTCCTTCTCAAAATCCCTGTCTATTCCGGGAGAGCGAATCGGCTATGTGGCGGTGAACCCGGCCTGCAGGGATGCGGAAGATATGGTATATATGTGCGGTCAGATTTCCAGGGGCATCGGGCATAACTGTCCGCCGTCCATCATACAGCTGGCGGTGGCTAAAGTGCTGGATAAGACAGCGGATTTAAGTGTCTATGAGACGAATATGAATCTGTTGTATCAGGAAATGACAGAACTGGGCTTTACCTGTGTGAAGCCGGGCGGGACTTTTTACATTTTCCCCAGAGCGCTGGAGGAAGATGCGAAGGAATTCTGCCGGAAGGCATTAAAATATGATCTGATTCTGGTGCCAGGGGATACTTTCGGTGCGCCGGGCTATTTCCGTATGGCGTATTGCATTGATACGGAGAAGGTGGAGCGGTCGCTGGCGGCACTGAGACGATTTGTGAAGGAAGTGTATCGCTGAGAGAGGAATCAATTTACTGGCAGGCTGGACAGGCAGATGGGTTATTGCCGATATTTTGAGAAGGCTATAGGCTGGAGAAAGGGATCGAAGTATATGATACCGACGAAACCAGCCGAAGGATTTTGAAAGGTGGGATGAAGATGTATCAGGCAGGATTGATACTGGAGGGCGGCGGAATGAAGGGGGTCTATACCGCCGGTGTAATTGATTTTTTCCTGGATAAGGGAATCGAATTTTCCAGCGTATACGGTGTGTCGGCGGGGGCATGCAGCATGTGCAGCTATCTGTCAAAGCAGAGAAAACGTGCGCTGGACGTCTGTATTGACTATCTGGACAGCAGGAAATACTGCAGCCTGGAAAGTCTGCTGACCACAGGCGATTTGTTTAATGTGGAGATGTGCTATCATCTGATTCCAGAGTATCTGAATCCGTATGATTATGATACTTTTAACCAGTATAAGGGAAAGGCATACAGCGTGGCCACGGATATTGCCTCCGGAAGGCCGGAATATTTCCGCATCCGGGATATGAGAAAAGATATCGATAAAATCCGGGCTTCCGCTTCGCTTCCTCTTGTGTCGAGAAATGTGAAAATTAACGGGAAATTTTATCTGGACGGAGGAATCAGCGACTCTCTTCCGCTGCAGAAGTCCATTATGGATGGGAACCGTAAAAATGTGGTTGTTATGACCAAAGAGACGGGCTATGAGAAAGGGCCTGTGGGATGGCTTTCTTTCTGGCTGACAAAATTAAGATACTGGCGCTATCCAAAAGTGGCAAGCAGGATAGCGGAGCGGCATATGCATTATAATGAACAGGCCGCATACATTGAGAGACTGCGGAAAAGCGGAGAGGTGTTCGTGATACGGCCGAAAAAAACAGGTAACGTAGGCCGTGTGGAGAAGGATGTGAAGAAGCTCAAAGCGCTTTATCGGCAGGGGTATGCAGACGCTAAGGTCTGCTATGGGGAAATGAAGCGGTTTCTGGAGAGCTGAAGAAGACGCGGCAGAAAAGTGAAATAAGACAGAATTAAGAAAGAAATGGAGATAAAAAATGATCGAAATTATCAAAGCAATCATCTATGGCATTGTGGAAGGAATTACCGAGTGGCTGCCCATCAGCAGCACAGGACATCTGATTCTGGTGGAAAGTCTGATGCCTTTTCAGACAGTGGAGGCAGGGGGCACCGTCAGCGAAGAATTTTTTGGAATGTTTGATGTGGTGATTCAGCTGGGGGCTATTCTGGCGGTGGTGGTGCTGTTCTGGAGTCAGATATGGCCTTTTGCACTGACAAAAAAGGAACGGGAGAAACAGAGAGGAACCGGAATTATGACATATTTTAAAAAGGATATCTGGATCCTGTGGTTTAAGATTCTGGTATCCTGTGTTCCTGCGGCGGTAATCGGGATTCTGTTTGACGATGTATTTGACGCATTGTTCTACAATCCCGTCTGCGTGGCCATTGCATTGATTGTGTTCGGTGTGGCGTTTATTATCATTGAGAACTGGAATAAAGAAAGGCAGCCGAAGGTGAGGAAATTGTCACAGATTACATACCAGACGGCTTTGATGATTGGTGTGTTTCAGGTGATCGCGGCTGTTTTTCCCGGCACGTCCCGCTCTGGCGCCACCATTGTGGGGGCTTTGCTGATCGGTGTGTCCAGGACCGTTGCGGCAGAGTATACCTTCTTTCTGGCCATTCCGGTGATGTTTGGCGCCAGCCTGCTGAAGGTGGTGAAGTTCGGCTTTGCATTTACATCGCTGGAGCTGACATTGCTTATCGTAGGCACAGTGGTGTCCTTTATCGTATCCCTGTTCGTGCTTCGTTTCCTGATGGGATATATTAAAAAGCACGACTTTAAGGTGTTCGGCTGGTATCGGATTGCGCTGGGGGCAGTGGTGCTTCTGTATTTTGGATTAATGGTGAAGTGAAGAGATTGGGGATTAAAAAAGGGGGCTGAATCAAAGCCCCCTTTTTGTCTTTCATGTGCACAGAAGATCCCATCATCCCATTACCTGATGACAGGCAAATACATGTCTGGCATAAAGAATACAGATAAGAGTGGCTGTAAGCGCAACAGGAAGCGCCAGCCATATGATATTCAGCTGAAAATCTCCAGCCTTCAGCAGGGGATAATTGAAAATATCTGCCAGCTGCATTTGCCGTATGGGGAAAAACTGTGCGGGCAGGTTTAAAATGCCCCAGCTCTTCCATGGAAGAAACATGGGCACCACGAATACCACAAAGGATATAACCAGGCTGGTGAAGGTACTTTTGGCCATGGCGGATATCAGGATGGAGGCCGCCGTCAGTGTCAGCCCTGCGGTAAACCACATGAGAAGGGCATACAGGACACCCTGTCCGGCGGTCATGGGGTAGGAGATGCCTGTAAAAGCATCGAAATGACTCAGCTGTAGAGAAGTATTCCAGCCATCCGTCCCATAGTGGAAGAGATAGACGGCTCCAAAAATCAGAAGAACCAATGCCGTGAGAACCAAAGAGATCAGGAATCCGGCAATGATTTTTGCCCAGGCACATTTTGACTTGCCATAAGCGCCGGTCAGGATCAGTGCATCTGTTCTTTTGGCATATTCTTCAGAGAACAGAGGGGCCAGAATAATGGTTATTACACAGCCCAATGAGAGCAGGGTATAAATGGAGACAAAGAGGAATTTTTCCCAGCCCGTGTAGCCCACATTCAGAGTGGGGGTCAGATCGCCGTAAACCTCCCGTACGCTCATTCCATTCCAGGTACCGTCAGGCGCATAAAAATTCTGCAGGGAGGAATAGAGGAAATTGTGTGAATAATAGCGTTCAATAGAAGGATCTATGCCATTTTCCATCATATCTTCGTCTTTCATATCAAATTCTGCCAGGATAGCCTGCACCTTTTCATCTGTCAGAGGGCCTTCGTATTTTCGGCCGATGGCTCTGGCTGTCCGGATGGCTTCCTGATTTTCCAGAATGATCAGCTTACCATCCTGGAAATACTGCACGGTTTCTGTGCCGGGATAGAGCCACTGATAGGTCATGGCGATCAACATGACTGCCATACCGCCCAGGCAGGCCCACACCAGCTTCTTTCCCACCAGCTTCTGCAATTCATATTTTATCAGTTCCCACATGGTTTTCTCTCCCTTCTTCCTCGTCGTTAAAGTAATACATGTACAGATCCTCCAGATTGGGGACCGCCTCACGGGCCTCCGGCAGGGGCAGTTCATTCGAGAGCAGGCGCAGAACGGTTTCTTCTCCTTCATTCCGCAGGTTGATTACATCGAAGGATTCCGATATCTGGCTGGCCACAGCGGCAGGTACACGACATTCCCAGATCTTGCCCCTGACGCTCCGGATGATTTCATCCGGTTTGCCGGAAAGCATCAGAGCCCCCTTCTTCATGACCAGGATTTCACCGGCAATATATTCCACATCCGATACAATGTGGGTGGACAGGAGGACAATTTTGTTGGCGGCAAAGGAGCTGATCAGATTCCGGAAATGAACCCGCTCCTTCGGATCCAGGCCGGCTGTGGGTTCGTCCAGAATCAAAATCTGTGGATTATTCAGCATAGCCTGAGCGATTCCAAGACGCTGCTTCATGCCGCCTGAGAAGGTCTTGATTTTCTTATCCTTTTCCTTCAGCAGCCCAACGGTGTCCAACAGCTCCAGAGAACGCTGCCTGGCGTTTCCCCGGGAAAGCCCTTTGACCGCGGACATATAAAGCATGAATTTATACGCGCTGAAATCAGGATAATAGCCGAAATCCTGCGGAAGGTATCCCAGGAGACTGCGATATTTTTCCCCCATTTGACGGATTTCCTGATTGTCATAGAGGATTTCCCCTGCGGTGGGTGTCTGGATGTTGCACAGCAGGCGCATTAATGTGGTTTTCCCAGCTCCATTGGCACCCAGCAGTCCATATACGCCTCTGGTGAGGCACAGGTCTATGTGATCTACCGCGATTTTACTGCCGTATTGTTTTGTCAGTTTTTCTACTCTAAGTTCCATTTGATTACTCCCTCTTTTTTCTTCAGATTGGTGCACAGGCTGACAGCGCTGTAAACTGTGGCTGCGCTGAAAGCAATAACAGCGCCTCCGGTGACGGCGGGCAGCCATTTCATATCACCGGCATGCATCCGGCCGCTTATATTTCCCAGCAGGAAACAGCACGTAAGATTGACCCCGATTCCCGTTGACACCAGCAGACAGGCACTGTATTTTCCGGGGAAGTGGTTCAGCTCCTGGAGATAAATGCAGCTGCTGACCAGAAAGGGCAACAGGATATACAGACCGAATTCCCATAGCGCACTCATTTTTTGTCCATAAAGACAGCTCCCAAATGCCAGGACAAGGATATCTCCGCCGCCTACAATGCAGAGGCGCATGGCTGTAATTTGTCTTAAGTCATAACGGCATGCGGCTTCCATTTCCCACATATTACAGCCAAAGCTCCTGATGCTATCTGCCATGGGTAATATGGCCAGCAGGGGACCAGTGGAGGACAGAAGCACCAATGTTTCCACACGGATTGACTGCTGGCGCAACAACAGGAAAAACAGAAGAAGTACGAGAAGCTGTACCGGCCATATCCATGGAGAAATATAAGGAAGCTGGCGCAGCAGCCGGTCCGGCAGAGAGGAATGCTGCAAAACTGCAAAAGGTATGGATTCCGCCTGGTGTCTTACTTCCTGTTTCAGCCGGAAAACCTTTTCCGGCAAGGGCTTTGGAGCCTGATTCTGTTGTAAAAATTGTGCTATTCTTTCCTGATCAGATTTCTTCATAGATACCCTCCTCCTGAAAAAACTTTCTTAGTTTGCCCAGCCCCTGTTTCAGCCTTGATTTGGCGGCAGACAGGCTCACGTCTGTGATTTTGGCGATTTCCCGTACTTTATAACCGTAATAGAAATGCAGGATAATCACTTCACGCTGAAATTCCGGCAGACGCAGGAGACATTTTTGAATGACCCAGGAATTTTCAAGGCGTTCATAGGCAGACTTTTTAGCGTCGTTTTCTTCGGAATACGGAAACTGTCCGGTAAACTGGGCTCCTCCGTCATACTGCTCCGAACTGTCTTCAGCCAAAGAGACTGTGGGAGGCGGATTTGCACGGTAATAATCCCGGCAGACATTCAGCGCGATGTGGAGCAGATAACTTTTGAATTTATGTGTTTCCACATAGCTGTCCATGAAACGCAGCATACGCAGGAATGTATCCTGTGTACAGTCGTAAGCTGTCTGCTCGCTTCCGGTTCTGTAATAGCAAAAACGGAAGACTTCCTGATAATATTTGTCTATCAGCGGGTCCAGGAGGGATTTTTCACCCTGGAGGATTCTGTCAATCATTTCTTCATCGGACATGGTGGTTGTCTTGTTTCTCCTTTTAGTGGGGGTAACTTCGCGTTTGGTGACTAAAGGGTGGTGCCTCCTGCAAGGCGTCTCCCTTTAGCTGCTAAACGCGAAGTTACCATGCATCCCTTATAGTATATAGAACGGCAGAAACCGGAAAAAGGATTTAAGGGAAATGAAAAAATCATCCGGCAGTTCAACCGAATGATTTCTTCAGGCATCAGCTTTCAAGTTTCTTGTACAATGTCAGATTTACAAAACCGTCCTCTACATGGACCTCCGCTTTATCCACCATCATCCCCACCAGCAGCAGTTCGCTGGTTTCTCCAAAATTGCCGGAACCGGCCAGCTCCCAGTAGATATCTTCAATCCCGTCATTTCTCTGTTCATTCAGACAATGAAGTGCATCCAGTTCCTTTTCATTATCCGGGTGGTAATTGGCGTGGAAGGTAATCCGTTCATATTCTTCTGTCCTTTCTATATTGGAGCTTATCTGGTCAGCCCCCACCGACAGGAAGAACATGGTCAGTTCAGCCATGATTTTTGATACTTTCCTCTGCTCGTCATACATTTTCGTTTTTCCTCTTTTTCTTTTTGTCTTTTTCCAGCATAAAACTTTCCAGTGCCGGCAACATGATTATAGCCACCCAGCCGGCGCTGAAACCGTTGTTGTACAAATTTAATCCGCCGTACATCTGGGAAGTACACATGACAATAGCCACATGCAGCATTCCGGCCAGGATCCCGGCAATGACGCCGAACCGTCCGGCGATGGGGGCAAGGCCCACTGCAAAAATTGCGGCCAGCTGAATCCCCGGGGTAGTGGGCGTAAACTGATTCAGAAAGGTGGACAGGAACACGCCGCAGAGTATCGGCCAGTAATTCCTGACATGAGCACCGAAGGCGGAAAAGCCGAAAGCCGTCAAGATGGCACCTACTACCGGACCGGAAAAGTCGCCGCCGATCAGATAGATGTAGGTAACACAGACGGAACCTACCAGGGCCATATTCATCAGGGTGCCGCCCACACCTTCCATCAGGACAAAATCTGCCACTGCTCTGCCGGGATGCTTCCAGATCTTCAGAAGGTCCTTTATTTTCCCCTGATTCAGGTACAGACCATAGAGAAAGGTCAGAAGGAAAAAGCTATAGAGTCCGGCTCCAATCCATAGGGGTCTTCCAGCTCTCCAGATCATTGCCGGCTGACTTTCCAGGCCAAAGGATTTGAGAATGCATACCATCACAAATGCCAGTGTGCCGGCAGAAAATCCCACATTGAACAGATTAAAGCCCATGTGCATGGAGGCTGTATGTACGGAAAGCTCAGGTAAAATAAAACCGATGGAAATACCTGCTCCGATGGAAATCAGCAGGTTGATTTTCCAGTCAAAAGGCAGCAGATAAACCAGCTCTGTGATAAGTGGGGAGAGGCTGGTTCCAAAAAGGGCTGTATAGAGGTAGCGGCTCAGCCGGGAGCCGTGCAGCTTTGCATAAAGGGAGGAGCCCAGGAGAATCGGCAGGATATTTACAGGGTTCTTACCCCAGAAGCCATAGCCCACATAGATAAATACGGCTGCCATAGTCAGGCCTGTGAATTTGACCTGCTCTCTGTGCAGCAGGAAAAGGCCCATGGTAAGCACAAGGCAGGCATTCAGCAATGCGGTGCCGTAGCCGGCCAGTTCAAAATAATCGGTTATCAATGCGTCCCGGGAAATTATGATTGTCCATAATCCACGGACTACAGTCACAGGATCCTGACCGTCCTGTGCCATGCCGACCAGTGCTGCCATAAACAGGAACAGCAGGAAGGCAGTGGTGAATACTTTCAGCTCTCTGTCTTTCAATCTGTCTCGGATTAAGTTGTCTTTCATTCATACCCCCGATTTCTGATTTACTTCAGTGCGGCAGTTCAGACTGCCCACTGAATTGCATATTTCAGCAGTTGTGGTTTGCTGTGTTTTAGTCGTTTAGCTTCTATATTCGGTCTGAGAATTCTGTTCTTTCGAAGCAAGCCACTTCATCTGTCTGGTGAGTAAGGGCACTTCGAACAGCAGCATTACAATCCAGCCTGCAAAATTAGCCCAGGCCAGGCTGACAAAGCCCAGGTTGAATACCATCAGAAGCAGGTACACGGCTGCCACTCTTCCCAACATATTCATTGAGGTGCTGTACAGAGTGACCTTTAAATCACCTATACCACGAAAGAACCCCTGTATGCCGTTGGTAAAACCGGGCAGCAGGTACATAATGGCAATTCGCCTTAGGTAGGAGACACCCAGAGACACGACTTCCGTATCTTTACTGTCGGTGAACAGACTCATAATAAACGGTGCTGTAAAAAGAATGGTAGTGCAGATAAAAACCGAATATACGATTTCAATGAGAATGCCGCTCTGAAATCCTTTTCGGATTCTTTCTCTGTGGTTGGCACCTTTGTTCTGAGCGATAAAGGTGGTCATGGCATGACCGATATTCTGCTGGGGCGTATAAGCGAAATCATCTACTCTGTTCACAGCGGTAAAAGCGGCCATAACACTGACACCCTGGCTGTTGACCATGGCCTGAATGACCGTTTTCCCAATCTGCAGGCATACTTGCTGCAAGGCACTTGTACTGCCGTAGGCGATAGTTTTTCGAAGCAGTTTTCTGTCAAATACCAGCCATCCTCTGCCGAGACACAGAAGCGGTATCTTCCTTTTGATATAGAGGGCACAGAGAAGGCAGCACACGGCTTCGCTGAGTACTGTAGAGACAGCGCTTCCCATAACACCCAGGCCAAGTACTGCTACCGTCAGGATATCGCCGAAAATGTTGAGGATGGCGCTGGCAATCAGGAAGTACAGAGGCGTCTTGCTGTCCCCCAGTGCCCTGAGCGTATTGGCCAGAAAGTTGTAGATGAAGGTAAATAAAATACCTGCAAATATAATGCGCAGATAAAGATTTGCCTGCCCGCGTACTTCTTCCGGAACTCGAATCAGGATTAACAGCGGTTCGGAGAGCAGGATAGTAAAAACAGAGAAAAAAACTGAAAATCCGCAGCCTGCCAGAAAGGTGGTACTGATCTGGCGGGAGAGCACCGCATAGTCCTTTGAACCGTACTGGGAGCTCATCAGAATGCTGGCGCCCATACACAGACCGCTGATGAGCAGAAGGACAATGTTCATCAGCGGAGCGGAAGTTCCTACTGCCGCGAGGGCGCCTTCCCCTATATAGTGTCCCACAATCACGGAATCGGCCGCGTTATAGGTAAGCTGGAAGAGATTTCCCAGTACAAGGGGGATAGTAAAAGTAATCAGGGGAAGGGTAATCTTCCCGGCAGTCATATCCTTTTTCTGTGCCATTGTTACACCTTTATTCATGTAAGTTTGTAGAGTGTGTTTGAAAATTCATTTCCGCCATCTGCACATGCCGCTTTGCAGTATCTTTGGACCAAATTCAGGTTACATAGCTCGCTATGCGTCCTTTATTTGACCAATCATCTGTAAGATGATTTCATCTCTCACAAATTGTGACGCACATCTGGCAAGAAGCAATCTTCAAACATGTTCCCGGCGCAATATTTCTATTTTCAGAGTATCACAAATGTCTATATTCAGTCCCAGCTCCACTGGTCCACACCTTCGATATCCAAAGCTTCTCCGCTGTTCCCTTCCAGTATGACATTCTTCAGGGTTACACGCTCTGCGTTTCTGACGAAAATACCTTTCCTGCTGTCCTTTTCACAGCCGGTCATCATGGCTGCGACTCCGGGCTGCGCATTTTTGGCATAGGAAATGTACACATTTTCCATCTCGACGCTCTCGATTTTCGACTCTGGCAGTCCGTAAAAGTAGAGTCCGGCCACATGACAGTTGGTACATCTCACATTGCGTATGGAGATCTTGCCCACTTTAGGGGTTCTTTCGTCCACCGGGACGGGATCTTTGCAGGCTACATATTCGGATTTTCCGTCCGGTCCGCAGTAATAAAAGCAGTTAATGACAAAGGGGGTCATGACACCATCCATTTTTACATGTTCGAAGGTAATTCCTGTGAGATAGGAATCTTTTCCGCGCCCCCGTCTGCTTTTTACCCGCAATCCACGGTCTGTGTTGAAAAAACAACAATTTTTTACAAAAATATTGTCTACACCTCCTGCGTTCTCACTGCCGATTGTCACACCGCCGTGTCCTCGCTCCATCCAGCAGTTGCGTACCAGAATATCTTTGGAAGGTGTGCGGTACGTTTTTCCCAGGTACATTTTGCCTGACTTGATGGCGATGCAGTCGTCGCCAACGGAGAAATATACCCCTGCAATTTCCACATTGGTACAGGATTCAGGGTCGATGCCGTCTGTGTTGTGAGAATTATCCGGCGACTCAATCCTGATGTCCAGGTAACGGAGGTTCTGAGAGAAATAAGGGTGCATGTTCCAGGAGGGAGAATTCCGGAAGGTAATTCCCTGTACCACAATGTCTTTACAGTGATTCAGGAACATCATCCGAGGCCTTGCGGCCGGAGCATTTTTCCGCTTATTCAAATCCCACCAGTTGTGGAAATCTGCGGCGCCGTCTATAGTGCCCTGCCCATAGATGACCACGTCTTCCACATACATGCCGGTGATAATGCTGGCATAGGTGTCCGTGGGACTGCCCTCCCAGCTGGCGGGGAGAAATTCACTCTCTTCGTCATAGCTTTCGATCCTTCCCGGGAGTATGGGGTATTTCTCATTGTCGGGAATGGCCAGCAACAGGGCGTCTTTTGCCAGCTCCAGTTTCATATGGCTTTTCAGAAAGAGATGAGTAAAGCGATAGGTTCCCTTCGGCACATAGACACGGCTGTGTTCGGGAACCGTCATGACAGCTGCCTGGAGACAGGCGGTATCGTCAGTGATGCCGTCTCCCTTTGCGCCGAAATCCTTTACGTTCAGAGTGACATATTCGTAATCCGTATGCACAGGAATGATTTCCGAGACATCATTTCCGCATTTCAGCTGTATTTCATAATCCGTATCCGGCTTTAAACCGTACACGGACAGGATAGTCTGATCGGTACTCACATAGTAGGCTCCGTTCAGGTAGAGTGTGTATTCTCTTGTCCGGTAATCAGCTTCCGGATCCAATACTTCCAGGACGAAATTCCGGGCTGTCTTAAAAATGATTTTTCCTTCCATAGTAGATGCCTTTCTGTAATCTGTAAGTTTATGTGGATACTGTTGCTTATTAAAATTTTTGTCTGGGCAGACAGGTGTAAAGTTCGGCAGAAGGTTCGTAACAGCCCAGACAGGTCACTGAATTGCTGCAGCAGGATAATGCTGTAAGCCAAACAATTACATCTCCTGCAGCTTCAGATACTGGGCATAAGCCATGAAAGTGGCGGCGATTCCTTTTCTGTCGTCTGCGGTCACCGGCTCGGACAGATAATATTCCACACTGCCGTCTCTTCTGCCTTCCTGAGGCCCCAGACCAGCCACGCTGCAGTTCCCCTGCAGGGTCAGGATACCATCCTTTTCCTGAAGCTTCTGTTCGATTACAGATTCCAGAATCGCCTCTCCTGTGGGCTGATATTTTTCAGCCAGCAGAGCTTTGAGGCGGCAGGCCTTCAGGATGGAGGCGGCTGTCATGGATGAGCCGGAGGTTTCGAGATAATTGCCTGGGGTATCTGCCCGGTCCACTACCTGGTAAAAGAGTCCGCTTTCCGGATGGCGGTATTCAAGAATGCCGTGGATACTCTCCTTATAGATATCCTGTAGCTGCCGATAATAGTCGTAAGCCCAGTTATCCATCTCCTCCATGGTATCTACCAGCGCCATCAGGAACCATGCGATGGACCTGAGCCAGAAGTTTGCGGAGCACCCGGTCTCTTTGTCTGCCCAGAAAATGCTTCTGGATTCATCATAGCCATGATAGTAAAGCTTCTTCTGAGGACAGAACATCTTCTTATGTACCAATTCAAACTGGTCTGTGATATCCACATAACGGACCTTGCCGCCGTACTTTGTGTCGTAAGCAGCGTAAAAGGGCTGTGCCATAAACAGTCCATCCAGCCATACCTGGTTGGGATAAATTTGCTTGTGCCAGAAATTTCCGGCCTTAATTCGGGGTTGCTGTGCCAGCTGGCTGAGCAGGAGTTCCATGGCTCTGCGATAGCGCTCTTCTCCTGTCTGCTCATAAGCGAAAATCACTGCTCTGCCCGGCGCTATATTATCCAGGTTAAAGTCCTCCTTTTTATAATGGAGAATTTCTCCCTCTGCCGTCACATAGGAATCCATATATTCCAGGATAAAATCCCGGAACCGCTCTTTTCCGGTGGCTTCATGGAGCTGGATGGCTGCTGTCAGGATACAGCCGTCTTCGTAATTCCACTTATCCATTCTTACTTTGCTTAAGTCCCGATAGAAATCCTCGATAAACCTTTCCAGTTTTTCTGCGTTTTCACGCTTCAGCATTTTTCGCGCCTCCTTTATTTGTTTGATAAAATGATTATTCCTTTCCATAAATACACATGCAAGTGTCCTCCCGCAAAGTTGCCGGTACTTATAGTTTAAGGGATATGTTGTCGGAAAGCAATAGGGGGAAGAAATTATTTTTTCGATAGCGCATTGTGTTTTCTCCGAAATATTGCTATAGTAATAAGAACAATAATATTGTAATAAATGGGAATATTCAGGGAAAAAGCAGTAATTGAGAAGGGAGAAAACAGTGAGCGAACGAATCAGAAATATCAAGACATTTTCACGCTATGTGACGGCTTATTTTATGGTGCTTCTGGTGGTCTCCGGCGTTATCCTGGTCGGTGCGTTCCGGTATTCTTCTGACAGGCTGCTGCAGACGGAAAGGAAGAATGAACAGAAAAATATGCAGCTGGCGGCCGATAATCTGGAAAAGCAGTTTCAGATGCTGGAAAGTATCGCATTGCAGATCGGGATTGAGGCAAAGTACCGGCCCAATGTTCTGAACCGCAGCTCATACCGGGATGTGGTGCTGCTGGAAGATTTTACGAAATATGCGAATTATTCTCCGCTGTCAGTGAATTATTTTCTGGCTTACCGCTCACAGAAAAAGATATATACATTCACAGGAAACACGACATATTTTGAATATTACGGACCGTCGGTGCTTGGAATTCCTTATGAACAGACAGAGGAGGTATTTCAGCAGATCTTAAATGAAACGACCATTTCCTTTTTATATTCGGAACCTTATATAGTGTCAGTGTTTCCTGTCCGGTTTTATGGATATGATAAAACCAATGCCTATAATGCCGTGCTCTGTTTTGTGCTGACCAAACAGCAGATTCAGAGATATCTGGAGCAGGTGTGTGCCGGATTGCCGGAGCAATATGCCGTTATGGTGAATGGGGAACTGGTTTTTAATAATGCGGACAGGGAGAGTACGGCATTGACGAATGCTTCCGATTGTATGAATGTTATGTCCGCTGACGGGAAGGTCAGTCTCTATGCGCCGCTGCATTTGAAAGGATGGCAGCTGCTTTTGAATCAGGATTCTGCCATTTTCTATGCTGTTATCATTTCCTGCGGGCTTTTGATTCTTCTGATAGCATTTGCTATGGCTCATGTGAGCCTGCTTCCATTGAACCGGCTGATCGAGAAGTATATGCCCGACAGTTCAAAATTTGAACGTAATTTCCGGCAGCTGGATTCGATTCTGGGTGGTATGACGCAGATGAATGCGGATATCCGTTACCAGTTGAGAAATCATCTGCTGAATCTGATTCTGCGGGGCGAGTACAGTGAAGGGATGCTGGAACGGTGGTCTATGACAGGGATTGCATTTGAAAGATCACTGTACTGTGTTTATCTGATGAAAAAAGAGGGGCAGTCGGATGTCAGCAGGATTCTGGGACAGGAGCTGGAAAAATTAAAAGAGTTTAACATTGATTTTTATATAGTGGTAATGGAGCATATGGATACGACAGCGGTTATCGCAGGTTATGACAATAGTGTCACACATCAGCAGGTGACAGAGATGCTTCGGCTGGCTGCCGCCGAATGCTCGCTGGAAATCTGTGTGGGCCGTCCGGTAGATTCTCCGAAACGACTGCCGCTTTCCATGATGTCCGCACAGACTGCCGGCAGCTATCAGGGCAGAACTTCTGCTTCACAGAAGCGCATTCAGGCAGACTTTCTGGCTGAAAGACTGGTTGCGGCCGCGGAATCCGGCTCTCAGAGCGGGATGGAGGAAGTTGGCCGTGAAATCGCCGGTTTTCTGGCGGGTTCTTCTACAGAGAGTCTGCTGAGAAAGCAAAATCTGTATGAGTTTCTGCAAAATGTTCTCTGTAAAGCGGAGGCGCATGGAATGGAAATTGATAAATCCGAGGTGAATTCTCTGGTCCTGCTTTCGGATATTCCCATGATACTCTGCGATCTGCAGAAATTATTACTGGAAGCGACAGACAAAACTTCACAGAACCGGCTCACCGGCAGTGATGTCTCCAAGCTGCTTGTAGAGTATGTGATTGCCAATGCCTATGATCCGGATATCAATTTACAGGAGCTGTCTGACCGTTTCGGGCTGAGCGCCGATTATATCAGCAGCATGATTAAAAAGGAAACGGGGTTTTCCTTCAAGGAATACCTCACGATGCTGCGGATTGCGGAAGGAAAGCGTCTGCTGACAGAAGAACGGTCTTTGACAGTGAATGATGTGGCAATGAAAGTTGGGTATCGGAAAGCTTCCAACTTCAGCAGGAAATTTAAAGAGCTGACCGGTATGCAGCCCTCGCAGCTGCGCTGAGGACCTGAAAACGCAACAGGCGATCGACAAAATTATGGTTCAGCGCTTTTGCTTGAAGGGTGTAACTATATATGGTAAGATGGAACCGTGGATAAACAAGCAATACGCCGGACTCAGTGAAGCGCGAGAGTTGGAAAGGGGAGGCCATGGGACATTATCTGAATCCTGGAAATGAAGGTTTCAGGCGGGCTTTAAAGGCGAAGATTTATGTAGATAAAACAGGAATGATTGAATACCTGAACAGTGTCATCGGAACAGATGATGGCTTTGTCTGTGTCAGCAGACCACGCAGATTCGGAAAATCTATGGCAGCCAATATGTTGACTGCGTATTATGATCGAGAGTGTGATTCGCAGGATCTGTTTGCGGATAAAATAATTTCCAGGGCGGATGATTATGAAGAACACAGAAACCAATATAATGTGATTTTTTTGAATATGCAGCAGATTTTAAGCGGGGCAGGTGACCCGGAGAAGGTTGTTTCATATCTGCAAAAAGTAGTATTGGAGGAGCTGAGAGAAAAATATCCTGAACAGACCAAAACGAGAGGAAAACATCTTCCGACAGTATTGGCAGATATTTATATGTGGGATTCAGGAGAAAAAAGAGGATTTATCTTCATTATTGACGAGTGGGATTGCATTTTCAGGGAAGCCCCCAATAACACAAAAGCACAAAAATGGTATTTGGATTTCCTGAAAGATCTGTTTAAGGACAGAACATATGTGTCGTTGGCTTATATGACGGGCATTCTTCCCATCAAAAAATATGGTACGCATTCGGCGCTCAACATATTTGATGAATATTCCATGACCGGTCCGGAAATATTTGTGGAATACACTGGTTTTACGGAAAAAGAGGTTGAAAAGCTCTGTTTAGAGTATGGAAAAGATTTGGAGGAAATAAAAAACTGGTATGATGGATATGTCTTTCCGGAAGAACTTCACATTTATAATCCAAAATCTGTCGTGGATGTGATGAGGAGTAGAAAACCGAAAAGCTTCTGGACAAATACAGAGACTTATGAGGCATTGCAGCTGTATATTGATCTCAACGAAGATGGTCTGAAAGAAGCTTTGATGCAAATGCTTGCAGGGCAAAAATGTAAAATTGACACAGGTGCATTTCAGAACGATATGACGTCTTTTAAATCTAAAGATGATGTGCTGACGTTGCTGGTTCATTTAGGGTATTTGGCTTATGATGAAGGTACGAGAGCAGTATATATTCCCAATGAAGAGGTACGCGGTGAGTTCATCAGGGCAATCAGAAATGGAGGAAGGCCTGAACTTTTCAGGCTGCTTCAGGCATCAGATGAATTGATGGAGGCGACCCTTCGAATGGACAGTAAGATGGTTGCCGCGAGGATACAGGAGATACACAGCAGATATACTGCGCCGATTCACTATAATAATGAGCAGGCTTTGCGTATGGTTATGATGCTTGCGTATATCGGAAGGGCAGACGACTATCATATCTGTCAGGAACTGCCTGCAGGAACCGGCTATGCAGATATTGTTTTACAGCCAAAGGTCAATGGCCATCCTTATATTATTGTAGAGTTAAAGTGGGATGAATGTGTTGAAGGTGCGATTGCACAGATAAAAGAAAGAGATTATCTGCAAGGGCTTAAAAATGATATGGGTGAAGTTCTTTTGGTAGGCATCAGTTATAACAAGAAGACGAAAGAGCACTTTTGCAAAATCGAGAGGTATGTTTTATAGGGTTGCCTTAAAACTCCGCGTTTTCAAGGCGGTTCCCCCAAAATCCCCAGAACTCCCAAAAGCCGAATTCCATCGGTTTTTGGGAGGTTTTTTGTTTTTTGGGATTTGAATGGACAAAATAGACAGTGATACAATGAGCGCAGGTTCAAATCTGAAAAAAATGCACAATAAAGATTTGGACTTTGCATTGAAGAATGCCGAATGCGAACAAATGATGGAAAAAAGAGAAGAAAGGAGAAGGTATTTATGAAGAAACGTGTGGCAGCTTTATTTTTAGCCGGGAGTATGGTGTTGGGACTGACAGCTTGTTCCTCTTCACCGTCTTCCTCCACAAACGACTCGGCTTCGGGGGGATCAGGAGAGTCAGCTTCGGGAGGGGCAGCGGCACAGACTCAAGCAAATAATGGAGGGGCCGATTCGGGCGAGGTTCCGGTTCTGCGTCTGGCGACCAAGCTTCATACAGAGCAGACAGCAGCCCTTGAAGACATTTGGGCCTTCAAACATCTGGAAAAGAAATTTAATGTAAAATTCGAGCTGGAAGATCTGGGAGACAACAGCGACGAGCGTATCAGTCAGCTTTTTATGGCGGATGACCTTCCGGATATCATGTGGATGGGATTATCTACCACAGATGCCATGACCTATGGTGTAGGCGAGGGGATGCTTCTGGACTGGACACCCTATATGAATGAAGAGACGATGCCGAATCTGATGAAAGCGCTGGAGGATTATCCGGATGCACTGGTGGCTTCCACTACGCCGGATGGAAAAGTATACAGCCTTCCTTATATCCGCGGACCGGTTTATGCCAACAATACCGGTGCATTTTCCGGTACCATCCGTGTCAATATCAATAAGGCGTGGCTGGATAAGGTTGGTATGGATATTCCTGCTACATTGGACGAATTCCTTGAGGTTGCCCGCGCATTTAAAGCGCAGGATCCCGGCGGCGTCGGGGCAGAGCTGATTCCGGTCTCAGACAACCAGAATAAGATTAAGGATTATATCTGGAATGCATTGGGATTCTATGGCAGCGGTCAGACCTACGGAACGAATTTTGCCATTAAAAACGGGGAGATTACTTTGCCTGCATACACACCGGAAGCCAAAGAATTTATGCAGACACTGAATACCATGCTGAAGGAAGGACTGGTCTCGCCGGATTACTTTACTCTGGACCAGGATGCCAATCGGGCGAATGTGGCGAAAGGAATTGTGGGTATCTTCGGAGACAGTACTTTGCAGCCGGCAGAGAGCAACTGGCAGGATTGGGTAGCTCTGTCCCCGCTGTCCAGCAATGTAAATGACACTCGTGTCGCTCATGTAAATGCCGGATATTCCCTGGGTACCTATGTATCATCCAAAACGAAGTATCCGGAGCTGATTGCTTCTATTCTTGATTACATGTACAGTGATGAAGGCGGTTCTTATTACCAGGCCGGGCCCATGAAGGGGACAGAAGATGAAATAGATGACAACGGCTGGTGGATTACAGAGGATGGACGGGTAATTAACGCCAGGATGGAAGCGGACAGTACAGCCACTCTCACAAATGGCAATACAGCGTGGTATTATGTGGCGGGGCGTTTCGATCATATGGAATCCTTCCGCTATGAGCTGGCAGGTGTGGAGAATCCCATGGAGTATCGGACGGTTAAGGATGTGCTGACAGGCAAGGATGTGGAGATGCCGGTGGTGGACGTTTCGATTTTTGATGATGACAACTGGGATCATCACTGGCGCGTTATACAGACAGATGCCATGAAAGATTATCTGACCTTTATCGTTCTGCCGCCGGTTTACCTGACTCTGGAGCAGAAGGAAGAAGCGGATGACTATGCTACCGTTATCAATGATTATGTGACACAGGAGACGGCGAAATTCATTGCAGGCGAGCGTTCTCTGGATGAATTTGATGCATATCAGAATGAGCTGAAAGATCTGGGAATTGAAGATTATATCAATATCTATAAGGATGCGTATTCTGGCTTTATCGATGCAACCTTTGGCAATTGATCCCGGTTCCGGAAGTACTTTAGGCGGGTGGGAATGTATCTTCCCGCCCGCCATTTCCATATGATGCTTAGAGCTGTGGCGCAGCGACGAAACCCCAGTCTTGAAACGAGCATGCCCGGGAGAATTTTCAGATGCTTTGTTGCAGCTGAAAATTACTCCCCGTGTGGGCATGGGAAGTTACAAGACAAAACTTTAGAGCTGTCGCGCAGCGACTTTAAATAGGAGGTTTTATCTGTGAACGGCAAAAAATATAAAAAGAAAATAACAGGCGCTTATGTGATAAAGCGGCTGCGGGAGAGCTGGCAGCTGTATGTGCTGCTTTTGCCTGCCCTGATTTATGTGGCGGTTTTCAGCTATGGCCCAATGTATGGCATCCAGATCGCATTTAAGAACTTTCGGCCAAGTCTGGGAATTGCGGAAAGTGAATGGCTGGATCCATTGTTGAAAAATTTTATCCGATTTTTTAAATATCCGGATTTCTGGAAAATGATCAGGAACACACTTTCTATTACATTGTATTCCCTGGCTACCTTTCCCTGCGCCATTATTTTTGCGCTGATGCTGAATGAAGTCAGGCAGATTCGACTGAAGAAAACGGTGCAGATGGTCACTTACGCGACACATTTTCTGTCAGAGGTGGTAGCTTGCTCTCTGGTACTGATGATGCTGGATCGAGCCAATGGACCCATCAACAATCTGATTGCATTGTTGGGAGGCGAAAGGATTCCCTTTATTACCAATCCAAAAGCTTTTTCCTCTATTTATGTGTGGTCTGATGTATGGCAGAATCTGGGATGGAGTTCCATTCTCTACATCGCAGCGCTTGCTTCGATCTCTCCGGAGCTGGTGGATGCGGCCAGAGTGGATGGGGCCAGTCGGATGCAGATTATCCGGCATGTGAACATTCCCGGCATCATGCCCACGATAGCCATTACCTTCATTATGAGATTGGGCGGTCTGTTGTCAGTAGGGTATTCCAAGATCTATCTGCTGCAGAATGACCTGAATCTTTCCGCATCTCAGGTAATATCTACATATGTGTATGATATCGGTATTCTGGGAGGGCAGTACAGTTACTCGACAGCAATCGGTTTGTTTAACAATATTGTGAATATAATCTGTCTGTTAATCGCGAATGCGGTGGTTAAGCGGCTGACGGATACCGGCTTGTTCTGAGAGGAGGGAAGGAGAATGAAAGGTAGGAAAATCAAGCTGTTTGATATGGTTAATATAACGCTTTTGCTGTTACTTACATTTGTGTGTATCTATCCGCTGTATTATACGGTTATAGCATCTTTTTCCGATTACATTCCGGTGGCAACCGGGAAGATCAGTTTCTGGCCTGTTGATTTTACGACGCTCGCCTATGAGGCCGTTTTTGAAAACCAGGAAATCTGGCTGGGCTATCGCAATACGATTATCTATACGGTGTGCGGGACATTGTTTAATCTTTTTTTGACAATTCCAACGGCGTATGTTATGAGCAAGAAGCGGATGTTCGGCCATACGCTGTTTACCTGGTTTTTCCTGATTACCATGTACTTCAGCGGCGGTATGGTTCCCACTTATCTGCTTTACAAGAATTTGAATCTGATTAACAATCCTATGATTATGATTGTTACTGGGGGTTTAAGTGTTTACAACATGATTGTGGCGCGTACTTATTTTTCCAGCTCCATACCGGAGAGCCTTTTTGAATCGGTGAAAATTGACGGGGGCAGTGAATTTGACCAGTTCTTTCGTATTGCCCTGCCGTTGGCAAAACCGGTGGTGGCAGTGATCACACTTTATTATGCTGTGGGCCACTGGAACAGCTATTTCAATGCCATGATGTATCTGAGTAATAAAAAGTATCATCCGCTGGCTCTTGTGCTTCGCCGTATTCTGATTCTGAATGAAAGTGTCGTAAGCGATGACCTTCTGGCCAATATGGATGTCAGAATTCTGGAAGACCTGACACAGAAGGCTAACATGGCAGTGGTTATGAAGTATGCGCTGGTGCTGATTTCCAGCCTTCCGCTTCTGGTCGCTTATCCTTTTGTGCAGAAATACTTTGTCAAAGGGGTTATGATTGGGTCGGTGAAGGGATAAGTGTGTAAAGAACTTCTAAGCGGCTTGCCGGGAACGGCTTATAAAAAAGAAGGAAAATCGGAGGAGTATAGATGATTACCGTATGGGATGGGAACAAGACGGCAGGGGTATATTATGATGCAGGTGAAACTCTATGCATCCGAAAAGCACTGCAGGATCTGAAAAAGGATCTGGTCAGTGCAGGCATGAAAGATATCCGGCTCACAGACCGGCTTCCGGAGGATGCAGCAGGGGCGCTGCTGATTGGAACGCTGAAAAACAAAAATTTTACGGAATATCTGGAGAGCAAAGGGATAGGCCTTCCGGAACTGGAAGGAAAGTGGGAACATTATACCATTCGAACGATGGGGGCAGAAAAGGATACCCTTTTGATTGCCGGCAGTGACGATCGCGGAACTATGTGGGGAATTTACACGTTTTCGGAGCGGTTTCTGGGTATCGATCCTCTGTATTTGTGGACAGATCAGGTACCGAAACCTGTGGAGCGGCTTATGTTGGAGGAACTGTGCATTACGGACGGACCGGAGCATTTTCGGTTCCGCGGCTGGTTTGTGAATGACGAGGATTTGATAGAAGGTTTTTCCAAAGGGGGAAAACCGTATCCCGGCTATGATTTTCACAGGGATTATACAAAAGTTCTGGAAATGCTGGTGGAAACAGGGCTGCGTCTGAAGCAGAACCTTTTGATTCCCTGTTCGCATCTGGATATCTGTAACCCGGATGAAGAAGAATTGGTGCGGATTGTAACGGAACGGGGCATGTATATTTCCATGCATCATCAGGAACCGGTGGGCGTTCATCAGTTTACGATGGACCGTTACTGGAAGGAGAGGGGTATTACAGATATCAATTACTTTTCCTATCGGGAAGAATACGAGCAGGTTTGGAGACGATATATCCGCAAATGGTCCCGCTATCAGAATGTAATCTGGCAGCTGGGGCTGAGGGGCCGGGGAGACCGGCCGGTGTGGTATCAGGAGAACGGAGTCCCGGACAGCCTTGAGGAGAGGGGAAAGCTGATCTCCGATGCGATCCGACGACAGTATGAGATTGTGAAGGAAGAGAATCCCGGCAGAGAAGTACTCTGTTCTTCTACCCTGTGGATGGAAGGAATGGAGTTGTATGGAAAAGGGGCTCTTACGTTTCCGCAGGATACCATTGTGGTGTTTGCGGATTTTGCGCCGGAGCAGATGCTGGGAGAGGACTATTTTGACACGCCGAGAGAAGCCGGAAGACAGTATGGGCTATATTATCATGTGGCTTTCTGGGGCTGCGGACCGCATCTGGTACAGGGAAATCCGTCGGAAAAGATTGATTATATCTATCGGAATCTGGTGGCCCATGGAGATTGTGATTATTCGGTGCTGAATGTGGCTAATTTCAGAGAACATGTCTACAATATCCGCTATGTGGCGGAGCTTACCTGGAATATAGAGCGTTTTCAGCCGGACAGCTACTGTGCGGAATGGTGCAGGCAGGAATTTCATACGGAAGATCCGGCGCCGCTGCAGGAGATTTACCGAGAATACTATCAATGTTTTTATGAAATGTCCGATGAAAAGATTTCCGGGCAGATGCTCTTTATGGATGGCATGACGCGCAGAGTGGCCATGAAGCTCATGGAACTGATACAGGGAAAGCCATTTACACAGGCTGATATCCAGAATAAGAGGCTGTTTGATTTTCAAAATGCGAAAGATTTTATCGCGTATTATAAGAAGGCGTCTGGGGAGGGGCATTCGCGTTTCACACAGCTGCACAGGAAAGCAGCAGTGACTTTGGGAAAGATAGCGAAAGAAAGAAGACAGTTTTTCATTTCTCACATGGTGGTCCAGATTGAGACCATGATCGGCCTGTATGGATGGGTGTATGCTTTAAGCTGTGCCGCGGAAGACCGCATGGGAGAGCGCGACGGGCAAAAGTATGAAGGTTATATTGATGATGCGGTCTATGCGCTTTCGAGACTCTGTATTGACAGGAAGAAGGCGCTGACGGGAAAATGGGAACATTGGTATGACAATGATGCACTGATGAATCTGGAGGAGGCACTCGGTATAACGGAGCGGCTGCACCTGGGATTGCCGGCCGGGCTCTCTTACATGAAAGCCCGGGACAGCCGTTAATATAGGGCAAGAGGATCTGATATCATGAGAAAATTGTTAAAGACAGTACATAAATCAGAGGATGTAATGATTACCTCCAATATTGATCTTACGGCAGAAGTAAGCAAGTACGAAGTGGAAAAGGATGTATTTGAATATGAATTTCTGCTTTCCTGGGATGAGGAGCAGGCGAAAGCGCCTGACTCAAAAGTGGTTCTGGTGTGGAGTATTCCCTGTGTGGATGTGCAGTATATGTGGCATCCCGGCTGCAGAGCGAGGCGTGTTCTGGATGCGGACTGGAGGCTGCAGATTGAGTCCATGCTGACCAATTCCGCCCCCATGGCTTTGCTGTTTAATGCGGATGACAGGAATATTTTTACGTTTGCCATGGTGAGAACATGTCATAAAGCATGTGTCAAAGTTTGTGTCTGACATATCAGACCCTGCAGGGAATGAAAACTGCCGGGAACCTTGCGAAAACTCGAGAAGAAAATCACTATATAGTTGACATTTTATCAAAAGTGGAATACAATACATCAGGGCGGACATAGAATGAAGTCGTACGTCTGTTCATATATATAGATGATTTCAATGTATGAGAAAGGAAGTGGGCTATTATGGCAGGAAGGAAATCTACAAAACCTGCGGCAAAAGCTGCGGAGACAGCAGAGGTTGAAGCTATGAACCCTAAGACAGAAGACATAAAAGCAGAAGAAAAAGTAGCAGAACCCAAAGCAACAGAGGTTAAGGAAGTGAAAACGACGGAAGCCAAAAAGGCACCGGCAAAGAAGACGGCTGTTAAGACGGAAGCTGTGAAAAAGGAAACGGAAAAGAAGATACCGGCCAAGACAGCAGCGAAGAAAACCGAGCAGAAATGTGAGATGCATATTCAGTATGGAGGGAAATCCTATTCTCAGGAGGATCTGGTCAAGATTGCAAAGGATGTATGGAAATACGATCTGAAGCTCAAGGCCACCGAGCTGAGCAGTGTAAATCTTTATGTAAAACCGGAAGAGAATAAGGTGTATTACGTAATGAACGGTGAATTTACCGGGAGTTTTGACATCTGAAACCATGATGGAAAAAGGAACATAAAAAAGAGCGGCATCCATACCGGCGCGAAAGTGCGGGAGAGGGGATGCTGTTTTTTTATGGAAAATTTTGATTTAGAATTTTTTTAGAATTATTTTTAGGGAAATCGGTTGACAATGAATAGGGTAAGTGATATTTTATGGTTAACGATGTTAGCACTCCCCGGAAATGAGTGCTAATAACAAAAGGGAGGAAGCCTGGATGGAGCTGGATGAGAGAAAAAAGAAAATCCTGCAGGCTGTCATCCGCAATTACCTGGAGACGGGTGAGCCGGTTGGCAGCAGAACCATTTCCAAGTATACCGACCTGAACCTGAGCTCCGCTACCATTCGAAATGAAATGGCCGATCTGGAAGAAATGGGATACATTTTTCAGCCTCATACTTCCGCAGGCCGGATTCCTTCCGATAGAGGTTATCGCCTTTATGTGGATACCATGATGGAAGAGAAAGAGCGGGAAGTGGTGGAAATGAAGGAAATGCTGGTGGAGCGTCAGGACAAGATGGAGACGCTGCTGAAGCAGGTGGCCAGAGTTCTGGCACAAAATACTCAGTATGCCACTATGATTTCCGCACCGCAGACGAAACGCAGCAAGCTGAAATTTATCCAGCTTTCCCGGGTGGATGCCCGTCAGTTACTGGCGGTTATCGTGATAGAGGGAAATGTAATTAAGAATAACATTCTGTCTGTGGAACAGGAGCTGGACGATGAGACATTGCTGAAGCTGAATATCCTGTTAAATACGCATCTGAACGGCCTGGCGATTGATGAAATCAATCTGGCCATGATAGCGGTCATAAAGCAGCAGGCAGGAATTCACAGCCAACTGGTCAGCGAGGTGATTGATGCTGTGGCGGAAGCCATCAGGGCGGAGGAAGACCTGGAGATCTATACCAGCGGGACCAACAATATATTTCGATATCCTGAACTGGCAGATCAGCAGAAAGCAAGCGAGCTGATTAATACTTTCGAAGAAAAGCAACTGCTGGGAGAACTCCTTCAGGAAACGCATGCGGGGAACCAGGAGACGGGGATTCAGGTGTATATAGGGGCGGAAACGCCGGTAAAAAGTATGAAGGATTGCAGCGTGGTCACGGCAACCTACGAACTGGGCGGAGGAATGAAGGGAACAATCGGCATTGTGGGTCCGAAGAGAATGGACTATGATAAGGTGGTGGTTACGCTGAAAACCATACAGACACAGCTTGACGAGCTTTACAGGGCTGAAACTTAAGAAAGGATTGGAGCAGGGAACAGGAATATGGCAGATCAGGAACGCGAAAAGGAAATAGAACAGGAGCAGGAAACTTCCCGGACGGGAACGAATGAAGCAAATAAGGAAGAAAAGGCCGGGACGCAGCCTCCGGAGGATAATACCGGACAGGAGGAAGAAACGGCAGAGGAAAACGGCGGAGAGGAAGAAGAACAGGGACCGCCGGAGGGAGAGGATCCCAAAACCTGGGCGGAGAAGAGAGCTGCAAAAAAGCAGGCAAAACTGGATAAGAAAGCCCAGGGCTATAAGGATCAGATTGAACAGCTGGAGGATAAGGTGAAACGCCAGCTGGCCGAGTTTGAGAATTTCAGAAATCGGACGGAAAAGGAAAAGCAGGCCATGTTCGAAACGGGGGCAAAAAGTGTCATTGAAAAGATACTTCCTGTGGTGGACAATTTTGAGAGAGGACTGGCCACAGTGCCGGAGGAAAAGAAAGAAGATCCTTTTGTGGATGGAATGATGCATGTTTATAAGCAGCTGCTGAAGGAACTGGAAAATATCGGAGTGAAGCCCATCGAGGCTGTGGGACAGGAATTTGATCCCAATCTTCACAACGCGGTGATGCAGGTGGAGAGTGAAGAGTATGAAAGCGGTATGGTGGCACAGGAGCTGCAGAAAGGGTATACCTACAGGGATAGCGTAGTGCGGCATTCCATGGTGGCCGTAGTAATATGAGAAGAAGTTCTAAGGTAAAATAAAGCAGTAAGAATGAATTCAGATAAAGTAAGAACAAATTCAGGAGGATATAAAAATGAGTAAGATTATCGGTATTGACTTGGGTACGACAAACAGCTGCGTGGCAGTAATGGAGGGAGGCAAACCCACTGTTATCGCGAATGCGGAGGGCGCCAGGACCACTCCTTCCGTAGTGGCTTTTACGAAGACAGGCGAGAGACTGGTAGGTGAGCCGGCAAAGCGTCAGGCAGTTACCAACGCGGAGAAGACGATTGCTTCCATTAAGAGAGATATGGGTACAGATAACGGCCGTTCCATCGACGGCAAGAAATATTCTCCTCAGCAGATTTCCGCCATGATTCTTCAGAAACTGAAGGCGGATGCAGAGAGTTATCTGGGTGAGAAAGTAGCCGAAGCAGTCATTACGGTTCCCGCTTATTTTAATGACGCACAGCGTCAGGCTACCAAGGACGCAGGCAAGATTGCCGGTCTTGAAGTAAAACGTATTATCAACGAGCCTACGGCGGCAGCGCTTGCTTACGGTCTGGACAATGAAAAAGAGCAGAAGATTATGGTGTACGACCTGGGCGGCGGTACCTTTGATGTCTCCATCATTGAAATCGGCGATGGTGTAATAGAAGTTCTGGCTACCAACGGTGATACACATCTGGGCGGCGATGATTTCGACAATAAGGTTATCCAGTGGATGCTTTCCGAGTTTAAGAAGGCGGAGGGCGTGGATCTTTCCAATGATAAGATGGCTATGCAGAGACTGAAGGAGGCAGCCGAGAAGGCAAAGAAAGAGCTTTCCAGCGCCATGACGACCAACATCAACCTTCCTTTTATTACCGCAACGGCAGAAGGCCCCAAGCATTTTGACATGAACCTGAGCCGTGCACAGTTTGACGAACTGACACATGATCTGGTGGAGAAGACGGCTATTCCGGTTCAGAATGCCATGAAGGATGCAGGGCTGACCAACTCTGATCTGGGCCAGGTGCTTCTGGTAGGCGGTTCCACACGTATTCCTGCGGTGCAGGATAAGGTAAGGCAGCTGACCGGCAAGGAACCCAGCAAGTCTCTGAACCCGGATGAGTGTGTGGCAATCGGCGCTTCCGTACAGGGCGGAAAGCTGGCCGGTGACGCGGGCGCAGGGGATATTCTGCTGCTGGATGTAACGCCGCTGTCCCTGTCCATTGAGACCATGGGCGGTGTGGCCACCAGACTGATTGAGAGAAATACCACCATTCCCACAAAGCACAGTCAGATATTCTCTACAGCTGCAGATAATCAGACAGCAGTGGACATCAATGTGGTACAG
>CAJUQT010000041.1 GCA_910588225.1 uncultured Acetatifactor sp.
CCGTGTTACCGCCGTGAAAGGGCGATGTCTTAACCGCTTGACCATGGAGCCGCTTTTTGCCTTTCCAGCTTGTCAACAGGACTATCTTACCATAACTGTATTCTTTTGGCAAGAGAATTTTTTACTTTTTTACTGTCGCAGGCTCTCACTGTTTCTTTTCCTGAATGCTTCACTCCACCGTCCCTTCTGTCTCCAGAACTTCCTTCGTTAACGCTGTCCCCTTACTGCCTCGGATAATACCTGTAAATCAAATCCCCTGTGATCAGCTGCACCACATCTCTCATTTTCCGTATCACTTCCTGCCAGTTCTCCGGCGTCACCCTTTTCTCGCCCGCCGCAATGCAATCCAGCATATACTGATTGACTTCCGGAGAATAATGCACCAAATCCATATAATTATCCAAGTTACTGATAATCTGCACCTCATCCTGGAAATAGTACACCTCCACATTCTCATAGGCCAAAAGCACAGGTAATGTCTGCTCCAGAATATAGAATTTCTCCTCCAGCTCGCCGTTCACATACGCGCAGTCCCACCAATTCATGGAATAGGGCGGGAAAAAGAAGCGAAATGAGGTCTCCGGATGGCTTTCAATCTGCTGTGCCAGCGCCTCCACATTTCTGCGGATGTCTTCCTTCCTATGGGAAAAATCTGCCGCTTCACATACGCCTTCAGGCTTTGCATACGCCTCCATGGCCTTCTGCGCACTGAATTCCTTTCCCTCGGACCAGTCATAGGCGCGGCCGCCCACATTCCTCCCCATTTTCTCGTATGCCAGCATGTTGGGAATGGTCACAAACAGAATATCTTTATTCCACAGGTATGTTCCGTCATCCAATATACTTCCGGTATGCAGGTAGTCAATTTCATTCCCCTGCTGAAAGGTATTCTGGGTATCTGAATTCAGCGCCGGCAGATCCAGACACCAGAATACACTTGTCAGCTCATGTTCTTCCCATGCCATATCCAGATAATAAAGCAGATCCGCCGCCGACCCGGAAGCCCGTATTATCTTCAGCGAGCGGCATCCGAACTGCCTGTCCAGGAACTCGCTGTCACAGTTCTCAACTACAGAGGAACCCACCAGCACACTGTCATAATCCATCACTCTTACGCTTCCGGGCATCTGATTGTCCCGGTCATTGAATACCGCCTGTCGTCCCAAAAAAGGGGCATGATATTGATAAAAAGGGTCAAAGAACCACACCGCCAGCGCAATCAGGAAAAGCTCCATGGCAATGCAGCCCAAAAGCAGTATCAGACCTTTCTTCTTTTGTCTCATCCTCCATACCTCTCAGAAATTGAAATACAGGAAAATACTGACCTGCGACAGGGAAATAAATGACCATGTAAATAAAGTCGCCATACAGAAAGTACCTGTTCCTGTCCTGCCTTTCTCCGCAATCCACACCTCTGCCTTTTCTCTGGTCACCAGTATCACACAGATTCCCAGCAGCACTGTATAGTTCAGCATATAAAAAAGATTTACGTACTGCGGAGCCGCTATCTCCAGGAATTTTCTCACGGCATAATTCTCAGCCAGCTGCAGCTGATTGCAGATTCCCACGAACATTCCCGTGTACCCTCCCGCAAACAGTTTCCGCCACAGCAGAACGGCATCCGCAAGGGTAGCACACCGAAAGGGAACCCATGCCAGTGCCAGGAAGATTCCTGTCACCAGCTGATTTGCCGCCTTCCACCGAAATCGAAGCTTCGGGAATACGGTCTCCCATATGACAGCCAGACCATGGAGACATCCCCATAAGACGAAGTTCCAGCTGGCTCCATGCCAGATTCCGCTGACCAGGAACACCACCGCCAGATTCAGGCACTGTCTGGCCTTCCCCTTTCGGTTTCCCCCCAGCGGGAAATAGATATACGTCATCAGAAAACGCGACAGCGTCATATGCCATCTTCGCCAGAAGTCCTTAACAGACACGGCGGTCAGCGGCGCATTGAAATTCTCCGGCAGACGGAAGCCGAACATCCGGCCCAGTCCCCTTGCCATATCCGAATAACCGCTGAAGTCAAAGTACAGCTCAAACACAAAAAAGAACACCACCGCCCAGGCAGACAGGGCATCCAGATACAGGATATTGTCGAATTCCGCGTTCACCACAACAGCCAGCGTATCTGCCAGCAAAACCTTTTTCGCCAGCCCCAGAATGAACAGAGAAAAGCCGTCATACAGCGAGTCCCAGGAAGGTCTCCTCACACCCGGGCTCTGGAGCTGGGGTACAAACTCCTGGTACAGCACAATGGGACCGGCAACCAATTGCGGAAAGAAACTGATAAAGCAGCTGTAATCCCAAAAGCTTCCGTGCGCAATCGTTCCTCTGTACCGTTCCGCCAGATAGGAAAGCTGCTGAAAGGTGAAAAAGCTGATTCCCAGAGGAAGCAAAATCTCTTCCACCACAATGTTCCCGTGAAAGAGAAAATTACAGTTGTCCACAAAAAAATTAAAGTACTTATAGTAAAAGAGCAAACCCAGATTTCCTGCCAGCCCCATTCCAAGAAGCCGGCGTCTGCCCCCGAGCCTGTCTGTCTTCGTCATAAGGCAGCTGACTCCGTAATTGAAAAAAATGCTGCCCAGCAAAATCCACAGATAGCTCAAATTATAATATCCATAGAACCACAAAGACATTCCCGTCAGAAAAGCTTTCGCATAGTAAGGCTTCTTCAGGCGGTTTAATAAAAACCAGCCTGCCAGCGCAATGGGCAAAAAGACCGCTATAAAAATAACTGAATTAAACAGCATACTCTTATCCTTCTGCTATAATTGAAATAAAGGTCTATTTCTATATTATAACAAATATTCTGCCGTTTGCAACTTCTCAGGACACTTTCCTCATAAAATCAGGAACTGCGCTGAGCGCTGGGACACATACCGTAAATGGCTTTATATTTTCTTGAAAAATTGGAAATATCTGTGAAACCTGTCATCTCCGCCGTTTCTGCCACGCCGTACCCCTGTTCCAGAAGTTCTCTTGCCTGGGTCAAACGGACCTGAAGCAGATATGTCTGTGGCGGTACCCCGTATGCATTGCGGAAAAGTGTGGTCAGATACCTCCGGTCAATGTGCAGTCCCTCCGCAATCTCCTGAATACATACGGGCTTCGCATACATGGTTTCCAGATAATTTCTGGTATACCCGGCGTAATCATTTGCAGTTTTGTAATTTCTGGGCCTCTCCTCTGACAAATGCCATAAAACCTCATACAACAGTGTAAATACACTGCCGTCATTTTTCAGGCCGCACTGTCCCTCCCGCACCCTCTCGAACAGGCGTCTGACATCCGGCTGACGGATGACCGCACGCTTCAGGAACTCCGGCGTATCCTTCGCTTCAAAGCCAATCCAGCAATACTTCCATGGATTCTCCTCATCCGCCTGATAGGCGGTAATTTCCTCCGGCAGAATCACAAACATATCCCCCTGTTCCACCGGATATACTTTTCCGTCCTTACAGAAAGTGCCTTTCCCTGCCAGAACATAATGAAGCAGGTGATACTGTCTCGCGGCAGGTCCGAAGGTATGCCCGGAGCAGCATTCCTCATACCCGTAATGCAGCGGTGCAACTCCGTGCCACCACCCGGGAATAACTGAGTATTCATACAATTTTCTTCTGCTGACTTTATTTTCCATACACCTTCCCTTTTACCAAATTCTACAACCTTTATACAATTGTCATCTCGTCCTCCGGCTGGTAGACTTAAAAGACAGCAATCCACATCAGTCAAAATTATAAGGAGGTTTTACCGTATGCTGAAAATTACGTTTATGGGTGCCGGAAGCACCACATTTGCCCGCAATGTGCTGGGTGATGTCATGTGTACTCCCGCCCTTCAGGAAAGCGAAATCGCACTGTATGACATCGATGCCGCACGGCTGTCAGACAGCCTTCAGATCCTCTCCGCCATCAACCGAAAGGTCAACGGAGGCCGTGCCGCCCTCAAGACCTACCTGGGCATTGAAAACAGAAAAGAGGCTCTGCGGGGAGCAGCCTTTGTGGTAAATGCGATCCAGGTGGGCGGCTATGATCCCTGCACCATCATTGATTTCGAGATTCCCAAAAAGTACGGCCTGCGCCAGACCATCGGAGATACCTTAGGAATCGGCGGCATCATGCGCGCGCTGCGCACCATCCCCGTGCTGGAAGATTTCATCCGGGATATGGAGGAGGTCTGTCCTGACGCATTTCTGTTAAACTACTCTAACCCCATGGCTATGCTGACCGGCTATATTCAGCGCTATTCCTCCATCAGGACCGTTGGTCTGTGCCACAGTGTCCAGAGCTGTTCCAGAAACCTTCTGTCCCGTGTGGATATGGAAGATAAAATGGAAGGCCGAAAAGAGCTCATTGCCGGTATCAATCATATGGCCTGGCTGCTTGCTATCCAGGATAAAGACGGTAATGATCTCTATCCTGAAATCCGCCGCCGTGCCGCCCTGAAAAATGCCAATGAAAAGCATCATGACATGGTACGCTTTGATTATATCGCCAGATTCGGCTATTTCTGTACGGAATCCAGCGAGCACAACGCAGAGTACAATCCGTTTTATATTAAGAGCAAATATCCTGAACTGATTGAACGCTATAATATTCCTCTGGATGAATACCCCAGAAGATGCGAGGAGCAGATCAGGGACTGGGAAGAACTGCGGCAGAAAATGATGACGGAAAAGGAACTGGACCATACCCGTTCCAAGGAATACGCATCCTCCATTATGGAGGCAATCTGTACCGGAGATGCTATCAAAATCGGCGGCAATGTGCTCAACACAGGGCATCTGATTGAGGATTTCCCCCAGCAGGCCTGTGTGGAAGTGCCCTGCCTGGTGGACGGATACGGCTTCCATCCCACCTATATCGGCCATCTGCCCCCTGTGCTGGCTGCCATGAACATGACCAATATCAATCCTCAGCTTCTGACCATTGAAGCCGCCCGCACCAAAAAGCAGGATGACATCATCAACGCCGTCATGCTGGAGCCTCATACCGCGGCAGAGCTGTCCATTGACGATATAGTGAAAATGGTAGATGAAATGATTCAGGCACATGGTCCCTATATGTCCATGTACCACTGATTCCGATTTCCCTTTTCAGAGGAACTGTCACAGACAGCTCCTCCGGAGGCGGCCGTACAAAACGCGGCCGCCTCCTTCGTTTCTTACTGCTCTCCGCTCTCCGGGTCCCATACATTCAGCATCAGATACACCCCCTGCTCCTCTTCCGGGAACAGGAAACCGTCATACCAGTAGAACACGCTGTCCTCCTCTGTCCCCAGGGCTACCAGTGTCTCCAGCGCCTCCCGGGAATAAGGATACAGGCGGGCACTCCCTTCGTTGGTCTCCGGATACTCGCAGCTTTTGGCATAATATTTCTTATCCTTCTGCATCGCATACACATTTCTGTCAAGCATAATGCCATACGGAGAGTTTCTGTATCCCACCGAGCGAGTATAATGCAGCATCACCGCAGAATACAGCATCACATTATCCGTTATTTCCGTATCCTTAAATACCTCGTAGAATCCCTTCGCCCCCAGACAGCCAAAGCTTCCGTTCTTCACCGGCCGTTGATGACCAAACTGATAACCGGAATAGAACATATAATTATCCATAACACGCACATGCAGAAACTGATTTTCATTCTCCGTCCCCAGCTTTTCCGGTGTATTGTTATTCCAAAGCTCGATGGGGGAATTGGAGAATGCCAGCACATTTCCGGAAAACTCAATATTCTTCATGATACATGCCGGTTCTCCGCTGATATACTGGGTGGTCAGCTGGGCATCGTAGCATTCATATACCACACAGCTTCTGATATAAAAGCCGTCACATTCTCCCCAGTTCTCAATGGCATTTCCATAGCGCACTGTTCCCGTCATCTCCTGAAGGCTGCCGCCTATCCAGCCCAGCTCACAGTTCTGAATTGTCACATTTTCACAGTCCACCAGGTTCATTCCGTGAGAACCGCCGTATTTTACACACAGATTGTCTACCATGATATCTGTCGACTTTACTTCACTGCGGAGAACATTCCCCCGCCTGGAAATCATAATCTCTGAAAAATACGCACCCGGATTCCCCCTGTCAAAGTACAGATACAGGACTTCCGCCTCATAATCGTGAAAAAACTCCAGATTATTGCACAGTCCTCCCGGATTGGGAAAAAGGGTATCACCGGAATGAAATACCTCCATTTTATTTGTCACCATACCGGAATCCACAGTCTTTACACCGGGCTGGTAAGGATGATTGGGCTCATGGGGAGTCACCTTGATTCCATAGGCTTTTCCGCCGTCGCAGACGATGTTGCCCACATCCCCGTACCGGCCGCCCGCATTCCCTGTGTAGGCCCATACATTTGGGTACTCCGTCTCCCGCCACTTCTCCTTTCCGCTTCCGCTCAGACAGTTCATAAATACAGGCTTCCTGCCGGTTCCATATGCGGAATAGGTGATTCCCGGCATCAGAAGCAATGCGTAATCCCCCATAGTCTCTGTGTGGAATCGGCTGTTCCACTCACTTCCCCGCTCAAAGAAAACGCCGTCGCCCGCTGTCACCTCCTGCGTCTCAAAGGCTCTGTGGAGACGTTCTATGGTCTGCCATGCACCCTCCGGCGATCTTCCGTCGGCCTCGTCGCTGCCAAAATGTGAAATGTAATAGCAGTTCCCGCGAATCCTTTCCGGGGAAATACTCTCCGCGTCCATGATTTTATTCGCCCTCTCCCTGGCCAGCTCTGTGTAATGTCTGTGTATCTCCTCCGTCATGGGCTGAAAATTTATTTCCGCCTGTCGTCCTGCACGAATGGCAGATAATTCCTCCGATGTAACAATTGTCTCAATCCTCATCTTTTTCTTTCCTTCCGTTTTGCCTTTTCTTTCTTATTGCATTATATCCTCAGAGATAATTCCTCTGTGGCAAAAAACCGCCGCATTACGGCGGCTCTTTTTCAGCCCTTCAGCGATCCGATCATGACTCCGGTCTGGAAATGCTTCTGCAGGAACGGATAGATCAGCAGAAACGGTACGGTTGCCACGATTACAAGCGCTGCACTCATGGAAGTATTGATTTCATCATACAAAAGCTGACTTACATAGGTCTGGGTGGAGCCCAGCATTCCTCTGGCCCCTGCGGCGTCAGTGGCAATCAGCAGTTTCCTCAGCATCAATGCCAGCGGGTGCTTCTGGTTGTCCGAAAGATACAGAGATGGCTCAAACCATCTGTTCCAATGATCCAGACCATAGTACATGGCCACTACCGCCATGGCCGGCTTTGACAACGGCATATAGATTTTAAACAGAATCGTGGCATGTCCCGCCCCGTCCAGCTCCGCCGATTCATCCAGACTGTCCGGAATCGACTGGTAGAAGGAACGCAGCAGAATCGCATTGTAAGTGCTGATTGCTCCCGGCAGGATAACGGACCAGTAGCTGTTGAAAAGCCCCAGATCCCGGACCAGAAGGAACATGGGCGTCATCCCCCCGCTGAAGTACATGGTAATGATAATCATCACTGTGACCGGTTTTTTCAGCTTCACCTTATAGCTCTTTCTGGACAGGAAATACGCCAGAATCATTGTCAGCACCATATTGAGCACAAGGCCCATAGACATGATAATCATCGTATTTTTATAACCGGTTAACACATCTGTCTCTTTAAAAAGCAGCTCGTAGGACAGGGTGGAAAATTCCCGGGTAAACCACATGATCTTCGGCGCTGTCACCAGACTTTCCGGTGTGCTCAGGGATACGGCAAGTTCGTACATCAAAGGATACAGCATGGCGATTGACAGGAAAAAAAGGAAAACCGCAATCACAATATCCAGCGCATTTTTCTTCAGTTTTATGAGTAGTTTCGTCTTCATCTTCCACCTCCCTACAGCAGACTGGTTTCCGAAACAGTCTGCGCAGTCTTATTGGCAAGCAACAGCAGGATGATATTGAGCACAGAGTTCACCAGGCCCACCGCCGTGGAATAGCTGAAACTGAACTCTACCAGTCCCTTCCTGTAGACATAGGTGGAAATAACATCTGCCGTTTCATAAATCGCGGGATTATATAACAGAATAATGTCTTCATGACCTACACTCAGCAAAGTTCCTATGGACATAATCAGCGTCAGCACTCTGGTAGGCGAAATCGCCGGCAGCGTAATATACCGCATCTGCTGAATACGACCGCAGCCGTCCAGCCTGGCCGCCTCATAAATCTGCTGGTCCACTCCGGACATGGCTGCCAGCATAATGATACAGTTCCATCCCATGCCCCGCCACAGATGCATAATCTGGCGTATCGGCACAAATGCTCCCGGTATTCCCAGCAGATTCTTCGGCTCTGCCCCGAACCAGCCCAAAATCACATTAAACAGGCCATCCGTCATACAGAACTGCATAAAGATGGTACAGGTTACTACCACTGATATAAAATGCGGGAAAATAGAAATGGTCTGTGCTACCTTTTTAAATCTTCTCCATCGAAGCTCATGGAACATTAAGGCAAGCGCAATACTGGCACATCTGCCCACCACCAGTCCCACTATGCTCATGATCATGGTATTGCGGAACAGTCTTCCCACATCCGGATAGCTGAAAAAACTGACAAAATGCTTCAATCCCACCCAGTCACTTCCCAGAATGCCCTTTGCGGGACTGTAATCCCTGAACGCAATGGTTGCTCCATACATGGGATAATAGCAGAAAATAAGATAATAGGCGATAACCGGTAGGATGAAGAAATACAATCCCCAGTTCTTTTTCAAGTCTTTCTTCCAAGGCGTGGTATTTGCCCTGTGTTCAATTTTGGATTCCCTCATATTCGCACGCATGCGTGCCATAAATCTGCTCATAAATCACCTCGTTATTTTAGTTCTGTCATAAAACAGCCATCTGGTATGGAGAAAGGGAGGGAAAGCCTCCCTCCCTTTGTTATCAGCATCCGCTTAGTTCTGGTTCATATTTCTTGTGTAAGAAGACTGAATAACCGCCAGCACTTCATCCGCGTGATAAGTGTCTTTACAGGTAGCCTTGATGGTCTCCCAGTTGTCAAAGCTTTCCGTTCCCATAATCAGCCCCACCAGCTTCTCCTGACAGTAAGTATCCAGATCTGTGTAGTAACTGCCATAAATACCGGACTCCTCGTCATTCATGGGGACGTTCACTCCCGCGTATGCGTCAAATTCGAGATAAACGTCTACGAATTCTTTCTGCACATCGTCCATATACATCATTCCGCCGATGGCTTCGCCGGCCCACATGGTACGTTTTGCCAGACCATCGCCCTTCTCATCCTTCCAGCGCTCCTCCTCAGGCAGAAGCTGGATATTGCCCTGGGCATCTCTCGTGTAGCTCAGACCTTCCACGCCGAAGCTGTATAAGGTCTGTCCTTCCTCCGTGTAGCAGAAGTCCAGATAACGCATGGCAGCTTCTACATTTTCACAGTCTGCGGACACAGAGAAAGTAAAGTTATTGAGCATCTTCATATCTGTCAGGCAGAAGTTATAGATCGGATCACTCTCTGACATTTTCAGCGCAGGAATCGCCAGGAACTCTGCGCCTTCGATTTCACAGCTCCTTGCAGATGTGGCGGAATTGTCTGCTCCCTGAATGCCTGCGAACGCCTCGCCGGTAGCCAGCTTGCCGCGGACGCCTCCCTTATTGATGCTGGGGAAATCAGGGTCAATCAGTCCGTCTTTCCACCACTGGTTCAGGCGCTGCAGGAATTCCCTGTAACTGTCTTCATACATGGCAAACTTCACATTCTGCCCATCGACGCAATAGAAAGGATAGGAACACTGGTAAGCGTTGCTGATACAGGAAAACATATATTGCTGATGCAGCCAGCGCATCTCTGAAGAAAGAGGGGTCATGTTCGGATACTTCGCCTTCACCGCTCTCAGCACCGCTTCGAATTCATCTATAGTGGTGGGAACCTCCATCTCCAGCTCGTCCAATATATCCTTGCGGAGGATTATCCCCCTGTCTTTCATGGTATAACTTGTGTCCTCAATACTTGCAAAACCCCAGATTCTTCCGTCATCTGTGGTTACCTGACTCTTCACATCCGGATTCTCCTCCAGATAGGCCAGATAATTGGGCATCCATTCGGTATGTTCATTCAGGTCAATGATATAGCCTTCGTCAATGGCCGCAGCAGGACCGCCTTTATAGGTCTTGTTAAAGCCATTCACCAGAATATCCGGCAGGTCGTGGGAAATCAGCATATACATGAATTCCTCCTTATCGCTGCTCCATGTCACGCCGTTTGATTCCACATAAGCACCGGAAGCCTGGGAAATTACCCCGATCGCTCCCATCAGATACTTGTCAGGATCGGAAAATGCTTCCTCCGCAGTGATACTGCCCCACTCTTTTTTATCGCCGAAATTAATGGTCAGCTTCACATGCTCCATAGGATACGTAAATTCTTCCGGCGCAGACGGCGCCTCCTCAGATGAGCCGGACGCATCAGACGAACTGCCGGTCTCCTGGCTGGTACTCTCCTGTGACGATCCTGATGCCACACTGTCCTGGGGAGAATCTCCCCCACACCCGGCAAGCATGCCTGCACACAGCGCAGTTACGGACAACAGACTTAAAAGTTTCTTTGTTCGTTTTCTCATTTTGCTTTCTCCCTTACATTAAAGTAGTTTACTGGTTTCATTAACGTTACTGTAACTTAATGCCTATTATATCATTAACGTTAATATCTGTCAATATCATTTCCTCTTTTTGTTGCATTTTTGTGCGGCTTAATTACCAGATGCTTCCTGAGTATGTAAAATAACCCATTATGCCGAAAAAAACAGAAGAACTTCAACAAAATGTGCCATCCCGCTCCTGACATTGTACTATATATTTCCCACCGGTTAAACTGTTTTTTTCTTCCAATTTACATCTTCCAGTTATGGTGATGATCCTCAAATTCCACCTCTGCCACTCTGACCACATAGTTGCATCCATAGGAATAACCGGTGGCGTTGACCCAGAGATTCCCGTCATTCTGAACAAATTCCAGCGCTTCTTCATTGTCTGTCCATTTTACACTGCGTACTTTCCGTTCGCATCCTGCAAAATGCCGGAACCCGGGACCGTCCTCTGATACCACTACATGACTGCTTCCCTGTACCTTCAGATTATGGATAAACAGATAGCTCCTGTCCTCCATATCCAGAGCAAAATTCCTGTCCTCCCCCGTCATTTTTCCGGGTTTTCCCTGGTAAATTGCCCTGCCACAGGTCTCAATCCAGCTCCCCAGAGCTTCCAGCATGGCCTTCTGCATGACCGGGACAGCGCCTTCTCCCTCAGGGCCCACATTGAGCAGATAATTCGCCCCGATTTTTCTGCAGGCACAGAGGGTCTCAATAATCTCCGGCAGGCTCTTATAATTGTAATCGTTTCTGCCGAATCCCCAGTGGTCATTCATAGTATGACACATCTCCGCCGCAACATACTTTGGCATACCGTCCCTGTCCATGGGCACTGGACGGCCCTGTTCAAAGGTTACACTGTCAATTTCGGAGTTGCCGACTGCTCCTCTGGCACCCAGCCCTGTGTTGTTCACAATAATTGCATCCGGCTGGTGACGGCGTATCACTGCATACAGCCTGTCCTCCTGCCAGTCTGTACCGGCAGGCTTAGACCAGTTCCCGTCAAACCACAGGCCTCCGATTTTTCCGTACTGTGTGCACAGAAGCTCCACACTGTCCCGCAGATACTGTAAGAAAGTGTCAAAGTCATTCTCAAAGGACTCCTGATACCAGTCATAGGTGGCATGATAGAAAAACGGTGCGATTCCCTCCCCATTACATGCATCCACAAATTCACGAACCAGATCTCTGCCGCAGGCCGAATGGGGAGCGTCATAGCCGCACAGCCCCTTCGCGTCGTACAGGCAGAAACCGTCGTGGTGCTTCGTTGTGAGCGTGATATACTTCATCCCCGCCTTTTTCGCCGTTCTCACAATCTCGCCGGCATCAAACTCCCCGGCTGTGAAGGTATCCGCCAGCTTCACATACTCTTTCTTTGGGATTTTGCCCAGATGCATGATCCACTCTCCCCGTCCCAGCCGGGAATAAAGTCCGTAATGGATGAACATCCCCAGGCCCATATTTTCAAATCTCGCCACTCTTTCCTCCGGAATCGGTATTGCCATAACTTTCCTCCTGTTCCTGGTTTCGCTGCGTCTCCACACGCTCCCCATGCTTCCCCGAATAAACCGAACACAATATATACAGCCCCGGATTGGTCAGCAGGCCGGCTGCGTACCTGCTCCTGCTATCCCTTCCGCCGAATCCTGATCCACAAACAGATAATAGTCGCCATGCTCCTTTAACAGCGTGGCCGGAACCTGATTCGTCAGATCATTTTCCATCATCAGTCTGATGGCATTGGCCTTCACCCCATAGGGCACCGCGGAAATAATGGTTCTGCTTTCCATAATGCGGTAGGGTGTCATGGAAATGGCCTGAGCCGGCACGTCCTCCAGAGCGGCAAACCAGCCTTCCCCCACCTGCTGCATCCGGCATTTTTCATCCAGATTGACAATGATATAGGATTCTTTTGTGTCGAAGTCCGCCGGCGGGTCATTGAACGCAATGTGGGCGTTCTCCCCTATCCCGATCAGTGCCACATCTACAGGCGCCTTCGTGATTTCCTCTGTCAAATCGTTAATGGTCTCCCGGGGATGATTCCCATCCACCAGATATACCCTGCCGGGATGTACAATATCTATAAATCTTTCCTTTAAATACCTGCGGAAGCTGGCGGGATGTTCCTCCGATATGTCCACATATTCGTCCAGATGAAACATCTCCACCTTACTCCAGTCAATGTCCTTATTCACAAGGGCCTTCAGAGTCTCAAACTGAGAGGCCCCTGTGGACAGAATGATTCTCGCTCTGCCGTTTTTCTCTATGGCCTCGTTGATTTTCTCCGCCATCAGAGCCGCGGCGGCCTCGCCCAGCTCCCGGGCGGTTGTGTTCTTTATTATCTTCATGCTTTACTCCTCACAACACTTCCTGCTTCTCTCACTCCACTACAATCCTGGCAGACTCGCCGCACATGCTGTCTCTGCCCACAAAAAGGATAAATTCTCCCGGTTCCACCACTTCCTTCAGATCCAGTGTCATCAGTGCCAGCCTCTCCACAGGAATCAGCATCTGCACCTTCACCGTACTTCCCGCGGGTACCAGTATCTTGGTAAACCCGCACAGCTTCCTGTCAGGTGTGGGCAGTGAACTCACCACATCCTGATAGTATGCCTGCACAACCTCATAGGCATCCATTTCCGAATGATTGGTCAGCACCACCTCCAGCCGGATTGTCTCGTCCGCTTTGCAGCGATTCCGGGAAATGCGGACGGCATCATAGGTGATCTCCGCATAGCTGAGACCGTATCCAAAGGGATAAAGGGGACCGTTCTCCCCGTCTTTATAGCGAATCAGAGACTCTCTGCTGCGTCCGCTGGAGAGCCAGGAATGATAACAGGGCACCTGCCCTGTATAATAGGGAAAGGTAATGGGCAGCCGGCCGCTGGGGCTGTAAGCGCCCAACAGCACATCCGCTATGGAATGTCCGGCCTCCGTTCCCAGATGCCACGCCAGAACCAGAGCGTCCGAACTCTCTGCCAGCTCATGGCAGCACATGGCTCTCCCACACATCAGCACGGATATGATTTTCCTGCCTGTCTTCTTCAGTTCCCGCAGATACCTGTACTGCTGCTCCGGAAGGTCAATGCTGACCCTTCCTCTGTTCTCTCCTGACCAGGCAGCCTTTTCACCGCACACATAGATAATCTCGTCGCATTCCTCCGCCATTTTCAGAGCTTTTGCAAAACCACTGTCATCCTGACTGTCAAAACAGTATTTTCCTGTAAAAGAACAGCCATCGCTCTGCAGAAAGTCAAGTCCTGCCTCTTCCAGGGCCATTTTCACGGATATCACATTGGTGCCGGGATGATACTGAGCCCAGGCTCCCGGCATTTCCTCCACATTGTCAGACAGAGGACCTGTGAGAAAGTATTTTTTTGAAAGGGACAAAGGCAGAACCTTCTCCTGATTTTTCAGCAATACAATGCTGTGTCTTCCCACATTGCGCGCAGCCTCCCGGGCCTGGGGCGCCAGCATATACTTTTCTGCTTCCTCCGGGAAATACGGGAATTCAAACAACCCCACGGCAAATTTCACACTTAAAATCCTGCGCACCGCCTCATCCACTGCTTCCGCAAAGCGCTGATCTTCTTCATACAGCGCTTCACAATAATCCGCGAAGGCATGAGAACCCATATCCTCGTCCACACCTGCCAGCAGCGCCTGTGCCGCGGCTTCCTTTCTGTCCGCCGCCACCCGATGGTGTACCAGTTCCTTTACCGCACCGTAATCGGAGCAGACAAAGCCGCGGAAACCGAACTGCTCTCTGAGCACTTCTGTCAGATAATAACGGCTTCCTGTAACTGCCTGACCGTTCAATACGCTGAATGCACTCATGGTGCTCAAAGCCCCTGCGTCCACCGCCGCCTGATAGGGTTTCATATAATCCATGAACAGCGTGCGCGGACTGGTCTCACATTCCTCATAATCTCTTCCGCCCTGAGAGAGACCATAACCGCAGAAATGTTTGAAACATGCCGCCACATAAGGATATCCTGTCTCCGGATTTACAGTCTGCAGTCCACGGACCTTCGCCTGCGCGATCAGAGATCCCAGCAGCGGATCTTCTCCGGCGCCTTCCGCCACTCTGCCCCACCGGGGATCTCTGCACAGGTCTATCATGGGTGCATAGACCCAGTTGATTCCGTCCGCATACGCTTCTCTGGCGGCATATTCTTCCGCCTCTTCCAGCATCTGCGGATCCCAGGTGGACGCGCCCCCCAGCGGAACCGGAAAGACCGTTTTATGACCGTGTATCACGTCAAAGCCAAATAAAAGCGGAATGCCCAGTCTGGATTCCTCCACTGCAGCCTTCTGGAAATAATTGGCTTCCTTCCTGCCTTTCATCAGCATGGTTCCCACAAGCCCCCTGCGCACTTTCTCCGCTTCCGCCTCCATGGAGCTGCGCTCTCCCAGATTGCAGTCCGTCAGGTCGCCGGAGTCGGATACATGCTCCAGATTCAGCTGCCCTACCTTCTCCCGGACCGTCATTCGCTCCAAAAGCTGATTCACCTGTTCTGTGTAGCAGCCGGGGTCAAAGGGCTGCTTTACCAGTAGATTATCATGATTCATCTAAATCCTCCTCGACTCACTTATACCTCCCGGTCCAGTGAAAACGCTGTGGTGCAGACGTCCTCTCCTCTGTCCATCCATCTTCCGTTTGTGAAATCGGGCACCGCCACAAATCCTCCGGTGGAAACGGAATCTTCACTCAGACAGGTGATTGCCGTCCACAGCGCCGCGTCATAGACGTCCACAGGAGGGATTGCATTCTTCTGCAGCGTATCCACAAATGCCCTGCCCACCAGATAATCCATACCGCCGTGAGTGCCGCTCTTTCCGGATGCTCTGAATTCCTTCCATATCTTCGGCTCATATTCGGACATGGCTTCCTCGAAGTCATGCCAGCAGGCACGTTCTTCCCCCTCAAAAGCCTTTGCCCCCTCCAGATAATATTGACCCTTATCCTCCATCCAGAGTCCTTTTGTCCCCTGTACACGTCCTGACCGGGAATAGGGCCTGGGCAGCGTACAGTCATGGGTCAGCATCACGGTCTCTCCGTTGGCCAGACGAATCACCGTATTGACGATATCTCCCTGATTTATCTGCTGGTTCGCAAAGGGAGTGTCCGGACGATGCTCCAGGTACCACTCATGCTGTCCTGCCGCTTTGGAAGAAACGGAAATCAGTGAAAGCATTCTGTTTCCTCTGTTGATCCCAAGTATTTTAGAGATATAGCCGATGGCATGCATGGGATACAGTTCCCCGTTTCTTTTGGTAAAGTTCAGCTGACGATAATGTCCCAGCTCATCCCCCCAGCCAATCTGCGGCCGTCTGTCATGCCCGTATCCGCCTTCACAGTGCACCACCTGGCCAAACATGCCCTTTCTGGTCATATTGATCAGCGTCATCTCCTCTCTGCCATAGCAGACATTTGCCATGGGCATACAGAACTTCCCTGAACGCTCCGCCGCGCGGACCATATCCCAGCACTCCTGGACAGAGTTCGCACCGCCTACTTCCAGTCCCACATGCTTTCCTGCCTCCAGAGCTGCAATTGTCACCCTGTGATGCACCTGCCAGGAAGTCGCGTTGACCACTGCCTCGATTTCCGGATTCTGATACAATTCATTATAGTCCGTTGCAGTCATCACATCACAGGCAACTCCAAGTTCCTGATAAATCTTAAGCGTCTCCTGAATCCGGTCTTCTCTGATATCACAGATGCCGATTACATCCGCATCCTTCATCTTCAGGAAAGTCTCCACCCAGCCGCGTCCGCGTCCGCCGAGTCCTACCACTGCAATTTTTACTTTTCTTCCATTTTCTGAAAACATAATTTTTCCTCCTGATTTAAATCGCTGCTCGATAGCACTAAAGGGTAAAGTCGCTTCGACACACCCGTAACGAGAGTAACTTTCATTCGAAAGGGCACTCATGAAAGTTACTCTCGTGCGCCTTTGCGACTTTACTGTCCAGCAGAAATTATTTTTCAAAAACACTTGACATTTCTTAGCCGGACTATTCCAGTTCCGCTGCCCCCAGAACAATGCCTGAAAGACTGCTGATTTTAGTTCCATCCCGTTCTATCCATTCTCAAGTATCACCTGTGTACCTTCCTCTTCGCACTCTGTCTGTACCTGTCCGTCATATCCATGTACGAAGATTTTCCAGACTCTCTTTTCAGGCTTGTTCTCATACCCTCCTTCCCGCCTGCCGATAGAGACAAGTACGTTTCCCTCCCGTTCCTGACAGCGAATCAACGTCCTGCAGGAAACTTGTGTCCGATAATCCAGACTCATACCGTCATCCTCTCTAAACAGATATTCCGTATCTCCTCCGGGATAGAAATGAAGCGCTATCTCCTCGTCGGAATACTGTGTGGTATAATCTCTGTCCCGCCACTGTGGGATGACGGCTCCCTTTTTGATCAGCATTGCTCCGCCCTTTCCTTCGGGCGGTGTATAGGAATCTATAAGATAAGGACCTGTGTATTCCTCTCCCGTCCAGTAGTCGATCCATTTTCCCTCCGGCAGATAGAGCCTGTCTGTAAAGGCCGACAGCAAAATGAATTCTCCCAGCATATACTGATTTGCCAGTTCCCTGCATTCCATATCCTCCTGAAAAGCAAGGGGCATGGGTCTGATCATGGGAATGCCGGTCTCGCTGCACTCTATGGCTGCCGAATAGATATAGGGCAGCAGCCGATACCTGAGTCTGGCATAATCAGTATAAATCTTTTCGTTTTCCTCTCCCGCGTACCAGGGCTGGCTGCAGCCCTGCCAGGCATTGTGATGGGCCCAGGGGGCAAGCATGGCGAAATGAATTGCCTCGGGACAGTAGATATCCATGTCCACCGTGGTATTCATAAAACCCGACATGGCAAGATTCTGCATCCAGACCATCCCTCCCAGAAGTCCGCCGTTATCTCCGGTGGTAGCAGCTCCCCAGTGCTGCTGGCCGCTGTAACCTCCGCAGTAATGGATAAAGGGGCGCCTGTTCATCTGCTCCGCGAAACCTTCGTGCATCTGTTTCATCACCAGCACCTGAGAGATATTGTGCATGGCAAGCTCGGTTTCCCAGTTGGTACAGACCCTGTTGGAATCTATGCGCATCAGCATATCCGCCGGATCCAGCTTAAAGCCGTCCGCCCCGTCATCCACAAAAGGTTTCACATGGTCATACCATGACCGCAGCCTGCTCTCTCCCCCTGCAAGTCCTTCCTCGTGGTCGCACAGATCATAATTCATACATAGCCACAGTACCATATGAAACCCAAATCTGCGCAGAACCGAGGGAAATGTGCACGGATACTCTCTGGAGCGCATCCAGCTGTCCATATGAAATTTCTCCAGATTCCATTTCTTCTCAAAGGAATAGTCATAGAATTTTGCCATCCAGCCCGGCTCGAGACTTACATTGTCACAGGGAATATGCTTTTCCCGGAACTTCATCAGGTCATTCAGAATTTCGAACTGATTCTGATGAATCGGCGCAACATAGGTCAGACCATACGCCCATCTGGGCAGCAGCATGCTCTTCCCTGTGAGCTGTGTGTAGCCCCTTACAATATCCTTCATGCTGTCTCCGTAAAGGACAATGAGGTCAAGCTCATCCCTGTTGCCCAGGACCGTCAGCCTTCCCTTCGCGTGATCGTCGATATCCACGAAATGTCTGTCCTGGACACACAGAAACAGTCCCCAGTTTCTGCTGCTGATCACCAGGGGAATCACTATCTCGTCAAACTGGTATACCGCCCAGTTCTGATAGGAACCTCCCCTGAGCTGGATTCCGTCACGCTTTGCCTCTCCCAGACCGTAAAAGCATTCGTCCTCATCCAGAAAAAAGCTGATGCCGAATTTCCGGTCAGAGTCCCACCCGTCCGCCTCTTCGCCTGCCTCCAGCCTCTCATCTCCCGGCCGTCCTTCTATTTTCACCTTCATGGGTATGGTATCGGAAAATTTCCGAAGCTGATACGCCATCTCCTCTCTCCAGAATCGGTCGTCCTCTTCCGGGCGGACCTCAAAGGCAATACGTCTGCTGTCCGGCAGCACCAAGGCATTCTCCTCCAGCGACACGCCCTCCGCCGGCCCGGCTTCCGGCAGATGCAGGATACCATACTTCTCCAGATAGCTTTGCGGCATCACAGGCCGCCTGCTGATGCGTATCATTCCGTTTTTCAGGGATGTAACTGTAAATTCTTTATTCTGTCTCATAAATCTCCTGTTTCAGTTCGCCGTAGGTGACAATTGCGCGAAGTCACAGCTTCCGTATGGTTAAATCTTCAAACACCGCTTTACACACTTCATTCTTTACACTGTTTGCATAGGCGAATATTGCCACGTCCTGTCTCTCTTCCGCCGCCGTCACATGGGCGATATTCGGGTCGCTTGTCCAGTTCTTCTTATCCCTGCTGTAACAGGCCTGGAAGACATTCCCCCTTTTCACAATCCGGAGCCAGTAACCATAATTGGTGGGAATACATGTTTTCCTTTCCGTCTCACCGTCCCCGTCTTCATCCGCTCTCCAGATTCCCATGGCACCGTACTTCGGGACCATGGTCATGACCACCAGGCTCCTGTCTTCTTCCGCGTGACACATGTCATTGCAGACCAGCAGTCCTGCCGCCGCATACTGACCGGTGAAATCCTGGGACATGACGCGGACTGTGGCCTCAAAATCTCCCTGTATTCTTCTGTACATTGCCGCGTACTCGAAAATCCGCAGATATTCCAGCTCCCCTGTATCGGAATACAATTTTCCCCCTGCCGTAATCGTAATCTTATCCCCGCTCACCTGATATTTGGAATAAGTGTTGGCTGTGAGATGGAAATTCCAGTCCAGATATCCCGGAATCTGATAGCTGTCCCCTTCCTCATGAGAACACTTTGAATACAGGTATATCTCCTTTTCCTCTCCCGGCATCAGTTCAAAGGCCGCCTCATCCAGCATTGCGCCATCCTTCTTCAGGCACAGAGAATCCTCAAGCTTCGTTCCTCCGAGATTTCGTGTCCGGAGAACAAATACAAAGCCCACGGCAGCTTCCCTGACTTCCACGGAAGGGTCTATCCACAGCTTCCCGGGCGTCTGTATGACCTCAACCTCCCACTCCTTCTCCTCCACGCCGACCCTGCAGACTCCCGGCTCATACAGTGCACAGGTAGTAAAGGAAATCTCCTTCGTCTCTCCCGTATAAAGCCAGCTGTCCGCCAGGCCGGCCGGGTGCCCGTTTACAGTGACCGGCCTTCTGAAGTATCCTTCCCCGCCTCTGTTTACCACCCGCAGCTTTCCGGCAAACGGGCTGCCTGCCATCACCTGCATATCCCCCTGTATAAAAGAATACTCCGGATTCACAGCCTTTGGCATCAGTGCATTCTCCGGCATGTCCGGACCTGCCTCTGCCGCTTCTGTGGCAGCCGCCAGGCAGCCGGTGTCCAGAACAATCCGCTCCGAATCCCTTCCCTCCACCTTGAGCAGCGGCGCTTTCTGACTGCTCATGGGCCTGTCCACCAGAACCTCCTTACAGTTTTTCAGAGAAATCAGAGGATTATATTCCCCTTCCACGTTCCACCCGCTGATGATCACGCCATTGACATATTCCATTTTGATCAGCGGATTCCCGGATGTCAGAACCTGTGAGCCAAAGGTAATTCCTTTCAATACAATATTCTCAATGGGTGCCCCGGCATATCCCACTATACGGGAAGCCCTTTTCACGCCTTCCAGATGGATATTTTCCAGAGACAGGTTCCTGATGATGGGTTCCGCCACATCCACCTGGGTAATGTCCGCCAGATATTTACAGTCTTTCGCAAATATATTGGACATCCGCACATTCTCAATCACCCGCTCCGGTGTCTCCTTCATGGTAGGCCGCATCAACTGAATACAGCAGACTGCGTTAAAATTCCTGAAGATGCAGTCATGTACTGTGATATTACGGAAAATGCCCGCCGAACCGGTACCGATTTTAAAGGCTGGATGTGTCGTGTCCTCCACCACCGTGTTGGACACGATAATATTCTCACTCAGGAAGCCGCAGTCAGGTCTGGTCTCATAGCGATGCCCTTCGCTCTCATTTTTAATACAGATACAGTCGTCGCCGCTGCCCCTGATATAGACGCCGTCTATCTGTACATTCTGACAGCAGACCAGATCAATGCTGTCCTTGCGGCTGTCAATCACACTGATTCCCATGAGCTTTACATGGGAACAGCCATTGAAAGTCAACGCCCAGTCCGAAGAATTCAGCACCTGCACCTGTTCCATCCGAAGATGCTTTGAATTCCGGAGCACAAGGGTAAACACACCCCTCCCCGGAATCAATCTGCCGTCTATTGCCCCTCTCCCCTTTATGGTCACGTTTTCTGCTCTTTCTCCCTGCAGAAAAACTGTCTCATGGGGCTCTGTCTTCGCCAGCAGGCTGGCTCCCGTCTCCAGCTCGAGGGTCACATTACTTTTCAGGGTCAGCCCTGCTGACAGATAGTCCCCCGGGGGAAAATACACCGTTCCGCCTCCCTTTTCATGGCAGGTGTCGATGGCGCTCTGGATTGCTCCGGTATCGAATATCCGGCCGTCTCCCGCCGCGCCGAACTGCTTTACTGAAAATACACTTTTTTCCATTTTATGTCTCCTATATTTAGTTCCTTAAGTTCACGGGGAGTAATTTTCAGCTGCACAGTGCGCATCTGCAAATTCTCCCGGGCATGGACGCTTCATGACTGTTTTGGGTTCCATAAGTTTCGTGACTGATTCCAGTTCCGTCTCTTTAACTCCCCGTCTTCCACCCAGGCACAGGGGCCTTCCTCTTTCAGGAGAATCTGACGCCCCGCCACCGCTTCCACCGCGGCAGGAGATATGAATTTATCCGTTCGGCCGATTACTCCGAATCCGTCCTTAACCGGTGCCAGAATGTAGAGCCTGTATTCATCTATGTTCTCCAGCACAACCTCCATGGATTCCCGATATCCCAGAATTCTGCACGCTCCGGAAAAGTGCTCGTACACCGCATAAATCCCTTCGGCAAGTCCCTCCACATCTGACGGAGAAACGGTTCCGTTCACCCTTCCGCCATCCCTGTTCAGATTGAAGACTGCAATCACACCGCTGTCGCCGGTCTGATTCTGAACCTTGAAAATCCTGCCGCTCACCGCAGGGTCAGAGAACAGGCAGTCTCCGGAGGGCATTCCCGGCCTGTCACAGCGCAGGATTCTGCCGTCCGACAGGATAAGAGGCTCCAGAATCTCCCTCCTGCTGCGTCCCAGCTGATCGCTGACATAAATCGGACCGCCGCTCACCGCACGCAGCACGCTGTTCTTTACCGCCTGCTCATCATCTGTCCACCACATATCATAGTCACAGTAATACAGCTGCCCCTGAATCAGAGAATTAAAGGTGCACTGCAGGATATGCTTTGTGAACCACTCTCTGTTTTCCGGCAGGAAATCGTCGCTGCATCTGACAATGGGACTCATGCTGCGATTCCACATATCCTCGCTGCCTGTCCCCATGCAGTTGATCACTGTACTGCCGAAATGCTCCCCCACAGAGGCTTCCATCCCGCTGTGAAATCCTCTGGCCGCCTCTCCCACCGGCGCAAGCCCCCGATAGAATCGTCTGGTCATGGTCTGGTTGTCAATCTTGACGAAATCTGCCCCACAGCTTCGCAGGAAATCATGAAATGTCTTATAGAACATATATGCCTTTTCGGGCTTATAGTCATGAATGTACCTGCCATCCTCTGTCTCTGTCAGATATTCCTGAAACGTATGCCAGGCCGGACTTCCCTTTTCGATTCCCCGCCAGTACCCTGTGGTGGGATGCCAGATGCCAACAGCCATATGGAATTCCTTAATTCTGTCGATGGTGTGGGAGAGACCCTCCGGAAATCTGACAGGATCTGCCTCATGGGAATACAGACTGCTGCGATGCATCAAATCCACCATCTGTCTGAAGGAGTCGTACGCTTCGCCCTCAAAATCCTTCACATGAGCCCACATATCATCCAGAATCACCCATTTTACCGGAATCTCCTTCTCCTGAAACTCCCGGCACTTGTCCAACACGCCCTCCTCGCAGACCCTTATCTGCATGGCGTCCCAGGTACACCATCCCAGATACTCAAATATCTCCGGATAAACCCGCTCCCTGCGCAGCCTGCATCGGTTGCCCAGAAGCTTTACGGCCCTGCTGAAGCAAAGTTCTGACAGTTGAAAAGGATTCTCTCCCTCAGCATACACAAAAATCAGCTCCTCGCAGGAAAGCAGCCTGTCATACCAGCTGAACACCCTTGCGCACAGCCCTGTGTCCGTCCCCTTCAGCACACATTTATACTGCTCTCCCACCACCGGAAGAATCACCCCGTAAATTCCGTCCTTTTTCTTGTAAATCAGGCCCTGTGTCTCATCCGGCACCTCGGAAAATGCTTTTGCAAAGCAGGGGGCACACCAATATTCCGTCAACCGGAATACAGCCATACACATTTCAATCTCACCCTCCGGCTCAATATCCACTTTTATGCCGAAGTCAGGATCCAGCGGCTCCCCGGAGAGTGCTTTTGTATAAACCGCACTGACTCCGTGGGAAAAGGCTTCCTCCTTCACCCGCACTCTCCCTGCCGGATCCCGGCCGGATATTGTCCTCATCTCAGGTACCAGTTTCATATGTGCTCCTTTCCGCGCGCCGCACCGCGTCCGCAACATTCAGTGTTCTGCAGGAACTGTTGTCTCATTCTACCAATACCGCATTCTGGAAAAAGCGCTCGAACCTTTCCTCTCTGTTCCTGACCTCTCCCAATGGAAACCGCATTCCCAGCATATCATATTTTGCCCCGGCCAGAGGATTATATTTCAACAGCTCTACAGGATTGTCTCCTGCAATCTCCGATATCTGAATCAGATTTTCGTCTGTATCCGTAATCCCGGGAATCAGCGGCACACGGAAGAGAAACTGTTTCCCGCTCTTTTTTAAATACGCAATATTGCGCAGAATCAGCTCGTTATCCGCGCCGGCATACTTCCGGTGCATCTCAGGGTCAGCCAGTTTGATATCCTGCATGATCAGGTCAAAATGGTCTATAACTTTCCGGTAGGTTTCCTCCTCTGCATAGCCGCTTGTCTGTATGGCTTTGTGCATGCCGCCCAGCCTTTTTGCCAAGGCACAGACAAAATCAGCCTGCAGCAGAGGTTCTCCCCCTGAAATGGTCACACCGCCCTGAGCCAGATTAAAAAAGTCGTTGTACTGAATGACCATCTCCGCCGTTTCCTTTTCCGTAACACGCTGACCCGAGACAGCAAGGCAGCCGTTGGCGCACGCGTGAATACACCGCTTCCAGGGTCTGCACTCGCTGTGCCCGCAGGGTAAGAGACAGTTGCCGCAATGGGTACACAGATTCTTCCTGTAGATCAGCTGTGCCCGGGGCTTTAGTCCCTCAGGGTTATGGCACCATATACATCTCAGCGGACAGCCCTTCATAAAGACTGTGACCCTCATGCCCGGCCCGTCATGAATGGAAAATTCCTTTATATCAAATATAGTTCCTTCCATTTCTCTGTCCGCCTTTATACTTTATACTGCTGACGCATTATCACATGATCCTGAAAATCTCTGTCCAGCTCTACAAAATATGCGCTCCATCCCCATATTCTGACCACCAGCTGCCTGTAATTCTCCGGGTGCAGCTGCGCAGCCTTCATTTTTTCCGTGTTCACCGCATTCAGCTGCAGCTGATGCCCGCCCATGGTAATATAGGCTTTTACCAGGGCCGCAATCTTTTTCACGTCATCCTCCCCATGGAACATGGAAGCGGCAAATTCCAGGGTGAGCGGTCCTCCGTTGACAGCCCTGGTAAAATCCGGCCGGGAAAAAGATTTGATCACCGAAAAGGGGCCTTTTATTTTTGTCATGAGGCTGGGGGAAAAATTCGTGCCGAAGGGTTCTCCCTTCCTCCGCCCATCCGGCGAAGCCCCCATCTCATTGGCGTGCCAGAGATAATACATCGCCGTTCCCGTACCTGCTCTGTACTTTCCCCCCCTGCAGTTGACCCGGCCCTCCAGCGCGTCCGAGAACATTCCCAGAAGCCTCTCCAGAAGTTCGTTTGTGGACTCTTCATCATTTCCAAGCTTCGGTGCCTCATTCCTCAGCAGCGCAAGCAGCGTCGGATGATTCTCATAATTGGTATCTACCGCCTGAATCAGCTCTTCCCTGGAGATACGCTTCTCCTCATAGATATATTTCCGAATGGCTGCAAGAGAATCCACCGCCGTTGCAATCCCCGTGCCATGCAGGCCGAAATTGTTATATTTCCCTCCATCATAGATTCCTCCATCCATCATCACATTCATAAGCGGTGACGGTACAAACCAGATATCCTTTATCTTATCACAGATCTGATCACACTCAAGCACAATCCTTTTTCGGACAGCCTCCAAAAATTCTTCAAAAGTTTCGCTTCTGTACAGATCCTCATGCAGGCAGCTGTCAATCACCATTGGAAAGGAAAGCGCTCCGATATTGGCCACATCAGCGCCATTGTATGGTATGATAAACTCCCAGCAGGCCGCCACCACATAATTGCGCGCATCCTCCGGTTCATATCCCAGTTTTAAAAGTCCGTCGATCACCACATCGTCATTGGAGTATTGCGGGAAACCCAGCCCCGCTTTGGTCAGTTCACTGCCTAATTCAAACACCTCAAGCGGTGTGTCCCTGTTCACACGGAGATTAATCTTCGGGTCAATCAGCATCAGTTCTCTGCTGGCGCGCAGACACAGTGCTGAAAGCAGATTAAATCGCGCCTCCTTCTCTTCATCCGTTCCTCCCAGAACCATGCTCTGACCATTATCTCCCTGCTGTACACCCACATACAGGTCACTGTCCTTATTAAAGGAGATAAAAAAGTCCTCCAGCAGCTCCAGCGCTGTCTCCTCCGTATAGATTCCCTTCTCCATATCCTCCTTCAGATAAGGGTACATGTACTGATCAAAGCGTCCCACCGTAACATGATAATTTCCCTCCAGCCACAGGCTGAAATGCAGAATTCTGAAAAACTGAAGAGCTTCAAAAAAGCTACGCGCACCGTGACGGGGAATGTGAGTCAGCGCCTCTGCTATTTCCTTCCTCCCCTGTTTTTCCGCCTCCCGGCAATATCTGTCGGAAAGGCTAAAGACGGCATCTATCATTCTCTTCCCGTATTCGTCCGCCTCGTCCCTCAGCGACATAAGCCCCCTGCGGATTGCTTTCTCATAGTTTGGAGAAAGATTGGACAGATAGCCCTTTTCATGGATAAAATGCTCCCTTCTGATTTGGGCCCATTCTTCTTTCGTAAAGCAGTCCGGCATATTTTTCACCGTCCTCATATAGCAGATTCTTTCCTCCGGCAGGAATATTGGAGTTTCCAGAGCGGTCAAAAGCTCAAACCGTCTCGTCATTCTTTCCTTCGGGGAAAGCCCCTGGCACCTGTATTCCTCACTTATGTCGTTAATCTCGGTAAACTCTTTTCTAAATTCGTGATGTTTATGAGAAGTAATATAGTCAAGCAAAACCTGATTCATACAACACCTCCATATCAATAATCTCTCATGCCTCATGGCGCGGTGCATTAACGTTAATGTAAATATCTCATATTTCCCCCTCTGTCAACCCCTTCATCCCATTTGCTTTTCTGTGATAACTTCCGCTTTCCTCTGACTTATATGAGTAAATCCACGCTGCTGTAAATGGAAAGCCCCCTCATGCTCCCGCCAAAGCGGCTGTTCTTCAGTTATAACGGCTGATAATCTCATTCTGCGCACTTTCGTCAAGCTGCACAAACTGAACGCTGAAACCGCCGATACGCACGATCAGGTCTCCATGGCGTTCCGGGTGTGCTTTCGCATCCAGCAAGTCCTCCAGATTCGCCGTGGTAATCTGTGCCATCTGCCCGCCGCCCAGAAGATAAGTGCGTATTGTCGAGGCAATATGCGTGCGCAGCGTGGGGTCGGACAGCATTCTGGTGGTCAGCACAACATTTAAAGTGGTACCGCCTACCCCTTTTTCAAGCGGCAGCTTTGCCACTGAGTTCAGCATGGCTGACACTCCGTTTTTATCCGCACCGGGGCGGGGTCCTATGCTGTTGCCCAGCGGTTCACCCGCAAACCGCCCGTCGGGAAGCGCCCCCGTCTTTTTGCCGAAGCCGATGCCCCCGGACAGCAGCGAACAGGCTCCTGTGTAGACATCCCCCCGGATGGATCTGTACTTTCCGCATTCGCTCCAGAATAAATCCAGTACCCGCGCTGCCATGGCGTCGGCCTCCTGGTCATCATTGCCGAATTTTGGGGCCCTATTCAAAAGCATCTGCCGTTCCTTTTCGTACCCCTCAAAGTTGGCGGCCAACGCGGAGACCAGTCTCTGCCTGGATATTTTCCCCTCCTGGAAGACCAGCTTTTTCACTGCCGTAAAAGAATCCGCCGCTGCCGCAAGACCTGCGGTTTCCACAACGCCGTAATTATATATAGGACCGCCGGCGTCATGGGGCTTCCCTTTTTCCAGGCATCCTTCCGTGAAGGGCGTTTTTACCAGCTTGGCAAAGTTGGCCGCGCGTACCTCCTGCCCGCTGTCACACAAATGGCAGAATATTCTGACAAAATATCGGAGCTGTATCTCAAATGCCGAAAAGAAGTCCTCAAAGCATGTAAAATCTTCAAACCTTCCGGTGTCCGGGCCAACCCTGACAGCGGGATTTGAAGTGCTCATGCCTCCGTTCATGGCATACTCGAAAAGCTTGGCCAGATTAAACTGTCCATCCTCACAGCCAAAGTTGCTCTTTCCCGGTATCTCTATCTCCTGGCAGCCCAGCATCGTGTAATCCAGTGCATCTTCCAGAGGCGTGCCGATCTGCATAAGGCCCTTTATCACCGTTTCATCGCTTACGACCGTGGGGTCGGACATGCCCTCCGACCACAGCTGCACCGCAAGGGCCAGCATTTCTCCGGGCGAATTTTTATGTACGCGCACTGACATACGGGGATGCGTATCATGAATCTCACGCAGTATCTGCAGCAGCAGATAGGACAGCTCATTGGAAGCATCAGTACCGTCCGGCTTCTGTCCGGAAAGTGTTACATTGTGGGAGCCGTTTTCCCAGATTTTGAAGACAATGGAGACCATCGAATCCTCGGTTGAAATAACGTCGCCCTCTTCTTTCGAACTCTGATAGAAAGGATAAAGGTACTGGTCCATACGCCCCATACAGTCCACCCAGTCCCAGAGAGACAGACACCATATCAGCTGTACCGCCTGATACAGCTTCCGGGGTTTTCTGTGCGCCACATACCCACAGTTTTCCGCTATTTCCCGATAATATCTCCTTTGAACATCGGTAACCTGCCCGCCTTCGGCAAGCTGTGCGGCCTTCTCGGCGTATGTTTCCAGCCACCGCGACATTCCCCGGATAATGATGCGGTTTGCCTCATAAAAATCCGCACTTTCCTGATCTCTGACATTTTCGGCAGCGTATCTGTCTATCAGCGCCAGCATGCCGTCCAGTCCGTTTTCCAGCAGCCTGGAATAGTCGGGCACAGTGTGCCCCTGGTAACCGCCCGCATGAAATAGCGCGTCCTTTTCCAGCGCCCTGAATTCTGTCCTGCCGACAGTACGCTCCCCCTCCTCCGCAATGTGACGTTTTGTCAGCGGAGCCAGCCTGCGGTAAAGCACTTCAGCCTGTTCCCTGTCGGGATCCTCCAGCACGCTTTCGGCACCGCGGATGCCCAGGCTGAAATGCTCTATCATGGCATATTGAGGACGGGTGATGCCCACAACAGCTTCGTTTTCAAATATCACAAACGGGGTTTCCATCCAGGAGCGCACAATGCTGTTGGCAAGATTGATGACATAGGGCGCATCCGGATGCTCCGTGAACTCAGCCAGAAACGGATTCGTCAGGTTGTCCACTTCCACCGGACAGCACCAGGTCTTTTCCCGATATGTGAATATCTGCAGCCTTTGGCTGATTTCCTTTTTTACTGCAGCCATGCGGGAGGAAAGCACAATTCTTTCCTCTGTGCTTGTGTAATCTCTCATCTGTCTTCTCCTCGTTTTTCATAATAACTCAGGGTCTTCTTTGCTACCGTTTTCTTTTCAGACATATTTCGAAATCAGCTTATGATACATCGTTTGCCGCAAATACCCGTGATTTTCTCACAATAATGCTCTATCTCCGCCCGGGCAGGGGGCTCGGTGTCATACATGCCGTCAATTCCCAGCTTCTCCGCCTTGCCAAGCCCCAGCCTGTGAAAGGGTTCCAGCTGTACTTCATGAATACAGGTATATTTCCGCGCTGTCTCAGCGATACCCAGAATATGTTCCCGGCACAGATTCGCCCCCGGCACCATGGGACAGCGCAGAACCACCCTGGCCTGTATGGCCTCCAGCCTGGCAAGGTTCTCCAATACAGGCGTCTGAGGTCTGCCGCAAAGCTTCCTGTGCATTCCCTCCCCTGTGGCCTTGTAGTCAAAATAAAACAAATCCGTAAACCGGGCAGCCTGCATAAGCTTATCTGTATCCACCATGCCGCAGGTTTCCACACAGCTGGTCAGACCCTGTTTCTTACACTCCTTTAAAAACGCTATGGCAAAGTCCGCCTGCAGCAGCGGTTCTCCCCCGGAAAGCGTCACACCGCCGCCGCTTTCCCGATAAAGCGGCTCATCTTTCATGACTTCCGCCATAACCTCTTCCACAGACAGCTGTCTGCCCACAAGTGACAGCGCCTGTGTACAGCAGACCGCCGCACAGGTCCCGCAGCCGGCGCACAGACTTCTGTCATACACATGCACCCCCTGTGAAAAAGCATGAGCGCCGTTTTTGCAGACTCCGACACAGTCTCCGCACCCAATGCACCGGGCGGCGTCATACATTATCTGCGGCGCAGCTGAAAGCCCTTCCGGATTATGACACCACACACATTGCAGCGGACAGCCCTTCAAAAATACCACCGTCCTGACGCCAGGTCCGTCAAAAAGAGAAAATCGCTGCAGATGAAAAATATTGCCGGTCATAAGCCCCTCCTGTTCTCATACCGCATCTGCCCGGGCAGATATCGTCTCACAAACCGGGAGCCATATGCCATTTCCCGCCTGTAAAATCAGGGAAAGCCACCACCGCGCCGCCTTTTGCTATGGACATTTCCGAGAGTGCGGTAACAGCCATCCAGCCTGCCGCATCGTACACATCCACAGGCATTGGCTTCTCTTCCCGGAGACTGCGGAAGAAAAACTGGAATTCCAGCCAGTCCATTCCGTCATGCCCACCTCTGACACCATCTCTGATGTACGCTTTCCAGATGGGATGCTCATACTCTTCCTGGTAATTTTCGGCATTGCCGACACAATGCTTCCTCCAGTCAAAATCGTGAGCGAGATCCTCTTCCCGGTCCAGAAACACAGAATCCGTAACCTCTTCGTACATCCCCTTCGTTCCCCTGACCGTAAACCCCCGGGAATAATACCTCGGCAGAGAAGTGTCCAGTGTGAGAGTAATTGTTTCGCCCCGGGCACATTTAATGACGGTAGTTACAATGTCTCCCTGCGCAAACGTACTGTTTTTCAGGATTTCGTCATCTTTTTTCTGTGTCAGAATATAGTCGCGCAGTCCTGCCGCTTTGGAGGCTGTGGAAGAAAGCGTCAGCATCCGGTTCCCATGATTGATATCCAGCACTTTGGCAATGGGTCCCAGTTCATGGGTGGGATAATTTTCACAATTTCTGCTCAGGTAATTGCGGAGCCTGTAATGGCGGTTCTCCTTTCCCCAGACAATCTCACTCCGCAGGTCATGGTGATAACCCCCCGCACAGTGTACCACCTCTCCGAACAAACCTTTCCTGACCATATTCAGCACCATCAGCTCCCGTCTGCCAAAGCAGCAGTTTTCCAGAAACATAAATGGTGTGCCCGTCTTCTCATAAGCCTCCACCAGCGCAAAGCAGTGCCTCAGTTCATAAGCGCCGCCTACTTCCATTGCCGTGGCCTTACCTGCGTACATGGCGTCCAGAGCGATTTCCACATGGCTTTCCCACGCTGTGGCAATAATGACAGTATTCACATTTTCATCCCTGATTACCTCCCGGTAATCGGCATAAACCGCAGGTTTCTGCTGTCCGGCGTTCACAACTGCCTCTGCCCCGGTCTGTGCTCTGTCCCCGTACACGTCACAGACAGCCGTCACCTGTTCGCCCTGTCTCAGAACCACCTCCCTCAACAGTGACAGGCCGCGGCCGCCTAATCCGATAAATCCAATCTTAATCAATTCCATATTGTCAGCTCCTCTATTCCCTTCCGCAGTATGTAACGGTTCAGCCGGCTCCCTGACCCGTTACACCGACGCTATCAGTCCGATATTACATTGCAGGTCGAAATATAACGCCATGGCCTCTTAGCCTTCACCTGCAGGAGCTCCTCCTCCAGTTCAGGAATGGAAGTGCTTTCTCCTCTCAGATATTCCTCAAGCCGCTCTTTACAGCTTTCCAGTCTCTGCATCAGTCCGCCCAGCCGGATATCCTGCACATCGAATCCATGAGGTTTCTTCTCTGTCATCCACATCTTCTGACAGGCTCTGTGAAAGGCCCTGACGGCTTCAATCGCCTGCACATAATCCTCTTCTGCCAGCTTTTTCAGCCCGTCTGTGTCATTCTCCCGGTAGCAGGTTCTGGTCTTCCTGCCCAGCTCACTCTTAACCACAAGCGCTCTGCAAAGCGCCTCGTAAGAGTCAAAGAGATATTCATACTCTCCCTTGCCCTCCGCATTGTGAAGCACTTCCGCCAGCTGTGCATAATACCCGCCATACTCACGCCCACTGTGCCGCGGCTCCTCAAACCCCATAAACACATCCACATATAGCAGATACTTACAAAAGCTTCCGGTATTTCCTCTGTCGATATTCAGTCTGTCCAGCAGCATAAAGGTATCGAAATCCGCCCCCACAATCTCCCGGAAATGTTCCTTAATGATACTCATATCCTCCGTTCCCCGGTCTGTCTCCACGGCATACATCAGCGCGGGAAGCACGGCAAATTTAGAGCACTCATCCCCGTCGTCTCCCCAGGCGGTCAGAAACCAATCTTCAACACCGCCCTCTCTGCATGCCTGCAAAGCCTCCTTCGTGGCATTCATGCTGAATTCATTGTCCGGTGCAAAGCCTTTCCAGGTCCAGGCTCCGCCCGCGAAAATCACTTTTCTTCCAAAAGCCCTGTTCAGCTCTATCATATTGGTATAGCGCTGTCTGTCTGTGGTATAATAATCCCAGTACACAAAGGACACATTCTCCGGCAGCTGTACATTCTCCTTCAGCCATTCTGTGCTGATGCTTCCGCCCTGGTAATAATCTGGGGTATTCAACGCCAGTTTACAGAACATGTCGCTCCAGATCATGGGCTCAAAGCCATACTTGGCAGCCAGCTCACAGACTTTGTTCAGGTGCCTGCAAATCAGCTGAAAGCGATCCTCATATCCATGCCGCTCCAGATATTTTCCCAGACCGACATTGTGCGCTTCATCCATCCCAACATGAATTTTTGCGGTGGATACGCACTGCCGCAGTGTGGAAAACATCCTCTCCAGCAGCTGGTAGGTCCCCTCCTCGTCAATCAGCAGGATATCGTCGCAGTCACGGATATCCTGGTATTCGTCCCATCTGAACATACATTTCAGGTGGGCCAGAGTCTGAATACAGGGCACCAGCTCCACTCCATAGCCTGCCAGAATTCCATCCAGCCTCTTCAGCTCCTCTTTTGCATATCTGCCTCTCATATAGCCAAAGAAAGGCTCGTTATCCACTTCGTAAGTCTCTTCCGTATAAAGCATTAGTGTGTCATAGCCCATCTTCGCCATGATACCTGCATAACGCTCAATGGCCTCTGTTTTCATCACACCGTTTCTGGAACAATCCAACATAATTCCTTTCATTCTCTCACTCCTTCCGCAGTTTTGTTTTGCCTTCTCCGTGTCTTTGAAGCTGCTCTATGGAGAAAGGGAGGGAAAGCCTCCCTCCCTTTCTCATCCGCTTAGTTCTGGTTTATATTTTTTCTTCCATACATTATTGCAGATTATTTGTTACATTTATTGTCGTGTTCTATTGCTAATTGTATCATTAACGTTAATGTCTGTCAACATTATTTTCTATTTTTGTATGGATTTTTGCAACAGACTCCGTGATTTAAAAAAAGCGTCAGAAAACTGCCGTTTATCGGCACAGTGCTTCTGACACTTCTTTAACCTTAAAAAGCATGCACATTTATGGGTGCTTTTTAACATTGCAGCCGTATCACTGCCCCTTCATAAAGCCCAAGGTTCAGGCCCCTGCAGCGAATCTCATTTCCGGCAGCCTCCAGTTTCCCGCCTGCGCCGTTTCCATCTGTCAGGCTGGCAGATTTCACTTTGCCAGGTACGCGTATCGTCATCTCATCCACCCTGTCCGCAGTCAGATTTGCCGCAAACAAAGCCATCTCATTCTTCCTCTTCTTTACACATAAAAGCATGTAAGACCCATTGTCCACAGTCACACTGCTGCCTCCTGAAAGCCGTCCGCAGATTTCCTTTAAAAGTCTCACCCGGTAATTTGTATAAAATCCGTCTCCCACCGCTCCGCTGCCCGCATAAATAACTACTCTGCCTCCCAGTGAATTCCGGAATTCCGTAAAGCCCGGATATTCTCTTCCCCCGGGTGTCATCAGACGGCTGAGCTCCTCCGCCCCCTTCAGGAAAAGATGACTCCACTTTCCACCGTCTATCCGGGAGGGAACACGTACAGGACTGCCGTCCTGATGCCGCATGGTACACAGCAGTTCGCCGGCACTGACGCATTCCACAGTCTCTCCGACCTCCGCCCCCAGACAGGCTCCGAAGCCTCTCCTTATCAAAATCCCGGCGGCCCCCGCATCCAGCAATACGCCCTTCGTCAACACAAACCGAATCTCTTCGTCCTTCAATAACGCAGCCGTACAGGCATCCAGTGCCACACAGGCAGTTTCTTCCAAATGTTCCGGCGTCACATACCTGCAGGCAATGCCGCATTTTACCAGCACCGTATCCCACATTCTTCCCTGTGCCAGCTCATCCATTTCTCTGACCTTTTTCAAATTCCAGGGACTTCCGGCCCGCTCCGGCGCCGTCACCAGAGCAATTCCGTCACTCTGCCAGTCCCAGAGCCCCCAGCTCTGCATGGTACGGACAAAGGGGGCAAGCTTCATCAGCAGCTCTCCGTATTCCGGCTCCTCGGCCAACACACAGCCTTCCAAATCATAAAGGCTCAGGGTGATTCCCGCACTTCCCAGAAATGCCGCCAGCATAATCTGATACCCGGTAGCTGCCAGAGATTTGGACCATCTGGTAAAACGGGTGTTCTCGATCTCCGGGTAAAAGGCAAATTCTTTTCGGTACTGACTGGCCACATTGACTTTCAACTGTTCAAACATCAGATAAGAAGTGAAAAAATCCTTCGGTGCCGACTCGCTGTAGGGTCCGAAATAAGGTCTGAGAAGCGGCATATCCTTTCCGCTTAAGCTTTCCAGAAAATCTCCCCAGCGGCGTCCCTCCACGCTGTGTACATCCGGCGTGGAAGTCATAATGGCAATCCTGGTCTCCGGCGAGACCTCATGAATGTTATGCTCCACCCAATGGGCCGTTTCTGTCATACATTCCCCGGTAAACGCCATCCAGTCAGCTCTGGCACTGCCTTCCAGGATTTCTGTCACCAGCTCTTCCCGGGTGTAGGAAGCATGCATCCTGGCATTGTACATAGCCATATGTCTCGGACAAAAGCACCCATAATCCGTCTTCCTCCCCGAATGCTTACCCTGCCATCGGGCTTTCACCGCCGTCCCGTGATTGTGAAAGCGCATATCATCGTCTATCCAGATGACATCCGGCCTGGTAGCCGCCCACATCCGCAGCTTTTTCCCCGCAGTTTCACGGAATTTCTCCCCCGCCATGCAGGCGACTCCCCCGGATTCCATTCCCTTCTCGTCCACGTACATTTCCCATCGGTATACATTCCGCAGATCCGCGGCACCGTCCGTGGCTCCGAACAGGTTCTGGTAATTCAGCTGATAGGATATGCCCTTTTCTCTAAGGCGTACGGCCAGCTGCCTTACCACCTCCACATAATAAACTGTGTGTTCCGGGGTATCAGGAAGGTAGTACCAGCAGGGATTCAAATCCACATACAGCATGATTGCCGGAATCTGATACCTGACGCAGAATTCCAGCAATCCCTCCATACGATTCCGGATGGTTTCCTCATGGAACAGAGGGGCACAGGGCAGATAGTATCTCAAAATGTAATTGGCCTGCTCCGATTTTCTCTCCCACATAGTTTCTTCCCCTTTTCCTTTTCAGGAGCCGTAATTGGCGAAAAGACAGATCTGCATCTCCGCCTCTCCTGTTTCACCGGGTTTCGTTTTCTTCAGCAGCGTCGCCCCGGCCTCCAGCTCCAGCATCACATTACTCTAACCTTTCCTCCCTGTTCCAGTTCTGTCATAAATCGCTGCACGACTGCCATCCGGTTCTACCGGTAATCTTCCTGCTGCCACTCCCTCCTGTAAGTCAGCTTCAATGTATGGTCCGCCCCAAAACAGATCGGCAGCCACACATAGGAACATTTTTCAAAGTCATCGGTATTATGCCTCTCCGCCATAAAAATGCACAAATCCGTATTCTCCACTCTGAAAATGTAAGTTCCCTGCGCCCCATAAGTCGTACCACACAGGTCGTCCTCACATGGGTTCCCCATATTCTCCCATTCGCCCATCAAATCTCCGGTTCTGAAATAGACAGCCTGATTGGGCGCCCATCCTGACAGCCCGGAAGTAATCATATAATAATATCCGTCATAAAATACAAGGCACGGCGCTTCTCTCCAGTAAGCTGCCTCTATTCTTGTATACTCCCCTGAAAATCCCAGGTAGTCATCCGTAAGCTTTACAATATACAGACACCTGTCCTGCCCCGCCTGTCTGTCATACAGAAAATACGCCGTACCGTCAATATCCTGAAAAACCGTGGAATCCCGCACCAATCCCCTGTCATCAACAGGCCTGCAGACCTTTAAAAGTGTGTATTCTCCGTTTACGGTATCACAGACTGCCACCGCCGCTTCCGCCGTTCCCGGTTGATCCCCATGATCGCCGGGATACTTCACATAATGACACCAGAGCACATACTGCCCTGTCTTCCGGTTGAACACAATTTTAGGACGTTCAAACCTCATGGGCCCAAAGCTGAGACTGTCCGGATCCTCGGAACATGCCAGAACCACTCTCTCATATCTCCAATGATATAAGTCCTCCGAAGAATACATCACCACACCTTCAACAGTGGTCTGTCCGCCCCTGCCTTCCCCCGCATAAGGAAGCGCCCTCAGCTTCTGGCCATACCAGTAGTATCTGCCATCCACATAAATCATCCCGCCGTCGCTGACATTCAGCACATTTCCTTCTTCGTCCGTCCACTGATAAAATTCTCCAACCTCACCGTTGATAATCCTGTTCACTGTACTCTTCCTCTCAATTCTCTTCCCCAAAAGCCTGTTCTGAAATAAACCGGCTGAAATTGTATATCAATCCGGATAATATTAACGTTAATGAAAATATCTCATATCTTTCCCCCTCTGTCAAGTCTTTCATCCCGTTTCTTCAAAATAAATGAGTGAACTTAACCAGAAAAATTTTAAAGCATTCCTGTGAGAGCCGGGATGCTGTTATCCTATCGGTTAAGCCAGATTGTACTTTCCCGTTCCACCAGCTTCGTGGCCAGGACATATTGCTCCGACTTCCTCTGCGGCTGATCAATCAGATTCATCAACATATTCACCGCGTTTACCGACATTTTGGTCTTTGATGAAGTAACTGATGTAAGCATCAGCGGAAGATAAAATTTTGACACAATGTCATCAAAGCCGACTATGGAAACGTCCTCCGGAACCCTTTTACCCAGAGACTTTAAGAAATGACATATTTGAAGTGCAATATAATCGCTGAAACACAAAATTCCTGTTACATCACTGTTCTTTTTCAGCAGTTCCACAATTTCTTCCGCATTATTCATAAGTGTAATCTCACAGATTTTCAGCAGTCCCGGATCTACACCGTAGACTTCAAAAGCTTTCTTCACGCCTGCTTCCCTGTCACGGGAGCTGGAGACATGAGAAGGCGCATTGATAAAAAGAATATTTCTGTGATTGTATTTCAGCAGATGTTCAGCCGCCACATATCCTCCGTTCACATCGTCACAGATTACATAGCTGAGATTTCTGTCCTCGAACCGCCGTCCGATCAAAACACAGGGAATGTGATGAACATTGCTGATAAAATCAATATTATCATGTGTTTTCTGAACCGGACACATAATAATTCCATCAACATTTTTTGCGATCGACATCATAATCGCCCTTTTTTCCAGCTCCTCATCCTCATCTGTATTCAGCACAAACGCACTGTATCCAAAGGTTCTCAGGCACGCTTCCATCTCTTTAATCATAATCGCAAAATGAGGATTGGAGATATCACCTACAATAATTGCAATGCTTTTACTCCTTCCGGAACGCAGATAGCTGGCCGCCGCATTTTCAATATACCCCATCTCCTCAGCTACCTGGAGGATATGGCTCTTTGTCTTCTCAGAGACATCCGGTTTATTTCTCAGAGCATGTGAGACAGTATTAATAGAATAACCTGTTCTTTTTGCGATATCCGCCAGCCTAGTATTGCGCATTTTATTCTCCCCTCAGCTTTTCTGTTTGAATTCGTTAAATTATTGCAATATAACTTCTCTTTCTCCTTAAAATCTGACGTTATTCTATCACATACGAAATATTATTGCAATCATGTCTTTTATAACCTTCCGGTCACCAAAAGAAATAATGCAACAATTCAGCCCCCTACCGCGAAGTCAATAATCACAATGTGTCCACGGGACACATTCCTATGCAATGCTATTGATCTCAATAGCGAGAGGAACCGTAAAGTAAAAACCACTGACAAATCCCATCAGATTTTCCACGTTTATCGCGGGAGTTAAAGGCCCTGTTGCCTGTCCGCTGGCGCCAAAACCTACAAAAGCCGGCATGCCTGGGAGACCATCCACAATCGTTGTCATTGTAGCAGGATTTCCCGAAGCAAAGAGGAGTATTTTTTCTTCTGATGCTATACCTGCAGGTCCGGTAGCTCCGGTGGGGCCCGTGGCTCCGGTTGGACCCATGGCCCCGGTTGCTCCGGCCGGACCTGTGGCTCCATCAGACCCGGTTCCCCTCTGTCTCCTTTAAGACCGGGACAACCGATATCCCCTTTGCTCCCTTGAGGACCTGCCGCTCCCTGGCAGCCTTTGGGTCCCATAGGACCGCAGATATACCCCTTTATGCAAAGACAGAAATTTGGAGTGGTTCATTGCGACAGCCCAACTTACCACTATATCTATGAAAAGCTTTTCTGCCACATAAAAATAGCGGCTTTGATTGTTATTTCAAAACCGCCGTTAGGTTAGCCATATAAACTTTTTATTTCCATACACTTCACTTTCTTTTTGCAAATTTCTCTTTTGCATATTCATAGGCTTCCCGGATGTATGGCCTTAAATCCTCAAAAGTCTCTTCCGACGGGTTCAGCACACATCCTGCTTTTTCCAGGACACGACAAGATGCCGTATTATACACAAATGGCTCTGCATAAATACGGGGAATATCACTTTTCTCAAAAACATATTCGCAGACCTGTTTTACAGCCTTTGTCATGATTCCTTTTCCCCAGTATCCTTACGCAATATAATATCCCAGTTCGGCTGTCCGCCTGTGAATATTCCCCTGGCGGAAAACACCGATACTTCCCACCACCAGCCGAAACGGCAAGACGCCTGGAAACTTAAAAAGACGGGACAGCCCTTATAATCAGGGCTATACCGCCTAATCTAAAATTACTTTCCTGTCACCACATACCTTGATGTTTACAGACTTTCAAGCGTCATCTCCTTGACACTTTTACCTCCCCGAGTAGGGCTCGAACCTACAACAACTCGGTTAACAGCCGAGTGCT
>CAJUQT010000042.1:0-15629 GCA_910588225.1 uncultured Acetatifactor sp.
ATCGTGGAAGCACACAGCGGGGCAATGAAAATGGAAAGTGCGCCACAGAGTGGATATAAGGCGGTTTTGACATTTCAGAAAGCAATTTCGTGAAATTGCCGGGCCATGTCCGTATTTGCTTGTTGGGATAGTCCCAAACTCTTATGCAGAACGGAGGCAACACCCGCATGAGCATGGCAGCCACGATAATATATTCTGTCAAACCGATTAGAGAAAAATCTGCTCCAGCCTTCACACAGAACAATTTGCCGGCATCAGATATTTGTAAGAAATCTGTAAGAAACACCCCCGGAAAGTTGTAAAAAAAGAAGGATATGATACATTCAGCTCGAAGGTAAAGTTCGGCGGCAGACGAAAGGAGACATCATGAGTGACTGCGTACTGGTTGTGGACGATGACAGAGAGATTGTGAAAGCCATCAGCATTCTGCTGGAAGGAGAGGGATATGAAGTGCTGAAAGCTTATGATGGACTGCAGGCACTGGATATTCTTGCTTCCAGGCAGGTCAGACTGGTGCTGATCGATGTGATGATGCCGAAGCTGGACGGCCTTTCGGCCCTGATGCGCATCCGTGAGAAGCAGAACATTCCCGTCATTGTCCTGAGCGCCAAAAGCGAGGACTCCGACAAAGTGCTGGGCCTGTCCATGGGGGCAGATGACTATGTGGCGAAACCCTATAATCCTCAGGAGCTGGCAGCCCGGGTGAAAAGCCAGCTTCGCAGATACACCTGCCTGGGGGATATCCATGCGGGGAACAGAACAGGTGAGATCAGAAATGGCCGTCTGCTGTACAGCACGGATGAAAAAATTCTCTATGCCGACGGAGAACCGGTGAAGCTGACTCCCACAGAGACGAAGATTGTGGAACTGTTCATGCGCAATCAGGGCCGTGTGTTCCCGGCGGAGGAAATCTATCGCCGGGTGTGGGAGGAGGAAGCTTTCGCTTCGGAGAATACTGTCATGGTGCATATCAGGCGCATCCGTGAGAAGCTGGAACTGAACCCGAAAGAGCCAGAATATATAAAGGTGGTGTGGGGCATTGGATACAAAATGGAAAAACAGGAAAAAGATTATTAGTTTTTTGATTTTCGTTCTTGGCGTCAGTATGACACTGGGCGGTCTGACAGATATTCTGAGAACAAAGCCTTCCGGCGCGAAGCTCTGGCAGGTGGACAGGATACTGGAGGACGATTATCAACAGAACGTAAGATTCCGGGGCTATATTGCGAATCGTCTGGAAAATTTTCTGATTATGGCCACAGGAGGAAAGGGCCTGGGCGGTATATGGGGATATAACAACGGCACCTATTACGGCGGCGGTTATGATGGAAGCTACTATTACGGTGACTTCCTTGAGGATTACTGGAACAGCTACTATGGTCCGCAGTCCACTGATGTGAGAGAATTGCAGGAAGAATTTTACACGGAAGAGGCATCGGGGCTGTCCGCATGGGAGCTGGAGGATTATCTGTACAGTCTGCGGGAAATGTGGGACAATTATCTCTATATGCTGGATGAGCTGGAAGACATGGATTCGGAACAGAACAAATATTTTCAGGAGGAATTGAAGGACTATCGGGACAGTATAGAGGATTGCTGGGACAGTCTGGAAGAACTGCAAAACGACAGAGGCGGCTACGGCAGAGGAGAAATCAAGGAATTAACGGAAGAGCAGAAGAAGAAAATCGCGGATAAGTATCATAACAATATCAAGGGAGATAAAAATCTGCTTTATACAATTGCTTATGACGGCAAGGTGCTGTACAGCAATTCCGATGCCCTGCCTGCAGACGGCAGCATGAGTGCACCGGAAGGGTACAATTTTGTCCTGTATTTTGACGGAGAGAAGACGCGGATTCTCAAGGATGGAAAAGAGCTGGATGTTTATGGGGACGGTTTCTACCGGGACGACAATGACTGGTATGTTCCGGGATACAATAATTTTCAGGTTGACGAGACTGTGAAAAAGGCGGCGATCTGTATGGCGGTGGCAAAGGAACCGGTTCTCTATATGGAGGGCTCCTATGGCAACGGGCAGTCAAAACAGTATGACAACGCGCTTTATTGGATGCATTATAATCTCCAGGCCAGACATGAACGGTTGACGACGGAATTTATGTGTCTGGGAGCAGGCGTTTTGCTTTTGATACTTGCATTCTTTACCAGGAAAAGCAGGCGGGAAGCGGCGGAAGGAATTGCACGCTTTCAGTCGAAACTTTGGGTGGAGGCAAAAGCTGTGTTGCTTTTGGGAGTGTTGTATCTGCTTTATATGACGATTGTCATGTTCATTACTCGAAATTATGGCTATGGATGGTGGCAGGAAGCGATTTATGCATATGAGTATGACGGCGGCTATGATATGATAGGCAGTCTGGGAATGGACATTCTGCGCAACGCGCCTTCTTTCGTCTGGATTATTTTGTTCTGGGGGATTTACCTGCTTGTCAATGATCTGCGGCATAACGGGAAGATATGGAAGAACAGCTTCATTGGAAAGATTACCAGAAAGTTTTCCGCAAAAGAGCTGGGCCGTTCGCTGTCCCGGAAAATGGCACATCGTAATATACTGATTTTTGCCGCCGCATTGATTTATGGATTGGTGATGCTGGGAAGCATGATTTTTATAGGGATGGAAGCTTATGAAACAATCTGGCCGCTGCAGCTGCTGTGTATTTTGGCAACGATTTTCTTCCTGGTGCTGCAGTATATCATTGGCTCTAAAAGTATGGAGACGGCCAGAGATGTGGAGGCACTTTCAGGACGCATTTATGAAATCAGAAGCGGAAACTATGAGGAAGATGGAAGGAAGCGGCGAAATAATGGCATCAAAGGCAATGCTGACAGCACCGAGGCCCGGAGAGCAGACGGTACGGGAAGCACAGATGCCGGATTGGGAATGAATGAGCCAGGCAGTGCGGGTCGTTTTGCAGGCCGCGATCTGGAGGATGTCATGGACCAGCTGGAGGATATCCGCCACGGCATGGCGAAAGCTGTGGACGAACAGATGAAGAGTGAGCGCATGAAGGTGGAACTGATTGCCAATGTGTCCCATGATATCAAGACTCCTCTGACTTCCATTATCAGTTATGTGGAATTCTTAAAGCAGGAGGAAGGCCTGCCGGAGCATGTGAAGGATTATGTAAAGATTCTGGATGAGAAATCTCAGCGGCTGAAAAATATGGTACAGGATGTCTTCGCAGTGAGTAAGGCGGCTTCCGGAGAATTGCCCATGCATATGGAGATGCTGGATTTCGGCAAGCTGCTGTGTCAGACACTGGCAGATATGGAAGAAGAAATTGACGGCAGTCCGGTAACCTTCCGCACGGATATACCTAAGGAACCGGTGATGATTGTAGCTGACGGACAGAGGATGTATCGGGTGTTCCAGAACCTTTTCCAGAATGCCATCAAATATTCTCTGGCCGGGTCCCGAGTGTATGTGACGCTGAAAGAGGAAGGCCAGATGGCCATTGCCAGCGTCAAGAATACTTCTCAGAAGGAGCTTGACAGGGAAACAGAATTCACAGAGCGGTTTGTCAGGGGCGATCAGAGCCGGACGGACGGCGGAAGCGGACTGGGCCTTTCCATCGCCCAGAGCTTTACGGAAGCCTGTGGAGGGACCTTCCATTGGGAGACAGACGCGGATTTGTTTGTGGTGATTGTTTCTTTTGAGAAAACGGGCATGACGGAGGTAGTGAATTATGGGATAGACACGGCCGAAGCCAAGGCAGCCGGCGCAGCAGGTATGGCCGGAGCCGATATGGCCGGGGAAATGGATTGATGTAATATTTTATGCGGGCCTGCATATAAAAGGGGCGCCCCGTTGAAAGGACGCCCCAAAAGGAAAAAAGATGTGGATGGCTTACAGACATCCGTAAGCGACAGCGCGCATACGGAGATGGTGGTACTCCTCCAGATTCGGCTGAAGGTTGTGCATATAGACGATGGAGACGCCTTCCTCGGGGGATGATTCCGCCCAGGTTCCGGAGCCGCCTGTCCATCCGAACTGACCGGGGAAGCCGTTGTGCTGACCGGCATATCTGTCCAGCAGCATACGCATTCCATAGCCATAGCCGTATCCGGCCAGGTAAGTGTTGTTGAAATCTCCTCCCAGCACTTCGGGAGTCAATGTATTGGTCCGCAGAAGGTCGATGGTCTTGCGGCCCATGAGCTTCACGCCGTTATAGGAACCGCCGTTTGCCAGCATCTGCATCAGTTTGGTATAATCCCGGCAGTTGGTGATAACCCGGGAGAACCCGGGAACGGTTCCCAGAGGACCTACGAATTTGGCCTCCCGCTCAGGCTCCGGAAGATAGAAAGGATCCGGATCTCCCAGGGATTTGCCGGGCTTTAAGTAGTAGTCTTTTACCAGACGGCTCTCCAGATCGCCGAACAGGAAATTGGCTGAGCTGTCCATTCCCAGAGGCTCGAAGAGCATTTCCTTGATCACAAGCTCCGCCGCCTTGCCGCCGATGACCTCCAGCAGACCGGCCGTCAGCTCGCTGGCGAAGCCATACAGGAAGCGTGTCCCCGGCTCGAAGGCAAGGGGAACGCGGGAAGCGGCTCTGATCTGATCCCGGAGGGTAAAGTATCCCTTTGCCCTCAGCTCCTTCATCTCTTTAGCCATGGCCAGAGCGGTAGGATGTCGGACGGGCATGCCGCCGATAATCATTTCATAGGGAAGCCCGCAGGTCATGTTGAAGATATGCTTGACCAAAATCGGTTTCTCAACGGGAACAACCTCCAGAGAACCGTTGGGCATGGTAACCAGTTTGGTAGAATTCTTAAATTCCGGGAAGTACTCGTACAGAGGATCCGTCATCAGGAATTTCCCCTGCTCATAGAGCATCATTGCCGTAGTATACATGGCAATCTTCGTCAGAGAGGCCTGACGGAACACATGATCGGCATTCAGTTTGACGCCGTTTTCCTTGTCGGCCCATCCGAAGTAATTTTCATAAAGGATTTCTCCCTTTCTGGCAATGACACAGCTGCAGTTTGGCAGTCCGTCATCTACATATTTCTGAAAAAGTCTGTCTAAATCTTTGAAATCAGCCATTTTATATTGATTCCTTTCTGCAGTATGCGAAAATCTGTACATGGTATCGCGCCCCAATCGTGTCTCCTGCGGGTTATGCGCATCATTCACAATGGAACTCCAATTTTCAGCCGTGCTGTCAATCATTCGGATATTCGGCAATGACGCACACCATTCACCAGTGAAACCTGTGATTGCAGCGCGTTAACAGTTCTTCGCATGCAAGTCTGCACATATAAATTTATAATAGCCCGTAAGAAATTGTGCGTACACGAGGATGGTAATACAGCTCACCGTTGGGTATCAGATTATGCATGTAAACGATGGAGAGACCTTCTTCCGGATCTGCCTCACACCAGGTCCCAAAACCGCCGGTCCAGCCGAAGGCGCCAAGGGAACCGTTGAGATTTCCGGCTGCTTTATCAATTAAGGTGCGGACACCATAGCCGTAACCGTAACCTGCCTCCGGGAAATCCTTTAACTGAATTTCGTCCAGGCCGTTTGCACGCATCAGATCGATGGTTCCGGCGCTCATGAGGCGTACGCCGTCGTATACGCCGCCGCAGGCCAGCATCTGCATGAGATGGGAATAATCCTCCACATTGGAGAAGAGTCGGGCCCAGCCGGCTTCGTTTTCCTCGCCGGGAAGATGCTTTTTGTCAAAAAAGGCAGGACCGGGAACATATTCTCCCTTTTCATTCAGGGCGTACAGAGAAACCATCCGCTCTTTTGCATCGCCGAAGAAGAGAGCGGCGGTATTCTCCATGCCCAGAGGATCAAACAGCAGTTCTTTCAGGGCGTCGTTCACCGGTTTGTCACAGACTTTCTCGATAATACCTGCAGCCAGTTCGCTGGAGAAACCATACATCCAGTGGGAGCCGGGCTCACAGGCAAGAGGCGCTTGTGAAATGGCGGAAAGCTGTTCCTGCAGGGTGTAATGTCCTTTTTCCCACAGCGGATTCATGCAGTCCTGCATTCCCCTGAGGGTAATATCTTCCGTGGGCGCCGCAGAATTGCAGTAAGGGAGACCGCATTTCATGGAAAGGGTATCCCGGACAGTGATGACATTCTCGGTGGGGAGTATCTTCACATAACCATTGGGCTGACGCACATACTTTTTGCTGGTCTTCCACTCGGGAAGATAGCTGCCGATAGGATCACTCAAAAGGAATTCCCCCCGCTCATAGAGCATCATCATTGCCGTATAGAGCGGAATTTTGGACATAGACGCCAGACGGAAGAGGGAGTTCCTCGTCACAGGCGCTTTGGTATCCCGGTCAGCAACACCAAAATATCCCTCGTAAAGCGTGGTTCCTCTCTGCATGACTTTGAGGGAACAGCCAGGCAGTCCTTTTTCGACAAAACTTTCCAGAAGTCTGTCAATGTCTTTTACTGTTGCCATATATGTACCTCCTAAATTAAGTTCCGTCTTAGAAACTTCCATGCCTCTCCCTGGGAGTAATTTCCAGCTGCAAAGTGTGCATCTGTAAATTCTCCCGGCATGGAATTTTCACGACTGATTCAAGCCGCCTTACTCTTAGCAGCATGCAGCAGGGGCAGCTGCTTCCACTGACCTGAACGGTAGCGGAAGGCAATGAGCGCGGAGCGCAGAATTTGGTCTGTTGTGATGGCAAGCCATGCGCCGGGCAGACCCAGATGGAACCCATTGACTGCCAGGATGGCGAGACCGGGGCGGAGCAGAAGCACTGTAAAGAAAGTCAGCTTCGCCACAAATTTCGTATCTCCGGCGCCTCTCAGAGCACCGGCCACGATAAACTGAGAAGACTGGAAGGGCTGGATAAAAGCCACAATCCAGAGAATTTCCACACAGATGGCGATACAGGCGGCATCCTCCGTGTAAAGTCCGGAAAGCGGAGCGCCGAAGAGAACGAAGGCCACACCCATGAGAATGGCCACCGTCATGCCGCAGCGCCTGCAGCGAGTGGTGTAAGCCTGGGCCATGTCGGGTCTGCGTCTTCCGAGGCTCTGCCCCATGAGAGAGGTGGCAGAGATAGAGAATACCTGTCCGTTCATCATGGTGAGGGACTGAATGTTCATACATACCTGATGGGCGGCGAATTCCAGCGTCCCCAGGGATGCCACGGTTTTGGAGAAAATCAGAGAACCGATACGCATCATAAACTGCTCCAGTGCCGCCGGAAGGCCGATGGCGGCGATTTCCGATATTTCCTGACGCGAAGGACGGAAGTCATCCCGGAGACTCATATGTAAATAGCATTTCTTTTTGGATACTGCCACAATGGCCAACGCACAGGCGAGAACCTGGCTGATTGCCGTAGCCAGAGAGGCTCCGGCCACTTCCATCCGGGGAAAGCCGTAATGTCCGTTGATCAGAAGATAATTCAGAACAATATTACATAGATTTGCTGCGGAATTATAGTACATGGCCGTTTTGGAATCTCCGATTCCCCGCAGCACGGCGGTCAGGGTGGAAGTCATGGAGAAGAAGAGGAAACTGGCCATCTGTATCTGAAGATAAGCGGTGCCTGCATTCAGAATATCCGGGGTTTTCGCTCCCATGAAACTGACCAGAGGACGTGCCGTGAGCAATCCGATGAAAGAGAGCACGGCACCCATGAGCAGATTTACTGTTACGGCCTGACGGGCATACTTTTTTGCCGCATCCTGCTTTCCGGCACCTTTTGACTGGGCCACCAGAGCGGTGGCGCCCACGTTCATGGACATGACCATGGTCATCAGCAGAAACTTCGGCTGTGTGGTGAGTCCCACAGAAGTGATGGCCCAGGTACCCAGACCGCCAACCATCATCAGATCTACCATGGAGACCAGCGAAGAAAGCATCAGCTCCACACTGGCGGGAAGGGCGATCCGGAGAATGTCTTTATACACACTCCGGGAAGAGATTCCATCGGGAAGCGTGGAAGAGATTTTCTGAACCTTCAGGTCGTCATCCGTACCCGGTTCCAGCTGTTCCAGTATGAGCTTTTTTGCAGGTTTTCCTGTATTTGTTTTATCCATAAGTAAAATCCCTTCTGAGAAATAAAGCTCTGCCTTTCGACTCTCAAAAAACTTCCTGTTGCCTTGTATCTTAACATGGGACAGAACATGTGTCAACAGAAAACTAAAACGAAATAGCAAAACGAAAGCATGTTAAGGATATGGAAAGAAAGAAATTATAGACAGAAAAAGTGCTAAAATATCAGGGCTCTGATTTGCGCAAATTGCACATTGACAGATTCTGCCAAAAAGCTTACTCTTAAAATGCAAAAACGATTTAGCAAATTGATCAGATGCTGCCATATAATGAAATGACGCAACAGAAAATGGAATGGAACAATGAAAATGCTGCTGAGAAATGCTGTTATGACAGAAGAAGCGGCGGAAGTCAGGAGGGAGTTAGTAATATGGGACTTGTGTACAAGGAACTGAAAGACATTGGAAGAAGCATGTATCTGTATTTTCCCAATCAGGAAAAACGTACTGCTTTTAAGCGCAGCCTGATTACTGTGTTCAGAGACGGGGATGATGAGGCATCGGTGCAGGAACTTCTGGAGAAGAAGGGGATGAGGAAGCTGGCGGAGGAGAAGGAGGTTATTTTGTCCTTTCCCAATCCTGTGAACGGCAGCTGGAATGCGGAGATGGAGGACGGGAAGGCCGACGATGTGACGGCGTTTCAGCGTTTTCAGGATGCCTGCGGCAGAGAGAGTGAGGAGCCGCTGAAGTGTCATCCCAATGGGATTCCCACCCATGAAGCTATGATGAGTGTCTGGCATCCCATGAACGACACCAGATATCTCATCGGTCTGGGCAGCGGCGCATCCATGGTCTGTACGCTGGCGGCCTGCGTGGCCAGGAACATCGCCGGAATTCTGACGGTGGGCGGGAATTTGAGTGAAGCGGCAAGATACAGGGCTGTGGGCGCTCCAATGGCGGCGTATCTGGTAAATGCCGGTTCCGGGGCTTTGAATTATTTCCGTGTGGCAAACGAAGCGGTTCCCGCCGGTGCGGAAGCGTCTGACGCAGGAATAAGCCTGCAGATTTATTCTAATAAGAAAAATCCTGCCAGAAGAATTGTAGAGGAGAACGGTGAAAGAGAAACGGGAGCACTGATTGCGGATGCCTGGGAGCGTCTGTTCAGTAAGGTGCGTCGTCCGGATACGGATACTTACGGGGATTTGGAACCGAGAATGGATTTGAAGAAGGCGGGCTTTGAGATTTTCTTGGAGGATACCAGGCTGGAGGAGAAGGAGAAAAAGCCTCATACCTGGTTTACCAGCGTTCCGGAGCAGGTGAAGCTTCACCCGGAGAAAAAAGTTCCGCTGATGTTGTTCTTCCACGGGGCCTCGGACAATCCGGCCGAAGCGGCAGAGATGAGCAGGTTCCATGAGCTGGGGGAGCAGGAAGGCTTTATTACGGTCTATCCCTGGGGAACTAACAGAACCCAGTGGAACAGTTCCCTGGACGATCCGGAGGCAGAGGACGATGTGGGATTTGCCATTGCCCTGATCGACTATATGACAGCCAATTATCCGGTGGACCCGGAGCGTGTCTATCTTTCCGGCTTCAGCAATGGTGCGGCCCATGCTCAGGTGGTGGCGATGCTGCATCCCGACAGAATAGCGGCAATCTGCCATATTGACTCCAACTGGCCCGGAAAGCGCAGTGAGCCCAGCGAAGTGAACTTTGAGGATGTGGTTCCCTTCCGGCTGGCCATGGAGAAGAAAAAGGAGTACGACTATCTGATTCCCGTATGGTACACCTATGGAAGCAGGGAGCCTTCCTATCCGGTATATGCCAAATGTACGCAACAGTATCAATATGATTTCTGGAAAATTTATAACCATATCGCGGTGGCGGAAACACCTTCCAGGGAAAATCCGGATCCCTGCGGCTGCGGTGTGCCGGGCCAGGTACAGGAGAGACTGCGTCCCTCTGACAGACATCCGGCACATTATTATGACGTGCAGAGGTTTTACTCGGAGGACGACAGGCATCTGAATCTGTTCAATTATGTCGTTATGCACGAAAAAGGGCATGATGTGGCTCAGATGGACCCGGCCCTGGGATGGGAGTATGTGAAGCAGTTTAAGCGGAATCGGGACGGCAGTCTGGGATTTGTATAAAAAGAGCCAAAACAAATGTTTTGTGCAAAATATCCGAAAAATGAAAAAAATCTAATTGACTATTGACAGCTAAAACGGATTAGCAGTATGATAGTCATATAGAACTTATCAAAAACAGACAAAGATATGTTCGATTTCAGGAGGAATACAGATATGCTGAAAAACAAAAAGAAAATGAGGTCTTACAGAGAGTTCCTCTATATACTGCCTTTTATGTGTCTGGTGGCAGTATTCTCTTATTATCCCCTTTATGGCTGGATATATGCTTTCTTTGATTATCGGCCGCCGCGCCCTTTTTCCATGGATGATTTTCAGGGGCTGAAATGGTTTAAGTACCTGGTGGATAATCCAATCCGCTTAAAACAGACGCTGATTGTCATGCGGAATACCTTTGCCATGAGCGGATTGTCTCTTCTGACCTCCTGGCTGCCCATGATTTTCGCAATCTTCTTAAATGAGATTAAATGTATGCCCTTCCGAAAGACCGTGCAGACCATCACCACACTGCCTAACTTCGTCAGCTGGGTACTGGTTTTCTCCGTGGCTTACAACCTGTTCTCCAGTAATGGTATGGCCAACAGTATGCTGATGAAGGCAGGGCTTATAGACCAGCCGATTCTATTCCTGCAGTCTTCGAAGCATGTGTGGAGCACCATGTGGCTCTGGGGTACCTGGAAGAGCCTGGGATGGTCAGCCATCATGTACATAGCGGCTATATCCGGAATTGACGAGGAACTTTACGAGGCGGCGAAGGTGGACGGCGCCACCAGGATGCAGCTGATCTGGCATATTACCATCCCCAGTATCCTTCCTACTTATACGGTATTGCTGATGCTGAGCATTTCCAACTTCCTTTCCAACGGTATGGAACAGTTCTTCGTATTCCAGAACTCCTTCAATAAGGAAGCCATACAGGTGCTTGACCTGTATGTGTATAATCTGGCCATGGGAAGCGGCAGCTATTCTGTTTCCACCGCGCTGAGTATGCTGAAGAGTGTGGTAAGTGTAATGCTTTTGGTTGTGGCTAATAAACTGGCGAAACTGGTTCGCGGCGACAGCTTTATGTAGGAGGAGACCGGGATGAAAGAAAAAAGAAAGAAAGTCAAGATGAAGCGCAGTGCGGGAGATTATATCATAAGCGTTGTCACCTATATCGTGTATGCACTGTTCGCTGTAGTTTGTGCTTATCCGTTTTATTACATTTTTATCAATACCATCAGCGCCAATGATTTGAGTGATAAGGGGAAGATCCTTTTCTGGCCCCAGGGTATTCACTTTTCCAATTATGCCAATGCCATTCAGATTCCAGGACTGCTGCAGGCAGCCAAAATATCCGTGAGCAGGACGGTGCTTGGAACTGTAATGACGGTGCTGATGGCAGCTTTCCTGGGGTATATGTTCACCAGGGAGACCATGTGGAAGAGAAAGCTGTGGTATCGTTTTGTTATATTGACCATGTATTTTAACGCAGGCATTATTCCCTGGTATATCACCATGAAGAACCTGCACCTGACCAATAACTTCCTGGCGTATGTGCTTCCGGCGCTGGTGTCACCGTTTAATATCATTCTGGTGAAAACCTATGTGGAATCCACGCCGAAGGAGCTGCAGGATGCGGCGGAGATTGACGGTGCGGGAACGCTGAGGGTCTTTGCCTCCGTAGTCCTTCCCATTATCAAGCCGATTCTGGCCACGGTGGCCATCTTCACCGCTGTGGGACAGTGGAACTCCTTCCAGGACACCTTGCTTTTGATGACGGATACAAAGCTTCATACGCTGCAGTTTGTATTGTATCAGTATATTAATCAGGCCAGTTCGCTGGCATCGCTCCTGACCTCCAATGCGGGGAGCGAGGCCATACAGCAGGCTCTGTCTACGGCTCAGACGGCTACTTCCGTCCGGATGACTGTGACAATTATTGTAGTGACACCGATTCTGCTGGTGTATCCTTTCTTCCAGCGATTCTTTGTCAAGGGAATTATGATCGGTGCGGTAAAAGGGTAGTAATGTAGCAAAATAAAACTAAAACCACGAAAAAATATAAGGAGGATCCTATTATGAAGTGGAAAAAAGCAGTTGCACTAGGTCTTGCAGCCATGATGACTCTGGGAGTTGTCGGATGCGGAGACAAAGAGACGGGAGCACAGGGCAGTGAGCAGAGCAGTACACAGCAAAGTTCTGAGAGTACCCCTGAGAATTCCGGCGCGGAGAGCTCGGGAGAAGATGCGTCGGGAGGCGGTGCTCCTGAAGGCGGATATGCGGCCGACGATGTGATTGAAATTGAAGTATACGATGTGGCATCAAATTATCACGGCATTCAGAGCGGATGGTTCGCTAAATTGGTGGCAGAGAAATTCGGCCTGAAACTGAGCATACTGGCTCCTCAGGTATCCGGTGATCCGGCCGGTCTGTATCAGACAAGGTGCAGCGACGGGCATCTTGGCGATATCGTTCTGTTGGATAATGCGGATTTTATCGAATGCATTGATGCTGGGTTGATTAAGGACATTACAGATTCTGTTTACAGCTATGAGAATCTGGCTGTATTCAAGACCCAGATTGATACCTGGAACGGCATGATTGGTGACGGTTCCAAAATTTATGGTATCCCTACAGAGATGAGCAATACTTCTCCGGAGACATATTCCGAGAATATTCCGTTTACGTCGGTATGTCTGCCCTGGGATTATTATAAAGAGCTGGGTTCTCCGGAGCTGAAGAATCTGGATGATCTGCTGGACCTCCTGGAGCAAATGCAGGAGAAGCATCCCACCAACAAGGATGGAGATCCTGCCTATGCCATTTCTCTCTGGAAGGACTGGGATGGTTTCGGAATGGAGAATATCCTTCAGACCTGTAAGTGGTATGGACAGGAAGGCAGAGACTCCGTGCTGCTGGGCAATGACAACACAATCATGTCCATTATTGATGAGAACGGCGCTTATTACAAGATGCTGAATTTCTTCTTTGAAGCAAATCAGAGAGGGCTGATTGACCCGGATTCCAGTATTCAGGACTGGACTAAGACAGATACTGAGAAGCTTCGTACCTACAGAAAATTCCTGCTTTGGTACAACTGGGAAATGAGTCTGGCCAGCATTAATCTGACAGAGGAAGACAAAGCCAACGGTGTGGGCTTTGTGACGGTTCCCATAAGTGATATGAACATTTATCAGGTGGCGGATTCCTATTATGGTTCCGGCCGTGTATGGGGTATCGGCTCCAAGGTAGAAGGAGAGACAGAAAAGAGAGTTATGGCATTCCTTGACTGGCTGGCAAGTGCGGAAGGCAGTTCGTATATGTGGTGCGGTATCGAAGGAATCAACTATGTGCTGGAAGACGGACGCTATGTGCAGACAGAGGATTCTTCCAAGTACATGAATGGAGATATCGAGCTTCCTGCAGAGTGGGGGGGCGGAAAGCAGAGCGACGGAGGCCAGAAGCTGAATCAGTATGTTGTAGCCGCCATGGCCATCAATCCCATAACCAACGAGCCCTACAGCCTTGGCTACTGGTCCTCTGAGCAGGAGAAGCCCAAGGATCAGAGATGGGTGGAATGGGAAGAGAAATATGGTACAGCTAAGCAGACTGACTATTATGCGGATAAGGGTCTGATGAAGGTTGTGGCCAATGTCAATGTGGTGCTGGAAAGCGACAGCACGGATATGGCTCTGATCAGAAGCCAGTGCGCACAGGAACTGAAGGATGCTTCCTGGAGAATGATAATGGCCAAGGACAAAGCGGAATTCGACCAGATGTGGAGCACAATGAAGGACAACTTGAACGGAATTGGCTTTGAGGAACTGTATGAGTTCGATTGCCAGAAATACCAGAAGGTAATTGACATAAGAAAAGGAAATTAAGGATTAAGTGTATCAGGGACCGCCATAGAGTTAAAGATGTCGGTCCCTGATGTCAAATACGGATTCCATTCACGAAGTCCGGTAAGAGAATAGCTAACATTTGAAAGCATTGACAGAACAAAGGCAGCAGGTATACACTGGTAATAATGTAAAGTAGCTATATTGAATAAGGGGACTGTGATATGGAAGAAAAAAAGACTGCCGGTGCGCAGATTAAAGAGATTGCCGAGAGGCTGGGAGTGTCTCAGAGTACAGTGTCAGTGGTATTGGGCGGAAGAGGAGACAGGATTCGCATTTCAAAGGAAACACAGAAAAAGGTTCGTGATATGGCCAGAGAGATGAATTACCGACCCAATATTTATGCCAGACGTCTTCGTCATGCTGAGGAAGACGTCCCCTATGTAGTGGTAGTATTTTGGCGGATTGACAGTCTGAATTCCCGAGTGGGGAGATTTATAAGGGGACTTTACAAGGCTTCGGAGAAGAAGGAATGCAGGGTGGAACTGATGATTCAGCCCTACAAGCCCGGCGAACTGATGCATCATGCAGACATGCTATCCAGCAACCGGGTCAGCGGAGCAATTATCAGCGGTCTGTCCATGGAGGACCAGGTGGCGCTGGAGAAGCAGGATTATTCCATCCCGATTGTTTTGATTGAGAGGGAGAGTACGAAATTCCATTGTATTACGATGGATACGTATCGAACGGGGGAGCAATGTATTGCATATATGTCTGCACCGGAGATAAAGACAGCGGCTTTTATCGGTTTTGGCGGCAACAGCCGTTCCGAGAGGAAAATGGAAGCCGGATTTATGTTCGGATGCAGAGATCGGAATATCAAAGTAAAAGAAGACTGGAATGTATATCTGGATTGCAGCGGTTATGAAAAGGGGTATGCGGCGGCGGAAAAGGTGCTTGCCAATATTGAACTGCCATCGGCCTGGCTGGTGGCGGACGGCAGACTTGCAGGGGGAATCATGGATTGCTGTCAGGACAGGAACATACGTGTTCCGGAAGATGTCAGAATCATTTTCTTTGAGGAATCGGCAATTCTGAAGTATCATAAACCACCGCTTTCCTCAGTTGACCTCCCCGCTATGGAAATGGCGGAGACAGCACTGGATATTGTGCTTCTGGCATGTACCAGCCAGATAGATATTCCGATCAGAAGAGAGCATTCGCCACTCTATTTTATTCGGGAAAGCAGTGGAAAACAGTAGAAGAAAATGGCGGCTTCCGGGATTGGTTCTGGAACCGCTGTTTTTATAAGATATGCTAAAACGAAACAGCAAATGCAGCGGCTTTAGAGCCGTCGCGCAGCGACTTAAAACAGCAGCAGTCCGTTCAGTACCTCAGAGAAGTTACGGGCGCAAGTATTTTGCGACCGGAAGTTCTCTGTACATGAACAGGTACTGGATGGACTACTGCGGAACTGGAATAGGAGTCACGAAGTGTTCATGCCCGGGAGAAATTTCAGATGCGCAATATGCAGCTGAAAATTACTCCCCAGCAGGGGCATGGACGTTGAGAGACGGAACTTTAGAGCCGTCGCGCAGCGACTGGAATAAGAGTCACGAAGTGTTCATGCCCGGGAGAAATTTCAGATGCGCAATATGCAGCTGA
>CAJUQT010000042.1:15729-36862 GCA_910588225.1 uncultured Acetatifactor sp.
CCAGCAGGGGCATGGACGTTGAGAGACGGAACTTTAGAGCCGTCGCGCAGCGACTTAATTAGGAGGTATAATGAGCAGGACGAAGGATCTGGATCTGTTTTTGAGTGAACTTGTAAAGAACGGCCCTGCGGGATGCGGGTGTGCGGTAGCGAGAGACGGGGAAGTACTGTATGAGAATTATTTCGGTTACGCAGATCTGGAAAGCGGCCGGAAAATTGACGCAGGAAGTATATACAGGCAGTATTCCTCCACAAAAGTGGTGGTCTGTACGGCGGCCATGATGTTGTATGAGAGAGGGAAGTTCCTGCTCAACGACCCCATTTCCGATTATTTTCCGGAGTGGAAGAATACGCTTGTGGCTGAAAAGCAGCCTGACGGAAGTGTGAAAGTGCGTGCGGCAAAGCGTCCCATCCAGGTGCGGGACTGTTTTTCCATGGCAATGGGACTTGGGTATGGCGGAGAGGATTACACCCACCGGAAGATGGAGGAGGTTCGCAAAGGACTGCGGGAAAAATATGGGGATTATACCCTGCAGCAGGATATTAAAGCTATGGCACAGGTACCTTTCGCCTTTGATCCCGGTGAGCATTGGATGTATGGATTCGGTCATGAACTTGTGGCCGGCTTGATCGAGGTGACCTCAGGGAAGAAAGTCAGCGAATTTATTCGGGAAGAACTGACGGAGCCGCTGGAGATGAACAGCACGGGATATCACTTCTTCGGGGATACAAGGGAGCGGCTGGTGACGGCTTACGATATCAGCGGAGAGAAGAGAGTACCATTGGACGGCATTATGTTTGACGACAGGTTTGAGCCGGAAGCGAAGTATGAGGCCGGCGGTGCGGGACTGTTTTCCACAGTGCATGATTATCTGAACTTTACCCAGATGCTGGCTTGCGGCGGAACCTTTAAGGGGAGACGCATCATGGGACGCAAGACCGTCGACGTCATGCGCAGCAATCAGCTGTCTCCGGTACAGATGCAGGATTTTGTGAATCCTTATCTGGAAGGATACAGCTATGGACTGGGTGTCCGCACCAGAGTGGATGACAGGAGAAATACTGCCAACACTTCTGTGGGAGAATTCGGCTGGACTGGTTTTATGGGGACTTATGTGGCAATTGATCCACAGGAGAAGACCAGTGTAGTGTATATGCACAACAGCATACCCAACAGGGAACAGTATATTCATCATCGTGTGAGAGATATGGCTTTCGGGCTGCTGGACTAAGGATGCATCCCAGAGAAATTGCAGTCGCATGCTTTAAGCGGCCGGAAGTTCTCTGTCAGCGTTTTGGGCACAGGCAGGGCTGTTGAGAGACAGAACTTTAGAACTGCCGCGCAGCGACTTAAAACAGCATCATTCCGATCAGTACCCCAGAGAACTTACGGACGCATCTTTAAGCGACCGGAAATTCTCTGCCAGCGTTTTGGGGACAGAGCGGAATGATGCGGAACTGGAATAGAAAGGCAGGATTATTTAAATGGAAGAAAAAAGGATTTTGCTGGCGCCGGAAGGAAATGCGGAATTCCACAATCAGGTGGACTATTGTGTGGGAACCGGCCGGATGGGGCTGGCGCTGCAGAAAGAATATATTGAACAGCTGAAGCTGGTACAGGAGGAGATCGGCTTTCAGCACATCAGAGGTCATGGTCTGTTCTGTGACGATATGGCCATTTATCAGGTAAGCGACGACGGTTCTGCAGAGTACAATTATACCTATCTGGACAGAGTTATGGACAGCTATCTGGAGCTGGGAATCAAGCCGTTTCTGGAGCTGGGATTCATGCCGGAGAAGATGGCCAGCGGAAAGCAGACGATCTTCTATTGGAAGGGAAATACCACACCCCCTGCCTCTTATGAAGCGTGGACTGAGATGGTAAAAGCACTGCTGGTCCATTTGTGCGGACGTTATGGACGGGAGGAAGTGGTGACATGGCCCATCGAGGTATGGAACGAACCGAATCTGCCGGGATTCTGGGAACATGCGGATATGCAGGAATACTTTAAGCTGTTTCACCGGACCTTCCTGGCCGTGAAGGAAGTGGATGAGCGTTTTCGGGTAGGCGGACCGGCGGTGTGCGGAGGCAGCGACGAAGTATGGATCAGGTCGTTCCTGGAGTACTGCCACGACAACAAGCTGGCGCCGGATTTTGTCACGAGACATCATTATACCACAGAGCCTCCCGAGAGAGTGGGGCATTACGGCTATCCGGAGCTGATGAAGGCAGAGGATGGCTTTGCCAATCTGCACACTACCAGAGAGATTATAGACAGTTTCCCGGAATATAAGGGACGGGAAATTCACATTACGGAGTTCAACACCTCCTATATACCTAATGCGCCGCTGCATGACACCAATCAGAATGCGGCTTACATAGCACATCAGCTGTCCAGGCTGGGAGATGACAACGAGTCCTACTCCTACTGGACCTTCGGAGACGTGTTTGAGGAGCAGGGTGTGCCCTTTACTCCCTTCCATGGAGGATTCGGCCTGGTGGCAAACGGATGTATCCCGAAACCTACTTTCTGGAGTTTTGCTTTCTTCAAGAAGCTGAAGGAAGGAAAGGGACATTGCATCCTGAAAAACGACAATGCAGTGGTCATGAGCATGGATGACGGCAGTTACCGCGGGGTGGTCTGGAATGTGGCAAACAGGCGGACCGGAGAAAAATATCTGCTGACCCTGGAGATGAAGGAGCAGCAGGAAGGCTGTCTTCTGACCAAAACCGTGGATGAGATCCACTGCAATCCACTGAAAGTATGGCATGACATGGGGGAACCGGCCAATCTTACGGCAGAAGAATGCAAGCTGCTGCAGAACGCGGCCCGTCCTTTTGTGGAGACTAGACGGGTGAAAGCGAAAAACGGCAAGATGGAGATTTCCCTGCCTGTGGAGCAGAATGGTGTGATTTACTTTGAGTGGAAGCCCGGGGAAATTGTGCCGGACAGAGGATATTCCTATGTGCGTACCACCCAGTATCCGTCCATCAATCCTATCACAAGGCTGGATTATCCGGATCCCGATGCCATACGGGTGGGAGATACCTATTACATGGTGAGTACTACAATGCACTTTATGCCGGGATGCGAGATTCTCCGTTCTTACGACCTGAGAAACTGGGAGCATCTTTCCTATGTGTATGATAAGCTGGACAGTACTCCCGGACAGACTCTGGAAGGTGAGGAGAATATATACGGCAAGGGCATGTGGGCGGCATCTCTGCGATATCACAATGGCACTTATTATGTGTGCTTTGTGGCAAATGACACCCACAAGACCTATCTCTACACAGCCTCTCAGCCGGAGGGACCCTGGGAGAAGCACTATATAGAAGGATTTTTCCATGACTGCTCTCTGCTCTTCGATGATGACGGCAAGGTCTACATCGTATACGGGAACAGGGAAATCTGGCTGACACAGCTGAAGGAAGACCTGAGCGCTCCCCTGGAGGGCGGACTACATCGTCTCATTGTGAATGACAAGGATAATCCCCATCTGGGCTACGAGGGAAGTCACCTGTACAAGATTAACGGAAAATACTACCTCTTCCTGATTCATTCCAGACCGGATATGTGGAGGAGAACGGAAGCCTGCTTTGTGGCGGATTCTCTGGAAGGAGAATTTACAGGAGGAGACGTACTGGACGACGATCTGGGACTGCCTGACAGAGGCGTGGCCCAGGGGCCCATCATAGATACGCCGGATGGGAAATGGTATGCCATCCAGTTCCAGGACAGCGGGGCTGTGGGCCGGGTGCCTTATCTCATGCCTGTGACCTGGAAGGATGACTTCCCCGTCTTCGGAGAGAATGGAAAGATTCCCGATGACTTCCCCGTTGAGAGCACCAGACCGGGATATGCTTATATGCCTCTGGTGGGAAGCGACGATTTTAAGGGTGAGCTGAAGACACACTGGGAATTCAACCATGAACCCGATCTGTCTCTGATTTGCCATGATAAAGAAGCCGGAACCTGGCAGGTTGCCACCGACAAGGTATGTACTTCCCTACTGCAGGCAAGAAATACCCTGACACAGAGGATGCTGATGCCGGGCTGTGCCGCGGAAGTTACCATAGACGGCACCGGACTGAAGGAAGGGGATTTCGCAGGACTGTGCGCCCTGCAGTCATGTTTTGGATTCCTGGGACTGACCCGGAGGAATGGGGAACTGCTGATGGTAGCGCGGACTGTGGAACCGGGAGAAGTACGCAAGTTCCCTCCGGAGAACAAGCCGGAGGAGGAATGGGCTGCCGTACCCGTGGAGGAGAAGCCCTTTGTTCTGAAGCTGGAAGCAGATTTCTCCGCAGGAAAGGACGTATGTTCCTTCTATTATAAGGACAAGAGCTTCTGGAGCCGCTGGCAGAAGCTCGGACCGGAGCACCAGCTTCGATTCAGCATGGAGCATTTCTGCGGCTGCCGCTTCGGTCTGACCGTGTACTCCACAAAAGAAGCCGGCGGAAGCGCCGTATTCAGCGACTTTGTGTATCGAGAGAGATAAAAAAGTGCAGCCATTTATGAGGCTGCGGAACTGGAAACAGCCAGTGCTTTGAACAATACAATGTGTCTGGCGACACATGAGGATTTACGGACGCATGCTTTTGCGGCCGGAAATCTTTCTGCCATACATGGTATTGTCAAAGCACAGGCGGAACTGGAATAGGAGATTTTAAGTATGCAGACAAAACAAAATCAGGCGTTGACAATGCATCCGTTATTTTTTGACGCTATCTATAAAACGGCTTACATGGAGAAAAAGGACGGAAAGGTTGCACTGAAATATAAGGACGATATCTGTGGCGTAAGGCTGGAAGACAATGGCGACGTGACGTTTGCCATGCGCGCGCCGTCGGCACAGACCGTGGAAGTGGCCGGTGTGGGCGGAAGCATGGGAAGAGAGCGAATCGCACTGGACAGAGACGAGGAAGGCAACTTCTCGAAGACCGTATCCGGAATTGAGCCTGGATTCCACTATCATTTCTGGTATGTGGACGGAGTGCAGGTGACGAATCCTGTGGCGCCTGTGGCTTACGGATGCTTTGGAGCCACCAATTTCTTTGAAGTGCCCCGGGAGGGAGAGGATTTCTGGTTCCTGAAGGATGTGCCGCACGGTGACGTGCAGGTGCGCACCTATGTGTCCAGTGTGAATGAGCATGTGAAGAAATGCTATGTGTATACGCCGCCTTCCTATGCTTCACGGCCGGAGAAGAAATATCCGGTGCTCTATGTACAGCATGGGGTTGGCGAGGATGAGACGGGCTGGATCTGGAACGGCAAGCTGAACTTTATTCTGGATAATCTGATTGCAGAGGGCAAATGTAAGGAAATGATCGTGGTCATGTGCAGCGGTTATGCTTTCCTGAAAGATGAGGATCCTGTATTTTATCCCGGTGATTTCGGACGTGAGGTTGCGGAGAACGTTATTCCGTTTATTGAGAACAATTACCGCACGGCGAAGGGAAGAAGCAACAGAGCCATGGCGGGACTGTCTCTGGGGTCCGCACAGGCCACACAGTTTGTGGCGAGATTCCAGCACCTGTTCGCACATCTGGGTGTATTTTCCGGTATGCGTGACGGGGAGACAGAGCAGATTTTAAGCCAGCATGAGAAATATCCCATGGAGACAGTGTTCATGACCGGCGGAATCGGCGAGCAGGGCCTGGCTGACAGGCAGAAGGAATACACGGACCGTTTTCAGGCGCTGGGCGTGGCCGGAGGACAGAGAAGCTATCCGGGATATCACGAGTGGCATGTGTGGAGAGCCAGCCTGAAGGACTTTGCAGAGTTGATTTTTAAGAGCGAAGGCAAGGACGATCCGGCGGAAGCAGATTTCACATATGAAGAATGCATTTTGACAAAGGAACAGCTGGACCATCAGACCTTCGCGGAACATATTCTGATGTTCGACCCCATCTACAAGGGACTGATCCGCGCCGTGGATGAGAAGGGAAGGCCCGCAGGAAAGTACAAGGACGAACACTGCGGAGCAGAAGTGACAGACGCGGCGGCCGGAAAGGCCAGATTCTGGATTCGGGCCGAGGGTGCGAAGACAGTGGAAGTGGACCTTTGGGGAATGGGCTGTTTTGCCATGGAGAAAGCAGAGGAAAACTGGTGGAGCTGTGAAGTGACGGGAATCGAGAAGGGTTTCCACTATTATGGCATCAAGGTAAACGGCGTGGATGTACTGGACAGCAACGCACCGGTGGGATATGGCGGCTTCCGGGCAATCAATTATCTGGAAATGCCCGAAGAGGACTTCGAGGAGTACAGAATCAGACAGACTCCTCATGGAACCGTACACCTGAATTACTACCCTTCGAAAGAGACAGGAAGGACGAAACTCTGCTATGTATATACACCGGCTTCCTATGAGAAGGAGCCTGAGCGCAGATATCCTGTGCTTTACCTGCAGCACGGCGGCGGGGAGAACGAGGCGGGATGGGTATGGCAGGGCAAACTTGCCAATCTGGCGGACAATCTCATTGCCGCAGGTGAGATGGAAGAGATGATCGTGGTCATGAATACGGGATATGCCTTCCCGGACAGCGGCGCCTGTCATCCGGCCATGAGCGCTTTCACGGAAGAACTGGTAAGCAGCGGCATTCCATATATTGACAGTACCTACAGGACCATTCCCGACAAGGCTCACAGGGCCATGGCAGGATTGTCCATGGGCGGCATGCAGACCCAGAAATGTGTCTATGCTCATCCCGAGCTTTTTGAGTGGGCCGGCATTTTCTCAGGCGGGCTGACCATTCAGAATGAAGAGGTGGATTACAGCGGCATTCTCCTGAATCCGGAGGAATTTGCCAAGAGATTCAAGCTGTTGTTCGTGGCCTGCGGTACGGAAGAATCCAGCTTTGAGAGCACGAAGAAGAACGAGGAAACCGTGCTGGCGGCGGGTACGCCCATTGTCACCTTTGAAGGGTATGGCTACCACGACTGGACATTCTGGAGACATTGTGCAAATGATTTCCTGAGAAGGCTTTTTAAGGCCTGACGGTCTCTTTTAGCGAAAAATGATGTAAGATTTTGTGCAAAAGGGCATGAAATGTCTTGTAGTATTATGTGTGCAAATTAAAAGATTAATAAATGAAATAAGGTAATAAAAAGCAGTTAGATATACATAGAAAGAGAGGACAGAAAATGGCAAGAGAAGCAAAAATTACAGTTCACCCTTCCTACGAAACGGGAGAAATCTCCCCCAGATTGTTCAGTACCTTCCTGGAGCCCATCGGTTCCATGGTAAATGGTACCATGTTCAACCCAAAACACCCCACGGCTGACGAGCAGGGATTCCGGAGCGACTTTATCGACGCATTGAAAGCAACGGATATGCCCGCAATACGTCTGCCCGGCGGTAATTTCGTATCCGCCTGGAGCTGGAAAGACTCCATAGGACCGAAGGAAGAGAGAAAAGTGAGACTTGACCCCGCATGGCATCAGTACATCACTAATGAAGTGGGACATGACGAGTATCTGCAGTGGGCGGAGAAGGTGGAGGCGGAGCCTCTTTACACCATTAACCTGGGTACCGGCGACATGCGTGACGCCATGGATATCGTGGAATACACCAATCATGAAGGCGGAACCTGGTGGTCGGACCTGCGCCGGAAGAACGGACATGAGAAGCCCTACGATGTAAAGGTATGGTATCTGGGCAATGAGATGGACGGTCCCTGGCAGCTGGGCTCCTGGGATAAGGATCCAAGGGGATATGGCGTCCGGGCCAACGAAGTGTCAAAGGCAATCAAGTGGATTGACGGACGGATTGAGACGGCAGTGTGCGCTTCCTCCGCATCCTTTATGGATCACTATCCTCAGTGGGAGGAAACGGTGCTGCAGGAATGCTATGATTCCGTGGATTACCTTTCCATGCATCATTATCACAGCGCACCTCCCGGAGATGTGAAGGCTCTGCTGGGCGGGTCCGCTTACTATGAAGACTTTATCAATACGGAGGTAGCACTCTGCGACCTGATTGGTGCAAAATGCCGTTCCCCGAAGAAGATTATGCTTTCCTTCGACGAGTATGGAGCCATGATGCGCCCCAACACACCGCTGCATCCGGGATATGGCTATCACAACATGATTCGTGCTCATTACAGATTTGATCCTGAGAGGAAGTATATCCTTCATGATCCTGATAAGATGGAAGACCGTTTCAGACCGGGCGGAGATCTGCTGCAGATGCTGTCCATGCTGTCCATTCAGCTTGCATTCCTGCGTCATGCGGACAGGGTGAAAATCGGCTGTATGACAGGCGGACTTGGCGCGCTCTGCTCCTCCAACCATGACCATGTGTGGAAGTCGGCTTCTCACTATGCTTACTGCCAGATGATGGAATACGCAAGAGGAACTTCCATGAGAACCGCAGTGGAAAGCGAGACCTTCGATATGCCCGGCTATGCCATCGACGATACTTCACAGTACACCGGCAAGGAAGGCATGAACTACATTGACGCCGCATCCGCCTGGGATAAGGAGAAGGAGCAGCTGGCAGTGTTCGTCATCAACCGCAGCGAAGAAAATGAGTATCCGCTGACCCTGGATGTAAAGGGCTTTGAGGGATATACATTTGTAGGACATCAGGAAATGCATACCGCAGACCTGGATGCCAGGAATACTTACGAGGAGCCGGATGTGATCAAGCCTGTGGCCAATGAAGGCGGCGTATTCGAGAACGGTGTGCTGAAGACCCATGTGAAGCCTCTGTCCTGGAATGTACTGTTGTTAAAGAAGGCGTGAGGAAAAAATTATGACAATGAAAGTGGATACCACAGCGTTGCTCCCGGACGGAACAGAATTTCCATTCTGGGAGAAGGAAAATGATTTTGTAAGAGAAATTCATGTGGATGGTACCCGCGGGAAAAAGGAAGAAGGGGACGGCAGTGCTGCCTGCCCCTTTCTTTCCATCCAGGAAGCGGCGGAAGCGGCGGAACCCGGAACCCGCGTGCTGATTCACGGCGGTACCTACAGAGAATGGGTCAGACCCGGAAGGGGAGGCGAATCCCCTGAAAAGATGATCAGCTATGAGGCCTTCGGCGACGGAGAAGTCATTGTGAAAGCCTCGGAACAGGTGCGGGATTTCACGGAAAGTAAGGGCTGGCGCATCGGCGGATTTCCCGGGCAGCCGGTCACTTCCGGAATGCGCATCTGGCAGCACAGGCTGGACCCGGATATGTTCCGGGGATACAATCCCTTCTGTGCGGTGAACATTCTTCACGACAGATTGTTCATAGAGTACGACAAGACGGACATGACTACCTACCTGAATCGGCGGGGCATGGTTTTCTGTGACGGAAAGCCGCTGCAGCAGGTGAGTCTGTACAATCATATGTCCCGTCAGGATGGAAGCTACTGGGTGGAGGCCAACGGCCAGACCGTTCATTTCAGGCTGCCCGGGGACGCGGACCCGGCGGACCATGTCATCGAGATTACCTGCAGAGAGCAATGCTTTGCGCCGGAAGAGCCCTTTTTATCATACATTAAGGTAAAGGGAATCACCTTTGCCCATGCGGCTACCGGAGCGCCGGTGCCTCAGAGGGGAGCATTATCCTGTTACAGAGGACATCACTGGATTATCGAGGACTGCGTGATAGACTGGTCCAATGCTGTGGCCATCGATGTGGGGAACGAGTGCTGGCATCATGATTTCGACCCGGGACAGGTTGTGGGAAACAGCGTCATCCGCAGGTGTACGATCAAGGATGCAGGGGTATGTGGGATTGCAGGTCTGCATGCGGAGAATATGCTGGTGGAAGATAACCTGATTGTGGGAACCGGCTGGCAGCGTATGGAACTCTCCTGGGAGGCAGGAGGGATGAAGCTCCACAACAGTAAAAACGGTTTGTTCAGACGCAATATCTTCCGAGACACCTTCCGCGCGGATCATATCTGGCTGGATTGCGGCAATGAGAATAATCGTCTCACCAGGAATCTGTTCCTGAATGGAATCGAACAGAGGGAGGCGGTATTTATCGAGTGCACCAGGGATGGCGTGAACCTGATCGACCATAATATCTTCTGGAATGTGGAGGGAAGATTCAATCCTAATGAGATTCCGGCGGAACCGGGATCTTCGGGCTGGTATAAGCTGACGGAGAACAGCGTCGTCAACGGATATGCCGTTTATGGTGAGGGTACAGACCGCATGCGTGTGGTAAATAACCTGATCGGAAAATGCAGAAGCGCCGGATATTATGCCAAGCCGGTGGGCTTCCGTATGCACGGGCTGGAGCGAGGAGGTACTTCCAGAGATGCCTCGCTGGCCGGGAATATTTTCTACGAGTGCGGGGAAGCGGCCATCAAATTCCCCACCAGGGACAATACATCCGAGGGCAATCTGTATGTGAAGCTGATGGGCGGTTATCTGAGAGTGATTTATCCGGAGCCGGAGGTATGCCTGCATCTGCCGGCCTGGCAGGAATTCGAGGGATTTGACCTCACCGGGCAGGAAGGCTGGTTTGACATCGAAGTTGATACGGAACAGTATACTCTCACTTTCAAAGAAGCCAGACAGGAAATATTCGGAATGCCGGAGGATCTGGAACGGAGAAAATTTGTGAAGCATGCCCAGGACGTGGGGACTGTGGATGTGGCAGTGCTGGAAGAGAAGGCGAAAGTGGGCCGTCAGGTAATCTGGACGGAAGATTTCCTGGGGGCGGAAGCCGGGGGAGAGGAAGGCAGAATCCTTCCCGGACCTTTCAGGGAGTTGAAAGAAAACGAAGTATATCACATTGATCCCAGGAAGATGGGGAGCAAATAGTGACTGGAACTTTACCCAATTGCCGTGTGCGGCATTTTATGACGGAACTGAAATGAGGAGGTAAAATATGCTTAGAACAGTAAAGACAGAAAATGGAATGGTAAAGGGAATAGAGGCAGCGGATCCCAGAATTACGGCTTTCAAAGGGATTCCTTTTGCGGCCCCTCCCGTGGGAGAGAACAGATGGAGAGCGCCTCAGCCTGCACAGGACTGGGAAGGGGTGAGAGAAGCCTATCGCTTTGCGCCCATTTCCATGCAGAGCATTCCGGGGCTGGGAGACGATATTTACTGCAGAGAGTGGCATGTGGATCCGGAGATTGATATGGATGAGGACTGTCTGTATCTGAATGTATGGACCGGTGCAAAGGCTGCGGATGAAAAGCGTCCGGTGCTGGTATGGTTCTTCGGCGGCGGACTGCAGTGCGGCTACCCTGCGGAGATGGAATTCGACGGAGAGCGTCTGGCCAGAAGGGGCATCGTGGTGGTGTCTGTCAATTACCGTGTCAATGCCTTCGGCTATATTGCCCATCCTCAGCTGACCAGGGAACAGCCGGATGCGCCCTCCAATTTCGGCAGTCTGGACCAGCAGGCAGGACTAAAATGGGTAGTGCGCAATATTGCGGCTTTCGGCGGCGATCCGAAGAATATCACCATTGCGGGACAGTCTGCGGGCGGCGGAAGCGTGCTGTCACAGATGGCCTGCCGGGACAATGAAGGACTCTTCCAGAAGGCAATCATTATGAGCGCCATGATTCGCAGTCCCTACAGAAAGGGGGGAATCGGAGATCCGGAGAAGCTGGAAAGTGCGGAGAAGAACGGTGCGGCATTTTTCGATTTCCTGGGCGTGAAGACACTGGAGGAAGCCAGAAAGCTGGACGCGGCATTTATCCGTGACCGTTATGAAGAATATACCAAAGAACATCCGGCTATGTTCACTGTACTGGACAATCGCTTCTGCGTGGGAGATCCTCTTGTGCTGTACGCGGCGGGGAAGTGCGTGGATGTAACCGTGATGGCAGGACATACGGGAGATGAATTCCACAATGAGATTCCTGCGGCAGACGAAGAGGAACTGAAGAAAATGGCCGAAGAACTGCTGGGTGAGAGGGCGGAGAGATTCCTGGCCTGCCCGGAGGCTCATGTGAAGACGGAGAGCGGTTATGCGCCGGTAAGCGGCATCAGCTGTACGGTGAGAAGCGAATTCCTGGCCAACGAAAAGGGCGACAAACCCAGAAAGAACTATTATTACAGCTTCGTGCCGGATATACCGGGGTGGGATAATCCGGGAACCTTCCATTCGGTGGATCTGTGGTTCTTCTTCGAATCTCTGGCCAAATGCTGGAGACCCTTCGTGGGCAGACATTACGACCTGGCCAGACAAATGTGCAACTACTGGGCGAACTTCATCAGCACAGGCGATCCCAACGGGAAAGACGCCGACGGTACAGATATGCCCTACTGGGACAGCTATACGGAAGCCCACAGAACCGAGATGCTTTTCACCGGGGACGGCCCCGTGGTGCGCACCAATGAGGAATCTGATTTCATCAAGCTGATCATCGAGCAGATTGGGGAAATGATTGAGGGCAAGTAAGATTTTGCGCAGCGACTTTAAAACAGTCATGAAATGTCTATGCCCGGGAGAATTTTCAGGTGCGTACTGTGCAGCTGAAAATTACTTCCTCTTAGGGGCATAATTATTTCTTGACAGAACTATAATCAGGAGAATATATTATGCAAAATAAGAGAAACGAAGCATTGGAAAGCCACGCCATCTTTTTTGACCCTGCCTATATGCAGATGCGGCTGCATAAGGGAACCGAGGGAATCGGCCCCAGGCATTTCGAGGAGGAGCCGGGTGTCAAGGTGGAAGAAAACGGAGATGTGACCTTCTGCTTTTATGCGCCGGAGGCGAAGAGCATGGAAGTGGCGGGATTCGGCAACAGCGCCATGACGGGAGAGCATCGCCAAATGGTGAAGGATGAGAAAGGATATTTCCGGGTTACAGTATCCGGAATTCCGGCGGGATTTCACTATCATGAGTATTTTTGCGATGGGGTTAATGTGATTAATCCTCAGGCGCCGGTGGGGTATGGAGCACACAAGGCAGTGAACTTTTTTGAGAAAGAAGGGGAGGAAGACTTCTATCTTCTCAAGGATGTTCCTCACGGAGAGGTGCGGCTGGAGTATTTCCACAGCAGCGTCACCGGCCGTACCAGAGCCTGCTATGTCTATACGCCGCCCGGTTACGGGAAAGACGAGACGAAAAAATATCCGGTGCTCTATCTGCAGCATGGCGGCGGAGAGAGTGAGAGTGGATGGGTATGGCAGGGAAAGGCCAATCTGATTGCGGATAACCTGATTGCCGCAGGAGAATGTCCGGAGATGCTGATTGTTATGAATTGTCTGTATTGCCTGGTTCCGGAACCGGAAGAATTTATGGCCGGGGATTTTGACAGTATGCTGCTGCAGGACAGTATGCCCTATATTGAGAAAAAGTATGCCGTGGATACCGAAAAACGCGGTATGGCGGGTCTGTCCATGGGAAGCTACCAGACTGTGATGACCACGCTGAATCATCTGGGCATGTTCCCTTATATCGGTATTTTCAGCGGTACGCCGGAGCGGCGCTGGTATGCGAAAGAGGATTACATGAAGGCTTTTGAAGATCCGGAAGCATTTAAGAAGCGGGTGAAGGTGCTGTTTTTCGGGTATGGCCAGCAGGAAGAGAAGATTGTAACCACACTGGAGAAGCAGTTTCAGGATTTTAAGGAAAAGGGAATTCCTTATGTATCTTATAGCTGTCCAGGTTATCATGAGTGGACTGTATGGCGCAGATGTCTGCGGGAATTCCTGAAAATGTTTTAAGAGTGTATTGTATCGTGACAGTTCAGGGTTCTGCCTGAACTGTTACGATGAGTCAGATTGCTGATGATGGGAGTCAGAATAATGCTGTCTAAATTGTCCGATTTGTAGTAAAATGATTCTGCACTGGCAGAATGTAAGATTTGATGTTCTGTACATGCGACTGAATGCAGGACGGTATGCGGGGGAAATTTAAGAAGAATGGAGTAAATGGAATGAAGATTATTAAGAAACTGTTTTCCGGAGATAAAGCGTTTTATCTGAAGGTAGTGACGCTGGCATTGCCCATTGCCCTCCAGAGTCTGATTACCATCGGGGTGAATATGCTGGATACTATCATGGTGGGAACTTTGGGAGAAGTGGAGCTTTCCGCCACTTCGCTGGCTAATCAGTTTATCAATATCTACCATATTTTCTGCATGGGTCTGGGCATGGGGGCCTCGGTGATGGTGTCCAGATATTGGGGAATGCGGGAGACCGAGCCGGAAAAATCGGCCCAGGCCCTGAAAAGAACCATCTGCATTATGGTGCGGCTGACGCTGGGACTGGCGCTTTTATTTGCCATTGCGACCATTGCCATACCCAATACCATCATGAGTATGTATACTACAGAAGAGTCGATTATTTCCCTGGGGGCAATTTATTTCAGATATTCCATTATCACTTATTTCTTCCTGGGACTGTCCCTTGTCTGCACCATTGTCCTGCGCAGCGTGGGTCAGGTGCGGATGCCGCTGTATGTGTCCATTGGAGCGTTTTTTGTGAATATTGTGGCCAATTATGCCTTTATCTTTGGCAAGCTGGGAATGCCCCGGATGGGCATTGCAGGTGCGGCGCTGGGAACATTGATTGCCAGAGTGTTTGAGGCAGGCATGATCTGCGGGTATCTGTTCTTCAAGGATAAGGCCATCGGCTTCCGCATAAAGCATCTGGGCATGAAGACGGGAGATCTGATAGGAGAGTATGTAAAAATCAGCATTCCGGTTCTTATCAGTGACGGTATTCTTGCCATCGGCAATAACACGGTGGCCATGGTAGTGGGTCATCTGGGTGTGGCATTTGTGGCGGCCAATGCCATTACCAGCGTCACCCAGCAGATGAGCAATGTGCTGACCCAGGGTGTGGCCCAGGCAGGTGCCATTGTCACAGGACAGACGCTGGGAGAAGGGGACAGGGAGAAGGCCTTGAGTCAGGGCTATGCCTTTATGGGGCTGGGCTTAAGTCTGGGGTTGTTTGCCGCGGCGGTGATCACCATTATCAGCGGACCTGTCATCAGCGCTTACAATGTGTCCGCGGAGACGGCTGGAGTGGCCGCGCAGTTGATGGAGGCCATCGGATTCATCATGATTTTCCAGTCCACTAACAGTATCATGACAAAGGGCGTGCTGAGAGGCGGTGGAGATACGAAGATGCTGATGCTGGCGGACAATATTTTCCTGTGGGTGCTGTCCATTCCCATGGGACTTCTGGCGGGATTTGTGCTGGGGCTGCCCGCTTTCTGGATTTATACCTGCCTGAAGTTCGATCAGATTGCGAAGACAGTCTGGTGTGTCTTCCGGCTGAGAGGCGGTAAGTGGATTAAGAAGATTTCAACAGGAAAAAATGGAGGAGCAGCGGCGTAAGATGAAAACAATTCCTTTTTCTTATGAATACCAATATATGCCGGTGGAAAAACGGTATGGAGTCCTTCCGGAGAGAAATGTCTGCTCTGTCAAGCCGGCGGCAGAACAGTCCGATTACTTTTACACCGGAAACGGGTCCCACCGTATGGACATTGCCGGAGGGCCTTACCGCGACAAAATTGTGGTAACTCAGGAGCTTCTGTATGAACCCAAATGGGCGAAGACCCCTGATGTGCCGGATTTGCGGCCCTATATGGCGGATATCCGCAAATATGTGATGGAAGGAAAACCGGAGCTGGCTGACAAGCTGATCGACCAGGCCCAGAGAGAAGCAGGCTATGAGAAGTATATGAATCTGGATGCAAAAATTGTCTATCCCATGGCAAGTCTGCATGTGCATAAGGCTTTTCACCTTGAACTGACACAGCCGGACAGATCCGGCACCCATAATTATCTGCGCTGGCTGGATCTGCTCACCGGAAAAGTGACGGCTCACTGGGAAAATGAATGCGGTGCCTATGAGAGTGAATCTCTTGCTGTCTTTGAAGGGGACTTTACCGCCACCAGGCTTACGGCGCCAAAAGGAATGCTGGATGTGAAGATTGATTTCCACTATCCTGAAAAGAGGGACCGTTTCGGGAATCCTGCCATGGAAGGGTCCGCCAATATTCTGGAAAAAAGTACGGAACTGTTCAAACTGGCCTTTGCCTATAATCCTGAATATGGACAAAAGGGCTATTCTTCTGTGATTCGCTTTGTGCGGCAGGGCGGCAGCTGCCAGGTTGTAGACGACGGAATTCAGGTGACGGGAGCGGACAGCCTTCTGATTCTCAGCAAAACGGTTCGGTTTGAGAAGGATTTCCGGTTTGCATGTGCGGATCAGGTGGTGGAAGCTTTCCTGCAGGTTGCGCCGGATTTTGAGTCCTTCGTGGCGTCAAATGAGAAGAGGCTGGGCGGGCGCATGCAGTTTTCCGGTCTGGAGCTGGGAGACTCTGAAAGAGCCAGAGACTATGTCCTTTCGGGAGAGGAACTGCTGAAACGCTGCCATAGTGTGAATGAACTGGACCCCATGCTGATGAACAAGCTTTTTGATATGGGCCGCTTCTATCAGATCATTGACACAGGCAAGCTTCCGCCCATGTGGGGACAGCACAATATCAATACCAATCTCCAGGTCTGCGCCGGAAATAACACCGGATTATTTGAAGAGATGGATACTTATTTCCGTTATTACGAGACAAAGTTCGATGACTTCCGCACCAACGCGAAGCTGCTTTTCGGAGCCAGGGGATTGCTTGCCAGCGTGCACTGTGATTATGATTCGGGATTGTACTATCATTTTTCCAGGACTTATCCTCATTACTGCTGGACCGGGTGTCTGGGCTGGATATACAATGAATTCTGGGGATATTATCTGTGTACGGATGATAAGGAGTTCCTGCGCACCCGGGTGGTGCCGACGCTGAAGGAAATCGCTCTTTTCTTTGAGGATTATGCCTGCGACAGGGACGAAAGGGGAAAGGTGATCTTCTGTCCTTCCTTCTCACCGGAGGATCCCACTCCGAATCCGGACTATATGACAGTTACCTGCAGGAGCATCAATCCCACCAGAATCAATTCCGTGATGGACATTGCCATCTGCCGGGAGGTTGTGACCAATCTGATAGATGCCTGCAATGTGTTGGGCATAGAGCAGGAGAACATTGCTCATTGGCAGGAACAGCTGGAATCCCTTCCCGATTATGTTCTTGACGAGGAGGGCGGATTAAAGGAATGGGCCTGGCCTGCCATCGAGGAAAACTATAATCACCGCCATGTTTCTCATCACTATGATCTGTGGCCGGGCAGAGCGGTATTCCCTGATACAGAACCCGAGATCGCGGAGGCCATCCGGATTTCCAACAGGAAACGGGGGCAGCAGGATGATTCCGCCCATGGCATCATTCACCGCGCGTTATGCGCCATACGACTGAAAGATATGGAGGAACTGGAGCAGAATCTGTCACAGCTGATCTGTCACGGGTTTGTCCGCTGCAATCTGTCCACCGCCCACTTCCCCTACAGAGGCCAGTTCCCGGATCTGCAGGGAGCCATGCCTGCGATTCTGCTGGAGATGTGCGTCTTCTCCCGTCCGGGTGTGGTGGAATTCCTTCCGGCGCTGCCGGAGTATTACCGTACCGGAAAAATATATGGAATCTGGCTGTACACCTGGGCAAAACTGAAGGAGATGGAGTGGACGGAAGAGGGCGTTACGGCGAAGTTGGTTTCCTTCCGGGAACAGAGTCTCACGCTGAGATGTCCTGAGAGAGCCACAGCTTTCGAGATCAACGGTAAGCCTATGGCAATCGAAAACAATTCTGTCGTTTATGGCTTTGGGAAAGGGGAAGAGGTATCCATAACGATACGGTATGGAAGCTCTTCGTAAATGTCCGGGCAAAATGATGTGACAACAGGAATATATGGGCGACAGGATTGTGATGAGACCAGTAGTCAATAAAATTACTGTAAATTCAAGGGTTTCGGAGGACTCTCCGGAATCCTTTTTGCGTGGAAAGCCACTTTAGAGGACTAAAGTGGCAGGCGAATTGAAGAAAAATTTGCTGATAATACCGGAACAGGCAGAGAAAATAATTTTCTGCCAAAATATTAGTAGAGAACTAAAAGTTAATTCTTGCGAAAATAAAGATATTTCCTTGTATAATAGCAATCATTGTGCTATAATTATTTTTGTCATGTGAAAAACAAGGAGACAAAGGATGATTGTAAGTTATAAAAAATTATGGAAGCTGTTAATTGATAATGACATGATGAAAAAAGACTTGCAGAAGTCGGCTGGCATAAGTTGGGCGACTGTAACGAAGATGTCAAAAGGCGAAATTGTAAGTACTGAGGTCCTTATGAAAATATGTAAAGTACTTCATTGCAATGTTGGAGATATTGTAGACTTTGTGGAAACATCAGATGATTGCGATTGATTTGGATGACGGCGTAAAACATAATTATGAGGTTTTCAAGGATGTATTGGTAACAATTAATTAAATCTCATTAAGAAATTGACAATAATGGAGCATACTGTGACTGGAGGACAGGAGTATGACAATCGAAGAAATTGTACACGGCGAATCAAAAAATGTTGAGTTCAAGGTAAGCTTACCAAAGGATTCTTCAAAATATACGAAAACTATTATAGCCTTTGCAAATACGCAAGGCGGTCGTCTGGTTATAGGAGTAGAAGATAAGACACGCAGCATTCCAGGGGTGGATGACGATTCTGTTTTTCAAATTATGGACAGCATTGCGAATGCTGTTGCAGACTCCTGCACACCGCAGATTGTTCCAAATATAGAGTTACAGACGATTGATGAGAAAACAATTATTGTAATTACGGTCACACCGGGACCAAACAGACCATATTATTTGAAGTCAAAAGGGAAACAAGATGGAACGTATATTCGCATTGCGGGTACTTCCAGACCGGCGGATCCTGAAAAAATAAAGGAACTGGAAATGGAGGGAGCTCATATTTCGTGGGACGAACTGACATGCATCGGTTACGAAGCAACGGAGGCGGAAATAGCGAAACTTTGCACTGATATTATGCAGTATCGGAAAACTGTGGGATTGTCTGAGCGTAAAGTGACAGATATTCAGCTGATGAATTGGAAACTTTTGAAAAAGACAGATACATTGCTGCTTGCGTCGAATGCATATGTCTTGCTTGTGTCTGATTATTTTCCGTTTTCCAAAACACAATGTGCTGTGTTTAAAGGGACAGAAAGAACAGTTTTTCTTGATAAGCGGGAATTTACAGGACCTGTCTATGAACAGATTGAGGATGCGACGGCATTTGTCCTACGCAATATCCGTTTGGGAGCAACGATTGAGGGACTGGTCAGAAAAGAGACTTATGAACTTCCGATCCAGGCAATTCGTGAAATGATTGTCAATGCGCACTGCCATCGCAATCTGACAGATGCTTCCTGTGTACAGGTGGCAGTGTATGACGACCGATTGGAGGTTACATCGCCGGGTGGACTTTATAACGGGCTTACGTACGAGGAGATTATGAGTGGGCATTCAAAGCTTAGGAATAAGGGAATTGCCAATATTTTTCATCAAATGGGATTTATCGAAGCATGGGGGACTGGAATACGAAGGATAAAACAAGCGGCTGAACAGTATGGACTTCCAGCCCCGGATATTCAGGTTTTTGACGATATGTTTCGCGTAAATCTCTATCGTAGACCACTATCGGAAATATCAGATGATAGTGACAAAACATCGGAAAAGCATCGGAGAAACATCGGGGAAACATCGGAGAAGCCCCATGGAAACATCGGAGAAACATCGGAGAAGCTGCAAAAACAGTCCGGAGGAGAATTAAACGATACACAGAGAAAGATTTTGGAGCTTTTGTCGGTGGATGCAAAACTTTCCGCCGCAAAGCTGGCGAAACTGGTTGGAGTGTCAGGCAGAAATGTTGAAGTAAATATCAAAAAACTGAAAGAGCGCGGAATACTCATTCGCTGTGGTTCTCCTAAAAGCGGATATTGGAAAATTATAGATAAGAAACCGTTGGATTGAGGTAACAGGAGGCGCATCAGGCATTAAGTGTCATGCGTCAACGTTTTTATGGGGACCATATCGTTCACGAAACGTGTCACGGGAATATGGGTCTGCCCGTTCGTGTATACTGCTTCCAGGATAAAAAGTTCTCTGGGATACAACAGACTGTCAGGGGCAGACAGAAAGACCAGAGGAAAGGATAAAGCAAAATATTGTAACAGATGCGGAGTGGACATGGAACCGCGTTGTGGATGAAATGCTGGAGCGGGCGGAGGGGAAATTTTCGATACAGAATGTCGGAAATATACAAGACACGGTTTCCCAATCATAGTATGATGATGTAACAGAGTATCCATTATGGATGGAAATATCGTATGGGAACCATTACAAGATATGAAAAAGGTTACAAGAATTTACAGGAGGGTAAAATGGAGAAAAAGAAGATTGAGGTAATCCCATATCTGGAATTTAAGGGGAACTGTGAGGAGGCAATTCATGCTTATATTGAAGCATTTGGCGGCGAAATTTATGGAATGTCCCGTTTTTCTGAGAACACGGCTGACACACCGGATTTGATCGGAAAAGTAATGCACGTGGAGTTTGCCATCGGTAATACCCATATGGCGGCAGGCGATGGTGGTGGCTATGGGGGAGTGAAGACTGGTATAAAGCTGATGATTCATATGGACTCAGAGGCGGAAGCGTTACATGCTCTGTCTGTATTAGCGGAAGGCGGAACCATACTTGCACCGTTACATCCACACCCGGAACCGGATGATGTGATATGTTATGAACTGTAGATGTAAACATTTCCGGCAAACGCAGTATTTTAGCGGAAATGGGCGTCTGCTAAAATACAACATATGCGGCTGGCTCATTTGTGGTGAATGAAAAATTGCAGATGTTGTGATAGAGAAAGTAGGTGATAATCTTTTATTCGTATCTGTAAACAGTTTAGCACAAAGAAAGGTGGTTGTATATGGAAATTACTTACCATTGGGAAGGCGATTATTTGATTCCCGACCTCAAACTTTCGGATACAACGGAATACCATATCGGAAAGTATGGAAGAATGAGGCAGCGGTCTTTGAAGGAGAATCATGGGGGTATTTATTCGTATATGATTTTGTCAGAAACCTTATGGAAGCATCTTGCGGAAATTGATGAAGAATGTAATGAGATGATGGACAGACTTGTGGGGCAGATGGCAAAGAAAGAGGGTGTAACCGAACAGCTAAAGTCCGATGACTGGCTCGGCTGGCTTCAGAAGATGAACAGCATCAGGAGCAGGGCGGAGGAAATAGTGCTGCA
>CAJUQT010000043.1 GCA_910588225.1 uncultured Acetatifactor sp.
AAAAATAGGTTCTGAAAGCACCATGAAATAAGGGCTGAAGATTCCGAGAAGTTATGATGGAAGAATGGAGGAAAATACAGCATACATTGTAGAAAGGGTCGGAGTCTGGTATACTGATATGAAAGCAAAACAGACTGTTTTTTTAAAGTGAGGTGTCTTGGTGATTGATAAAGAGAACTCCAGAACAATAGCATTTTGGTTGGGCGGGATGTTATTTGAGTATGATGAATGGAAAAATGAGTATAATGTTGAACATCATGGAATTTCATTCAGACAGGCCGCCCGTGTGTTTTTTGACTATGACCGAATTGAATTATATGATGAAGAAAATAGCGATATGGTAGACCGCTATGATACGATTGGAGACTTGGCGGCAGGACATATTAATATGACGCAGTCAGGTGAAACGATAATTGGAAACGCAGGAGCTTTATCAGATAAGGTGAATGATATTATATTTGTAGTTTATACAGAGAGAATACAGACAGGTGATGCCGGGAAAAAGACAGAGGTAACAAGATTGATATCGGCCAGGCTTGCCACTGATTTTGAAAGGGGGTTATATTATGGTAAATACTGATAGGATGACAGCAGAAATGATAAAAGAACTTGCTTTTTCGGAAGAAGAACTGAAATCACTTGCTAAGGCAAGAGATATCCCGATTGTGTTTGATGAAGATTGTCCGGAGACAACTCCTGAGCGTGCATTGAAATTTCGCCGTGTGAATCCACCCAGAGATCATATCGGGAAGAGGGCATAAGAAGATAGTAAGGCGCAGCAGATATCAGATAGACGCCATAAATGTCTACAATAACAATCTCAATGAACGTCTGGCAAGAAAAGAGAAAAAGTACATGGATCGGAGCCAGCAGCTTGATTTGGTCATTGTGGTGGACAGGCTTTTAACCGGGTTCGACGCACCATGTCTGTCCACATTGTTTATGGACAGACAGCCTATGGCTCCACAGAATATCATTCAGGCATTTTCCCGTACCAACAGACTTTTTGATTACGCAAAACAGTATGGGCAGATTGTGACATTTCAGGCTCCAAAAGAGTATAAAGATGCAATTAACAGAGCGCTTAAGCTATATTCCCGTGGAGGTGACGGCAATCCCATTGCGGAGGATTGGGATAATGTGAGAACATCCTTTTCCATATCCCTGAAAGCAATCCGTAATCTGGCGCGGACACCCGAAGACATAGCAGGGTTATCCCGAAAGCAAAAGAAGGAATTCATTCATCTTTTCAGAGCATTGGATCACGATTTTGCGCATCTGAAATCTTTTTCCGTCTATGAACCGTATATACTGGATGAGTTTGGCTTTTCCGAAGAGGAATATGAAGATTATGCCGCAATGTATAAGAATGTGATGGAAGAACTGAAAAGACCGGATGATGGGCTCGAGCCTGATGGAGACCCCGTATGGGATGATTATGACTTAGTGGCCTACAGCAGGCTAAGGATTGATTTCGAGTATATTGTAGAATTGCTGCGGGGCGTTGTGGAGTCCCTGGATCAGTCGCAAAATGATTTTAACGAGGCCGAATTTGAAGCCAGAATAAGGGCCATTAAAGAGATTATAGCAGAATTTGCAGGCGATAATCCGAAGCTAAGCGTATTGCTTATGCAGGTTGTGGATGAGCTTGAAAAGGACAAAGAAAGATTTCTGGGACAGGACATTTCCTTTATCATCAATCAGATGCGTTATGCTGTTATTGATGCGGAAATCAGGAAATATGCTGAAAAATGGTATCTTGATTTTGAAGATGTCAGGTATGAAGCTTTTCATTTCAGGGACGGTGAGCTTGCAAATGAGAATAAACTGAAGGATAGTGCAGATTATGCGTCTTACAGGAAAGAGAATAAAGATGCCCTGCCTAAATTCAAATTCAGGAAACTGATGATTGATGAATTTAAGAATGTTCTTATGACGGAAATTGCTCCGCTGATGGATTGAGGGCGGTACACTTTCAAATGTCCGTTGACAAAGTAAAGCGGGGGGCAAACTTATCCTGTATGTAAAAACAGTATTTTGTTACAGGAGGAAAATATGAGAAAACAAAGTAGAAAGAAGTTTGCCCTGATGCTGGCTGTATTACTGGCCCTGCAAAGTACTGCCTGCGGAGAAAATCCGGAACCGTCCGTGGATACTCCAATAGAGGAAACAGAGTTGTCTTCGGATATGTCGTCCACGGAGCCGGCGGAGCAACGCTTGTGGAAGAAACACCTGCCCCGGAAAATCCCAATGCGGTGAAATGGGATGAAAATGGCGCGCAGGCAGCCCGGATGCAGGAAGCGGTGATGCGGGTGAAGACGGGGATCTATGACAGGGAACTGACGCCGGAAGATCTGGAGAAAGTGACAGAACTGGAAGCCGACGGAATCGCTTTCTCAAGTCTGGACTGGCTTTCCTATCTGAAAGGGCTGACTGTGCTGCTTGTGTCCACAGATACGAATACAAAGTATATCTGGAAGGGCGTTATGGTGGAGTCCCGGTATTCAGCACTGTATTTCCGATTGAGGAGGTATAGTGGATGAGAGAAAGCAGGACATTTGCAGAGCGAACAAGAGTCCTAAAATCTGACGAAGCTAAAAAAGATATTTTTTTGTTTTTGAAGGGGCAAGTTAGCTGTTACCGGGATATAGAAAAAGTAATTATAAAACGGAGACTCTTATGAAACGAATTGAAAAGGCAATAAAAAACGAAGAAAAGTTTTGTGAAGAACCAGATGAATTGAGAGATAAAGTGGGTTCTAATGTTGGAAAGGTAATAAAAGAATTGAAAACCGACAAATTAAACAGTCTGACAGTCTCTAATTTTTTCACCAATATATTTAATCAAAGAGGTACTTCAAAATACATTGACAAGACCCCCCGTTTCGAGTACCATCTAGTATAACGGCATAGCTGACCGAGAGCGCCGCCAGAAACCAACTTGAATTTTATGGGTTGTGTTACGGAGCGAGGAGGCATATGAATCTCAATACATCAAAGATAAATCTCCCCGGCCTGTGGGATGTGATACGGGCATACGAGGGAAAGCAGTTTTTAACCAAGAAAGGGCTTCCGTTTACTTATACCATCAAGGGCGGGGAACTGTTCACGGACAGGCGGGAAAGATCTATTACCAGAAGCACTTTTGAAAAGGCATATGAAAAGCTGATTCAGGATCAGACCGGCGAGAATGCGCCGAAAAAGATTGTGGGACCCAAGACGCTGAACGTATATGGCGCTCCTTACGTGTGGGCTGTGTTCATGGGAATCGGGCTGATAGAAGAAACTGTGTATGTGCAGCTGGCGATAGAGACGGAGCAGGAGGATTAGAAAGTGAGGACCTGTACCAGGTTGTATTTTCTGCGTGCAGCCTCGGCTTGACGGCGGAAAATGTATCAAATAATAATTGACTGAATGACAGTGGCATGATACAATGAGCAGTAATGAAAAGGGTAAACAGATTATAATGGTTGAAATCATTATAATTGTGTAAGGATGGAAAACAGACAAGAGTCTTCCATGTAAATATTTTGGCAACTGTGTTGCCTTATTGATTGAGTTAAGAGCTCGAATTTTATAAGTTGGTTACTATAAACCAGTGCAGATGCACACCTAACTTGTGAAACGGTCAATAAGAGTAGTAAAAGTAAAATATTTGCTATATAGACTCTAAAACCATATATCTGTTATTTCGTACCTGGAAGCCGTGGAGCCAGACGGTATAAGTGAAAACGAAAGCAAGGATATCAGTAAGCAGGTGAGGTAAGTATCACCTGCTTATTATTATGCACAGGCTGCAGGAAAGCACGGATAAAGGAGAAAGAATGAGCGAAAAATTTACTCTGTATGGCTTTAACAATCTGACAAAGTCGCTGAGCTTCAATATTTATGATGTGTGTTATGCCAAAAGCCAGCGGGAGCAGAAGGATTATATTGCCTATATTGATCAACAGTACAACTCGGAACGTCTGACCAAGCTTCTGGTGGACGTGACGAACATGATAGGAGCCACTGTGCTGAATATTTCCAGCCAGGATTATGAGCCGCAGGGCAGTTCCGTGACTATATTGATTGCAGACGAAAGCAAAGTACCAATGGGGGACACTACTGTGGCCCATCTGGACAAGAGTCATATTACAGTACACACTTATCCGGAATACCATCCGGACACCTGCCTCGCCACTTTCCGGGTGGACATTGATGTGGCCACTTGCGGGGAGATTACGCCTTTGTCCACGCTGGACCATCTGATCGGAGCATTTGACTCCGATATTATTACCATGGACTACCGGGTCAGGGGATTTACGAGAGATGTCAGCGGCCAGAAGCTTTTTATGGATCACAAGATCACGTCCATTCAGGATTATATTAACAAAAACACCATGCGCAGATATGATGCGGTGGATATCAATGTGTACGAGGCAAACATTTTTCACACGAAGATGTTGATTAAGGAGATTGATCTGCAGAACTATCTGTTCAACAGCGATGTCTATGAACTGCCGCCGAAGCTGCGGCTGGAGATTATGGACAATCTGCGCCGGGAGATGATTGAGATATTCAGCGGGAGGAATATTTATTAATGTACTCCCTTTTCGAAACTGCGTACTTTTTGAAACAGTCTGTGATTCCGCTATTAATTGATTGCAGTTTGTTTATGAGTAAAATAATTCTACGGTTAATGGATGGATTGAACTGTACTGTCAGGGAGGAAGGCCATGGAAGAAAATAGGAAAAAGCGATTGGAATTGCTGAAAAGACAACATAAGCAGAGGGAATATGAAAAGCGTGTTGCCTTTGAAAAAGAACGCCTTATCTCTGAACATATTGATTTTATAAAATACTATCGGTTTGCTGAGCAAGGTGAAGCTGATAGAATCAACTCAGTTCTGAACGGACTTCCCGTCCGTTACGGAAGACCAGATTTTTCAAAGTTATTGATTGAGCACAAGTCTCAAAGTATAGATGATTTATTGCAATATGAAAATGAGGATATTTGGATTTGCTGTCTTTGCGGCTCTATAGAGCTGATCAATCTATTTTCTTCTGGGAAAATGAGCAGTTTTATACATGATTTTGAATATTGGTACGATATAAGTGATTATCTGCTTCTCCTGTTTCATAATTTTATCGATTTTATTTATATTGATGATAATGGAGAAATTGTCAAATCAAAGATTGCCATAAACGAGTAGGAAACGGCTGTGTAATCTCAGATTGCGGAGTGGTTAACGGAACACTTTTGCGAAAAGGGAGTTAGTGAACCGGCCGAGACATTGGCATCGGGAACGGCGATGACGGGAAAGTACAGGATGTGGCGGGAAGGAGGGGACAGCAGATGGGACGTTTCAATCAGTCCAGAGCGCCGATCTATGAGGCGCTGGAAGAATTTCGGGCGGCGAGAATCGTGCCCTTCGATGTGCCGGGACATAAAAGGGGCCGGGGGAACCCGGAGCTGGCCGCTCTTCTGGGGCAGCAGTGTGTGGGGATAGATGTGAATTCCATGAAGTCTCTGGACAACCTGTGTCATCCGGTGTCTGTCATTCGGGAGGCGGAGGAAATGGCGGCGGAGGCCTTTGGGGCAGCCTATGCTTTTCTGATGGTGGGAGGTACTACATCCTCTGTGCAGAGTATGGTGCTGAGCGCCAGTAAGAAGGGGGACAAGATTATTCTGCCCAGAAATGTGCACAGGAGTGTAATCAACGCACTGGTGCTGAACGGAGCCATTCCCATTTATGTGAATCCTGACACGGACGGCAGGCTGGGCATTGCGCTGGGGATGAAGATGTCTCAGGTGGAGCGGACCATTCAGGAACATCCGGATGCGGTGGCCGTGCTGGTGAATAATCCTACCTACTATGGAATCTGTTCCGATCTCCGAAGTATTGTGCGCATGGCACATGCACACGGAATGAAGGTGCTGGTGGATGAAGCTCATGGAACACATTTTTACTTCGGAGATAGAATGCCGCTGTCGGCCATGGCGGCCGGGGCCGATATGGCGTCTGTCAGTATGCATAAATCGGGCGGCAGCCTGACACAGAGTTCCTTTCTGCTGACAGGAACCGGAATGAATCCGGGTTATGTGAGACAGATTATCAACCTGACCCAGACCACAAGCGCTTCGTATCTGCTGCTGGCCAGCCTGGATATTTCCCGCAGGAATCTGGCCCTTCGGGGAAAAGAGCAGTTTGCGAAGGTTATGGCGCTGGCGGAATATGCAAGGGGAGAAATCAACCGGATTGGAGGATACTATGCCTATACCTCTGAGCTGATTAACGGAGACAGTATTTTTGACTTTGACAGGACAAAGCTGACCGTGAATACACTGGGAATCGGGCTGGCGGGAATAGAAGTCTATGACCTGCTCAGAGATGAATATGACATTCAGATGGAGTTGGGAGACATTGCAAATGTGCTGGCCTATCTGTCCATCGGAGACAGAGAGCGGGATATGGAGCGGCTGATTGGCGCAATGGTGGAAATCAGGAGAAAATACAGCCGGGACAATACGGGAATGTATACCCAGGAATATATTGAACCCAAAGTGGCTGTATCTCCGCAAAATGCATTTTACGCGGAGAAGGAGTCACTGCCCTTGACGGAGACCGAGGGACGCATCTGCAGTGAATTCGTCATGTGTTATCCGCCGGGGATTCCCATTCTGGCACCGGGGGAAGAGATTACGGCGCAGATTCTGGAGTATATCGTATATGCCAAAGAAAAAGGATGTTCCATGACCGGCCCGGAGGACCCGGGCATCGAGCGGCTGAATGTGCTGAAGGAAGAGTGGATGTGAGGGCAGATACGGAACTGGAAACAGTATCTGCCTGAGAATTACACAGATACATTTACGGACGATGTACTTGCGGCCGGAAATATATCTGTAGGCAAGTGTAATTTTCGGGCAGATACGGAACTGGAATAGGAGGTGACCTGTATGGAATTATGGTTTTCGGAGCCACACACACCGGATGTAAAGCTGTCTATCCGGGTAAACAAGCAGTTATACAGCGGAGAAAGCGACCTGCAGAGGATTGATGTGTTTGAATCCCCGGAGTTGGGGCGTTTCCTGGTGCTGGACGGATATGTCATGCTGACGGAGAAGGATGAATTTATCTACCATGAAATGATTGCCCATGTGCCAATGGCGGTGCATCCCAATGTGAAAAGGGTGCTGGTAATCGGTGCCGGGGACGGCGGCGTGGTGCGGGAGCTGGCCAGGTATCCGGAGATAGAGTATATCGACCTGGTGGAGATAGACCAGCAGGTGATTCAGGTATGTAAGGACTATCTGCCTCAGACGGCATGCAAACTGGATGACGAGAGAGTGTATATCCATTATGAAGACGGGTTGAAATTTGTCCGCACACGGGAAGACGAATATGATTTGATCATTGTGGATTCCACTGATCCCTTTGGACCCGGAGAGGGGCTGTTTACGAAAGAATTTTACGGGAACTGCTACAAGGCGCTGCGGGAGGACGGCATCATGGTGAATCAGCATGAAAGTCCTTTTTACGAGGCGGACGCCACAGCCTGTATGAGAGCTCATAAGCGTATCGTGGAGAGCTTTCCCATCAGCCGGGTGTATCAGGCCCATATTCCCACCTACCCTTCCGGGCACTGGCTGTTCGGCTTCGCTTCCAAACGGTATCATCCGGTGCGGGATCTGGATGCGGAGAGATGGGAGGCCCGAGAGCTGGAGACAAAGTATTACACCACAAGGCTTCACATGGGGGCTTTCTGTCTGCCGGCTTATGTGGAGAAGCTGCTGCGGAAGGTGGAGATACGGTGAAACTGTAGAAAAATATTTTGTTAAAACAGACAAAAACCAGTCACCAGTCCGGCAAGGATTTTGAAACAACTTTTGCTGGAAGCAGGAGAAGAATCGGAACAGGAGATAAAAAATGGCTAAGATTTTAATCATAGGCTGCGGAGGCGTGGCTTCCGTGGCAATTCAGAAATGTGCGAAGAAGGCGGATGTATTCTCGGAAATCTGCATTGCAAGCCGCACAGTGTCGAAATGTGATGCATTGAAAGAGAAGCTTGCAGGCACTACAGCGGCGCAGGTTACCACCGCTAAGGTGGACGCGGACGATGTGGAGGACCTGATTGCTCTGATTAAGAGAGAGCAGCCGAAGGCCGTGCTGAATCTGGCGCTGCCCTATCAGGATCTGACTATAATGGATGCCTGTCTGGCCTGCGGTGTGGATTATATTGACACGGCCAATTATGAGGCGGAGGACACGGAAGATCCAGAGTGGCGTGCCGCATATGAGAAACGCTGTAAAGAAGCGGGCTTTACCGCTTACTTTGACTATTCCTGGCAGTGGGCCTACGGAGAACGTTTTGAGAAGGCAGGGATCACGGCTCTGCTGGGCAGCGGATTTGACCCTGGAGTGACCAGCGTCTTTTCCGCCTATGCGCTGAAGCATTATTTTGATGAAATTCACTATATCGACATTATGGACTGCAACGGCGGGGACCATGGTTATCCTTTTGCCACCAATTTCAATCCGGAAATCAATCTCCGGGAGGTATCGGCGAACGGCTCCTATTGGGAGAACGGGCACTGGGTGGAGACAAAGCCCATGGAGATAAAAAGAGAGTATGATTTTGCCCAGGTGGGGAAAAAGGATATGTACCTTCTGCACCATGAGGAGATTGAATCTCTGGCAAAAAATATCCCGGGAATTAAGCGCATCCGTTTCTTTATGACTTTTGGTCAGAGCTATCTGACTCATATGAAATGTCTGGAGAATGTGGGAATGCTGCGCACCGACCCTGTGATGTTCGAGGGCAGGGAGATTGTGCCCATTCAGTTTCTGAAGACACTGCTTCCGGATCCTGCGTCTCTGGGCCCCCGCACAGTGGGCAAGACCAATATCGGCTGCATTTTCACCGGGGTAAAGGATGGGAAAGAGAAGTCCGTCTACATTTATAATGTGTGCGACCATCAGGAGTGCTGCAGAGAGCTGGGATCTCAGGCTATTTCCTACACTACAGGTGTGCCTGCCATGATCGGCGCAATGCTGGTGATGAACGGGACCTGGAAAAAGGCGGGCGTGTTCAACGTGGAGGAGTTTGACCCCGATCCGTTTATGGATGCGCTGAACGAATATGGCCTGCCCTGGGTGGTGGAGGAGAATCCTGTGCTTGTGGAGTAGGAGGAGATTCAGCTTTCAGGGCCGGGATTTTATTCAGTACTCTAATGTTGTGCCGAAGCAGAATGGCCCGGCGATAAGAAGAAATTTGAAATTCCTGAGAAGGGCGGCGAAAGAAAAATAAAATGGAGCAGAATAAGAATGCTTTCCAAGACGGAATCAGAGACGGTTTTCCCATTGCGCTGGGGTATTTTGCGGTGGCTTTTTCCCTGGGAATCGCGGCCAGGAAAGCCGGTCTGAACCCTTTTCAGGGATTTTTATCCAGTATATTGAATCATGCCTCCGCCGGTGAATATGCCGAATTCACCGTTATTATGGCCAATGCGACTTATTTTGAGATGGCATTTGTGATTCTGGTGACAAATATACGCTATTTGCTTATGAGCTGTGCGTTGAGCCAGAAATTTGATATGGGTATCTCCTTTGGACATCGGTTTCTGGTGGGGTTCGGAATTACGGATGAAATCTTTGGAATCGGCATTGCCAGAAAAGGAGCGCTGAACCCGTGGTACCATTATGGGGCCATGGCCATTGCGCTTCCCAGCTGGGCGGCAGGCACTGCCATCGGGATTGCGGCGGGCAACGTGCTTCCGGCGTCGGCGGTCAGCGCGTTGAGTGTGGCGCTATACGGTATGTTTGTGGCGATTATCGTTCCGGCGTCCAGGAAGGACAAGATTGTGGGCGGTGTGGTCATGGTCAGCTTTCTTGCAAGCTTTTTGGTATCCAGAATTGCGCTGTTCGACAGGCTCTCGGAGAGTATGAAAATCAGTCTGCTGACTGTGCTGACAGCCGGAATTGCCGCGGCTCTCTTCCCGGTGAAGGAGGAAAGCGGTAAAGAGGAGGAGACAGAACATGGAGCATAACATTTATCTCTATATACTGACAGCGGCCGCCGTATCCTGTCTGATTCGTGTGTTGCCGCTGACACTGATTCGGAAGAAGATTAAAAATCCCTTTCTGCGGTCGTTTCTTTACTATGTCCCTTATGTCACTCTCGCCGTAATGACGTTTCCGGCGATTATCGCGGCGCCGCAGATTCCGCTTGCCGGGATTCTGGCATTGGTTGTGGGAGTCGTTGCCGCGTGGAGAGGTGTAAACATGATGGGGATTGCGGCGCTGTGCTGCTTCGTGGTATTTGTCTGCGAGGCTGTGGTTCTGCACTTTTAGGGTTTTGCTTTCGGCTTTAATTCCCGCTCGCAGGTTTCGGGGGACTGCATACTTTCTGTTACCTGGACATACAGCTTATCATTCGGCTTTTCCGCCACAAAATCCACTTCTGTCCCTCCGGCTTTTCCAATGCAGACATGGTAGCCGCGTCGAAGCAGTTCCTGGTTATAAAATAGAATTTTGATAAATGCATTCTGCCTTATATTTTATTTATATTTGTCTGCTATATGCAATGTAAATTTACAGGTCTTTTTACAGGAGGGACTGAAGTCGGTTTCACTGTATGCCGTGTTTTGTATTTGACAAAATTACCTGAATGTGGAAACAATAATTGACAAAAACTTACAATTTATTTATAATATTTATACATTATTAAGAAAATCAAACACAGCGAAGGGGAAGGCAGTGGATGGCGGCGAATAAGGCGATTATAACATTGAACCTGGTAGGGATGGGCATCAGCCATGATCTGGAAGTACCGTTGGATATCTCGGCCAATGAATTGTGTGCCGCACTTTTTCAGCGTTATATGCCTGATAAGGACAGTGACGTACAGCAGTACTATCTGAAGTCAGAGCGGCCGATTGCGCTTCTGCGCGGCGAGCGCACTCTTCGTGAGTATGGGCTTCGTGACGGAAGCGTAATCAATATAACGAGGTAGTCAATGAATGTACAGAAATACATACTGACCATTTTGAACAGCAGTATTTTCAGAGAGGTGGACGTGAGCCCGGATATTTCTCCTCTTAAAGTAGGTACATTGCAGGATTGTGATGTGCGTCTGAAGCGGGAATTATTTGCGGAACCCATATGTGTCACACTGCTGTACGCAGAGGGAGAATGGCGTGTGGCCTGCGCGGAGGGGCTGAGTATCCATTCGGCAAGTGTGAAGGATTCGAAGGAAACCGTAATTCATCATGGAGATATCCTTGAGATACACAGTGCCGGCAGCGGAGCTGTTTTGTTCAGCATGTCTTTTTCCTATGATTTTACTCAGAATTCTACTGATTTCGATACTATTGTGGACGTGCGTAACGTCAGTCGTCTTGTCATCGGCAATTCGCCGAATGCTCAGATAAAGCTTGAGAGTGCCTATATTGGTGGGGAATATATTACACTGAACCGCAGGCCCGACGGAGGGTATGATGCGGATGCCTCCCACGCGACTGCCAGCGCAACCCTGAACGGGATCCGCCTGTTCGGGAAAGCACAGGTGGGAGAGTATGATTTTATCGGGCTGGCCGACTATAGCTTTTACTTTAAAAATCAGGTATTGTATACGGCGAAGCGTGAAGATATGCGCATATCCGGAATTTCTTCGCAGCCGTTGCGGGAGGAGACGCCGGCTTTTGACTATCCGAAGCTGAATCGCAGCCCCCGGATGCTTTATGATTTTGATACGACACCGGTGGAGGTTCTGAATCCTCCCCAGAAGCCGGAGAAGCCCCGGGATAATCTGGTGCTGCAGCTGTCTCCGGCACTGCTGATGATGGCTGTGACCGTGCTTACAAGAAGCGGTATCATCGGAGGAACGGCTTCCGGCAATCCCACATTTCTGATTTTCAGTGTCGCCACTATGGCTGTGGGTATTGTCACTTCCGTGACCAGCTTTATCTATAACAGAAAGAGGTACGAGAAGGACCTGGCAGAATGGAAGCAGGATTATTCCGCTTATGTGAGCGCCAAGCGGCAGGAGATCGAGGCTGCGCAGGAGAAAGAGCGTTCTGCACTGAATGACATTTATCCCGGTGAGGAGAAAGAGCGGGATTTCGTGAAGACTTTTTCCGGCAGGCTGTTCGAGCGCTCTTCTGATGATGCGGACTTTCTTCATGTGAGAGCAGGTCTGGGAGCGGTTCCCGCGAAACGCGAGATTACATATCAGCAGGAAGAGCATATCAAGGTGGAAAATGAGCTGATGGCGGTTCCCCGTCAGCTTCATGACGAGTACGCAATGATAAAGAACGCTCCTGTGATGCTGCATTTACGGGAAGCAGGAGCAGTGGGGGTCATCGGCGCTTTGGGAGAGCAATATGCTTTTTTCAAAAATATGCTCCTGGATATATGTGTCCTGCACAGTTATGAAGAAGTGCAGATCATTGTGCTGCTGCCTCGGGGGGAAGAGAAAAAGTATGAGTGGATAAAATGGCTTCCTCATATTAAGGAGTCCGGCGGCGGTATGCGCGGGATTGTCTGCGATGACGAGAGCCGGGATAATGTGTTCGAGTATCTGTATGCGCTGATGACAGAGCGGAAAGCGGCGGCCGAGAGAGCGGAGAGGTCTGAGCCGCTGCCCCATGTGGTGGTTTTTGTGCTGGAGGAATATGCCATAAAGACACATCCCCTGTCAAAATATGCGGCTCAGTCCTCAGAGTGCGGGGTGAGCTTTGTCTATTTTAAGGAATATAAGGAGAATCTGCCTCAGTATTGCGGAGAAATTGTGGAACTGACACCGGGTGGCGGAACGCTCCGGCTGAGAGATAATAAAGAATTCGCCTGCCCTTTTGTGCGGGAAGCTGTCAGCGACGAGAGTATCCGCTTTGCGGCGGAGCGGCTTGCACCGGTATATTGTGAGAAAATTGCCCTTTCTTCCAGGCTGACATCCAATATCACGTTGTTTGAGCTGTTAAACATTCTGTCACCGGAGGATTTGAATCTGTCGGAACGCTGGAGCAGAGCCAATGTGCAGAAATCCCTTGCAGCACCTCTGGGTGTGGACGTGAAAGGAAGTAAAATCTTCCTGGATCTCCACGAGAAGGCCCACGGTCCTCACGGTCTGGTAGCCGGTACTACCGGCTCCGGAAAAAGTGAGATTATGCAGTCCTATATTCTCTCTGCGGCGGTGAATTTCCACCCCTATGAAGTATCCTTTGTCATTATAGATTTCAAGGGCGGCGGCATGGCGAACCAGTTCGAGGCTCTGCCCCATCTCATCGGGAAGATTACGGACATAGACAGCCATGAAATGAACAGGTCGCTGCTGTCCATCCGGGCGGAGCTGGAGAAGAGAAAGCGACTGTTTGCCCAGTACCAGGTGAACCACATCGATCAGTATATTGCGAAATTCCGCGCAGGGGAAACCAAAACGGCGCTGCCTCATCTGATCCTGATTGTGGACGAGTTCGCAGAGCTGAAAGCGGAACAGCCGGAATTCATGAAGGAGCTGATCAGCACGGCCCGGGTGGGGCGCAGTCTGGGAATTCATCTCATTCTGGCAACCCAGAAGCCGGCGGGTCAGGTAAATGAGCAGATCTGGAGTAACTCGAAATTCAAGCTGTGCCTGAAGGTGGCTACAAAGGAAGACAGCAGCGAAGTGCTGCGCTCTCCCCTTGCGGCGGAAATCAGGGAACCGGGCCGGGCTTATCTGCAGGTGGGCAACAACGAAAGCTTTACCTTGTTCCAGTCTGCCTACAGCGGGGCATCCGCGGTCAGTGATAAGAATGGCAATATGCGGGAATTCTTCGTTTCAGAGGTATCTTTTACCGGAAAACGGACGGTGGTCTATGAACGGAAAGCACAGCAGTCCGGTGACGGGAGCAGGATAACTCAGCTGAAAGCAATGATTCAGTACATCGATCAGTATTGCAGAGATGCCTGCATTACCAGGCTTCCCAGCATTTGTCTGCCACCTTTGCCGGAAGTGATTGATTATCCGGAGGATGGGAGGCCTGCAGGTACCGGAATCAGTGTGCCTGTGGGAGTATACGATGACCCGGCCAGCCAGATTCAGCCTTCCGTTAGTCTGAATCTGGCTCAGGGGAATATCATGATTGTGGGTTCGGCCCAGACAGGCAAGACATTGCTGCTGCAGACCATATTGCGGGGGATAGCAGAAAATTATAATCCGGGGCAGGCGGCGGTTTACATTCTGGACTTTGCCTCCAAGGTGCTGAAAATCTATGAAGGGCTGAATCAGGTGGGCGGCGTGCTGACGGATGCCGACGATGAGAAGCTGAAGAATTTCTTTAAAATGATCCGCGAGGAAATCGCCGACCGTAAGGAGACCTTTTCTCAGCTGGGTATCGGTTCTTATGAGGCGTATCTGGAGCAGACCGCATCGCCGGATAAGCCCCAGATTGTGATTATGATAGACAATCTGGCTGCATTTAAAGAGCTTTTCCAGGAGTATGAGGATGCCATGCTGAATATCTGCCGGGAAGGACTTGCACTTGGCGTCACCGTCATTGCCACCGCGAAGCAGATGATGGGGCTGAGCTATAAATATCTGAGTAATTTTGCCACAAGGCTTGCCTTTAACTGTACAGAAAGCAGTGAGTATAATAATATTTTCGACCGCTGTCTCATTCGGCCGGGGAATGTCCAGGGCCGTGGCCTGGTGTCCATTGAGAAGACCGTGTATGAATATCAGGTGTATCTGCCCTTTGACGGTATCGTGGAGACAGGCGGCGAACAGCGACGGACGGAGGGCCGGCGCATTGAGCAGGCCAGGGAATTTGTGAGCAGGATGTCAGAAAGGTACGGCAGACGGCGGGCCAGAGCCATTCCAGCCATTCCTCCGGTGCTGACGGAAGAATACTGGGAGGGAGAGGAATTCGCACCTTTCGTGGTTCCTGTAGCGCTGACCTACAGCGAGATAGAGCCGGTGACCATAGATCTGGCCCATGTGGGCACTGTCGGAATCTATGGGAGAGAGGGCTTCGGCAAGAGCAATCTGCTGCGCGCTGTCCTGACCTATCTGCAGCGACATGTGTTTGACCTGCCCTGCGAAGCTTATTTGATTGACGGATATGACAGGCAGCTGGCGGAGTTTGAGACCTGGGGTTTTGTGGAGCAATATACTGTGGACTGTGCGGACTTTGAAGACCTTGTGCAGCGTCTAGCCGACAGGGCGAAGGAGCGTACGGATATCCTGCGTATGGGCGGGAATCTGGACGAAGAACCATTGCTTGTCTGTGTGGTGCAGAATCCGCAGATTTTCACGGCGGGTACGATTCCGAAGCCGGTCTGCGAGCAGTTCCGGAAGCTGCTGCCGGAAGCCAGGCAGATGAAAATATGCTTTATCTTCTCCAATGTGGATAACAATGGAGAGTTCACGCCTCCGGATATGATGAAAATTGTCCGTGAGTTCCAGCAGTTCTTCCTGTTGGACGATATGGCGAATGTGAAGCTTTTCGGTTCCAGTAAGTTTTCATCAAATGATTTGAAACCGTACAAAAAGCCGATTTCTCTGGGAGACGGGTACTGGTATGAGGCCAGAAACGGAATTGAGAAAGTGAAAATGGTAAAATGTGAAGAAGGGAGTCTGTGACATGGCGGGAAACGTGACACATCTTGATACGGTCCATTTCAATGAGACGATGACAGCATATGCCAATTATATCAAACAGTTCGAGGCAATTGTCCGGGATGTGAAGTCTGCCACCGATACCATGGCGGATAACTGGAAGGGCAAGGGGCGCAATGCTTTTGTGAAGGATTGTAAACAGGTACAGCTGAATCTGAAGGATATTTCGGATATCATGTATGACCTCCGTGACGCGCTTGTGGACGCGGAGGCAGAGTATGTGAAGACGGATGCGGCGCTGTCCAAGAATTTCGAATCGTGAAGGCAGGTGAGAGAGTATGGCTAGTCTGGATGCGCTCCGCAGTGAGCTGAATAATTGGAATAATCAGGTAAATGAGCTGAATGGGAAGATCAGAAAGCTGAACAGAAGGAAAACAGATGTAAATTCGGTAAAATCGGCGCTGAGTTCCAACGTCAGCAGAAATTCCAGCGATGTGAACAGTAAAATTCGTAACGTATCTAATAAGCTGGATCGGGGAATCGACTATTCGGGCAAGGACAGTCAGCTGAACGGGATTCTGGCGGGGAAAAACGAGCAGTCTGTGGGCGGAGACGGGAATCTGTCTTCTGCGGACGGCGAAATTCAGCGTGAGATCAATGAGATAGAACGGCAGCTGAACGAAGCCAAAGGAGATCTGTCCAGAGCCCAGGATAAAGTCAGATCAACCAGACAGGCCATTGCGGATGAAGAGAGACGGCAGCGGGAAGAGGAGAGAAGGCGGCGGGAAGAAGAACGGCGGCAGCGGGAGGAGGAAGCCCGAAGGGCTGCGGAAGCCAGGAAGTAAGTGGGTTATGGCGGAGCAGGTATCATGGGGCTGTGGCAGAGAAGAGTACAGAGCCGGCCGGGAGAAAAACGGCGGAAGATAGAAAGTGTAACAGGGGGTAGAAGAGTGGTTCTCTCATTGAGATATGGGGATTTGTCAGGTGCGGCAACCGAGGCCAATCGGCTGGCCGACGAATTGAATCAGTACTGCGAGGACCTGAGCCGGAAGGTTCAGCAGAAAATGTATTCGGTGGAAGGCGGAATGTCTTCCGCCCTGAGCAATGCGGATTATTATGTCAATCAGAAGATTACCCAGCTGCGGAATCGGGAGGAAAGCGCACGCACACTCTCTGAGAAGGCGCGGGAATTACATGACACGGCGAAGCGGGTGGATGAAGATGTGGAGAGAATGATTGAGGATAATCAGGAGTCCTTCTTCCAGAAGAACCCGGAGCTCAAGGCACCCTGGTACAAGCAGGCCTGGACTTCTTTTATGTGTGACATGAAGAATGTGCCGGTTCTGGGCTGGCTGATTCAGGGCGGCGAGGATGTCATGGACGCCATTGATGTGCTGGGGAAAGAGATTAAGCACTGGTGGAAATGCGGGGGCGGGAAAGAGCTGATTATGAACGTCCTGGATATTGTGATTAAGATCGGCGAGGCAGTGGTGGCTGTGCTTGCCGCGGTTACCGCCGTTGTGGCTCTGGCTACAGCCACGGTGATAACATTTGGAGCGGTTTTAGTTACCGTGGCTGCAGTGATTACAGCGGTGATTGCCTCGGTCAATGCGGTGACCAATGTCTTTACTTCCGTGCAGGCTATCAGTGCCAGCAGGACCGGAGATCCAACAATGGCTAAAATATATGGGGAACGGGATACCCTGGCACAGGTGCTTCGGGATCACAATTTCCATGACAGAGAGCTGAACAGAGCTTCTTATAAAGCGGCGAGTGCTATTGAGATTACAGATACCATCGCAGGCGTTATTAATATGGTGCATTCTATCGGAAAGATTGCGGGAGGTTTTCTGAGTAAAAATGGAGTGGGATTTGCCTTTAAGGAGCTGGCCCGGGGAGCCGATGGCAAGCCAGTCAAGAAAGTAACGCTGAAATCTATCTGGAAGGGGACGAAGGCGCTGATTCTGAACGAGAAGCTGACCAGCAGCACGTCCGCAGGCTTACGAACGACTTTGTTTACCAATATCAAACAGTCCTTCAACTATCAGAAGTCCCTGTTCAAGATGGCCCTGAGGGACCCGAAGAGGTGGTTCCAGACAAGGCAGACAGGCGATATGGGCTTCTTCAGGAATATAATGGAAAAGATACGCTACAATTATTCGCAGTTTAAGAATACCGCGTTCCAGTTCAGGCCGGGAGATCTGTCATATAATCTGGACAAGATTTCCAATATCGCATCCGTTGCAAACGATGGACTGGGCATTACGAAAGATATTCTTGAGGGCCTGGATCGTACGGACAACAAGGGACTGGCCAGAAGAGCGCTGGAGAAATTTACGAAGGACAAGCTGTTTGGCAATGATTTCTTTGGCCTGATGAATAAGACAGGGCTGGGCGGCATTATTGTAGATTTTGACAAATCAGGCTACTTGAAGGATTTTACCGGTATGGGAGACGGCGTGATTCAGAAAATTCAGAACATAGGAAAATCGGCGAAGCTTGCGGCGCCGCCTTTCGGGGACTTTTTTCCTTATTTTGAATGTGTGAGAGGAGAGGAAGATGCTCAGTGATTCTGTTGTTCTGCTGACGATTCCGCTGTCGTTGGGAATCACGGGGATTATTTTTCTGTTGATTGGCGTTTTTCTCTGGCACAGGTTCGGATATAAAGGCGGGACCAGAACTGTAGGGACACTGGTGGGATTTAGGGGAAACGCTCCGGATTATGAGCTGATGGCGAAGGACCGAATCCGGGGGCAGGGAACGTATCCTGTCTATGATTATAATGCGGCCAACAGCAAGCCAATATTCCGCGTGTGGATAAACGGGAGAATGGAGGAGCTGCATTCCGAATGGTCCGTGGCCGATCTGGGACGGAAGGATATCGGCAGGGAGCTTCCCGTCCGGTATTTTACCGCAAAGAACGGAAGTCCCTGTAAAGTTGTCCTGGAAGGCAGACAATATGAAAACCAGAGAGATACGGGACGCAAGATTATGTTCTGGATATTCGCGGGGATGGGGATTTTGTTGTGTGTTATGGCAGGAGCGACGGCTTTTCTGTTCTTTTGAGAGAGCTGGGACGACGGAATTGTTCATGGAGCATAAAGGAAAAAGCAGGAATCGGGAGGAAACAAAAGCAGCAGAAACTGTAATCACAAAAAGGAAAAGCAGCGAAGGGCAGGAGGTCAGAACTCCGAAAAGCCGGAGGAAAGTGGAAAAATACAGGAAGAAAGCGGCGGTAGAATCTGGAAGAGGAGCTGAAGAAAGAAGGCAGCTGTAGAAATTGAGAGGAAAACAGAGAAAAAGCAACAAAGCCGGAAGCGGCAGCGGAAAGGAATGGTCAGGGAAATGGACAATTTACAGGTACAGGAATATCTCACTCAGGGCGCGGTAATGGCGGGACAGGGGAAACATGAGGAGGCGCTGGTCTATTATGACAGGGCTGAGAAGGAAAATCCCATGGATATCGACGTCTATCTGTCAAAAGGGATTGCCTATGCAAATCTTGACAGACTTGACGAGGCGAAGACGCAGTTTGAGAAGGCGCTGAAGATAAACCGCACATCTGGTCTGGCGTATTTCCATCTGGGGAGCATTGCCCTGCTGCAGGGGGATGTGGCCCTTGGATTTGAGAATTATAATAAAGCGATAGCAAACGGTTATGATGATGCACAGCTGTATTACAGTATTGGCCTGCTTCATGAGGAAAAGGGAGAGGCGGACATGGCAATCCGTAATTATTCGAAGGCCATTCAGCGGGATGCGCTCCGTCCGGATATTCGTATCCGCAAGGCCAGACTGCTTTTGCAGGGGAATCATTTTCCGGAGGCGCTGCAGACCTTGGATGAGACAATTCTGACGAACCCGGATGTATTTGAGGGGTATCATCTGAAATTCTGCGTTTTAGTGCAGCTGAAACAATATGCAAAGGCGGAGGCAGTGCTGAAGGATGCCATTGAAATGTTCCCGAAGGATCCGGGCTTTGCGCTGGACAGGGTAACATTGCTCATAGAGCAGAAGAAGGTGGATGAGGCCCTTGCCGTGCTGACTGAACTGGAGCAGGCGGAGGAAACCGACGACGGCATTCGACGGAGAATCTGCAGAGAAAGAGCGCAGATTTATGCGGGGCAGGAGGACATTGCCTCAGCTATAGCGGCACTGGAAGAAGCGAAGACGCTGGCGGAGAAAGCGGGAGAGTTCGATGCAGATGTGATTTTCCTGCTGACCAATTGTCATCTGTCGACCGGAGAATATGAGAAAGTGCTGGACTACTCACGTCAGCTACTGGATAAGTCGCAGGATGTTTACAGCAGAGAGACCGCACGCTACTATATTCCGCTTGCCCTGAAGCTGTCCGGGCGTATGGAGGAGGCACTTCCATTATATAAGGAGGCTGTCAACGAGTTCCGAAGCCAGTCACTGGCTTCTCCGGGGAATCTCGACGCCTATCTGCTGAGAGTCATGTGCCTTCGGGATATGGAGCAGTATGAGAAAGCATTAGAGTTGCTGGATTATGTCATTACACTGCAGCCGGAGAAAGCTGAACCCAGGCTGGTACGAGTGACACTTCTGGAGGCGCTGGGCCGCACTGAAGAGGCGGCTGAGGAGACGAAGACAGTGAATGCCATGCTGCCGGAGGAGCTAAGGAAATGAAGTTTTTCTAAGGCCGAACAGGAACCGGATTATCATGCGCAAAGAGGCAGCGCGGAAATGGAGTAGAAAATGGATTTCATGATTGATAGTGACGCTTTTGCGCAGGCCAGCAGTGTGTTGACGGCAAAGTGCCAGGAGCTGGAAAATCTCCGCTCCAATATTGAGGCTTCGTTTGAACAGTTGAAGCAGGACTGGGATTCGGATGCAGGGAAAGCGTTTTTTGCCAGATTTGAGAATGATCTTCTGAAAAATCTGGAGTATCACGCGAAAGTATTTGAACATATGAGTGGGAATCTAACAGCCGCTTCGCAGAAATACGAAGAGGTTTTTAGAGCCGCCGATGCTGTGGCAGAAGTACAGTATTGACGGAAAAATAGAAAATAAAAAGGAGGACTTTGAAAATGGCCGAAAGAATTATGATGACCCCCCAGGAACTGAATGACGGTGCTGTATTCTTACGTCAGCGTATGGAGGCGATGAACGAGGAAGTGGCATCGCTGCGGAATAAGATTGAGGATGTGGCTTCCCGTTGGGAAGGTGCCGCGCAGGAATCGTTCATTGAGCAGTTTATGGGCGATATGTATCCGATTCTCAGTGAGACACTGCCGCAGATTGTGGAGGGGCTTGCGAGTGAACTGGATGCGGCGGCCAATGCCATCCGTGAGACGGATGAGAGCCTGGCAAGCGCATTCAGAGGCTGAATTCAAGGAGGCAGATTACACTATGTTCGTCAGGAGATTTATGATACTGTTAAGCGCATTTGTGCTGCTGCTGTTCCCAGGGACGGTCTGCCATGGGGAGGAAAGCGCCGTTTTATCCCAGGCATATGCATGGGAGCAGAATGTTGACATGTATATTGCCGGAGAGATAAATCCGGACAGCCTTGGCTGTAAATGTTCCAATCAGGGACTGGAAATCGTGGACAGCGGTCTCCTGGCGGACAGTGGCGTAACTGTCCGAACAACGATTCTTCTCGATATCTCCGCATCCGTACCGAAGGATATGCGGGATAACGTTAAAATATATCTGGACAGACTGATTCAGGATATCCCCGATAATGAGCAGTATAAGCTGGTTACATTTGACGAGGAACTGATAGTTTTACAGGATTTTACCAATGACCGATATGATTTGGCCAATGCGCTGGAAGGAATTGCGTTCGACGGTCAGGAGAGCAAGATTTACGATGCGGTATATAATACCATGCCGAAGGCGGAACCTGTGGAAGGGAATCCCTGCTATTACCGGACTATTGTGATTACAGATGGAATCGATGATACTGCCGGCGGCATTACAAAAGAGGAACTGTACCTGAAGCTTCAGGCGGATACCTATCCGGTGGAGGTGGTCGCAGTCAGTTCCGCAGAACAGTCGGAAGCAGAAAAGGAACTGTCTGCGCTGACCAGAATCAGTAACGGAAGATATGTGAATTTATATGCGGACGCAGAATTGGAGACAGTGATTTCCGGCCTTGCAACCAATGAAATCTATTGGGTGCGGGCAAAGCTTTCCGGTGAGCTTCTGGACGGTTCGCTTCGTCCCTTTGTACTTACAGATGGGATTGTTTCAATACAGTTTGATGTGAGAGTATCCGCCATGGATATGCCGGCGGGAGAGGAGAATGGATCGTCGGAAAGCAGTACGGAACCCGGAGGAGAGAGTGCAGACGGGTCATCCGGCTCTCAGGAAGCAGCGGGAAACGGTTTCGGAGAAGGAGCTTCCGGGGAAAGCTCCGGAAATAATGAAGGTGCGGAGAGCACGGATAACGGCCTTTCCGGAAGCGGCGGTACCGAGGATGACAGAAGTGCCGGAACAGAGAGCAGCGGAAATACATCTGCCGGAGGGCAGAATGCGGTGACAGGAGGGACAGGAAGTGAGACAGAAGTCCTGGAAGACGGCGGAGGCGTGGGGACAGTGAAGGCCTTTTTGGAAAAGAATTCTTTTGTCATCGCGGTCGTTGCGGCAGGAGTGGTTCTGGTGATTGTCATCATTGTGATTCTCGCAGTGAACGGAAAGAAGAAAAAGGGACAGAAGACCGGGAAAGCCGGTCAGACGGAAGGAAAGACTTCTTCGGGTACAAGCGGCTATGGAGATACGGAAATTCTGGGCAAAGGTGCATCTGAAGGCTCAGAGGGAGTGCTGTGTATCAAAATTCGGGACGCCAACCACCCGGAACAGGTCTGGGACCTGCCGATTTCCGGTACGATTACGGTGGGGAGAGTGACAGAATGTCAGATCTGTGTTGCAGATGAAAGCATGTCCCGGCAGCAATGTCTGATTTATCTGGTGAGCGGTATACCAACCATAGAAAATAAGAGTAAGTCTAATATTACACGGTTAAACGGAGAAGAGCTGAAGGTTCCCCGTCCATTGAAGGCAGGAGACAAAATCAAATGCGGTCGGGTGACTCTGATTGCAGATTCTTTTTATCGGGGAACAGGCGGCAGCGAAAGAAATCTAAATAAGAATACTAAATTTGTGAATGTCTGAAATATATCAGAAGAGCAAATTTATTTATTGGTCGCGAAGTGAACGTAACCAATTTTAAAGGGTTGTTTTGTACAGCAGTTCGGAGGTAACAGTCAATGGTCCGTCGGACTGCTGTGATTATGTGGAGAATATGCGGGAAGCAAAATATTTCAAGAGGAGTGCGATATAAAATGCAGACAAAGGAACCTCTGGTTTTACGTGACGGGACTTATCGAATCGAGGAAGAACTGGGTTCTGGCGGCGGTGGAGTTGTATACAAGGCATGGTATACAAATCTGAACAAATATGTCGTCATCAAGGAGTTGAAAGATGCTTCCGGTGCGGATACAGAGACACAGCGCAATGAAGTGGAAGCACTCAAGAACGTCAAGAGTGCTTATTTGCCGCAGGTTTATGATTTTATAACGGTGCCGGTGAAGGATGAGGGCGGCGAAGATGTCAGAAATCCGGACGGAAGTGTGGTGAAACGGGTATTTACCGTTATGGAATTTGTGGAGGGAGAGAGCCTTGACAGGGCTCTTGATCGGGGGAGGAAATTCAGTCAGGCTCAGGTAATGAAATGGTATGGGCAGCTTGCGTCGGCTCTGAAAGTAGTCCATGCACATAATATAGCTCATCGGGATATCAAACCGGGTAACATTATGCTGACGCCCGACAATGATGTATGCCTGATTGATTTTAACGCGGCTCTCGTGGGGGGCAACGACGTGCGTCTCATTAGCCGGAGTCTGGGTTATGCCTCGCCGGAACAGTATGAGATATATGAGCGCTATAAAAATGCGGCTGCGGCTCCCATTCATCTGGGCAGTGCAAGGGTGACGGCCTGGGAGCAGGAAGGCACAGCTACGGCGCTGGTGTGGGAGGAAGGGACAGCAGACCAGAGAGGAAACGCCGACAGGGAGGAAGCATCTGGAACGAATAGAAGGCAGGATAACGAGGCAGGAACCGGAAGTACGCCAGGAGCAGACAGGCGGCCGGAGCGTCCGGCGGAAACGACAGATGAGAATGACCGCCCTACGGAGCTGGTGAGAGAAGACAGTCAGCTGACGGAGCTGGTGGCGGAAGACATCGTTGATACACAGAAAACAGAGCTGGTTGCACCGTCACCGGTGGACGGCATTGACTGGAAGCGCTCCGACATATACAGTCTGGGAGCTGCTATGTATCATCTGCTTTCCGGACAGCATCCGCCTGAGAAGGCAGAAGACCTTATCCCCCTTTCACGGCTGGGAGAATTTAGTGATGGTGTTCTCTTCGTGATTGAGCAGTCCATGCATCTCGCACCAGAAGAAAGATTTGACTCAGCAGCCAGTCTGTTGGAAACCATCAAAAACATTCACAAACACGACTCACGCTGGAGGGCATCTCAAGTCAGGAAAATGGCCGCTTCCATTGTATTTCCGGCACTTTTTGCACTGTGTGCCGGGACGACGCTGCTGGGTAGAAATGTGATGGCTCAGGAGAAGGAGGAATGCTTTTATAACGCAGTCTATGATATTGAGAATGGCAGCGAACCTCAGATTTCTTATGAGACTGCGCTGGAAATGTATGGGGACAGAATTGAGCCGTACAGAGCCATGGCTCAGCGGTTCTGGAAGGACGGGGATACGCAGGCATGTCGTTCTTACATAGAAGAAAATCTGGGGAATATAGCGAAATTTCAGGCAGTTCCCAGTGAAGAGCAGGGTTTTGGAGATATTTATTACATCCTGGGGAACTGTTATTATTATGATTCCGGCGGACCTGACTATCAGGCGGCAAGGGAAAGCTTTGAGACGGCGGTGGCTTTTGTGAAGGACAATCCCGCGTATTACCGGGATTATGCCGTTACGCTGGCAAGGACGGGGGAAACAGGGGAAGCGGAGCATGTTCTGGAGAAGGCGCAGGTGCTGAACCTGGAGATGGATTCCCTGAATCTGCTCAAGGGTGAGATTGCTTTTGCCAGAGAGGAATATGCGGAGGCGGAAAGCTGCTTTGCCGAAGTGATTTCTTCCACAACGGACGATTATATAAGATACCGGGCTTATCACACCGCCGACGAGCTTCATAAAAAGCTGGGCAGCCCGGAACAATCCGTGGAGTTGTTGGAAGGTTCGCTGAACCGAATTCCGTTAAACTGTGTGCCGGAGATGACGGAGCGTCTGGCAGACGCTTATGTGCAGTGCGGCGATTATGGTCAGGCGATTATGCTCCTGGAGGAGCTGACAGATAAGGGAATGCCCCAGTTTCATCTCATGCAGAATCTGGCCATATTGTATGAAAATACCGGTGACTTTGATGCGGCGGCGGCTCTGCTGGAGAAGATGGCGGATTTATTTCCCGGGGATTACCGTGTTCCCATGCGCCGGGCTTTTCTGGAGGCAGACAGGCAGGGAAGCGTTGAGAACGAAAAGCGGGATTATGGATTGACGAAAAAATATTATGAACAAGCGATAGAAATATATCAGAATACTGTAAAGCCGGGTGAGACAGATGCAGAGATGCAGCAGCTGGAATCCATTATTGAGCAGCTCCGGGCCAACAGGTGGATAGAGTAAAGAGGAGATGGGTAAGTCATGCATATTACAACAGGTGAGTTACTTTTTTACGGGGGAATCAGCGGAATGGTCATGGTGGCAGCGGCGGCGCTTGTCACTGTGGTTATTCTCACGGGAAGCAGAAAACGGTTGCGCCGCAGGCTGCGGGAGGAGTATGGTGATTTCACGGACAGTCCGGGGTGAGACTCCGATAGCCGATATGAGTGAATGTCCGGATTGTTATGTCGTGATAACAGTTCAGTGAGCGTTCGGTGTGAAGCTCCGGCTGCATATTGGGTGCAGCAGAATGAATGCGACATAGTGGAAGAAAGCGTATAATGCAATAAGGTAGGAAACGGGAGGGGATATCCTGATGAAGAAGAAAACGATTGCCGTGGCGCTGGCGGCATCCATAGCCGTATCGGCGGCCGGTGTGGGCATTGCGGCATATATGCTGCGAGGCGGGCCGGCACAGGCGATAAAGCTGACGGATTTGAGTATGGGAGAAAAGTATCTGGCAGAGCTGGATTATGAAAAAGCCACGGCGACACTGGAAAATGTCATAACGGTGGAACCCAACAACACAGAGGCCTATCTGGCGTTGGCACAGGCGTATCAGTATATGGGTGACCTGGACGCGGCGAAAGAAACACTGGAAAGCGGATATGGAAATACGGGAAGTGAATTGATTGAAAGGGCACTTACCGTATGGGCGGAGGAAAGCGAAGGTGTAGGCGGAGACAGTTCGCAGCCGGAGGCGGCAGCTGCTGCAACGGTGGAGATCGCAGGGCGGATTTATGCAGCGGATGTGAAAGAGCTTGTGCTGCGGAACTGTGGACTTCAGGATGCGGATCTGCAGAAGCTGGCGGAATTTACCAATTTGGAGCGGCTTGACATCTCCGGCAATGGAATCACGGATATCAGCGCCGTGGGAAGTCTCATTACATTGAAGAAATTCTATGCCGCGAATAATGCGATTTCGGACGTATCTGCGCTGGCTCAGCTGCCGGCGCTGGAATATGTGGGACTGAGAAATAATCAAATTGAAAATGCGGACGGGCTTTTCGGCATAAGTAGTCTGAAATATCTGCACTTGTCGGAGAATCAGATTGTCAGCGTACCGCAGCCGGGAAGCGGTCTGCAGCTGCTGTATCTGTCCGGCAATCAGGTGGATGGGGCGGCTGTTCCCGTGGGGGAAGGCCTTTTGTACTGTGACATCAGGTGAGAAATACGACAGGAAAAATGAATACAGCAGTTCGGAGAGCTGTCTGAACCGCTGTGATATCAGGAGACGAGGTGAATAACGTGAATGTTTTTTTATGGCTGGCGATAGTATCTGCTCTCTTTATTCCGGTGGATTTTCTCTCGGCAAAGATGTTGAAAAGGAAACGTACCGCTATCAGAAATGTGACGCTTGTCCTGCTCTGCGTTTTCACGGCAGCGAGTGGATTTTTCGGGGTGAGAAGCATTTTCCGGGACAGGGATACCATCAACAGGGCATTGTATATGGCATATAATTATCTGCTGGAAGGAAATTCTCAGTCGGCAAGACAGAATGTGGAGCAGGTACAGAGTCCGCATGCGGACATCATTGCTGCACTGGCGGACTGTCTGGAGAATAATTATGCAAGTGCGTTCATCAATATGGACGATTTGATGGCAGGCGGAGGGCTGAATGAAGAGCTCTCGGAGCAGGCGGAGAAAATAGTCGCACTGTCCCGTCGGATGACAGGACTGGAGGGACTTCCGCTGTCCGACGAAGAGGCCCGTAAGGAGCTTGACGACATTGCGGGAGTATGCTATGCGCTGCTGGAAATCAGCGAGAAGAAAGAAGTGGAGTTCCTTTCGGGATTTCAGTATGACAGTATGCTGACAGGAGATAATTTCCATGCGGTGGATGCGGAGGTGCTCAGCGAAATGTTGCTGGAAGCACCGGAAGATCGCGAGCTGCTGCGCTATTCCGTGAAATATTACAATGCTTACGGCAATCTGGAGGAAGCGGAAAAAAATGCGGAGAAACTGCTGAGCGCGGATAAATCAGTGGAGAATATCGTGCTTTACACAGATGTCATTGCTCAGAAACTGTTGAATGACATGGATATCGTCACAGAGAAAGAGAAAGATAAGGAAATAGATTCCCTTCTGAAGCAGGCGGAAAAGGCCGAAGAGATGGCTGGGAAATATGAAGAGGGTAATTCGCGTAGAGAGGAGAATCTGGCAAAAGCGGAGGAGTATCGCAAAGAGGCCAACGGAGTAAAGGCCAAAAGAATCATCAACTGGCTGATTGCACAGGCGCCATTGTTCGGAGATAAGAGCGGTGTGATTGACCTGCAGTTGTCAAAGCTGTATATTGCGTCCGGGGATGATGAAAAGGGCCGGGAACTTCTGGTGGAGCTGATGCGGGACAGCGACGGACTGAACGAGAATTCTCCGGTGAAAACGGGACTGGAACGGCTGAAAAATGTCTATTATGACAATTCGGCTTCGGAGGAGGATATTTCAGCGGCAATTCATTCTCTGCTGAATGGAGGAGCTTTCCTTCCGGATTCGATTCTCAGCCGGGGTTATTCTCAGTTCCTGAATAATTTCCTGAAATATGAGAGAGTATCTGTCTTCATCAGCCGGGTGGACGCCGCGGACTACCCCACTGTCAAGGCGTATCTGAATGTGAACGGGAAGCATGACGGTGTGGAGGAACTGGCAAATGATTTCCAGACGGAGGATTTTACCTTTTCCGATAATGGCTTTGCCATTTCCGCCAGGGATGTAAAGCGGATAGAGGACGACAGCAATAATTTCATTTCTATTGCGCTGGTCATTGACGGAAGCGGAAGCATGGACGGACAAAGAATTGAAAATGCCCGCAGAGCCGTGGAAGCCTGCATTGACAATCTGGTGCCAGAAACCCAGGAGCTGTCTGTTGTTCTGTACGAGAATTCGGCGGCAGTTCTGGCGCCTCTGACCAATGATGTCTCCGATCTGCGTTCGGCGGCGGCAGGAATCAGCGCCAACGGCGGCACCAATATTCCGGCAGGGCTGAGAGAAGGAATCGCATCGCTGGAGAATGCCGCAGGAACGAAGGCCATTATATTGATGACAGACGGAGAGGATGGAAATCCAAACGAAATGCCGGCTGCCATCGAGGCCGCCCAGGCGGAGAATATTGCTGTGTTTACCGTAAGTACTGGCGGCGGAGCCCGGGAATACATGGAAAATATTGCCCGTCAGACAGGTGGTTTCTATATGGAGGCATTTACCGACGCGGAGCTGGTAAACGTCTATACTGCGCTGCAGAACTTTATCGTAAACAATTATTGCTTTGAGTATACAGTTTCCGAGGATAAGGAATCCAATCCCCGGGTGCTGACCATAGGATTGAAGGATTATGAAGTTGCCAGCTCGAGAACTTATGCCTACGGCGGCGTGGTTTTGGCCAGAGACGGAAGCTTTATCGTCAGGGGAGATTCCGGTTCGCTGAGGCTGTTCTCTGCGGAACCGGCGGTGGTTTCCGCGAAGGACGCGCAGTTGGGGATTCCTGTATTTATCAATGCGGCCGGTGTTACAGAGGGCGCTCAGGTATACATAAACGGGGACAAAGTGAAGAATGTCAGTACAGTGGGTGATTCGGTCATTGCTTTTGTGCTGGAAGGAGAATATCTACAGGGAGCTCTGCAGGTCAATGTCCGTCTGAAGGACGGAACTTCCAGAAGCTCGGATAGTCTCCTGGCAATCGGCGGAGGAAACGATTCCGGGCTGGCCGGACAGACTATTATGCTGGGAAATGGCAACACTTTGTATGCGGATGTGGTGGAGCAGAAGGATGACTATACGCTGAGCTTAAGTGGGAATGTGATTCTGAACGGACTGATCCGGACAGATGCAAAGGTGACGCTGCAGTCCAATGCGCCGATCAATGTAAGCGGGGGACGTCTGGCGGTCAGCGCCGGATATGTGATGGGAAGCGGACCGGGATATGTGGATTTTGCCGTGCCTAAGGATAAGCCGGCCAATTACGGACAGATGGCTTTCGGAGGAAGCAGTGCCAAGGTAATGGATATCTTCGGATTCTATTTTGACGGAAGTTCCCTTGATTTCTCCTATTCCGGTGCCGTATTGCGTCTGCCTGGTTTTGGAGAAATATATGGTGAGATGCAGTTCAATGGTTCGGAAATTACATGCACTGTCAACGGAGGTTATGAGCTGACAGATTTGCAGAATAACCTGAATTATGCGCTGAACGGAGTGGAGCCGGGACAGAACAGGGTAAGCAGCGCCATGCAGACAATCACCGGATATCTGCCCCAGCATCAGAACTACAGTTATAACGGCAGCGGCCTGTATGCCAATGCCGAAATGCTTACCATTGTTATTCGGAAGGATTTCATGGAGATCACTGGAAGCGGATTTGTAAACGGCTATATGGGTGCGCTGGGCGTGAATAATGCCAGAATTGCCATTGATACCAGCCAGGTGGATTCTATGTACGAAATAAAGGGAGACCTGAAATTTGATAATCTTTCCCAGACCCTGAATATAGAAGGGCAGTTCCCGTTTTCCATACAGGCGGCGGGATATTATCCCGATACGCTCACCTTTGATGCCGGGAGATTAGCAGTTCAGGCGGCTAATATGCAGCAATATTTTACGGAAGGTGTAACGCCGGAGGGGCTGGAGGGTTCCATGGATGTACAATATCCTATGGGACTGGAAAATGAGCTGTACCGGGGACAGATAGAAGGACTTCTGACGGATGTGTCACTTTCCTGCGACCGGGTGACTTTTGTCAGCTCAAAGGAATGGAATAAAAGCGGTATCAAAGTGTACAGCTCTGAGGACCCGGACTTCTATGTCATGTTCACAACCGAAGGCATCGAGATACCGGTGAAGGATGTGGATGAGCTGGAGCTGTTTGGAAGCAGACTGGGCGGCGAAATCAGCGGAACGGCGCTGATAGCAGACCGACAGATTATATTGAATCTGAATGTGGACGGACATCTTGACAATGGGTATTATGGGATTGCACATGACGGCAGAGCCGCTTTCAGCACTGTTCTGCAGCGAGATTCCCATCCAGGCAATCGCATTACGGTTGCACTCAGCTATGACGGGAAGACGATAAACTATGAAGCCACAGCCGGAGGAAACATCAACGTTCAGGATGGTTTCAGCACATATGCGGAGGATTACGGACAATGAAAAAATGTACATTAAGTGCACCGCTTGTTTTTGCTTTTTTCTGCTTACTGCCCATAAAAGCCTCTGCGGCAGTGCGGGAGGTTGAGGTATATCTGTATCAGGAGTATGCGGACTGTATATTCTTTGTGAGCTGGCAGAACGCAGATCAGCCGGCTTCCGTCAGAATTACGGCTCCGGATGGCACAGAGATTGCCGCCACGGAAGAGAACAGTGAGTTCGGCAGAGGACGGGTTGAGGTCAATGTGGGAACTGCCGTTTCCGGTTATTGGCGTGTAAGCGTGGACGGGGACGGGCTGGGGACAATCAGCGTAAACGGCGGAAGCAGAAAGGACACCTCTGTGCAGCATAATGCCATTCAGAGCTTTACGGCGGAGATGGCGGAGGATGGGAATATTCGTCTGGGATGGGATGTGGCGGCGGGACAGGATACGGTGAACTTGTCCGTTGCGGCAGTGCAGGGTGCTTCAAACGGCAGCCGAACAGTTTATCAGGATTATTCGGTGTCCAGAACAGGAACAGTGACAGTGTCGGCGGACAACCTGCCCACAGGCTTGTACCGTTTTAACATACAGGTGTACGATGGCAGCGGACAGTATACGCTGACCACGGAGGATGCGCTGTATATCAGGCAGACAGAGGCGCCTGAGAAGCTGGAGAATGTCAGGGCCGGAAGCATAGACGGGGAAATGTATATCACATGGGATCCCGGAAGGAGCGGCAATTACGTGGTTACGCTGTATGACGAAACCCTTTCGGTTCTCAAATCGGAATATGTATACGAGAATTTCTATGCAATTACGCCCGAAGAAGGTATGGAAAGGGTAAAGGTATCTGCGGCGGCTGTGGATGGAAATAACTGGGGAGAGTTTGATGTGGTAGAGGTGGTGAAAACCATTCCTTCCGGTATCATTTCCTTCCCGGAGGAAGAGGTGACGAAGGAGAGTGTGATTCCGGTTCATATTGAATGTCCTTCGGAAACTACTGCGGGTGTGTACATTGACGGTAAGCTGCTTCTGGAGAATGCGGCTTCCGGGGATTATGATCTCAATCTGGCCGAGGGAATGCATGAGGCAGTGGCATACATTGAGGATATCAACGGCAATATGAGTACTTTTTCCAAATCCATTACAGTTGACCGGACACCGCCGGCTGTAAAGCTGAACAGCGAAGATATGCTGAAAACTGTATCTGACAGTATTGTCATTGAGGGCAGTACAGAACCGAATGCCACTGTGATGATCAACGGTGTGGAGCAGGAGCTGGGTTCCGGCAGTTTTATGGTGAAGCTGGCCCTGGAAAAGGGGATGAACCCTGTCACTGTTTCGGCATATGATGCCGCGGGGAATAAGAGCGTAAAGACGATTACCGTGGAGCGGACAGGAGGAATCGGCGGGAAATGGACGGGTTTTATCCTGCCGGGGATTTTGTTCCTGGCGCTTGCAGGCTGGTATTGCCGGCTAAATAAAAAACCGAAGGAGGAGCTGGCGAAATGAAGAAGCCGAAGACGATGAAAATAATTTTGCTGGGAGCGGCCGTATTGACGGTTGTATTGTCTGTCATGTCCATTGCCATGCTGAAGGCGGTAAATGGAGATGCCCTGTTTTATATGGATTCCGGTAAAGGGTATTTCTATGCTGTGAGTTATCGGTGGGTGTGCCTTGCAGCGGGGCTTTTGCTTCTGTTCTGGATTGTTCTGGGAGTTGCCAGGAGGAAAGCCATCATGGCCATGCTGCCCAAAGTGGAGTTGAAAACGAAAGAGGCGGGGAAGACGCCCGGGGAGGCGCAGGCTGTTGCGGAGGTAAAGGCAGAAGTGAAACAGCCGGCTGCAGTAGAGGCGAAGACGGCAGAAGAACCGAAAGATGCTGCAGAGATGGAGCCAGGAACAGGACCACGGGCTGTTGCGGAGACGAAGCCGGAAGCGGGAGAGCAGGCTGCTGCGGAAATGAAGAAGACTGTTGAAACGCAGGTCAGCGGGGAGACGAACACAACAGAGAAAATGAAGGAAGCCGAAACGGTACAGACAATAGCCGTAAGTGATGCCGTAGGTACGGTAGAGCCGGCAAAAGTGTTCTGTACGAATTGTGGGAAACAGATTACCGCAGAGGCAAGATTCTGCCCCTTCTGCGGAAGCAGCACAAAGGCTAAAGGCTATGCCGCAGGCAGCGGCTGACAGAGCAAAGGGGAAGATGGGAATCTAAAAAACATGCCATTCTCAGCGGATTTCCCTTCGGAGATACGCCAGGTGTCGGAACTTTTTATGACTTCTTTTCCCGCATTTGGCAAGATGGCTCAAACAACCTCTCTCCCCAAAACCGTTTCCCGAAAATGAAATCAGCACATGCAGGAGGTAATCTTTTGTGAAATTATCAGAAAAGATAGTAGAATCACGGAAGGCGAATGGAATGACCCAGGAAGAACTTGCATCAAAATGCAATGTGAGCAGGCAGTCAATCTCCAAGTGGGAGGCGGATATCGCATTGCCGGAAACAGAAAAACTGTTGCTATTGGGAGAGCTGTTTCATGTTTCTATGGATGTGCTGTCGAAGATGGAAAAATGAGGGGCAAGGCAGAATATCCCATAAAGGATAATGTGAGACTGACAAATACCTGTGCACTTGTCATATGGGAATTTCCGGAGGGGCTTGAAATAATTGGCGAATAGGAAGGTCGTTTATCTAAATATTCTACAAAAGTATTATCAGATAGGAAAAGGACAGCAAAAATTCCGCAAACCATTGATTTTCCAATAAAATCTCTGATTTGCGGTTCTTCATAATAAATGGAGCATACGGGATTCGAACCCGTGACCTCCACACTGCCAGTGTGGCACGCTCCCAACTGCGCTAATGCCCCTTCTATGCACAAATAATCTTATAATTACTTCCTGCTATGAACAAAAACTATTATACCATATTTTAAAGAAAATGCAACAAGAAAATTTGAGTGTATTTTTGCTGCATTTTCGGTCATATTTTACTTTTCTATGTTCGTGGCCTGCCAGATTTCACAGGGAATTTTTTTACATTCTGCGCAGGTGGAAAATTTGTTTTTCCCAACGCAGCACTGATAAATGGAACAGGATTGACCGGAGGCAGTATGAAATACTTTTCCGCTTGTTTCGTTGCAGCCTTTGCACATGCTCTTGTAGTAGTCACAGGCTGCACATTCCGTACCGCAGCAGGTTAGGCCCAGCACTTCACGCTGCTTCTTTTTGCTGAAACCTGCCAATACCAGATTGTAGGATTTGTCCAGCAGGTCCATCAATAGTTCATCCGGTACTTCTCCATCGGGATTCACAGAGTTCCAATGCATTTTATCTGAATAATATCCCGGAATAATATCAGGATACTGATTTCTTAAAAAATCGCCTTCTGATGGTTCCAGCTTCAGATTGATGTAGTAGGGCTTGTCATCCCGGTCCAGACAAATTGCGGCGAACATTTTTCCGCCGATTTGGTAGCGAATCCAGTTCCACTCTTTTTTCAAATCTTTTGTAACGGCTCTTTTTTGCAGCAGATAATCGTTAATCCATGTGTAACGCATTGTTCATACCTCTTTCCTGTGACTTTTGTGTGATCGCTTATGTAAGCTTGCGGGTTTTCGGCAACAAAGTGCATATCCGCTAAAGCTGTCACCAAACATTGGATTTTATAAAAATTATACCAAAGTAAACATGACATCTATATGTCGTGTTTAAATGGCGGCATATATTTTTACCAGAGGAGAATCTGATTTTTTGACAGGAAAGAAAAATATAATAATAGAATGAAAAAAATTTTGGGCATGTTGATAAAAAAATGCATAAAATTTCTACATTTTTTTCCCCGGAATAAATGGACAAATCAGGATAGTGAGGATAAAATAGAAGAAAAACCATAAGGAAAGGAATTCTCATGAAAAAGAAAGTAGTAGCAGTAATTATAGCGGCGATGACTGTTCTGGCCGGATGCGGAGGCGAAGGAGGAGAATCACAGTCTCCTGTTCAGACAGTAAAGCCGGTGGTTATTGTGGATGAAACTGAATCAACGCCGGAAACGACAGAAGAGCTGGCGACAACACCGGAGCCGGAAGAACGTGAGGGCATGTACCGCAGCGAGCTGACAAATGAATGGATTGATGAGAGTCTGCAGAATCAGCGTCCGATTGCAGTCATGGTAGACAATGAGAAGACTGCACTTCCACACTATGGACTTACACAGGCAGATGTTGTTTACGAGATGATGAACAGCACGGCAAACGGCAGGGTTACACGTTTTATGGCAATTGTAAAGGATTGGGACAGCCTTACGCAGTTCGGCAGCATACGGAGTACCAGAGAGACCAATATTTACCTTGTTGGAGAGTGGAATGCCATACTCTGCCATGACGGAGGACCATACTTTGTAATGGGAAATTCGGAGGCAAATTATAAGGGGCTGATTGCACAAAAGGATTATTGCGACAATCTCAGCGGCATATTTCCCCGTGTAGAAAATGGAAAGCCGTCGGAATTTACAGAATATATCGTACAGGATGACCGTAGTGTAAAAAAATCGGGGAAAACCGTTGCGGAAGGGATCAGCAGCAAGGGATACAGTGTGGAGTATAATGAATATTACATAGGGCCGCATTTTACATTTTCCAGTCAGGAATTTGATTTGTCCGGTGAGTCCGGTGCATTTGACTGTAACGAGATTCAGCTGAAACCTTTTGAACATAATAATTCCAGACTTGAGTACAATGAGACCACTGGTACTTATGATTATTACGAGTATGGAGAGCCCCACCTTGATCCTGAAAACGGGAATGCCCAGCTTTCTTTTGAGAATCTCATTATTCAGAAGTGCAGTTTTAGCGTACATGAGCCGGCAAAAGAGGGATATTTTATTTATAACTGTCTCGGCAGCGGGGAGGGATATTTTATCACAAACGGAACAGCTATCGATATAACATGGGAAAAGGGCGGAGAGGCTGAGAACGGCAGCGGAGCTTCCCTTACTGTTTTCCGGAACAAGGCCACAGGCGAGGAGATTGTGCTTAACACAGGTAAGACATATATTGCACTGGTACCGGATGATACATGGAATACCATCGTTATTAAATAAGATATAATATAGTTTTCTTAAAGGATGGGCATGTCAGCGTGCCCATCCTTTTGTTGCTGAGGATGATGAGACTGGGTGGCAAAAATGAATAAGAGGAAATTCTTCCGGAAGAGCCGGATTCTTTATCTCTGTATTGTAGGGCTGGTGGTGCTGCTGAATGGACGCTGAACTGTTTTATCCTTTATCACGTATCTACTTTTTCAGAGCAGTATTTTGGAGAAGATATGGGAGAGTATACCCTGGTGGAACTGATTGAGATATATAACATGGTGGCAGAGCGGTGTAATCATTTTGCCCGGGTGATGGAGCGGGATGAAAGCGGTATGGTGTTGTATAGAGGAAGCGTGGGGGCAGACGGAGAGACTCTGGATATGGAGGATACGGCGAGGATGCTGATGAGACAGCTGGGGGAGACATATCCTCAGCTGGATGGATTTTACCCCCGCTCGAAGGCGCTTCTATCCTCGGATTTCATGTGCCAGCAGCATATGCAGGGGTATTATTTTCCTTTTTCCATGGAGGCAAATTACAATGATGTCATGCATATTTTGAACTTTCCGTCCACAATGTGCCATGAGCTTGCGCATCTGAGAGGTTATATCTATGAGGATGAGGCAAACTTTATCGGTTATCTGGCCTGTGTGCAGTCCGAGGATGCGTTTTTTCAGTATGCAGGATATCTCAGTGTGCTGACCTATCTGAACAATGACTTGTACAAGGCGTGGGAAAGCAGCCCTGCTGTCTATGAGGAAGCCGTGGAGATACTCCGGCCTGTGACAGTAGACAGGTTGGTTTGGGAGGACAATGTCTTCGTGGTGCAGGAAGAATGGGACCGCATCAACAGAAAAGCATGGGTTGATACGGAAGTCGTGGATAAGGCAGCGGATATGTTCATTGACACGAATCTGAAGGTGAACGGTGTGTCGGACGGTGCGGCCAGCTATAGTCGAGTGGTACGGCTGTTGCTGCAGTATTATCGAAACAGCTCGGGAGGTGGGAACACATCCAAATAGATTCCTGTTAATTTTGGTGACGAATTCCATCAGACTTTATGTAAATTTTCGAGGCATAATATTGGGGTAACAGTTCAGGACCTTGTTTGAATTGTTACAAATTTAGGAAAAATTTGAGATAAAATTTAAAGTAAACTCTTGACAATGAAATAGCTTTCGTGTAAAATATGTATTGTCGTCAGGGCAGAAGAAAATTTAATAGTTGTTAAATTTGCAGGTGTAGTTCAGTGGTAGAACACCAGCCTTCCAAGCTGGATATGTGGGTTC
>CAJUQT010000044.1 GCA_910588225.1 uncultured Acetatifactor sp.
CCCCGACAAATCCAAGCCGGCCGTTTCTGTAAATCTTTCTTTACAAATGTATCCGGTTTCAGTATAGTATTTAGAGGGCGTATTTTAATACGTATAGTCTCGGATAAAAAGGAGTCTTCGCCATGGCATTTGTACATCTTCATGTCCACACGGAATATTCTCTTCTGGATGGTTCCAACAAAATAAAAGAATACGTTTCCCGGGTAAAAGAGCTGGGAATGAACAGCGCTGCCATCACAGATCACGGCGTGATGTATGGTGTTATCGATTTCTACCGGGCGGCAAAGGCTGAGGGCATAAAACCCATTATCGGCTGCGAAATTTACGTGGCGCCCAATTCCCGGTTTGATAAGGAGACCACCGGAGGAGAGGATCGATACTATCATCTGGTGCTGCTGGCGGAGAACAATACCGGATATGCCAATCTGATGAAAATCGTCAGCAGGGGGTTTACGGAGGGATACTATTACAGGCCCCGGGTGGACATGGAAGTGCTGAACAGATACCACGAGGGGCTCATCGCGCTGTCCGCCTGCCTTGCGGGAGAGGTTCAGCGCTGGATATCCAAGGGACAGCCGGAGGAAGCCAGAAAGGCGGCGAGAAAATACGAGGACTGCTTTGGAAAGGGAAACTTTTTCCTGGAGCTTCAGGATCACGGGTATCCGGAACAGAGACAGGTGAACACAGAGCTTCTGAAAATGAGCCGGGAGCTGGATATGCCGCTGGTGGCTACGAATGATGTTCATTATACCTATGAGAAGGATGCGGATTCTCACGATATTCTGCTGTGTCTCCAGACCAACAAAAAGCTGGCTGACGAGGATAGAATGCGCTATGAGGGCGGACAGTATTTTGTGAAGAGCGAGGAGGAAATGAAGGGGTTGTTTCCCTATGCATGGGAAGCCGTGGAAAATACCCAGAGGATTGCCGACCGCTGTGAAGTGGAAATCGAGTTCGGTGTGACGAAGCTGCCCAGGTATGAGGTGCCGGAAGGGTATGACTCCTGGGGATATCTGAATAAATTGTGCGATGACGGACTGGTGGAACGTTACGGGGACGGAAGTCAGCCTGCGGGAGATACGGGACAGACCCTGCGGGAGCGGCTGGATTATGAGCTTTCCGTGATTCGTACTATGGGATATGTGGATTACTTTCTGATTGTGTGGGACTTTATTAATTATGCCAGAAACAATGGGATTCCGGTAGGGCCTGGCAGAGGATCCGCCGCCGGAAGTATTGTGTCTTATTGCCTGAAAATAACCAATATTGAGCCTATCCAGTACAATTTGCTGTTCGAGCGGTTTCTGAATCCGGAGCGAGTGTCCATGCCGGATATTGATATTGATTTCTGCTATAACCGCAGGCAGGAAGTCATCGACTATGTGGACAGGAAGTATGGATCTGAGAAAGTGGTCCAGATTGTTACCTTCGGTACCCTGGCTGCAAAGGGTGTCATTCGGGATGTGGGGCGTGTCATGGACCTGCCTTATGCCTTTGTGGATTCCATTGCCAGGATGATTCCGGGAGAGCTGAATATCACCATTGACAAGGCGCTGGAGAAGAATCCGGAATTTCATAAGCTGTATGAGGAGGATGAGCAGGTACGGCATCTGATTGATATGTGTAAACGGCTGGAGGGACTGCCCAGACATACTTCCATGCATGCTGCCGGGGTGGTCATCTGTCCGGAGGCTGCGGATGAGTATGTGCCGCTTTCAAGAGGAAGCGACGGTTCTATCACCACACAGTTTACCATGACTACGCTGGAGGAGCTGGGACTTTTAAAAATGGATTTTCTGGGGCTGCGGACGCTCACGGTAATACAGGATGCGGTGGAGTTCGTGAAGGAGACCACAGGAAAAGAAATTGACATAGACGAGATTGACTATAATGATCCGCAGGTTCTGGCGGCCATAGGCACTGGGAAAACCGATGGCGTATTCCAGCTGGAAAGCGCGGGTATGCGGAATTTCATGAAGGAACTTCGGCCGCAGAATCTGGAAGATATCATTGCCGGTATTTCCCTGTATCGGCCGGGACCTATGGATTTTATTCCAAAATATATCAAGGGGAAAAACAATCACGCGGATGTTGCTTACTCTTGTCCGCAGCTGGAACCTATCCTGGCGCCAACTTATGGCTGTATCGTGTATCAGGAGCAGGTAATGCAGATTGTCCGGGATCTGGGCGGATATACTCTGGGACGCAGCGATCTGGTGCGCCGTGCCATGAGCAAGAAGAAGCAGTCCGTCATGGAGAAGGAACGTGCGAATTTTATTTATGGGAATGAGGAAGAAGGTGTGCCGGGGTGTGTGTCCAGAGGTATCGGAGAGAGGGTGGCCAGCGGAATTTTCGACGATATGACGGATTTTGCCAAATATGCTTTCAACAAATCTCATGCGGCCTGTTATGCGGTGGTGGCTTATCAGACGGCCTGGCTGAAATATTACTATCCTGTGGAGTTCATGGCGGCTCTGATGACTTCTGTCATTGACAATACGAAAAAGGTGTCGGAATATATTTTGACCTGCAAGAATATGGGAATTGAGCTTTTGCCGCCGGATATCAACCAGGGACAGAGAGGCTTCTCCGTCAGCAATGGAAGTATCCGTTATGCGCTGACTGCCATCAAGGGGGTGGGCCGGCCGGCTATCGACAGCATTGTAAAGGAACGCAGAGAGAGGGGGCTTTTTACAAATCTGAAGGACTTTATCGGGCGGACGGCGGATAAGGAAGTGAACAAGCGTGCCATGGAAAATTTTATCAAAGCGGGGGCGCTGGACGGTCTGGGTGGTACCAGGAAGCAGTTCATGAGCGTCTATGTGCAGATTATGGATCACATGGCCAAGGATAAGAAGCACAACCTGGCAGGACAGATTTCCCTCTTTGACATTGCGGACGAGTCTCAGAAGGAGGAATTTGACATCCGTATGCCGGATGTGGGTGAGTATCCTAAGGAAATGATATTGACATTTGAAAAGGAAGTGTTGGGCATTTACCTCAGCGGTCATCCGCTGGAGTCCGATCAGGAGCTCTGGCAGCGCTATATTACTCATACCACCAATGATTTTGCACTGGACGAGGAAATTGGAAGTGCGAAGGTGGCGGATCAGACGAAGGTGGTAGTAGGAGGGATGATTGCGGATAAGACCATCAAGTACACAAGGAATGACAAGGTGATGGCTTTTTTAAATCTGGAAGACCTGGTAGGCAATGTGGAGGTTGTGGTATTCCCCAGGGATTATGAGCAGTACAGCGCCATGCTGACGGAGGATGCAAGAATCTTCATCAGAGGACGGGCCAATGCGGAGGAAGATAAGGACGGGAAAGTAGTCTGCGAGCAGATTGTCACTTTCGAGGAAGCGGCTGAAGCGAAGGGAAGCCCCATTTTCCGGAACCGGTGGGGAAAAGAGTATGGAAACGGCGGTTATGGAAGCAGAGGCAGCGGAGGAAGACGGGGAAGCGGATACGTAAGCCCGGGTGCCGGAAGTTATGGAGAGAACGAATCCGGTGGAAATTCAGGGACCGGGAGCTGTGGAGAGAACGGCTTTGGCGGGAATTGCGGTGCCGGTGAAAGCCGAGAGGCAGGTATAGGCTCCGGCAGGAATGAATACGGCGGAAATGCTGGTGATGGAAATAGTGTGAATGGATCAGGCAACGGTAAGAAAGCTTCCCAAAAGGTTCCGGAGGGTGTGTGGATTCAATTTTCCGATGCGGACAGCTATTTTGCCAGAGAGAAGGAATTGCTTTCCGCCATTGCGGATTCCGACGGAGAGGACGATGTTGTCATCTACCTGAAGGACACGAAAGCGTACAAACTTCTGCCTCCTAATCGTCGGGTGCAGGCCGACGGAGAGCTGCAGCGGAAGCTGGGTGGTATATTTGGTGTGGAAAACGTGAAAATTCGAAAAAATGCGGCTGCAGGCTGATAAATATCCGCTCCCCTATTGAAAAGCGTTTCAAAAAGGATTAAAATGGATAAGCGAAAGAGTTGCGAGGAGGAATGAAGCATGTCTGATAAATTAAAAACAATAGCAGTTTTGACCAGCGGCGGAGATGCGCCGGGAATGAATGCCGCCATCCGTGCGGTGGTTCGTACGGCTATTTACAGAGGTCTGAAGGTTAAGGGCATCAAAAAGGGCTATAACGGCCTGTTAAACGAAGATATTATAGATATGGAGCCCCGTCATGTGTCTGATATTATTCAGAAGGGCGGCACCGTTCTGGGAACGGCCAGATGTCTGGAATTTAAGAGGCCGGAGTACCAGAAAAAGGCGGCTGATATCTGCAGAAAGCATGGCATAGACGGAATCGTGGTCATCGGCGGAGATGGTTCTTACCGGGGAGCCCAGGCCCTCTCCAGACAGGGAATCAATGCCGTGGGGATTCCTGGGACGATTGACCTGGATATTGCATGTACGGATTATACCATAGGGTTTGACACAGCTGTGAATACTGCGATGCAGGCTATTGATAAGGTAAAGGATACTTCTTCTTCTCATGAGCGCTGCAGTATTATAGAAGTAATGGGACGCCATGCCGGATACATTGCACTCTGGTGCGGTATTGCCAATGGTGCGGAAGATATTCTGCTTCCCGAGAATTATGATTACGATGAACAGGAAATTGTCAACCACATTATCCAGAGTCGTAAGAGAGGCAAAATCCATCATTTGATTATCAATGCGGAAGGCATTGGCCATTCTACTTCCATGGCAAAAAGAATTGAAGCTGCGACCGGAGTGGAAACCAGGGCTACGATTTTGGGTTACATGCAGCGCGGAGGCAGCCCTACGGCCACGGACCGTTATTATGCTTCCGTTATGGGGGCCCGGGCGGTAGATATTATGCTGGAAGGCAGGACAAATCGTGTGGTGGGTTATCGCTATGGTGAATTTACTGATTTTGGCATAGAGGAAGCATTGATGATGCAGAAGGATATTGACAGATATCAGTATGAAGTAGCCAGAATGCTGACGATCTGATGAAATTCTTAGAGGTTGCGGACGGCTATTCCCGGGGGGAATGACCGTCCTTGTTTTTAGGCTTGGAACGAGGGGGAAACAGTATGATTACCAGCAGCTCTAATTCAAGACTCAAACAGCTGGCGTTATGGCAGGCAAAAGCGAAAGAGAGGCGTGCGGCAGGTGTTTTCCTTGTAGAGGGATTTAAGATGTTCCTGGAAGCTCCTGAAGTGCAGATAAAGGAAGTCTATCTATCCGGGGAAGCTGCGGAGAAGATACGGGAGTATCCTGAGGTAAGGGAAAAGCTGGAGAGGACTGGCTATGAGACAGTGGCGCCGGGAGTATTCGGGAAAATATCGGATACGTTGACACCTCAGGGGATTCTGTGTGTGATGGCGAGAACGGAATACAGGCTGGAGGAGCTGCTTGCGGTTCCAAAGCCTGTGTTTGTGGTACTGGAAAACCTGCAGGACCCGGGAAACCTGGGAACCATTGTGAGAACCGGCGAGGGGGCGGGTATAACGGGAATCATCATGAGCAGAGGGACAGTGGATATCTATAATTCGAAAACCATTCGGGCTACCATGGGATCCATATATCGGGTTCCTTTTATTTATGAGGAAGATTTATGTAAAACGGTCAGAGCGCTGGGGGAACGGGGGATACGTACCTATGCCGCATATCTTGCAGGGGAGAAGTCTTATGATGCTTTTTCCTATAGAGAGGGGACGGCGTTTCTTATCGGAAATGAGGGAAATGGCTTAAGCGTGGAACTGGCCAAGAGCGCGGATGAGTATCTGAAAATACCCATGGAGGGCCGGGTGGAATCCCTGAATGCGGCTGTTTCGGCAGCGCTTTTGATGTACGAGGCACACCGTCAGAGACATTGACTTGACAAATTCCCGGCCATCTGTTATGATACCTTTGTAACAAATTTAATAACTTTGTAATAACTTTATTAAAAAGTGGCATACTTTTTGCAAAGTAACAAAATTTGTTTATGGAGGTAGAAAAATGAAAAGATGCAGAAAGCTGTACACTGCAGTTTCAGGGCTTATGTTGTCGTTGGTTCTGGCGCTGCAGACGGGCATGGATGCACGGGCTGTGGATAACGATTATCTGCGGCAGCTGCGCGGGGGTGTGACTGCCGTGCTGAATCCGGGCTCTTCCAATTCCTCTGACATCATCAGTGCTACTGCCAGGGAGCTGAATCTCAGCCTTGAGGAGAAGAAAGAGGAAGAAAAGGAATCAAAGCTGGTCATGGCCAATGTGTCAAATGCACTGAACGTGAGAAGCGACGCAAATGAGACAGCTGAAAAGGTAGGGATGTTATACAAAGACTGCGGAGGAACCATTCTTGAGCGAAGAGACGGGTGGACGAAGCTGCAGTCGGGCAATATCATCGGATGGGCTTCCGATGAATATCTGCTGTTCGGGGAAGATGCTCTGGCTCTGGCGAACAGCGTGGGCAAGATGATTGCCACTATCAGTACGGAGACACTCCGGGTACGGACGGAACCCAATACTGAGGCTGGGGTGTGCGGACTGCTTCCACAGGGGGAAATCGTGGAGGTTCTGAGTCAGGATGAAGACGGGTGGGTCTGTGTGGATTTTGAAGGCAGCGACGGTTATGTATCCACGGAATATGTAGCGTTGGATTTTATTATTGACGCCGGAGAGACCATGGATGAAATCAAGGCTCGGCAAGCCGCGGAGGAAGAAGCAAAGCGGCATAGAAATTACGGAGAGTATACAACGGATGCGGATACCACATTGCTCCTGGCCGCGCTGATTCAGTGTGAGGCAGGTTCGGAAAGTTATGAAGGTAAGGTTGCGGTTGGCGCGGTGGTTATGAACCGTGTGAGAAGTGCGGCATACCCGAATTCCATCCATGGTGTCATTTATGCTTCCGGCCAGTTTACACCGGCTATGAACGGCAAGGTGAATGCGCTGTATGAGTCCGGCAAGATTTCCGCAAGCTGTATTCAGGCGGCAGAGGAGGCCCTGTCAGGGGTATCCAATGTTGGAGATCTGACACATTTCCGCCGTAACAATGGTCGTGAGGGACTGGTGATCGGCAATCACGTATTTTATTAAGTATTCATAGAGAAGAGGTTGACTGTGTTACAGGCGGCAGAGCGGGAAAGGCTTTGCCGCCTGTCTGCTTTTTGAAATGTGCATCATTACCGGCCCGGCCCGCGTACCGGTTCCGGATCAGCCTGAACTGTCATTGTTCTGCAGGTTACAGTTACCTCCGTTCACAGCAATAGATGTACAGAGAACCGCATTGTGAAAAGGTCATTCGCAAGAACAGAGGGTTCATACATAGCGTTTTCGGGTTTGTCACGTAAAGAGCGCGTGAAAACACCTCACGGCGACACCGAGTGAACAGTAACTTCCATAGAACTTTCCACAGAAAAAGATTTAAAAGCACTTGCATAATCAGAACATATGTGCTATTCTAAAACCGAACAAATGTTTTGCATGGCATGGCAGAACAAAATGGGAACAGATGGAGATGTGGAAGATGGAGTATATGGTGAAGGAAGGGGATATGCCCCTGAACGATAAGCTGCAGGTACTCACGGACGCAGCCAAATACGACGTGGCCTGTACTTCCAGCGGTGTGGAGAGAAAGGGAGATGGACGGAGCATAGGAAATTGTGTGGCGGCGGGTATCTGCCACAGCTTTTCCGGCGATGGCAGGTGTATTTCTCTGCTGAAGATACTTTTGACCAATGAGTGCATTTTTGATTGTAAGTACTGTCGTAATCGTCATTCCAATGATATTCCCAGGGCTACTTTTACTCCCGAGGAAATCTGTACACTGACCATGGAATTTTATCGCAGGAACTATATCGAAGGTCTGTTTCTCAGTTCCGGCATTCTAAGGAGTCCTACATTTACTATGGAACTGATCTGGCGTACTGTCTGGCTGCTTAGGAATCAATATCGTTTTAACGGATATGTTCATGTGAAAGCAATTCCGGGAGCCGATCCGGAGGTGATTGAGAGGACCGGTTTTCTGGCTGACAGGATGAGTGTGAACCTGGAGCTTCCCACGGCGGAAGGGCTGCGGACGCTTGCGCCAAACAAGCATCGAAGGAATATCCTGACACCTATGAGGCAGATACAGAACGGGATTGCGGCTAATAAAAACGATCTGATTTTATATCGAAATGCGCCGAGGTTTGTGGCGGGAGGACAGTCTACACAGCTGATAGTGGGGGCTACACCGGAGAGCGATTATCAGATTATCAATGTGGCGGAGGGGCTGTATCAGAAGTTTGGGCTGAAGCGTGTTTTTTACTCCGCTTTTGTGAATGTGACAGGGGATAAAAGCCTGCCTGCATTGCCGGGAGGCCCGCCGCTTCTGCGTGAGCACAGACTTTATCAGGCGGACTGGCTGCTGCGCTTTTACGGATTTCGGGCGGAGGAACTGCTGGATGAGAAGAGACCTTTTTTTAATGTGATGCTGGATCCGAAGGAGGATTGGGCAGTGCGTCATCTGGGAGATTTTCCAGTGGAAATCAATCGAGCATCTATGGATAAACTTCTTCGTGTTCCCGGAATAGGCGTGAAGAGTGCCCGGCGGATTGTGGCGGCGCGCAGAAGCAGCAGCCTGAACTTTCAGGATTTGAAGAAAATTGGCGTGGTGTTGAAAAGAGCGCTCTATTTTATCACCTGCAGCGGAAAAATGATGTATCCGGTGAAGCTGAACGAAGATTATATCGTGCGGAATCTTACCAGTGAAAAGGACCGTGTAAGGTTCGGCAGCGATGGGATGAGTTACCGGCAGATGTCGTTGTTTGACGATGAGTCGTTTTCCCGCCCGGTTACTGTAATCGAGAGGCAGCAGACGGCGGTGGGGCAGCTGTAGCCTGCCGGGCAATCCTTCAGTCACCGCGGTTACGGGACGCTGGTTGCTGTGATATGTGCCATAGTGTTTCTGCTTTTGCAGAAGTTTCAGGGTTGTGCGCAAATGTAATATGAGGGTATTTGCGGGGGATTTTAAGGGCGGCTTGAGAGGGAAAGGAAAGATGACGGTATACAGATGTGAGGATACGCTGGAGAGTGTGTTTACGGCAATTTATCTGGCATATGAGGAGAAGCGGAATCATGGGGATACCATTCTGAGTCTGACGGACGATCCGATTCTCTTTGCCGAAGATGTGGCGGTACGGCCGGATGAAGAGAAGACGCGTAAAGTCATGAACACGTTGAAGAGACGTTTCGGCAGTGAAGACTGCGGTTATCTGTACATGGCCCTGGCAGCGAATGATGAGGACAAGGCCCAGGCGGTCTACCGCACGGTGGTGGAGGGACTGCGTCGGGGCTGCACTCCGGGGCATTTGTTTGATAATCTTGCGGATGTTTATATTCACAGGGCGTTTGCCCTGGCCAGAGGGGTATCTACGGAGGCCTGCCATCAGAGACAGTTTCTGCGTTTCCAGGAACTGGATAACGGCGTACTGTACTCCAGAATTGGGCCGAAGAATGATGTCATGGTGTTTCTGATGCCGCATTTTGCAGACAGGTTGTCCATAGAGCATTTTATGATATATGATGAAAAAAGGAACCTGTTTGGAATCCATCCGGCGGGGAAGTCCTGGTACCTGCTTCATGGGGAGGAAGCGGACAGGCCGCGGCAGCTGCGGTATTCGGAGGAGGAGTCAGTCTATCAGGAACTGTTTCGACAATTCTGCCATACTATAACCATTAAAGAGAGGAAGAATTCAAAGCTTCAGAGGGGGATGCTGCCCTTGAGATTTCGAGAATATATGGTAGAATTCATCTGAAAATTATGTTAAAAAAAGCTTTACTTTTTCCTTTTTTGGATTATAATGTAAGCTGTAGTCTGAGGTAATATGCTGAAATGTAACAGGTCGGTTTCCGGCTGAAGGACTACATTAAAATCTACATTTGAGAGGAAGGAATGGAAATGGTTAGAATGATTCATTTGACGCCCAATGAAGTTCAGCATTTTGTGAATACAGCTTCCAAATGTGATTTTGACATCGACATTTCTTATAACAGATATATTGTTGATGCCAAGTCATTTTTAGGAGTATACGGGCTGGATTTGCGCAGGCCTTTGAAGGTATCCTATAACGGATATAACAGCGAATTTGAAGAACTGTTGAAAAGGTATGCCGCTGCGGGCTGAAGCCGCAAGGAAAAGGCCTGTCAGGCTGAACAGAACTCCCTGTGTGAGATAGGACACTATCTTTGCACGGGGAGTTTTCTTATAAAAAGTGCATGTGGGATGAGGGAAAGGGATGAAAATAGCGAAGATTGGCTCCGGGCATCCCGGGGAAGAAGAAATTCACATTTCCGTTCGAGGGCTGGTGGAATTTATTTTGCGTCACGGAGATATTGACAATCGTCACCAGGGAGCTCCGGATACTGCCATGCAGGAGGGAGGACGGATTCATCGTATGATACAGCGCAGAATGGGGGCGGAGTATCAGGCGGAGGTTTCGCTGAAATATACCCTTTTTACGGAGAATTATGCGCTGGTTGTGGAGGGAAGAGCTGACGGAATAATCCATCAGGACGGACGGATTATCATTGATGAGATTAAAGGAACCTACCGCGAGCTTGCCGGAATGCGGGAACCGGGCCCTCTGCATGTTGCCCAGGCAAAATGCTATGCTTTTATGTACGGCCTGCGGCAGGAGGCGGATGAGATCAGCGTGCGTATTACGTACTGTAATATGACCACGGAGGAACTGCGTTATTTCTATGAGGATTACCGCATGGAAGAATTGACGGAGTGGTTTAAAGGATTGACGGAAAGATATCAAAAATGGGCCGATTATGTGTGGGAATGGCGGGGAATCAGACAGCAATCCATTGCCGGGCTGAAGTTCCCTTATTCTTATCGGGAGGGGCAGAAGGAACTGGCAGCCAATGTCTATAAGACAATTTATCATAAGAAGAAGCTTTTTCTGGAAGCTCCCACAGGAGTGGGCAAAACGATTTCCACCCTGTACCCTTCCGTTCAGGCTATGGGAAAAGGGATGGGAGAGAAGCTGTTCTACCTGACGGCAAAGACTATTACCAGAACTGTGGCAGATGATACACTGGAAATTCTCCGGGAGAATGGACTGCATTTGAAAAGCATTATACTCACGGCAAAGGAGAAAATCTGCTTTATGGAAGAGACAGAATGCAATCCGGAATATTGCCCTTATGCAAAAGGACATTATGACCGGATTAATGCCGCCGTTTTTGACCTGCTTGTCTCACAGGAGAAGTTCAGCCGGGAGAAGGTGGAAGAATATGCCCGCCGACATATGGTTTGCCCATTTGAAATGAGCCTGGATATGAGCCTGTTTGCCGATACCATTATCTGTGATTACAATTATCTGTTTGATCCTCATGTGTATTTAAAACGCTTTTTTGGAGAGAACTCGGAAGGAAACTATGTCTTTCTGATAGACGAAGCTCACAATCTGTTGGAACGGGGCAGAGAAATGTACAGCGCTGTGCTATGGAAAGAGGCATTCATGGAACTTTGCAGAGAAATAAAAAAGACAGTGCTGTCAGAAACAGGGGGAAGACTGAAAAAAACTGAGATTTCAGGACAAATGACACTAAAAATGACACAAGTTATGACATATACGTCAGAAAAAAGCGGAAAAGAAGAAGCGGATGAAGGAACTGACGGAATTTTTTCGGTTCTGCTGTCGGATGTCTGCAGCAAGGAAGAGGAAGGGCCGGAAGTATGGGGGGAACGGAAAAAGGAGGCAGAAGAGAAGACAGCAGGAACGACTGGGAGGGAGGCAGGAAAGACTGGAAAGGCAGGAAAGGGGAAGAAAGCATTCCGGGGAAGAAGCGTTTTGGTACGACAGGGATATGCCGACAAACTAATGGATAAGCTGCAGAAGTGTAACCGGGAGCTCCTGTCTCTGAAACGACAATGTGAGAAATACCGGCTGGTGGATGAAATTGAGGATTTTGCAGGAGAACTGATGCGGCTTCAGTCTGTTTTGGAGGATTATCTATCAGAACAGGAGGAAATGCAGCCGCCGGTCAGGGAGATGCTGCTGGAATTTTACTTTGAGGTGAGGCATTTTCTCACTATATATGATCTGTTGGATGAAAACTATGTCATTTATACACAGCTGGAGGACAGAGGTTTTTTTCTGAAGCTTTTCTGTGTGAATCCCAGAGAAAATCTGAAAAATTGTATGCTGCGCGGACGGAGTACGATTCTTTTCTCGGCTACGTTTCTGCCTATACAATATTACAAGAAGCTGTTGGGGGGAGAGGAAGAAGACTATGAGGTGTATGCCAGGTCTGTATTTCATCCGGCCAGAAGAGCTTTGCTCATTGCCAGCGACGTAACCAGTAAATATACCAGACGTTCGGAAGGCGAATATGAAACAATAGCCCGTTATATTGAGGAAATCGTGAAGAACCGGCATGGCAATTATATGGTATTCTGCCCGTCCTATGCTTTTCTGCGGGTTATTTATGAAAAGTATGTGGAGGTCTTTGCAGGGGAGGACAGAGAATGCCTGATGCAGAGCGAAGGGATGACAGAAAGCGACAGAGAAGAATTTCTGAACCGGTTCCGGCAGCCTGAGAATGGGGAAGAGCGCATTTTAATTGGATTCTGTGTATTGGGAGGCATTTTCAGTGAGGGCATTGATCTGAAGAACGATAGTCTGATAGGGGCTGTTATTGTGGGAACCGGCCTGCCTCAGGTCAGCAGTGAGAAGGAGATTTTGAAGGGATACTTTGACGGAAGTGCGGAGAGCGGTTTTGACTATGCATACCGTTACCCGGGGATGAACAAAGTCCTGCAGGCGGCGGGGCGAGTCATTCGTACGGTGGAGGATGTGGGGATTATTGCACTTTTAGACCAGAGATTCCTGCAGTTTGCCTATCGCAGACTGTTTCCCAGAGAATGGGAGCAATTTGAGGTGGTGACGGTTGATACTGTTGCAAAGCGGGTGGAACGATTCTGGAATGAATGGTTATGAGAGAAGGCAACAGTTCAGACAGGGCACCGAACTGCTGCGAGCGGAGGACAGCAGAAGGAGGCATTTTCAGAAAAATATGGAAATGACATTTAGATTGTGATAAAATGACAGGTGTGTATATGTGGATAACTCTGTGGATTTTGTGGATTTTTTGCAGAAAAAGCCTGTAAAAAATGACAGACTAATCAAGTTATCCACAGAAGGCTTTATAAAGTCATCAAAAAAATACTGATTCAGTCAATGAAGGGAGAAAAAAGAATGTGGGCATATGAAAGTGTATTTTATCAGATTTATCCTTTGGGATTCTGTGGCGCTCCATTTGAGAACGATGGAGTGCAGGCGCATCGCATCTTAAAGGTGGAGGAATGGATTCCTCATATGAAGAGGCTGGGCACAGATGCAGTTTATTTTTCGCCGGTTTTTGAATCGGATACCCATGGCTATAATACCAGGGATTATCGGAAGCTGGATGTGAGACTGGGAACCAACGAAGACTTTAAGAAGGTATGTGGCAGCCTCCACGAGAATGGAATCAGGGTAGTGCTGGACGGTGTGTTCAATCATGTGGGCAGGGGCTTCGGGCCTTTTCAGGATGTGCTTCGCAGCCGGCAGAACTCTCCGTATGTGAACTGGTTCGGCCGCATTGCGTTTGATGGTAATTCCAATTATAACGATGGTCTCTGGTATGAAGGCTGGGAGGGGAATTATGACCTGGTAAAGCTGAATCTTCACAATGAAGAGGTGGTGAATTATCTTCTGGAGAGTGTGAAGTACTGGGTGGACGAATTTGACATAGACGGCCTGCGTCTGGATGTGGCTTACTGCCTGGATGAGGGATTCGTGCGCAGACTCCGCAGCTTTACGGAGGGCCTGAAGGAAGATTTCTTCCTGGTTGGAGAAATGCTGCATGGGGATTACAACCGCCTGATGAATGACCAGATGCTCCATTCGGCTACCAATTATGAGTGCTATAAAGGACTGCACAGCAGTTTCAACAGTATGAACCTTTTTGAGATTGTGCATTCTCTGCTGCGTCAGTTTGGACCGGAGAACTGGACTCTTTATAAAGGAAAGCATCTGCTGTCCTTTGTGGATAACCATGATGTCACCAGGGCGGCCAGCATACTGGGCAATGAGAAGCATCTGCCGTTGATATATGCGTTAGCCTTTGGTATGCCGGGAATTCCCTGTGTCTATTATGGAAGCGAATGGGGAGAAAAAGCGGACAAATCCCAGGGAGATCCGGCGCTGCGTCCTGCTTTCGAGGCGCCGCAGTGGAATGCATTGACAGACTGGATCAGTGCGCTGAGCCGGGCAAAGAAGGAATCCGAGGCACTGAATTATGGTTCGTTCCGATCGGTTCTGCTGACCAACCGGCAATGCATTTTTGAGAGAAAGTCGGAGCATGAGCGGGTACTGGTGGCTGTCAATGCGGATGACAATCCCTTTACGGCACACTTTGACGCGGGATGCGGAATGGCAGTGGACCTGATTACCGGGGAGAAGCATGATTTCGGCGGAGGCAGCGTATTGCCCGCATATAGCGCTTTTTACTGGAAAATGGAGCAGTAAATCCGGGATTGGAAATATCTTAAGAAAATATTCAGGATATTTGAGATAAAAAATATTGACATATGATATTATATGCCGTATAGTATAGCCAACAGCTAATATTATACGGCATATAATATTGTATGGCAGTATAAATTTTGTCATATCGGGACCGGAATTCAGCTGACATTGATATGACGCTGCGGGTAGACACACAAGTTATTTTTAGAGAGTTCCTGTGTGGAACAAAATAAGGGGATCATGTGGATGAGAGGCATAGCCCTGAAAGTGAGGAGCGATTGGATGGTATTTAATACAGGTGCGGCACTTCTGGATGCCATCGTGCTGGCTGTGGTATCCAAGGAACCGGAAGGGACATACGGGTACAAAATTACCCAGAAAGTCCGACAGGTTATCGAGTTATCGGAGTCTACGCTTTATCCTGTGCTGCGAAGATTGCAGAAGGATGAATGTCTGGAGGTTTATGACATGGAATGCGCGGGCAGGAACAGGCGGTACTATAAAGTAACCAGCAGGGGCTGGGCACAGTTGCAGCTGTACGAAAGTGAGTGGCGACTATACGCAGACAAAATAACAGGATTATTTGAGGGAAGGGTAGGAGTATGAACAGAGCAGATTTTATGAACCAACTGGAAAGCCTGCTTCAGAGTATTACATCCACGGAGCGGGAAGCGGCAATACAATATTATAATGATTATTTTGATGATGCCGGCAGTGAGAATGAGCAGGCGGTGATCGAGGCTCTGGGGAATCCTGCCAGAGTGGCGGAGAACATTAAGAGAGATTTGTTTGAGAGCGTCTGTGCGGAGAACGCTGCGCGGAAGGTGAAGGCTTCCGACAGAGTCATTATGGAATATGACGGCAGGGCACGGGATACGGAAGAGAAACGGAAGAAAGAAGAGGAATTGAAGTTCGGCGCACAGAGAACGACTCAGGAACAGAATATGGGACAGCAGGTAACAGCCGGCACTCCGGTCATGGTGCAAAATCGAAATTTTTCGGGTCAGTCAGGGACTGCGGCGGAAAGCATGCCGAAAAGTGAGGGCATGCCTGTATGGCTGATTGCTCTGGCGGCAACGATTCTGATTTTTGCGGCGCCGGCCCTGTTTGGCGCAGTGATGGCGGTGGCGGGAGTGCTGTTTGGCGCGATTGTGACATGGTTTGCTCTGATATTCGGTTTTGGTTTGACCGCGCTCATTCTGCTTCTGCTGCTGGTGGTATTGGGGATAACCGGAATTATCTGCTTTTTTGTCAATCCATGGGTAGGCGCAGCCTTACTGGGCGGAGGACTGATATGCGGCAGTATCGGTATTTTGTTCCTGATGCTGACAGTGGCCATGGTGGGAATTGCAACACCTGCCATTGCCAGAGGAATTGCTTCTATGTGCAAGGCTCTGGAAAAATGCGTGCAGAAAGGTAAAAGGAGGTTTTTGGCAAGATGAAAAAATTTATGAGGCGTTGTGTGATTCTTGCATTTGTATTTGCGGTCACAGGCTGTGTGCTGGGATTAATCGGGAGCACTGTGGCGGGAGGAACAGCCATCGCACAGGCGGTTGAAAATGTTACCGGAGGGAGATTTCATCTGGGTCCTGGCAGATGGTGGAACTGGCATTGGATCGAAAAAGAGGAAGTGATTGACGATATTTCGGATATTATTGATGGAGGAACAGTGGATTATGATATCAAAGATGCCAGTATGTTTGACGACGATTACGGCATCATGAACGGGAATGTGGACAGATACTGTCCTGGAACCGATATCAGGAAGCTGGAAATCGAAGTGGGAGGCTGCCAGCTGGAGACAAGAAGATCCGGGGATGATTCCATTTATCTGGAGGTGGAAAATGCACATAAATTCCAGGGCTATGTGAGCGAAGGCACTCTCTATATCAGAGCGACCGCAGGCTCGGCCGTCAACTGGACAGATATTGGAAAACGTAAGATTATGCTTTATCTGCCGGACGGGTTTTACTTTGACGAGGTGGATATCGAGGTTGGCGCCGGTGAACTGAGATTGGATGATTTATATACAGATAAGGCCAAACTGGAGGTTGGCGCCGGCCTGATTATACTGGAGAGTGCGCAGGTGCAGGATCTGGAGGTTTCTGTGGGAGCAGGGAGCGTACAGTTGAATGATATGCTGATTACGGAATTAAATGCGGAGATCGATATGGGGGAATTCCTGGCTGAGGGCATTCTGTATGGAGATGCGGATGTAAGCTGTTCCATGGGCAATATCGAGATGACACTGGAAGGCAGCGAGGAGGAATTTAACTATAAACTGGAGGGAGCCATGGGCAACATTTCGGTGGGACAGGAGAGCTTCAACGGGGTTTCCGGCGAGAGAAAAATCGACAATCATGCGGATAAGAAAATAGAAATTGAATGCTCCATGGGGAATATTACTATTGATTTTCGGCATTAGTTCATTTTCGGAAAAGTTCCGGAACGGCGGGAAAGCGGTTCCGGAACTTTTCATGTTTTCTGTATGAGATATCTGCTGCCGTGAAGTTAAATATTTGTGAGGAGCTGCGGACAGCTCATATTTCCACAAATAATCCGGCCTTCTTGAGAGCGGGACGCACAGCCAGGTAGATGACGGAGGCGGCGATAACGGCAACTACCGCGTTGACGCTGGTAGTCAGGGCGCTGATTTTCACCAGAATCGACGTGATATCCTGAGGCACGCCGAACAGATAAGTTTTGTAGAAATATCCCACCAGGGGATCGGCTACCACATTAAAACCCATGCCGCAGACAGCGGCCAGCACTGTGACACCAGTGACATATTTTGGGGAGTGGTTCCTGCAGAGTCTGAAAATTTTATGGGCAACCAGTCCCACAATCAGTCCGATACAGAGCTTGAGCAGAAATGTTTTGGGCGCGCTGGTCACATAAGTGGTGGTGAGATCGCCTATGGTCATGCCCACAGCGCCGGCCAGACCGCCCCAATAGCCGCCTAACAGCAGAGCTGCCAGCACACAGAATACATTGCCGAAATGAAAGGAAGCTTTCTCGGTGCCTGCCGGGATATCGATTTTAAAGAAAGCAAAGCCGATATAGCACAGCGCGGTGAGAAGCCCGGCCTGGGCAAGGCGTCTGACATCGGCCTTGTCGGAAGAACGCACTCCAATCAGTGCGTTATAGATTCCCTTTGCCGTAAGCAGGATGGCGAAGAAGACGGTTACCAGACTATAGGAGTAGGGACGTTCCAGGCCCAGTTTTTCGGAGGACAATGTGCTGATCTGCGCATTCAGCGCTTCTGCGTCCCCTTCGGCCGCGCCTTCCTTTAACGCGTTTGCCTGTGCCTTAAGCTCTGACAGCTGCGATCCCAGAGTGACAGATTCCTGATAACTGGTGTTGTATGCGTACACCGCGAAAAGGATTCCCGCAATCAATAATATGGCGCCGATTATCAGCAGTCCGTAGCTTTTTTTCCGTTCCATCTCTTTCTTTTCCTTTTTCTGATCATTCATTATAATATTCTCCTGACTTTTTCACATGGGATTTCAATTGAAGTGTATGTGAATCAGTGACAGTTTATCGCAAGAGTGGCTTGATAAAAAGTGCCAGAATAAGAAAAAATTACCAGACCAGACTGAACTGTGAAATTTCTGTGAATTTTGAACTTGACAAAATTTGCAGGATAGCATATAGTAGGCAATATAATAGAAAAGGCAGTGACGAAGAGGAGTACGTATTACCCCTTAAAAGAGAGAATGGCTGTTCCGATGCAGGAGCGCTGAAAGGCTGTTCAAAGGAAGGAATGCGGAAGGTAGCTTCCAAGCCGGGAATCTGAAATGTGCGGCGGAAATGCGGCGGAGTAAGATTTCACGACTTATCCCCGTTACAGGATAGGACTTTAGTAGAAGTCACTGAGGCAGCGAAGGACGTCACATGTCCGGCTGTAAACAAAGGTGGTACCGCGTTGATGACGCCCTTTGCTGATGGAAATCGGCAGAGGGCTTTTTTATATCATAGGAAAGTCCTCCGAACTTCCCTATGATACAAAAATGCTCCGCAGGGATGCACACGCAAACGCAGAGGAATTGTCGCTTGAAAGCGACGCGTTTGCGGCGCAGAATCCTGCAAGGCAGGATTCTTATTCGTGCGCAGGAATCAGAACACCCTGTCCGACTGGTGCGGGGAAAGGCGGTCCGCGGTATCGGAGAAGGAAGGAGAACAGATGAGCAGAGAACTGGCTAAAACCTATGACCCCAAAGGACTGGAGGACAGACTGTACGAGAAATGGCTGTCAAAGAAATATTTTCATGCGGAAGCAGATCATGACAAAACCCCGTTTACCATTGTTATACCCCCGCCAAATATCACGGGACAGCTGCACATGGGACATGCACTGGACAATACCATGCAGGATATTCTCATTCGCTTTAAACGGATGCAGGGATACAACGCACTGTGGCAGCCCGGCACGGACCATGCCTCCATTGCAACCGAGGTAAAAATTATCGAGACCCTGAAGACGGAAGGCATCGACAAACATGACCTGGGCCGGGAGAAATTCCTGGAGCGCGCCTGGGAGTGGAAGAAAGAATACGGCGGGAGAATTATTTCCCAGCTGAAAAAGATGGGGTCTTCCTGCGACTGGGACAGAGAGCGTTTTACCATGGACGAGGGCTGTAACAGAGCGGTTACCGAAGTTTTTGTGAAGATGCATGAGAAAGGATATATTTACAAGGGCGCGCGTATGATTAACTGGTGCCCTGTGTGTAATACGTCTATCTCCGACGCGGAAGTGGAATATCAGGAGCAGGCAGGCCATCTGTGGCATATCAAATACCCGGTGATGAATGAGGACGGTACGCCCGGCACCACCGAATTCCTGACCTTTGCCACCACCAGGCCGGAGACTATGCTGGGGGATACGGCGGTGGCCATTCATCCCGAGGATGAGAGATACGAACATCTGAAAGGCAGAAGTGTCATGCTGCCCATTGTGAATCGTGTGATTCCGGTGGTGGAGGATACCTATGTTGACAGGGAATTCGGTACAGGCGTGGTAAAAATTACGCCTGCCCATGACCCCAACGATTTTGAGGTGGGAAAACGTCATAATCTGCCGGTGATCAACATAATGAATGATAACGCCACCATAAATGAGAATGGCGGAAAGTACTGCGGAATGGACCGTTATGCGGCCAGAAAATCCATTGTGGAGGAGCTGGAGCGCCAGGGACTTCTGGTGAAAATCGAGGAGTACTCTCATAATGTGGGCACTCATGACCGATGCAAGACCACCGTGGAGCCGCTGGTGAAAGAACAGTGGTTTGTGAAGATGGATGAGCTGATCAAGCCGGCCGTGGAGGCGGTGAAAAACGGCGAGATTGAGCTTGTGCCAAAGCGTCTGGAGAAAATCTATTTCAACTGGACGGACAATATCCGTGACTGGTGTATCAGCCGTCAGCTGTGGTGGGGCCACAGAATTCCCGCCTATTACTGCGATGACTGCGGGGAGCTGGTGGTTGCCGGGAAAGTGCCGGAAGTATGCCCGAAGTGTGGAGGCAGCCATTTCACACAGGATCCGGATACGCTGGACACATGGTTTTCTTCCGCGCTCTGGCCCTTTGAGACGCTGGGCTGGCCGGAGCAGACCGAAGATCTGAAGTACTTTTATCCTACAGATGTGCTTGTGACAGGCTATGACATCATTTTCTTCTGGGTTATCCGGATGATTTTCTCCGGTTATGAGCATATGGGAGAAAAGCCCTTTAAAACGGTGCTTTTCCATGGTCTGGTTCGCGACAGTCAGGGACGCAAAATGTCCAAGTCTCTGGGCAACGGAATCGATCCGCTGGAAATCATTGAAAAATACGGGGCGGATGCGCTCAGACTGACGCTGATTACCGGAAACGCACCCGGAAATGACATGCGTTTCTATTACGAGCGTGTGGAGAGCAGCCGCAATTTTGCCAATAAAGTATGGAATGCTTCCCGTTTTATCCTGATGAACATGGAAGGCAGGGAAGTGACAACGCCGCAGACAGAGGCACTGGAGCCTGTGGACAGATGGATTCTCTCCCGGCTGAACACGCTGGTAAAGGATGTCACTGACAACATGGAGAGCTTTGAGCTGGGAATTGCCGTGCAGAAGGTCTATGACTTTATCTGGGACGAATTCTGTGACTGGTATATCGAGATGGTGAAACCGAGGCTGTACGCCGCAAAATCCGGTGAAACCACCGACTCGCAGGCGGAAAGTCTGAATGCGGCGCTCTGGACCCTGAAAACAGTGCTGATAGATGCACTGAAGCTGCTGCATCCTTATATGCCGTTTATCACAGAGGAAATTTTCTGCACACTGCAGAGCCGGGAGGAATCCATTGTAATCAGCAGATGGCCGGAGTACAGTGAGGGCAGAAGCTTCGGGAAGGAAGAGAAGGATATCGAGATCATCAAGGAAGCTGTGCGCGGCATCCGGAATATACGCAGTGAAATGAATGTGGCGCCCGGCCGCAGGACCGCCATTTTCGTGGTCAGCGAGAACCAGGCCATTCTGGATACCTTTACGGAGGGAAAACTGTTCTTCGCCTCTCTTGCCGGAGCCAGCCAGGTTACCATGGTTAACAAACAGCAGGGAGGGCAGACAATGGAGACAGAGATTGCCCGGGATGCAGTATCTGTGGTGATTGCCGGCGCCACGCTGTACATTCCATTTGCGGAGCTGGTGGATGTGGCTCAGGAAATCGAACGCCTGCAGAAGGAACAAAAGAGACTGGAGGGTGAGCTGGACCGGGTCAACGGAATGCTTTCCAATGAAAGATTTCTCTCCAGGGCGCCGGAGGCGAAGATAGCACAGGAGCGGGAGAAGCTTGCAAAATATACACAGATGATGGAACAGGTGACAATGCGTTTAAATCAGCTGCGATGAAAGGAATCTGGGTCTATGGGGTGGGACAGAGAAAAAGCAGTGAGACGATTGTATTATGCGGGGAATCTGGTGGTACGGGTTGTGGGGAGTACCATATTTCTGGGACTTGTGTGGTATTCATTCCGGTATACCCAGTACATGCTGCCGGGTGGGGATGAAATTCCCATGAATGTCTATGATTCTGTTAAACAGAATATCTTATGTCTGTGTCTGGTCACGGGGGGAACAGCGGTGCTGCTGTTCATAGAGAGACGAATGGAAAGAAGGGTGCAGTTCCTGGTCAGACATGTATCTATGCTGGCAATGATTGGATGGATTCTCCTTGCCAGCTTGTGGTGGATTCATTCCTCCGCACATTTGCCGGTGGGAGATCAGGCATTTGTATACGGCGGAGCTTCCTACTTTATCGAAGGGTGGTATGATTTCCTGTATTCCGGCGGCTACTGTGGTATGTACCCGCATCAGCTGGGACTGATTGCGCTGATGGAAGGCTTTTTCAAAATTGTGGGCGCACATAATTATTATGCCTTCGAATTGTTGTGTGCACTGCTTGCGGCAGGAAGTGCTTACTGTGGTTACCGTATTCTGCTGGAACTGACCGGGAGTACGACGGTGGTGGTGAGCTATAATATTCTGATGATGGGATGCCTGCCTCTGATTTTTTATACATCCTGGGTGTATGGGGATATTCCGAGTATCTTTTTTGCATTGACGGCAGTGTGGATGTTGCTGAGATACGACAGGAACTGTAAAATACGGTATCTGGTCCTTGTGGTGATTTCTCTGGTACTGGCCATGATGGTGCGCAGGCAGTCTGTAGTTATGTTAATTTCTGTCTGTATTGCCGTATTGCTGTATGGTATTTTACAGAAGGACAGGAATATCATTCTGGCCGTTTTACTGACGGCGGCATTGTCCTGGGGAGTCTTTACGGCAGTCTACAAAATGTATGAGATTCGGTCCGGGCACGAACACAGCAAGGGAATTCCACAGATTACCTGGGTTACAATGGGAATGCAGGAAACGGATGGAGTCTGTGGCTGGTATAATAATTATCCCAAAGAACTTTATTATAGCATGAACTTTGACAGTGAACTGACAGCTGCAGCGGCAAAAGCGGATCTGTATGACAGACTGAAGGTGTTCAGAAATGATCCTGCGTATGCAAGGAGATTCTTCCGGGAGAAAGTATTGTCCCAATGGAATCAGCCGTTGTATCAGGCATTGTACTTCAATGCTGAGAGACCGGGGGACTATATGGGACCGGAGGAGGGGTCTCTGGCAGACCGGATAGGTGGGGAAGATTATCTGAGCGTTCTGCGGATTTGCGACAGAGTACAATTTATCATTTATGTGGGGATGCTGTTCTATTTCCTTCTGGCAGTGAAAAAGGGCAGCAATATCCTGCAGCATATACCGGCCATCACCGTGATAGGAGGATTCTTTCTGAGTGTGTTGGTGGAAGCGAAGGCAAGATATATATTTCCCTATTACATAATGATGTTTCCATTTGCGGCTTATGGATGGTATCTGACAATCCGGCAGGTGATGTTCCTGACAGACAGGAGGTCAGAGAAGGACCAGATAGTGGATATAGAGGAAAAGAGAAAGGTCGCCTGATATGCGGAAGAAACAAAATATAATTACTTTCAGAGAAGCGGCGGGGTATATCAATGATATCCCCCGCTTTGCGACGAAAAACACAATGGAGGACACCCGGGCCTTTCTGCATCGCCTGGGTGACCCTGACAGGAAAATGCGGGTGATTCATGTGGCAGGTACCAATGGAAAAGGCTCTGTCTGTGCCTATCTGCGCAGTATTCTGGAAGCAGCAGGCTACAGAGTTGCCCTGTTCACATCTCCTCATCTGGTACAGATTCGGGAACGTTTTGTAGTGAATGGAGAAATGATTTCAGAAGAGGATTTTCTGCGGGCGTTTCTTCATATATATGATATGCTGGACTGGGATGGTCTGGAGAGCGGACGGGAAGGGGTATATCATCCCTCTTATTTTGAGTATCTCTTTTTTATTGCCATGGTCCTTTTTCCGGAAAAGTCGCCGGATTTCTGTATTCTGGAGACAGGGGTGGGAGGCAGGCTGGATGCCACGAATTCGGTTTCGGGAAAAGAACTGTCCGTAATTACACACATCAGTCTGGACCATGTGAAATACCTGGGTGATACTGTGGAGAAAATTGCACGTGAAAAGGCAGGGATTATGCAGGCCGGTGCCCCCGCAGTCTATTGGGATACCTGCTGCGGAACCACAGACATTTTCCGGCAGCATGCAAAGGAAATTGGAATTTCCGCTTATTCTGTGTCGGAAAATGACTATTATTTCTCAAATTTTAAGAGAAAAACCATTGATTTTTGTGTACACACCAAGTATTATAGAGATGTTAACCTGACCCTTGACACGATTGCGGCTTATCAGATGGAAAATTGTGCCCTGGCGGTCCGGGCCATAGAGGTGCTGGACCGGGGAAGGACCATTACCGGGGAACAGATCAGGAGAGGAGTGCGGGCCTGCCGCTGGGCCGGACGCATGGAGGAGGTTCTGCCGGAAGTCTACGTGGACGGGGCCCACAATGAGGATGGGATCAGGGCATTTCTGGAGACGGTGAAGGCGGACGGGCGGGAGAACGGAAGAAGCCTGCTTTTTAGTGTGCTGGAGGGTAAAGATGCCCTGCATATGACAGAAAAACTGGTTAACAGTGCACTTTTTGACAGAATTGTGGCTGCGCATATCGGTGATGAACGGGCGCTGCCGGGAGAAAGACTTGCAGATTTGTTCGGAAGATTTTCCGAATGTGACGTTAAAGTATATGAAGATGTGGCTTCCGCCTTTTGTGCGCTTCTGAGGCAGCGGAAATCTCAGGAACGCATTTATGTGGCGGGCAGCCTGTATTTGGTCGGCGAAATAAAGGAGCTGCTGAACGATGATAAATTTCGAAGAAGAATTGAAGAAATTTCAGCCCAGCCTGGAAGTGGAAGATGCTGAGGATGCTATCTACCATCAGGATTTGACGGATATGGCAGATTTGCTTGTAAAGATGATTATGGAAACCGGACAGGAATATGAAGAGGAACAATAATGTTTTGTTATAATTGCGGATGTCATTTATCGGAGCATGATTTTTGTACCTCCTGCGGAGCGGATGTTTCTCTGTATAAGAAGGTGATTCGTGTTTCCAATATGTATTATAATGAAGGGCTGGAGAAAGCCGGTGTCAGAGATTTATCCGGTGCCATTGTCAGTCTGCGTCAGAGTCTGAAATTTAATAAAGATAACATTAAAGCCCGCAATCTGCTGGGACTGGTTTATTATGAAATGGGCGAGGTGGTGACTGCTTTAAGCCAATGGGTTATCAGCAAGAACATGCAGCCGGAAAAAAATATTGCGGATGAATATATAGACAGACTGCAGTCCAACTCCGGCAGGCTGGATTCCATCAATCAGACCATCAAAAAATATAACAGAGCACTGGCGCAATGCAACCAGGGTAATAAAGACCTGGCGGTAATCCAATTGAAAAAGGTTTTGTCCCTGAATCCCCGGTTTATCCATGCGAGACAGTTGCTTGCGCTGCTGTATATGGAGCGGGAGGAATGGGAACGTGCGGAAAGAGAACTGCGAAGATGCATGGAGATTGACAGGAATAATCTCCAGACCATGCGTTATCTCAAAGAGGTGGAACAGACCCTGATACCGGAGGAGGGCGAGAAGCCGGTTACAAAACGTAAAAAAGAAGAGGCTGTCAGGTATCAGAGCGAAAACGAGCTTATAATCCAGCCGCTGAACGTGAAAGAACCCGGACGCAGCGGGGTAGCCACCGTATTGAATCTGGCCATCGGCCTGGTGATAGGACTGGCAGTGATGTATTTTCTGGTAATGCCGGCGGCACAGTCCAAAGCGAGAAACGAAGCCCAGGAGACCATTACAAAAATCAGCAACGAGTCGGATGCCAAAACGGTTCGTATTCAGGAGCTGGAAGGTCAGGTAGCCGGCCTGGAGGGAGATATCTCTTCTCTGAATCAGCAGATTGATGCATTTGTGGGAGAGGACGGAACGCTGCAGAACATGGAGGGACTGCTGCATGCCGCCGCATCGTATCTGAAAGAAGAGGACATTGTAACCGTGGCTGCAGATCTGGAAACCGTTTCAGGGAAAGTGGACATGGAACAGATGACGGAGGGATTTCAGGATCTGTATGGGGCAGTTCTGGGGAAAATCGGACCGGAGCTTGCAACGCAATACTATAATACGGGAAATGATGCATATCGCGCGGGCAATTATCCCGAGGCCATAGATGCGCTTGTTAAGGCTGTAAATTATGATGCTGCCAATGTGGAGGCATTGTATCTTCTGGCACAGTCCTACAATCAGAACGGAAATGCAGCGGAGGCCATCGCTGCCTATGACAAGGTAATCGAACTATTCCCCGGAACCCAGAGGGCCAGGAGTTCTCAGCAGGCAAGAGACAGGCTGGCTGCGGGAAATTAAGACAGGATGGTTGTCTGTAATCCGCTTTTTGTATGATGCCCGGGGAGACTACAGTCAGACAATATAGAATAAAGTACAAAAGAGGAGAATCTGCGTTGGCGGCGGGTTCTCCTTTTTTGGTGGGCAGAACTTGAAAGGAGGTACCAAATATATGCAACAGATTACAACAGGAGATTTTCAGGTCATTGATAACTGCCTTATGATTCGGCTGCCGGAAGAGATTGACCATCACGGTGCGGGAATTATCTGCGAAAATGCGGATAAATACCTGCTCAGAGAGGACGTGGGCAACGTTGTGTTTGACTTTGAGAACACAAGATTTATGGACTCTTCCGGCATCGGACTTATCATGGGACGCTATCGAAAGATATCCTGCTTCGGAGGCAGAGTTTATGCCATTCATGTGGACAGGCAGATACAGAAAATCTTCAGATTGTCAGGATTAAATAAAATTGTGGAGGTACTGGAATCATGAGAAACGAAATGGAGCTTATTTTTGATGCGGTTTCGGATAATGAAGGATTTGCCCGGATGGCGGTAGCGGCTTTTATCACGAATCTGAATCCTACTCTGGAAGAGATGGCGGACATCAAAACGGCTGTATCGGAAGCGGTCACCAATTCCATCATCCATGGCTATGAGAACCTGTATGGCTACGGAAAAAGCGGTTCGACACGCGCCGGACAGGAGATACATCAGGGAAAAGTGCGGGTGCACTGTATGCTGGAAAATGAAGTGTTACATATTGAAATTACTGATACGGGAAAAGGAATCGAAAATGTGGAGCAGGCCATGGAACCCCTGTTTACTACCAGACCGGATTTGGAACGGTCAGGGATGGGATTTGCCTTTATGGAAGCGTTTATGGATGAGCTGGAAGTGGACAGCGTACCGGGAAAGGGAACCACTGTCCGCATGGCGAAAAAAATAGGAGTCGGAAGCTGGATAGCGCAGGAAGAAATAATAAGTTAACTGGTCGAAAGGGTAATGTATGGAAGAGACATCAGTACTGATTGCGAGATCACAGGCAGGAGAAAGCAGTGCAAGAGAAGTACTGATAGAGAACAATCTGGGACTGGTACGCCATATTGTGAAACGCTTTGCAGGCAGAGGATATGATCTGGAGGATTTGTTCCAGATAGGCGTTATCGGACTGATGAAAGCGATTGACAAATTTGATCTGTCCTTGGGGCTGAAATTTTCTACTTATGCAGTCCCCATGATTACAGGGGAGATCAAAAGGTTTCTGCGGGACGACGGACCGGTGAAAGTATCCAGAACCATTAAGGAAAACGGCTTGAAGGTACGGCTTGCCAGACAGCGGCTGCAGGGCGAAGAGGGCCGGGAGCCGACGCTTCAGGAGATCGCGGAGGCCACAGGGTTATCGGCGGAAGACGTGGTGCTGGCCATGGAGGCAGCCATTGAAGTGGAATCTATTTATGCCGCGGTATATCAGGATGACGGCAGCGAGGTCTATCTGGTGGACAAGGTTGTTCGGGAAAAAGCAGGCGCAGTGGGCAGAAGTGTGGCAGGAGGATGCGACGGAGGGGATGCGGAGAAAGAGGAACTCCTGAATCATATTCTGCTGAAACAACTCCTGGACAGTCTGACGCCGGCAGATCGGGAGCTGATCTGTATGAGATATTTTCAGAACAAAACCCAGATGGAGATTGCTGCCAGGCTGGGGGTAAGCCAGGTCCAGGTCAGCCGCATGGAAAAAAAGATTTTGCTGAACCTGCGGGAAAAAGCGATAAAATAGGGAAAAGTTGAGCTGTATGGCGGAATTATCCAGATAGCTTAACTTTTTATAAAATACAAAAATGTTCTTTTCATCTAAAGTAAATTCGTTTACTATAGATATGTCGGTGGGTGAAATGAATTGCTGTTGAGGGAGAAAAGAATGGAAGATAACAGAATGGAAGATAAAAGGAATACGGCGGCTTTAAATGAGAGGAATGCGGTAAAGTCCCGGGGCAGAAAACGAAGGAGAAACAGGGCGGTGGCCATGTTCATATGCCTGACAGTTATGGTGGCTGTTATGTACGGTACAGTGACTTTATGTATGTGGATTGCTGATAAAATGAAGGAACCTTCCCCGGTTTCCGGAAATGCGGAGGGCAGCCGGGGAGGAAGCGGAAGTTCAAATGACGGCGTGGAGAAGATCGGCCTGGATGAGAATGGCAATGTGGTAGATGCTGATGGTAATGTGATCGGCGTGCTGTCCGATGCCATGGTGTACTCGCAGGCGGAAATGGAAGCGCAGGTGACGGGGGCCAGGGAGCAGGCGACTGCCGATGTGCTGGAAGGAATCCGGACAAAACTGAATGACGGAGATTCCATAATGGAGACGCTGCGCCCGCTGTATCCCGATGATCTGATTGTATACAGCGGCGGCCAGTACCATTTTGTACCCATTAACCGCAGCCTGAAACAAAGTCAGCTGGACGAGACATGTCTCAATGTGCTGGAATCCGGAGAATACCAGTACATACAGGATGGCCAGGTGATTTCCCATAAAGGTATCGACGTATCCAAACACCAGGGAACCATCGACTGGCAGATGGTGGCCCAGGATGGTGTGGAATTCGCATTTATCAGAGTTGGCTTCAGAGGATATGAAACGGGAAAGCTGGTTGAGGATGAGTTTTTCGAGGCCAATATTACCGGGGCCATTGCGGCGGGGATAAAGGTAGGCGTTTACTTCTACAGCCAGGCTGTGGACGAGACAGAGGTCCGGGAGGAAGCAGAGTTTGTGCTGGAGAAAATTGCACCTTATAAGATTGACTGTCCTGTGGTATTTGACGTGGAAAAGGCTGCCGGGAATGGACGGATGAACGGGATAACCGTGGAGGAGAGAACCGGATTGACCCAATTGTTCTGCACAATCATTGAAAATGCAGGCTACAGGCCCATGATTTATTATAATATGGAGATGGGAGCACTGATGCTGGGACTGGAGGCTCTGGAAGATTATGATAAATGGTTTGCGGCATACTCCGACAGATTCTACTATCCCTATGCGTATAAAATCTGGCAGTATTCTCAGAACGGTACGGTTCAGGGAATTAATGGGGATGTAGATTTGAACATCAGCTTTGGTCCTCCGTGGGAAGAGTAAAGCTGTAGTACGGACTGTCACAATGTGTGAGACATAAGCAGATAACGTATGGAGAACCCTGCGGCAGGCTTGAACTGCGGCAGGGTTTTATGATAAAATAATCTGAAATCATTTCATTATGGCACACAGCGGCCGGATGAGGAAAAGCTGTCCCGGTGACAGCGGAACGGAGGAAGGATGAACGGAGAAAGAATGAATGAGAAAAAGCGTCCCCTGTTTTATGCGAAGGCATCTGTGGAGACCATGATGCGCAGATTTAAAGCGGAGGATTTGCCTCCCAGAGGACGGTTTCACTATCATCAGGGCGTTTTCCTGTCAGGAGTTTACAAGACTTACCAGGCCTGCGGAGACGAACGCTATTTTCAATATGTAAAGGACTGGGTTGACTCCTGTATCGACGAAAACGGGGAGATTCTGGATTGTGACAGGACCCAGTTAGACGATCTGCAGCCGGGTATCCTGCTGTACCCTTTGCTGGACAGGACAGGGGATCTCAGATACAAAAAGGCATTGGATATGATTCTGCCGGTTATCCGGAACTTCCCCCGAAACGCAGTGGGCGGGTTCTGGCATAAACACCGTTATCCGGATCAGATGTGGCTGGACGGGCTATACATGGCAGGGCCTGTGACTGCAGAATACGGAAAACGCTTTCATGTGCCGGAAGACCTGGATTTGGTGGCACAGCAGGCGCTGTTGATGGAAGAGCGGACCAAGGATCCGGAGACTGGTCTGCTGTATCATGCATGGGACTGCTCCGGAAAGGTGGAGTGGGCGGATCCGGATACTGGACTTTCTCCGGAATTCTGGGGCAGGAGTATCGGCTGGGTGCCTGTGGCCGTGCTGGATGATCTGGACTTTCTGCCGGAGACGCATCCTGCCCGGGGAGAACTGCGGCGTCTGGTAAAAGAGCTTCTGGAGTCCGTATGCAGATACCAGTCCCGGGAGGGCAGATGGTATCAGGTGGTGGATAAGGGGGAGGCGGAGGGAAACTGGCTGGAAACCTCCTGTTCCTGTCTCTTTGCGGCGGCCATCTGCAAGGCTGTGCGCCGGGGAATTCTGCCGGAAGAGTATCTGGCCTGTGCCAGGAAGGGGTATGAGGGCGTCATTCAATCCCTGGAGTGGGAAGGCGAGGACCTGCTGGTGGGAGGCGTCTGTATCGGTACGGGTGTGGGAAATTACGAGCATTACATAAACAGACCCACATCTGTCAATGACCTTCACGGAGTGGGCGCTTTCCTGATTATGTGTACCGAGTGTGAGAAGACTTTTTAAAACAAGTATAAATTTTGAAATTCCGCATCATAATAATCAGTAAACTTGTAAAGGCGGCTGAGAGTTACGATGCGGATTTTTTTTATGGTATTGGCGGGGGCAAGCTATGGGCTGCTGGCGGCGGCAGGAGTATTCACTGTCCTGGCGGCAGTGGGACTGGTTCCCCGCTTTGCAGGCAGGACGCACACATCTAAATACGTTATACTGTATGAGGAAATGGTAATATTCGGTACACTGACAGGCTGTGTGCTCAGTGTTTTTTCACGATACTGTCAGTTTGGAGCATGGTGGCAGCATCGCTTTCCGCAATATATGACGGCCATCCAGGGAATCGGGCTGTTCTGCCAGGCTGTTTTCGGCTTTTTTGCCGGGATGTTTATCGGGTGTCTGGCGCTTGCCATTGCGGAAATGCTGGACAGCATCCCCATTCTGACCAGGCGGATTTCCTTCCGACATGGGCTGGGACTTGTCATCCTCGGCATGGCGACGGGAAAGCTATGCGGTTCGCTGCTCTATTTTCTGACGGAGCTGCACCGAACGGCATAGAGGAGAGAACGTTGCGGAATGCCGGAGGCAGCGATGGAAAAAGGAGAAGTGACGGCAACTGCGTGAAAGGAGAAAACGGTGGCAAATGCAAAAGTATATTTGAAATGTGACAGAAATGTGGAAGTACAGACAGAGGATGTATTTATGTCGGATGTGGGCTCGCTGCGCTGTGCAGATTCTGTGACAGCAGCAAAACTGAAGTCGCTGAAAGTACATCATTTCGGCAGAGAAGACAGTAAACGCTGTGTCATCAGTACATTGAAGCTGGTAGAACTGATGGAAGATACCTGCCCTGATATCAGCGTGCAGATTGTGGGTGAACCGGATGTGCTGGTGGAATGGATCAGTGTGGACAGGCATAAGGGCTGGCAGCAGTGGCTGAAATGTGCACTGGTGTGTCTGGTCAGTTTTTTCGGCACAGCTTTTACCATCATGGCCTATCACAACGATGTGGGGATTAACGATGTGTTCACGGAAATCTACAAAATGGTGATGAATCGGGAACCACAGGGACTGAATACGCTGGAGATATCCTATTCCATTGGACTGGCTGCAGGCATCATCATTTTCTTTAACCATGTGGGAGGCAGAAGGCTGACGAAAGATCCGACGCCTATCGAGGTGGCAATGCGCAATTATGAGGAAGATGTGGATAAGGCTCTGATCGCCACGGCCGGGCGGGAAGGGAAAGAAGAGGATGCTTCCTCTGTTTCTCTGGTACCGGGGGTACAGAGACAGGCAAATCCCAGGAAAAACGGAAGAAATTAAGCGTATAATATGGATTTTCTATGAATGAAATACATTTTTGGTGTAAAAAATAATATACCGGATACATGTTGTATGGAAATTTTTTCGGCAGGTACACGAAATGTACACGGAGGTATCAATGATGGAAGAGACAGACCAGGATAAAAAACAGAAACAGGAACAATATGAGCAGTATGTGAAGTCGGTGACACCCACCCACAATCTGGGGCTTCAAATGCTGAAGGCATTTGTCACCGGAGGCATCATCTGCTGCATCGGACAGTTTATTCTGAATTATGCAGGAAGCCTGGGTCTGGACAAACAGACCGCAGGCAGCTGGTGTTCCCTGATTCTGGTATTGCTGTCGGTAATACTGACAGGATTCAATATATATCCCAAAATTGTGAAGTGGGGCGGCGCCGGGGCGCTGGTGCCCATCACAGGCTTCGCCAATTCTGTGGCGGCCCCGGCCATTGAGTATAAGGCGGAGGGGCAGGTCTTCGGCATCGGGTGTAAGATTTTCACCATCGCCGGGCCGGTGATTCTGTATGGGATATTTGCCAGCTGGGTGCTGGGGGTGATTTACTGGATAGGGAAGTGTTTTGGGGTATTTTGAGGGAAGTCACAGAAGAGATATAAAAGCAGAGATTGTATTATGGGCAGGGTAGCGAATGAAATCATTTGTTAGCCTGCTTTTTATTGTGCTTTTATTGTTTTCGATTATAATATGGATATAAAATATACGATTGCGAACATGGGAAAAGAAAAGCATATCGGCATGGAAACGCTGACAGAAATTTGTGACGCTCAACTAAGCGTTTAGTATTGAATCAACGCTTAATATGTTCTAAATAGATTCTCTTTTTGATATACTGCGGTCACAAATATAGCAAAGGAGATTTATTGTATGGATCAGAAAAGAATAGGTGCCTTTATTGCACAATGCAGAAAAGAAAAAAATCTGACACAAATACAGCTTGCCGAGCTATTAGGGATTACCAATCAGGCAGTTTCCAAATGGGAAAACGGAAGAGGAATGCCGGATATGTCGCTTTTACAGCCTTTGTGCGATGTTTTGGGTATTAGTTTGAACGAGCTTTTTTCAGGTGAGCATATATCAGCGGAGGAATACAAAGGAAAAGCGGAGGAAAATATTTCCAAACTTTTTAAAGAAAAGCAAATTGCCAATCTTAAGCCTGTAAAATACTTATTCTCCATATGTGCTAATGCCGCTTTGCTTGTAGCAGTAATTGAATTAGCGGTTGGTCTTGTTGGGAATTTTTTTAATTCAACTATATTGGAACCCATGTTAATCAATGTTTCTGTATGGCTGATATTGTTTTTGGCTTCAATGAGTAAGCTGGTATATGACAGGAATAAATTGAAAAACCTGAAGCATTCAGGCGCTTGTATGGACTCAGAAATAGAGGACATGCTTCCGGCAGCCTGGATTAGAGTAGGAAACTACGTCACTTGCAGAATTGCCTGTCGGTTTATTTACGAGGGTAAGGAATACAAAGCAGTAAGTAATTATTATGTTTTGACACAATTTACGCGAAAAGAAGATTTATATGCGAATGTTTACATCAACAAAGATAATCCTGCCAAATACAGTGTAGAGCTTTTTCAGACAGGCCGATAATTCAGACATCTTTAAAAATCATATATACTTATCCAAAACTGCCGTTGTAAGAACGCCCATTCCCACAACGGCAGTTTTCATTTCCGCTTCTTTCTCTGGCCGACATAGCTTTTGAAGCAGGAGGATTTTGTTGACGAGGTAAAGCATTTTTATACCGACCCTATCAATCTTCTTGTAAAAGATGACAAAGAAAAACTTCATGTGTTTGACAGCAGCGGATTGTATCTCTCCACCAAGAAGATAGGGAAAAACAACCCGAAAGCGAAACAGATACAGACCGATAATGAAATGCGTATGCGCTGGAATTGTGAAGTAGACAGGGCAATCGTCAGCGGAGTTCCCGAAACAGAGATACAACAGATAAAGAAAAAATATATCACAGACCGCATCAGAGAATCGGTTGATATATTCGGCAGTCAGCCGGAACGTCTGGGAAGTATTATTATGACTGCTGTTACGGCACTGGCATTGCTGATTTCTAAAGTATTGGATAAGGCAAGGGAATTGTCGGCAAAGTTTTTTGAGAAAGAATTGTTACAGTCGATTGCAGAGCCAAGCGGGGGAAGAACGGTAGAAATAATACCGCAGACGGATAAAACGCCAAAGCAGGAGCATAGCCGCCTTAAAGAACCGGCTGCCAATCCGTCAGCACAAAAACAGGAGCCGCAGCACAAAACCCAAACGAAAGAAACAAATCAGGAAACACCAAAGATACTTCCAAAGCCTGCTATGTCCGCTGAAGCCGCCGCATATCCAAAGCTGCTGAAGATTTATAAGGAACTGAACCGTCAAAACGGGATTATCTTTGACGCAGAGAGGGCGCGCAATGCTTTAGAACTTGAACGTGACAGCCTGAAAGGATTGGCAAAGCTGACAAATTGAGGGGAACTGCAAAACAGGATTGACCGCAAGAACGAGGAAATAGACCTTCTGAAAGTCGGTTTGCCGGGGATTGTTAAACGGTATGGATTTCAAACGGTACATGATTTCTACAAAATCTTTGCTGCCGCTAAAACAGCTAATGACAATTATCAAGACAAAGCTGACAGGCGGGAAGATAGCATTTACAAACGATTACAGAATTATCAAAGAGAAAATGCAGATAGACAAACGAAACACACTTCAAAAAGTAAGGATAAGAGGGCAAGATAAATTACCACATCATAATGGAGATTGCAAGAAAAAGGTTATTGACAAAAACAATGAAAAATGCTATTTTGTAGAGGTAGTAATTCAATTCGTCCATTTGCGTGTTACTACCGAAGAAATTGAGAATCGTATTTGCGATTTGAATAATGTTGGATGTTGAAAATCTTCCGCATGAATGGCAAAATATACCCAAAAGTATTTGGGTTGTTTTTGCTGTCTTTATGGGAAGATTTTTTGTTTGGAAAAAGAGAATGGAGGTGAATTTATTTATGAAATATATCCGAGATATTTACTCAGTACAGTTGATACAACTGTTAGCAGATTGTGCTGAGGATAATTGAACCTGCTGACAGTTGCAACTGTACTGTTCTAATGACAATATTATCGAATGACAATTTTTGTCATTTCAGAAAAGGAGTACAGTTATGCGTTATATGAAAGAAGTTTTAAGAAATAACAAGAAATGGGTAATTGTCTATCTGTTAATCGGCTTATTCAATGCCTTTATGTCAAACTACAAAGCTGACTATTTTCAAAAGGTTATAGACGGACTGACAGACAGAACAATAACCATTTATGGGATTTTATTTTATGGTGCCATTCTTTTTATCAATTATGGAATAAACTATATAGACGAATATCCGTCTGCCAAACTTGGAAATGAGATTTACCTGGATTTTAAGTTACTGGCACTGCGTAAGATTGGCAGAATGGATTATTTTGAATACCAAAAGTTAGGAACAGGAAAGTTGGTTCAACAGATTGAAAATGGGGCTAATGCAGGAAAAGGTGTTCTCTATGACTTTTGGTTTAGCGTCGTCAGAAATTTACTGCCGACAATTCTTTTTAGCCTATATTTTATCTGGAAAATAGACAGAACGATTACATATTTTCTTTTGGCAGGATATATTATTGTATTTTTGGTAACGAATCTTCTGCTGCAAGGATTGTATCAGATAAAGGAAAAGATACTGACAAACGAGGAAGAATTAAACCATTTTCTTGTGCGTGGCTTTATGGAAATGCCGATTTTCCGCATGAAACATCAATTTCCAAATGAAGTAAAAAAGGCATTGGGGGCAAAGCGTGTTATTGTATCATCAAAAGTAAAAATGACTATGATACACGAAGCGTTTTTCACCATATTTGCATTGTTAGTTACCTGCTTAGATGTTGGGATTTTAGCTTATGCATGGAGAAACAACCATTTATCCATTGGCTCTGTAGTCGCTTTAATCACATTGATTGATAATGCATATACTCCTATCGCAATTTTTAACGTTATTTATGTACAGTACAAACTGAATAAAACGGCTTGGATGCGGTTTACGGGGCTGTTAGATTTGAAAGAAGATACACAGCTTGAACAAGGCATAGATTTTCCTGCACCTTTAAGCGAAATTCATGTTGAGGACGTATCGTTTTCCTATGAAAACAAAGAGGTGCTTCAATCTGTCAGGCTGACGATTAAAAGAGGTGAAAAAATAGCATTTGTCGGCGAATCGGGTTCGGGAAAATCTACATTGACAAAAATTTTGGTTGGACTGCTCAAGTATGATAAGGGAAATATTCTTTTTGACGACGAACCACTTAAAAATATTTCACTGGAATCATTGTATGAAAAAGTATCCTATTTATCACAGGACACTCCTGTTTTTGACGGCACAATCAGAGAAAATCTTGTGTTTGACAGGGAAGTTTCAGAAAATGATATTCATGTATGCCTTGAAAAAACACATCTGTTGTCATTGCTTGCCGCATTGGATAAAGGTGTAGAAACAAAAATAGGTGAGAAAGGAACTTGTTTATCGGGTGGAGAAAAGCAGCGATTGGCATTAGCCCGACTTTGGTTTGATAATTCTGATATAGTCGTTTTAGATGAAGCAACATCAGCACTGGACAACGTGACCGAAGGTATCGTTATGAAAAATGTTTTGGAACAGATAAAACATGCTACCGTGATTGCTGTTGCCCACCGTCTGACTTCCATTAGGGAATTTGACCGTATTATTGTATTTAGAAACGGAAAGATTGTTGGTAATGGGACTTTTGATGAATTGCTGGAAAATAACAGTTACTTTTTTGACTTATACAAGAAAGAAAAAGAAAATTCTAATTAAATGAGACTGTAATTTTATCTATTTAGAAGATAAACAATTATTGTTTAAGAAACTCCAAAATTTACTCATTAAAGGTGTTGCTTTTCTATACCCGAAATACAAATTGGAAAGGTTGATTAGCATATTGGACTTATAGATTATAGCCATCTTAAAAGTAAACAGCAGAGTAACCAAATATAAATTTGGACTCTGCTGTTTTACAAGAAATTACCACAGTTCTAACGAATCCTCCGCATCCACCCACATCTGCATATTTCCTTCAAGATACA
>CAJUQT010000045.1 GCA_910588225.1 uncultured Acetatifactor sp.
ACATGGCATATCTGCTGAAAGCTGGGGAAGCTGCTGAAAACGCAGGGATTACCAAGCCTGAGTACGAAGATGTAACATTTACGAATTTCATCAGATAAGGGGTGCAGACAGATGGATATATTTGAAAGAGAACTGGCAGGAGAAGTCATTGATCCGCAGACTGATCCGGAATTCGATAAGTTTCTTGCGGTACTTGGAAGAATATGATCTTTCAGACAAAACAATTATTCCGTTTGTTACCAGCGGTGGAAGCGGTTTTAGCAGTTATTCTGAAAATGGTAAACGACAGTATTGCTTCTCTTGGCGGGCATATAATGATGGGGGTTGAAAGAGGATAAAGCAGACAGAAAGGCAGAGATACATGATCAGAGACAGGAAATTCTACCGTTCCTTTTTTTCCATGGTAGTGGTATTAATCTTACAGAATATAATTACTCTGAGCGTCAATCTGGCGGATAATATCATGCTGGGGGCATACAGTGAACCGGCATTGGCCGGCGTGGCGGCGGTCAACCAGATTCAGTTTGTGTACCAGCAGATCCTGCTGGGAATCGGAGAAGCGGTGGTGATTCTGGGTGCCCAGTATTTCGGAAAGGGGGAGAAGGGCCCTGTGAAGAGGACTTCTTCCATAGCTTTGCATTTTGCGCTGGCTGTGGCGGCAGGGCTTTTTCTGGCCGTATGTCTGTGGCCGGATACGCTGGTGGCAGCCTTTACGCCGGAGGCGGAGATCATCGAACAGGGTGTCTCCTATCTGGCGGTGGTCCGGTATACCTATGTATTTTTTGCGGTGACGCAGATCCTGCTGGCGACTTTGCGGGGCACAGGGACAGTGCGCATTGCGCTGGGGTTGTCCGTGTGGTCTCTGGCGGTGAACTGTTGTATCAATTATACGTTGATTTACGGACATTTTGGCGCACCACGGCTGGGTGTTGTGGGCGCAGCCATCGGTACATTGGCGGCCAGGGTGTCGGAGCTTCTGATATTGCTTTTCTACATTATAAAAAAGGAGAGGCATCTGAACCTGCGGCTGACGGATTATCTGCACACAGACAGAATTCTGCGCAGGGATTACTTTAAAGTATTGTTGCCTGTGCTTATGGGCAGCATTCTGTGGGGCATGAACAATGCGGTTCAGAATGCCATTTTAGGACATATGTCCGCCAGTGCCATTGCGGCCAACAGTGTGGCGTCCACCATGTTCCTGCTGGTGAAATCCATGGCGGTAGGGGCAAGCTCCACCGCCGCTGTCTTCATCGGAAGGGCAGTGGGGGAGGGGAACCAGGGAAAGGTGAAGCAGTATGCCCGGACCATGCAGGTTCTCTTCCTGGTCATTGGGGTTCTCTCCAGTGTGGTTCTGTTCCTGGTGCGGATTCCCATTCTGTCACTGTATCACCTGGAGCCGGAGACCATGCGGCTGGCCGACACTTTTCTGCTGATTCTGTGCGTCATTATCATCGGCATGTCCTATCAGATGCCCACGAATCTGGGAATTGTCCGGGGCGGAGGAGATACCCGCTATGTGATGATTATGGATTTTATCAGCATCTGGTGCATTGTGCTGCCCCTTTCCTATGTGATGGCATTTGTGGTGAACGCCTCTCCCATTGTGGTGCTCTGGTGCCTGAATCTGGACCAGATCTTCAAATGTGTGCCTGCATTCCTCAAATGTAATTTCGGGCATTGGGCGAAGAAGCTGACCAGGGAGGCCGGCTGCAGGCTGCTTTTGTTTGATCTGGATGGGACCCTGCTTCGCAATGACAAAACTGTTTCCCCAGACGTATTGAACGCAGTGAGGGATTGCCGGGAACAGGGGATATTGATCGGAATTGCCACATCCAGAGAGGAACGAATTGCCATGTCCTTTATAGAGGAATTGCAGCCGGATGTGCTGATCGCCAGCGGCGGGGCTGTGGTAAAGTACCGTGGACAGTATGTGTACAGGGCCGAGTTTACCGGAGAAGAGACAAAGCGGATGATTGTGGCGGCCAGAGAAGTATGCGGTGCGGACTGTGAGATAACCATCGATACGCTGGATTCCCATTATTGGAATTACCGGATTGATCCGAAGGAGAAAGATCCCAGCCGGGGAGAAAGTATTTATACGGATTATAGGGATTTTGAAGAGCCTTCCCTGAAAATGTGCGTGGAGATTTTTGAAGAAGAGCAGGCGAAGAGGCTCGCGGGGCTGCTGGAAGAGTGTGACTGTGTCCGTTTTTCCGACGGATACTGGTATAAATTTACCAGAAAGACGGCTACGAAAGAGTATGCTGTCCGTGAAGCCTGCAGGGCGTGCGGAATCCGGACGGAGGAGATCACAGCCTTTGGGGACGACTATGCGGACATGGGAATGCTCGCTCTGTGTGGAAGGGGAATTGCCATGGGAAACGCTGTGGATGCAGTGAAGGAAAAGGCCGACCTGGTCATCGGGAGCAATGAGGAGGATGGGATTGCGGCGTATCTGAGGCAGAATTTTCTGTGATGATGAATCTATGCCACAGTGATCAAAGGAAAATAGGCCAGGCAGGTTCCGGCAATGCTTTGATATTTGGTAACAGTTCAGTGTTCTGTCTGAACTCCATGCGCTTTTTGATGACAGGGAAGTTGCGCGGACCCCGGGATACTTGACGCATCTGAATCAGTATCATGTGATCAACCTTGATATAACCGGCTTTCTTTCCGAGGCAAAGAGAGAGGATGCCAATGGCAGATGTGCCCCGGAAAATCGTGGAGGCTGTTCATAAGGAACTGCAAAGTCTGTTCCCGAAGCTGGATTCAGGCGAAAGCCTCATGGAGAATCTGATCCGCTGTGTGGAAGAGACAGGCAGAGAATTTGTGTTTATCATTGATGAGTGGGATGCTCTGATCCGCGAGGCGAAGTGGGATGCGGAGATTCAGTCCACGTATTTAAACCTGCTCAGGAGATGGTTTAAGAACAGCAACTTCACGCCAAAGGTAGTGGCGGCTTATATGACAGGCATTCTGCCCATCAAGAAGGACGGATCCCAGTCGGCCATCTCGGATTTTATAGAATATCCGATTCTGGAACCAGACGTATTTGCGGAGTTTACCGGTTTTACGGAAGAAGAGGTACGGAACTTGTGTGAAAAATATGGGATGAGCTTTGAGGAAGCTAAAAGCTGGTATGATGGCTATGACTTTCCAGAGGTGGGGGCAATTTACAATCCTTATTCGGTCATGCTGGCGATGAGACAGAGCACAGTGATGCATACATACCTGACAGGTGGTTTTCATATTCATATCCATGTCCCTTGTTTACTTCAGCGATATTCCAGCTGGAAAACAATCTGTTTTCCATTTTTAATAATGTCGTACAACCTCAAAACGCTCAAGCTCTACCGTTTCGGATTCCCTGATATCGGCTTTCTGCTTGGCGATGGCGATCTGTTGTTCCACGGTGTCCACGCCCTCCAGGTTCGGCAGCAACAGTCCCCGCCTTCTGCCCTTTGTGACAATGACCCCATACCGGGCCGGATCCAGTTCATCGGGGGAGGATATGTGTTCCGTATCCCCCAGCACGTCCACGCTGATGGTAAGACGTTCCACCTCCCAATGTTCCACAGGAGAGAATCTGGAGTCTTCGGAGCATGCGCTGACGGCGTTGTGTATGATTTCCTCCGCGAGGGAGCTTCGCACTGCCGAAATGGTGCCGATGTAGCCCCGGAGCTTTCCGTCCTCCTTCAGGGATACGAAGGCGCCCGCCCGGCGGCAGTACAGCTCCTCTGGCAGTCCCTCCGGCACCGGAGGGCGCTTCCCGGTGCTGAGCCAGGTCTCGATGGTGAACCGGGCCAGTTTTACATATGGGTCCTCTTTTTCCTGTTGTGCGCGGAGCCGCTCTTTCTCCTGTACTTCAAACTGTTCCAGGAAATTCCGGGTTTCATCTATAGAATATTCTTGGTCCACGGAATGTCCTTCTGCCATGGAGTGTCCCTCCGCCGTGGAATACTTTTTTCCCATGGAACGTCCTGCTTTCATTCCCCGGACATGGAAAGTGCAGATGCCATATCCCACGCCGAAGGGACCTTCATAGGAGAGGCGCTCCACATCCACAGCGGTTCTGTCAAAAGCTCCCGCCATAATTGTGAAGGAGCGGTGCCCGCACTCCCCGGCTTTTTCACAGAAATCTTCCTCAAATGCAAATAGTTCCCCGAAACCGCCCCGTCCCATGACATCCATGATTCTGGCGTCGTATTCCGGGCCCTCCTTCCGGTATCCGTAAGGCCCGTCTTCCTTCAAACGATGAGACAGGTCTCCGCTGGCGATGATCACCACAGATCTGCCCAACATATCCGCGACTTCCCGGATGCATTGTCCCAGGCGATAATGGGAGGTAAGAGAGAAGCCGGATAAACCGATCCGGACCAGCTGATATTCCGTATAATATTGATTGACGAAATAGAGAGGCACCATTGTGCCATGATCCAGCTTTTTCTCGTGCTCACCCAGGGTTCCGGCATGGAGCCCATGTGCCCCGGCAAGTCCGCCCAGACTATTTACGAATTCCGTGTCATAGGAAACCTCCATGCGCACCTGTTTTGCCCCGAATTGCCCGAAATCGCCCATGGCGCTTTTGTCCGGGGAAATGTGGAAATAATCTGCATACATGGTCTGGTGGGGAGAGAGAAGTACGATGGTCTCCGGCCGGAGGGCGGCAAGTTCCTGCGCCGCTTTGTGGTATGCGTCGATTGTATTTTGAATGGCCTGTTCCTCACCTCTGCCAATATCCGGTATGATCAGCGGCGGGTGGGGCAGCATAAAGCCTGCGAGAATGTTCATAGAGGAAGACTCCTTTCCTGTTTTTCATAATATAGTTTATACTGCTTAACAGTTAAAATGTCCGAGTGACCTGACTGCATAACGCCAGCCATATACGTTTAGCCAGCGCAATACGGTAAATTCTGGTGTTCGTAGTATAAGGATAAGCTGATATATGATTTAAAAGGAATGCCTTCATTATACTACAGTTTGCTTTGGCATGAAACAGGTTTTTACGAAAAGAGAGCAACAGGAAGAGACAACAAAAAGCTGCCAAAAGGATATTGCAAGTTTTCAGGACAGATTCTCAGAAGATAGACGATTGCACCGGGAGTTTTTTGATGATACAATAATACGGTAGCAGTCCGGACAAGATGTGGAGAGATGATGCTGGAGAGAAAGAGTCGTAAGAAAAAACAGAGAAAAATGGTATGATATTGGCGTTGATTGCTTTGGCTGTTTTTATCTGTGCGGGCTGCGGTGCCGGAATACTTTCACGGTGGAACATCAAACTGCTGCGGAGGAAGCTTATCTGGATGCGGTTTCCCGGCAGGAGAAGAAGCAAAATGTAGAGTGGTATAAGTTTAACAATGAGAATATTGACGCATTATGAATACGGAGGAAAATCATGGCAGTCATAGGAATCGATCTGGGGACGACGAACAGTCTGGGCGCATATTGGAAGGATGGAGAAGTACAGCTGATTCCCATGGAGGAGGAACGCTTTCTACTGCCCAGCGTGGTGAGCTATGTGGAGGGAGAGGGCTTTCTGGTAGGAGCGGCGGCAAAGGACCGTCTGATTCCCTATGCGGAGGATACCGCGGCTTCCTTCAAGCGTTTCATGGGCACGGCAAAGGAATATCAACTGGGCGGCAGAACCTATACACCTATGGAGCTTTCGGCAATGGTGCTGGAGCAGATCAAAAGGAATGCAGAATTCTTCCTGAAAGAAGAGATCGAGGAAGCCATTATAACGGTTCCCGCATATTTCAATGATAAACAGCGCAGCGATACGAAAAAAGCGGCGCAGATCGCAGGCTTAAAAGTGGAACGCCTCATCAACGAGCCCTCCGCGGCGGCGCTGGCCTACCGGATGGCGTACGGAGAGGAGGACAGAACGCTCCTGGTCTTCGACTTCGGAGGCGGTACTTTGGATTTGTCCTATGTGGAATGCTTTGACAATGTGATAGAGATTATCGCCGTGGCGGGGGACAACCATTTGGGCGGAGACGATATCGACCAGGCCATCTGGGAATATTTTTGCCGGGAAAACGGGCTGAATCCGGAAGAACTGACCAGAGAGGAACGGGCGAAATTACGAAAACTTTCGGAAGAAGCCAAATGCGTCCTGACGGAACAGGAAGAGGTGACGATGGAGCTTGAGGCAGGCGGGAAGGCTTGTCTGGTCCTGCTGAATGAGGAGCGCCTCTTCGAAATCTGCATGCCTGTGTTCGGGAAGATAAAGCAGCTGTTTCTGCACATTCTGGAGGATGCCGATTCCAGAATATCCGGGATAGATGATCTGATTATGGTGGGCGGTTCTTCCAGGCTGGGCGTTGTGAAACGCTTTCTCAGAGAGCTGCTTGGCAAGGAGCCCATAGTCCTGGGAGAGACGGATCGTGTTGTTGCCTTCGGCGCCGGAGTCTATGCCGGCATCCGGCAGCGCAGGGAAGAGATCCGGGATATGCTGCTGACAGATGTGTGCCCTTTTACCCTGGGCATCGGCGTCAACAATAAGGCCAACCGGGACAAAAATATTCTGAACCCCATGATTGAGCGCAATTCCACCCTTCCCGCTTCCCACAGGGACAGGTTCGTGACGGTGGGGGATTATCAGAAGGAAATCAAAATCCGGATTTATCAGGGCGAAGAATACTATGTGGACGACGATGTGCTTCTGGGAGAGCTTTCCATAGATGTAGCCCTGAAACCGGCAGGCCAGGCCTGGGTGGACGTACAGTTTACCTATGACATCAACGGAATTCTCCATGTGATGGCGGAGAACGAGATAGGGGAACGCAGGCAGATTCTTCTGGCCAATCAGACTCTAAGCGAGGAGGAACTGGAACGGTATACCCGGGAAATGGAGAAAATCATGCTGCCTCCCATCCAGCAGCCTGAAAACAGGGAAATGCTGGACCGCTTTCTGGAGTATTATGAGGAAAGCACCGGACGGAGGCGGGAGATGATCGCCGCCATGACCAGCAGAATCATGGCTGGACTGCAGAGAGGCAGAAAGAAAGAGGTCAGAAACGCGCAGGAAACGGGAAGAGCGTGGCTCGGCCAGCTGCAGCAGGCCGCAGATATGCGGGAGGATCTCCTGTTCGACGGAGCATTGAAGTTTAGGTTCAACGGGGAGTATGAGGAGGATTTGGACGAGGAGTCCGACGGAGATTTTGAGAATTTCGGCGAAGAGGCTGATGAGTTTGAAGAAAAGCTGTGAGCTGGCAAATATTTTGGAAATTTTGGCAGAGAGTCAGAAGAGAAGTCGCAGGCAGAGCTTGTGGATACCGACGAAAGGCAGGAAGATGAGCCAGGCGGGAGGTCCGATGATTTTGAAAGGGACAGAGAAAGGATGGGCTAAATGAGCGATATATGGAACATGCTTGGAATAGAGCCGACAGATGACAAAAAAGCCATAAGAAGAGCCTTTGCGGCGCAGTCAAGGCTTCATCATCCGGAGGAGGAGCCGGAGTATTTTGCGGCTCTGAACCAGGCGTATAAGGAGGCTCTGGACTATGGGGCAGGCGGGGAGAAAAAATGGGAAGCACCCGCAGCCTTCCTTCCGGAGAGAAGAACCCAAAAAAAGACAGAATATAGAGAATCTTCTCAGGAAAGCGGGCAGGAAGAAGCCCGAGGTAAGGAAACTGCCCGCGGAAAAGCGAAGGAAAAAGCGTGGAATTTCAAATTGACCCATGAAAATGAGCGCGTTAAGAATGAAAATACGCTGGACGAAAAAAAGCAGGAAGAAACGGAAGACAGCGCATTCATTCATGAAAAGAAGCAGGAGGAAGAGAAAGACAGCGCTTTTGTTCATGAAAAGGAGCAGGAGGAAGAGAAAGACGATACTTTCGCTCATGAAGAGACGCAGGAAAAGCAAACCCATGAGGTTACAGACAAGGAGCAGGACAAGGAAGACGCCGGCGAGGAAAACTCCCTGCTGAGACGCCTGGATCAGGCGGCGGAACAGGCCATAAGAAAAAGCATGGAGACCGGAGCGCTCCATGATTTTATCGTCCTGTTTGAGAATCCCAAACAGGCAAAGCAGGCCGATACCTGGAAACGTTTTTTCCTGACAGAAGCTTTTCTGGGAGAGCAGTTTTCGGAGGAATTCGCAAAAGGATTGCTTACCTATTTATCAGAACAGACCATCTGCCCTGGCGATAATCTGCCAATGGGACTTCTCCAGGAGCTTGCCATTGCGTACGCCTTCATTCCCCATTTTGCAGGAGAGGAATATTTCGAGGGCCTGAAATATCCGAAGGAATGGTACAAGGTTTCCGTGGAAAACACCTTTCCGGGCAGGCGGTACGCCGCCGAAATCTTCAACATGCAGGGACGGGAATGCGACCTGAAATCCATGACCAACCGCATTTTGCGGCAGCCTGCCAACAAGGTGCGGCACAACGCCTTTTCCGACTACCTGGCCATGAAAGAGATGAGCAGGGATGGCAGGCTGACCGCCGGAGAAAGGGAGATCTGGCAGCATACTCTGGGAGCCTGCCAGCCATATTATCTGTTCGAGCGTAACGGCAAACGGATCGGAGGCGCGGATTACGAGTCCCGCAGTGAATGTGTGGTGAAGCTTTATGTCCAATGGCTGAAGGACGAGCAGCTGCCGGAGGAGGTGCTGTTGTTCTTCTATAAAAAGCTGGACTTCAAGGCGCTGGAGCGCAGCAGTACAAGAGGACTTTATTGCGGGCTGAAAGAAGAAGTGCTGCGTCAGCTGCCCCGGGCGGAGGAGATTCTGTTCGGAGAGGACGGAAAGGAGCAGCTTATCACGAAGCTCTATAGAACCTATTCCGCCATCATCAATGACAACCAGACCAATTACGACAAATTCATCTATGGAGAAACCCCGGAAATCAGAGACCGGGCCCGGGCCTTTTTCGCCCTGCCGGAATGGGAACAGCTAAAGAATGAAAAGGCATTGTTTGAACGGATTTACAGCACGTCCAAAAGGATTGTGATGCCCCGAACCGTGGCGGAGACACTGGTCAGGCATCTGTCCCGGGGAGACTTTCCGGAGCCGGAGAGGACAATGCTGACAGAAAGTCTGCTTCGTTCCCTTGCCACAGAAAAAATGTGCCAGGAGCTGGATTATCGATATGAAATCACCTTGACTTCCACGGACCTTAAGGATATCGGGGACAGCCCTGATTTCTGGCAGTATTTTCTCATGCGGGGATTCGGGTTCCGTCATGCAAAAGTCAGAGGCAGCTGGGAGGAAAATTATATCTATGTCATGGATGGTCAATGCTATCTTCCAGCCTATATCAATTATATTTATGCGCCGTCCCGGGCGTGGCAGAGGCGTTTTGTGGGATTCGATGAAGAGAGGGAAGAGATACGGGAGCCAGTGAGCCTTGTCTGCCCCATGCCGGGAGGCAGGAGTCTCAGGGTAGAATTCCATTATCATTATTGTCTGTATTTTGTGCGGAATTCCGTGGATGATTTTGTGAATGATTCCGTGAGTGAGGCTGTGAGTCAGCCTGTGAACGAAGTGCGGGTGACGGATCCTGTTCTGACGTTTTCAGAATTGCAGGAATATGCGGAAAATCTGGAGAAACCGGAGGAATTTTTCTTATCTTTGGCAGTCACCGCCATTGAGGATTCTGACAGAAGCGCCGCCCGGACGCTGATCGAAGCCTGGCTGAAACGGATTCCCCTGCATCCCTTTATCATTCCGACAGTGGCCCGGATGCTGGCTGCCGATAATGACAGACTCCCTGCGGCTGTATTGCATACTCCTGTCCATATAGGAGTAGCAGAAAGAGAATCGGCAGAGTATGGACCGGAGGAAAAATCCAATGGGATATTGTCAGAGAGAAAAACAGAAGCCGTACTTTACAGTGAGCAGGAGCGGTTCTGCTTCCGGGCACTTGTTTCGGAAGAGGGGTTCAGCATCTGGAGGCAGTTGGATTATGGCTGGCAAGATATCATATTCCGCAATGCGGAATTGGGCTGGCGGAAGTGCGGGGAATATACTTGGGAGAACAATATCCCGATAGACAGTGCTCCGGGGACCAATCATTTGGAGGATAATACTTTAACGGATGATAGCCTGTCAGGTGACACACTGTCGGGCATAGAAGACATCAATAACAGCAAGATTTCCGCAACCGGAACAGATACTCCGGAAGGCAGAAGGGCAGTCGCCCGGAATGTGCTGGATACCCTCCGCCAACCTCAACCACAGTTACGTGCTGCCTATCCTCTGGAAGGCATGGACATTGCGCAAAAGGCGGCAAAGATTCTGGAGGCAATGGGCTGTCTCGAGAACATGGAAGGATATTGCGTACTCCGCTACGGAGAGAAAAAGGAAAAGCGACACGACAGAGTGTTTTACGGTGCCCGGACACCCTTTGGCTTTGACCTGAAAGCCCAATCGCCGGCACATGTGAGAAGTAGAGACTTTCTTATGGCGTCTTCCAATACGAAGATTAAGGAGTCCAAAGTCCTGGCAGGGCGCTTTGGATGGGGATTCAAGTATTCTCCCAGTTCCGATTACGGCCCCATGTATGTCTATCAGGGACAGAGCGGGAAACTCTATGCCTATGGGAGCATCCGGATGCACCGCGCGGACAGTCTGGACCAGCTGCTGGCAGACTTTTTCCAGAAGGAGTGGGAAGGGGTGACAGAAGTGGAGGCTTACGAGGGGAGCCTCACCGTATCCAGACTGGACCACAGACTGGAATACTGCTATACGGAGGAGGATATGCGGCAGTCCATGCGCAGTCAGGAGGAAACTGTGGCTGACAGATTCACCCTGTTTGGAGGTTATGGCATGTGGATGGAATTTGTCCGTTGGATGGATGAGATACTGAATTCGGGGCTGCCTTCCTGGGTGAATGTCATCATGGTGAACCTTGACTGGGAAAAGGGCGGAGCGTTGGCCTTTGCCGGTGTCCATGAGAAGGATGAGGACGCTGTGTCAGAGGAAATGGAGGAAAAAGGCGATATAGATTTGGAAGATACGGTGGATGAGAATGGGACAGACACAGACGAGAGGCACACGGATGAGTCAGACGAGGCTGTGCCTGAAACGGCCGAGTCGGCGGAGAGCGATGACAGCTCACAGGACCAGGTATACCTTCCACCGATACCTCTACTGATCTGGGCAAAGGGAATGGACAGAAGGGACAGGGCGGAATTCCTCCTCAATGCCATGCAGTGGTATGTGGACTGCGGGAGATTTGCCGAAAAAACGGGAGGCAGAGAGATCAGGATACTGGTGAATTGATTACGGTATGGGAATCCATACGAGCTATTTTGGAGGCGCCGGCATTGAAAGCATATATTGCCTTGATTGTGCAGGAATGCTCTGAAACCATGTTATAGATATTGATTCACATAGAAGGAGGCAGGAGAATGGCGCAGAAACAAAAGGACACGGTGTATTTCTATGGGATTCCGGCCTATGGCCACACCCTTTCCAACCTGTATCTGGCCGGCCGGCTGGCGGAGGCAGGATTTCGTGTGATTTATTACTCCGTCGAACCTTTTCAGAAGGTGATTGAGGAAAACGGGTGTGAGTACCGCCCGTACTCTATAAACTGGGAGAACCTGGATTTAAGGGACGGGGAAAGGATTCTGAAGCTTTACCGGCTGATTCTGCAATATACCTGGGAATTGCTTCCGGAACTTTTGCGTCAGGCTGGGAAAGAGCGGCCCAGGGCTATCCTGTTTGAGTCGCTGGCCCTGTGGGGCAGGGCCGTAGGAGAGCTGGTCTCTGTGCCAACCTTTGCTTTCTACAGCATTGCCGCCATCGACTGGACATGGAGGCGGCCCGGAGGGAAGGGAACGTCCGGTATCCTGCCTGTATGTCCATGGAAAAAGGGGCTCAGTGAATATGTGCCGGGATTCTCCGGCGGCTTTTTGCGATATGGGAAGGAACTTCCTGGGGCGATGTCCTATGTGCGGCGCCTGAGAGTAAAGTATGGATTGAAGAGGCTGGGGCTGATGCCCGTATTGATGAACAGAGGAGATTACAATCTCTGTGGGTATTCCAGGCTGTTTCAGCCGGGAGGGCGCTGGTTCGGTGCGGAATACCGGTTCACAGGGCCGTTGTCTGTCCACAGACGGACGGTGGAGCACAATGATTTCTCCTGTCTTGCATGCACTTCCGGAGAGCTGCTGATTTACATCTCTCTGGGAACCATTTTCAATGAAAATGAGGCGCTGCTGCAGGAGGTGATCCGGCAGTTCGGGAGAGATTCCGGTAAAATAACAGATTCTTGCAAGAGAAGAGATTCTGACAATAGAAGGATTCCCGGCGGGAGAGGGAATCCTGGCAGGCAGGGAAATATCGGCGCAGCAGGAGATTTCTGTGAAGGAAGAGACTTTGGTGTCGATGAGAAGCCGGAGAAAGAACCGTTCCGAGTGGTTTTGGTCTGGGAAGGAAACCGTCGGTTCCCGGAGAATTTCATTGTGCGACCTTTTGTGAATCAGAATGAGATTTTGCGTCATGCGGACCTTTTTATCACAGCAGGAGGCGTGAACAGCATCCATGAGGCCCTCTATTTCGGGGTGCCCTGTCTGCTGTGCCCTCAGCAGGGGGAGCAGCTTCTGAATGGGAGACAGTTCCAGAGGCTGGGATTTGGTCGGATATTGCGTAATCCGGCCAAAATGTGGCAGGAAGCCATGGAATGTATGCAACTGCGCAAAACCTGGACGGAAAAAAGGCGGGCGGCAATGACAGCGGTGTCTTTAAGAGAGGTGCTGGAAATATTTGAAGAGTTACATGAAAAACCAGAGAGCTGAAGGCCGCTGTAGTATTCAGGAATAATGTTGGTTCAGTCCCAACTTAACCCTCCGCTGTTTTGCCCTGCTACCGATCAGTTTGTGCAGTTCTTTATCCTTCATTTCGATACAAAAGGTACTTATCAAGGGAAAAGATAACCTGTTTGCCCAAGGCGGACTACGATATTTTAACATATTTACGTCTGAAATATAACGAGAATAGAAAAATGTTTTGTGGCTACACCTGCTTATTATGCATAGTATGGCTATTGCATAAAATTATTAAAAATAAAGCGAAATAATGTAATAGCCCATGCATCATGACATAAAATGAACAGGAGATGCATATGGGCTATTTAAGAAAAATTGAATATGAAATAGAGAGCGGACGGAATGGGGGAGAACCATATGGGGGATACACAGGAAACAGGAAAAACAGAGGAAACCGTCGGAAGACAGACGGTTCTGGTGACAGGCGCCACCGGCTTTCTGGGAGAATATCTGGTGCGGAGGCTTGTGAAGGAATACAGGGTGCTGGCACTGGGGCGGAACAGAGAGAAGGGCAGACAGCTTGAAGCATACGGAGCTTTGTTCTGTCAGGGAGATTTTACGGACCGGGAGAGCTGTGCTCCCTGCTTTGAAGGGGTGGATTATGCCATTCATGCGGGTGCTCTTTCCACTGTGTGGGGAAAGTGGGAGGATTTCTACCGGACCAACGTGGAGGGAACTGACCTGGTGGCGGGGTTGTGCCTGGAGAAAGGTGTCCGAAGGCTGGTCTATCTCTCATCTCCCAGTATATATACCGGAAAGGAAGATCAGTATCATATTCGGGAGGAGCAGGCGCCTCGACAAAATAATCTGAACTATTATATCAAATCCAAGCTGATGGCGGAAGGTGTGATCCGCAGGTGGAACAGAAAAGGGTTGGAGACAGTCATCCTGCGGCCCAGAGGGTTGATCGGCATCGGAGATACCAGCCTGGTGCCCAGGCTTCTTCGGGCTAACAGGAAGACGGGAATTCCCCTTTTCCGAAATGGAAGGAATTTGGTGGATATTACCAGCGTGGAGAATGTGGCGCTGGCCTGTGAGCTGGCCATGAAGGCCCGGGGCGCTTCCGGGAAAGTATTCAATATAACCAACGGAGAACCCATGGAATTTCGCCGGATTCTGGAACAGTTTCTGGATGCCATCGGAGAACAGCCCCGTTACCTGCGGCTGCCCTTTGGGGCGATGTATGCCGTGGCTGGGGGACTCGAGTGGATTTACCGGACATTGGGGCTGGCCGGAGAGCCGCCGCTGACCCGTTACACAATCTGTACGCTGGGGTATGCCCAGACCATGGACGTCTGCCAGGCCCGGAAGATTCTGGAATATCGGCCGGAGAAGACTCTGGCGGAATCCATCCGGGAGTATGGCGCCTGGTGGAAGGAAGACCATAGGACGGAAGAGCCTGACAGCACAGGGTGGAGGAGCAGCAGGACAGCTTTGGCAGGCAGAAGAAGAGCCCGAGTGGAATGTGTTGACAGCGCAAGGCGAAGGGGCAGCAGGACAGCCCTGGCGTGCAGGAGGATAATCAGATTTGCAGAGTATGACAGCGCAGAACAGACTGGCAATGAGAACAAAGCTGCGCGTCCCGGCAAAGTAGTGGAAGTGCGGATATATCGCTGCGGCTCCTGTACCAACAATCTGGGAATCATTTTCCGGGGAGGGATATCGGCCGGAAGAGAGCCTATGGATTCAGGACAATCAGGTAAACCATATAGAGATTCCGGACAGGAGAAGTTCCGACGGAAAGGAAAGTTCTCCAGCATGTGGAAGATATTTGGCAGTGCAGGTTGGGAAAAACGGCAGTTCCCGGCCCGGGCTGTGCTGATTCGCCACCGGGAGCTTGGGAATATCCTCTATGACACCGGATATTCCCGGGAGATCTTCGAGGGCGGCATGGCCCTGCGGCTGTACCGCCTGCTGAATCCGGTACAGCTGGAGGAAGGGGAGACCATAGCCGAGAGACTTAAGCAGGACGGAATTTTACCGGAGAGTGTGAAAATCATTCTACTGTCCCATGCACACCCGGATCATGTGGGGGGACTGTCACAGTTTTCCGGTTATGATCTGGTGGGGCTGGAGGAGACTTTGGATGCCCTGCATCATCCCAGTGTCCCCAGGCTGATGTTCCGTTCCATGGTGCCGCCAAAGGGCAGTATTCGCAGGGAAGTGAGGCCGGAAACCTGTCTGCGGGATCACTTCCTTTGCAGTTATTTTGAGGAAGTGTACGATCTGTTTGGAGACGGCAGTCTGGTAGGAGTGCGGCTGGAAGGGCATTCCAGGGGACAGATGGGCTTGTGGATTCCGGATGTAAATCTTTTCCTGGCGGCGGACGCCTGCTGGGGAGGGGATCTGGTGAGAGCTACCCGGCGTATGCGCCTGTTGCCTAAGCTGCTGCAGGATGATTTCACTGCCTATGAGGACAGCCTGAAGAGAATCTGCCATATGAAACGGGATTATCCGCAGATCAAGGTGTGCTTCACTCACCAGCTGTGGAAATGAGGGGCATGGAGGTAAGCAGGTATGAAAAATAGCAGGTCTGGGAGCGGACAGCCGTGGAAATAAGCAGGAACGGAAATTGCAGATATGGAGACAGGAATGGTGGAATTGTCAAAGTGACAGGCGGGGAGGCAGCGATATGCTGGAACAGGTTGAGGTGCTGAAATACTATCTGTACTATAAATATATCTTACCGAAAAGCCGTTGCTTTCAGAGCAGGAAAGCTTTGAGACACCGGCAGGGAAGGCGGCTGAGAAAGCATCTGCGATATGTGGCGGGACACTCGCCTCTTTACAGGGGGATGCAAAAGCTTTCCTCATATCCTGTCATAGACAAGGCGTTTATGATGGAGTATTTTGAACGGTTGAACACAGTGGGAATCCGGCGGGAAGAGGCGGAGGCCTTTGCAGTCCGGGCGGAGCGGGAGAGAGATTTCGCTCCAAAGCTGCGGGGGATCACAGTAGGACTGAGCTCCGGCACCTCTGGCCACAGGGGAATATTTCTGGTGTCGGACCGGGAGAAAGTGCGTTGGGCGGGTTATGTGCTTGCGAAATTCCTGCCGGGAAGTATCCTGGATTCCATGGACATTGCTTTTTTCATGCGTGCGGACAGCAATCTTTATCAGGCGGTGAACTCCAGGAGAATCCGGTTCCATTTTTTTGATATCTACCGGGACATGGAGGAGCACGTCAGGCGGCTGGAGGAGTTGCAGCCCGGGATTCTGGTAGGGCAGCCCTCCCTTCTCCTTATGTTGGGGGCGGAAGCGGAGCAGGGAGCTTTGCATATTGCTCCCCGGTTAGTGATATCCATTGCGGAGGTGTTGGAACGAGGGGACGAAGCTTATCTGAAGAAAGTGTTCCGACAGAAGGTGATACACCAGGTCTATCAGTGCACAGAGGGGTGCCTGGCGGCCACCTGTCCCCGGGGGACTCTCCATCTGAACGAGGATATCGTACATATACAGAGAGAATATCTGGATGGACGTCGGTTCGTGCCTATTGTGACGGATTTCGAGCGTAAGGCCCAGCCGATTATCCGCTATCGACTGAATGATATTCTGGTGGAGCGAAAGCAGCCCTGCGGCTGTAAGAGCCCCTGTCTGGCTCTGGAGAAGATCGAGGGCAGGGAGGATGACATGTTTTCTTTTCTGGATGAACAGGGCAGGGAGAAGCTGATCTTTCCGGACTTTATCCGCAGATGTGTCCTGTTCGCAGGGGTAAGCTCAGCGAAAGCAGGTGCGGCAGTGCAGGCAGAGAATGTGCCAAAGGCCGCCTGGGAATACCGGGTGGTGCAGAACCCGGACAGAAAGCTTACAGTCTATGCAGATCTTACCGCGGCGGAAAGGGATGGAGTGTGCCGGGAGTTCCGTAAGCTGGCCCGGGACAGAGGGATTGTTCTGCCGGATATTACCTTTGCTCCCTATGACTGGGAAATGGGGAAGAAACTGAAAAGGATTCAGAGAATCTGGTGAAATGTGAGAAGGGATGAAAATACAGATGGAAAGCGGGCAGAATAAAAGGCAGATTGGCAGACATGTAAAGCTGGCAGGAATGGGACGGGCACTGGCAGGCAATGTGATGAACTTTGACGGAGGAACCAGATACCGGCTTCGGACCGGAGAAACCCTGCTTGACCTGGCGGAAGAGGCGGCCGAAAAGGCCCTGGCAGAAGCTGGAATGGGCATGGAGGATGTGGACTGTATTGTATGTGCCATGGCCACGCCTCTGCAGGCGATACCCTGCAATGCGGCTCTGGTTCATGAACGGATGGCAAAGGGAATGCATATTCCGGCCATGGATATCAATACCACCTGCACCAGCTTTATCAGCGCTCTGGATGTGATGTCCTGTATGATAGAGGCCGGACGGTATGGGACGGTGCTGATTCTCTCCGGGGATACGGCGTCCGCCGCCCTGAATCCGGGGCAGAAGGAGAGTTACGAACTGTTTTCAGACGGGGCCGCCGCCGGTGTTCTTGTGAAAGCGGACCCGGGCGAAGCTTCCGGAATCCTCTATGCCCGCCAGTGTACCTGGTCGGAGGGCGCCCATGATACGGAGATCCGGGGAGGCGGAGGTCTGCTGCATGCATTTTCCCTGACAGAGGAGAATCGGAAAGATTACTATTTTGACATGAAAGGAATCCAGATTCTGCGGCTCTGTGCCAGAAAGCTGCCCGGATTTGTGGAGGACTGCCTTCGGGAGGCAGGTGTTGCCAGAGAGGAGATACAGGCGGTGGTTCCCCACCAGGCCAGCAAAGCGTTAGATGTTATCATGCCCCGGCTTGGATTCAAGAAGGGCACTTATATAAACCGGGTGTCGGCATATGGCAACATGGTCTCGGCTTCCGTTCCGTTTGCACTGTGCGAGGCTATCCAGGAGGGGAAAATCCGGCGGGGAGATCTGGTGCTGCTCATGGGAACCGCGGCGGGACTTACGGTGAATTTTATGCTGCTGCGATATTGAGTCGGGAAGAGGTAGATTAAGCAGATTCTGCCGTATTTTAATGGAAGACGCAAGTGTGAAAAACAATAGAGTGCCTGAATAAAATGAAAGGAATGCGTGATCAAAGTGAATTATAGAAAGGACAGATACGGCAACGAGCTCTCCATCCTGGGGTACGGCTGCATGAGGTTTTCCAGGGCAGGGGGCAAAGTGGACATAGATAAGGCAGAACAGGAAATCCTGTCCGCCTTCCGGGGCGGGGTAAATTACTATGACACTGCATATGTGTACCCCGGCAGCGAAGCGGCGCTGGGCGAAATCCTGGAGCGCAATCACATTAGAGAACAGGTAGCCATTGCCACCAAACTGCCCCATTACCTGATTAAGACAGCGGACAGCATGGAGAAATATTTCAAGGAACAGCTGAGACGCCTGCGGACGGATTATGTGGATTACTATCTCATGCACATGTTGACGGATGTAAAAACATGGGAGCGGCTGAAGGGTCTGGGAATTGTGGAGTGGCTGGAACAGAAAAAGAAAAGCGGCCAGATTCGTCAGGTGGGCTTTTCCTATCATGGAAATTCCGAAACCTTCTGCCGTCTGGCGGACGCCTATGACTGGGATTTCTGTCAGATTCAGTATAATTATATGGATGAGAACACGCAGGCAGGACGCAGGGGGCTCCAATATGCCGCTGCAAAAGGGCTGCCGGTCATCATCATGGAGCCTTTGCGGGGCGGAAAGCTGGTGAACAATCTGCCCAGGGAGGCGCAGACGCTGTTCGAGGCATATCCCGTAAAGCACACGCCGGCAGACTGGGCTTTTCGCTGGCTCTGGAACCAGGAGGAGGTAACCTGTGTATTGTCCGGCATGAACTCTGTGGAGATGGTGGAGGAAAACGTGAAGACGGCTTCGGAAGCTTTCGTGGGCGAGCTGGGACCGGAGGAGCAGGAGATGCTTGAGAAGGTGGTGCAGGCCATCAACGCGAAGATGAAGGTGGGCTGTACCGGCTGCGGCTACTGTATGCCATGTCCGAGGAATGTGGATATTCCGGGGACTTTTGCGGCCTACAACCGCCGTTATTCCGAAGGGAAGATGGCCGCGCTTATGGAGCATTTCATGTGTACCGCCATGCGGGGGACCTCCACGGCCGCTTCTAACTGCGTAGAATGCGGGAAATGTGAGCAGCATTGTCCGCAGCACATAGAGATCCGAAAAGAGCTGAAAAACGCCCGAAAGCAGCTGGAGGGACCGGTATACAAAATCGGACGGAAAATTGTATCACTGTTCAAATTGTATTGAATTTCCTGATACATTCGACTGGATTATTTGAATTGACAGAAGGTACAGTTGTGTGATTGAGATGACATTAGCGGGATTTTATGGAGATCTTGCCCCTCTGTGATGAGGGGCATTCCATTATTCTGCTTTATCTTTTCCATTTATCCAGCTTATATCCTTTTTGTTCCAGTGTTGCTCGAAATGCTTCCGCAAAATCAAGAAATTTTTCCATTTCATCCGGCTGATGTATGTTTTTCGGACCATACAAAGTTTTTGAGCTGGTTCCGCCTATATTTAGTAATTCTCCATAATCTGCTGATCCTTTTTTATATTGGAAACATATTTGCTGAACTTTTGCGTTATAAGATACATTGCCTACATTCTCCATATCAACATAAAACGGTTCCGTATGTTCCTGTAAGTCTGCGTCTATCTGCACAAGGGTCAGGCTGAAATCGCTTTGTCTGAAGCCGGCGATATAATAGAAAAAGGAAGTGGTATTTGTATCGAATACAAATCCCCTTTCGAATTTTGAAGTTGTCATAAAGGCATAGAGAATTTCATAAGTATCCCCATCCCTGACTGTTTTGTTAAAAATCTCCCGCATTCTTTTTTTCTTTACTTCACAATCTGCTGCATCATATTCCGGTTGTTTTGGTTTTTTTGAGAATAGTCCCATATGGTGTTCCTCCTGCTTTGAAGTATATATCGGTTGATATATATTGTGATTTTGATAATGTATTTTACCTTAGATTCTATTATCGAATTATGATATTAGAATCTTGATAATAAAATCTGTATTTGATGTTATTATAGCATTTTATCCCGAAAGGTGAAAGAGGCTTTTCACAGTTGAACAAGGTCCCTTATTGCGTGTTTATGGAAGAGTTTTGCGTGCTGTCACATGGAGGTATCTTGTCAGTTCTGCCGCATTGTGATAGAGTACCTATATGCAGTACAGGAGATGGCAATCTTTACGAGGGCATGTATAAGGCCACGGGCAAGAATACGGTGGTCTTGCTGGATGAATATGATGTACCCGTGGAAAATACGTATTTCAGGGGATTCTATAGAGATATGGTGGATTTTATCCGGACTTTTTTGAAGCTGGGCTGAAAACCAATGATTACCTGCAGTTTGCGGTAATTACAGGGTGTCTTCGTGTATCGAAAGAAAGTATTTTTACAGTACTGAACCACCTGAATATTATTTCCATTCTCAGCAAAAATATGGATGAGCTTCGGGCGGAGGGGTATCGGAAGATTGAATGTTACGGGGTCTCTTTTTACCGAAAGGACTGTGAAGTGCGGTTCGGAAATATTCTGAATCAGGACAAATCAGTGCAAAGCTGAACAGGACTTTCCGGGCGGAATCCGCTATACTGTGCATACAGGCAGGAGGAAACAAAGTGTCGATACAGCTTATACAACAGGCAATCAATTATATGGAAGAGCACATCTGTGAACCCATAAATTATGTCAAGGTTGCAGAGAAGGTGCATATGTCGGGCTACAACTTTCATCGGACATTCAGCTTCATTGTAGGTATGACGGCTAATGAATACATCAGGAAGAGGCGTCTGACACTGGCGGCCATGGATCTGCAGACAACGGATATCTCAGTGATGGATGCCGCACTTAAGTATGGCTATGAGTCGCCGGAAAGCTTTGCCAAAGCGTTTACCCGGTTTCATGGCGCAACGCCCGTTCAGGCAAAGCGAAAGGGTACAAAACTTCATTTGTTTCAACCGCTTGTGATAAAAATTATAATGGAAGGCGGTAGTATTATGGATTACAGAATTGAGCACAAAGAGAAACAACGTTTTATCGCACTGGTAAAAGCATTTCCGAATGAGATTGTCAATGATGACAGTGATCACAGTATTCCGGATTTCTGGACAGAATGTTATGAAAAGAACCTGATTGATCCCATGAAATTGCTTCGTCCGGCAGGGAAAAGAGATTTATACGGCCTGTGCAGCCCTGCCAGGGATAACGAGACGCATTTCAATTATGGAATCGGTGTTATGGCAGACGAGGACACCGACATTGCCGGATTGGAACATTTGACTGAAAAGGGGTATTCTGTATGGGAAACGGAACCGGCAGATTATGCGGTATTTCAATGCTTTGGCTCTGACGGCGATTGTCTGGCGGAAACCTGGAGCAGGTTTTTCAAGGAATTTGTCCCGCAGACAGGGTATACGCAGACGGACGATACCGACTATGAAATCTACTTTGAACATGGGGAGAGAGGTCTGTTCTGTGAGTTATGGGTTCCTGTGAAGAAGAGATGAAGGGAAGAAAGGAGGCAGCGGTTAAAACGAGGCTGCCTCCTGATTTTATGAGCAGACCCGCAATGAGAAGTTTGCCGCTGAGGCGCTATGCGGGCCGCGTGGTAAGTAGTAGAGTGGGACATTCCTCTACTTGATTGTACAAAGGTATATCAGCGAATTCTTTATCCGATCAGGACACGTTTTCCTTTAAATGCAAAACCATATTTCCTGATCCGATCCGCAGGAATTCCTTTCGATTCCAGCAGGGCGGCATACTGCATACGATCGATCTGTGCCAGAGCGGCCTGTACCGTATCTTCAAGGGTGTTCTCGCCATTCTCGGCGTCCAGAACCTTAAATTCTATAATAATTGCATCTCTATAGCAATTATTTATGATCGCATCTTCCCTGCAATGATTTGATATGGTAGTCCTTGAATGGCTGGGTACCGCATTTCCCCCTGTCTGGCAGGGCTCCAGCATGATATCATACCGCCCAAACCCGCTTTCTCGGTTGGAGGTGACAGTGTAGGTTCCCCTGAGCTCTACCAGAAGCCCCAGGACAAAGCCGTGGTAAAAACGCTCCGGCTCTGTCTTTTCGGAAGGTTTGTTTCCGCTGTCGAAGAAGCTGATGGTATCCAGTGCAACCCGGTTCATATAATGGTTCATTTCCCGCAGATCTCCTTTTAGAAGCGCCTTTACAAAACCATTATAGGACGGAGCGGATTTTGAAAACCATCCCCGAATGATTTTCTGGAACATAAAGCGTACTTCCTTATTGGTAAGGCAGAGCCTATATTGCTCCGCACCATTTTCCTCGTCAAACCAATGCTCCTCTGCTTTCAGGTAACCGCTGGCCAGGAGCAGGCTCCAGACGGCATTTTCATCGTTTCCCAGCTGACTGAATACAATCTGTTCATCAATCTGCGCGGTAAATGAGTATCCGTTCAGCAGGTCTTCCATGGTTGTTTTGATTCGTCCGCTTCCCTCTTGCACCAGTTTTCCAATCAGGCTGTTGGAACTGGTGTTGGCCCAGTAGGTGGAAAGATTTATTTTATCCAGATAATTCAGAATAGACCAGGGGTTATAAATATCCTGTTTTTTCCCAAAGGTAAAACCATCATACCAGTCCTTTACCTTGACTTTTTTGTTTTCCAGTCCATACTCCTCCAAAGCAGCGAATACTTCCTCTTCGGTAAATCCAAAAGAAGCTGCATACTTATCAGAGGTAGTAGTGACTACCTCCAGGTTATTCAGGTCCGAAAAGATGGATTCTTTACTTATTCTGGTAATCCCTGTCATAATGGCTCGTTCCAGATATGGATTGGTTTTAAAAGTTGCATTGAACAGGCTCCTGGTGAAATCCACCATTTCCTGCCAGTAACCATGTATCCAGGCCTCCTGCATGGGAGTATCGTATTCATCCAGCAGGATAATAACCTTTTTACCATAAAAACGATAAAGATAGTTTGACAGGGCATTCAGAGAGCCGGCAGCCAGATAATTTTCCATCTCTGCTGAAACTTTCCGGAACTGCGCTTTTTCATCCTCATTGAGGCAGCTGCTTTCCAGCAGGAAATCATATTTATTATATACATTTTTGATAATCTGGCAGATTTGCTTTCTGGTGTCTGAAAAAAGACGTTCTTTTACCGGAGCAAAGGACAGGCTGATGACCGGGAAAGTGCCCTGGAGCTGCCGATATTTGTAATTCTTGTCAGGGGAATTTCCTTTCTCAGAGAAATTTTCCCTTTCAGAAGATTTCTCCTGCCATATGGAGAGGCCTTCAAACAAATCTCCCCTGTCGACATATTCCAGGGAGAAGAACTGTTCAATCATGCTCATATTCAGCGTCTTGCCGAAACGTCTGGGGCGGGTGATAAGGGTTACGGCGTCGCCGCCTTCCCACCATTCACGGATGAATTCTGTCTTATCAATATAAAATAAGTGATTTTGTATGACCTGGCTGAAGTCCTGATGTCCGATACCTACTGTCTTTGCCATGCAGTTACCTCCTGTAAGTGAATCTCCAAAGGTGGGAGCTCACGCTGACAAATGTTTCTGAACACGAGTTTAAATAAAGTGTATCACATTTACAGGTGACCGTCTATTAAAAAAGAATGTAGTTGTTTTTCTACTTGACTTCCAGCAAATAATGAGGTATATTTACAACATAAAGAGTGAAATACACCACATATTTAAGGAGGATATTATCATGAGCCCCAAGAAACACACATTTAATTATTTAGGACTTTTATCCCTTTTGGCATTGATAGCCGTTTTGGGGATAGTCACGGAAAATACCGGTCTGTATGGCTTTTTTGGTTTTGCCTATTATCTTCGGTATTTCTGGGTGATTCCGGACGAATTTTTCCGGTTTCATGTTCAAAAGGCTGCTACAGTTGCCTTTATGACAGAAATGGTTTCCCTGGTTCCTTTCATGTTTGTCTGCGCCGGTATTTATGGCAGCATAAAAGCTGTTCCCACGGCGTTCGGCTTAAGCTTTGCAGCGGCGATTTTTGCTTTTACTGTCGTACTCATGATTTTGGAAGCAAAAGAACGAAAGGGCGCAGAGAATGATTAAAAATCGTATAAAGGAATATCGGGCGAGACACGATATGAAGCAGGAAGAATTGGCCAGGCGGGTAGGAGTCCGCAGGGAAACCATCGGGAATCTGGAAAAAGGCAGATACAATCCTTCATTGGTTCTTGCATGGAATATTGCAAAAGTATTTGACGTCTCAATCGAAGAGATTTTTACTGTTGAAGAATAGAGGAAAAAGCTATGAATCTCACCGTTACTGTAAATCATAAACAATTGTTGGACGTCCTGTTGAATGTGGGACTTATCCGGCCGGTATTCATTTGGGGAGCACCGGGTATCGGAAAGTCGGCTATTGTCCAGGACTTTGCGGACAGTCTGGGACTGGACTGTGTCTCCCTGCTGGGCAGTCAGCTGGCTCCGGAGGACATCATTGGCGTTCCACAGATTCGGGACGGTTACAGCGTCTTCTGTCCACCTCGGACCATTGCCAGGCAGGAGCCTTATGTCCTGTTCCTGGACGAACTGAACGCCTGTACTTCGGAGGTGCAGAAAGCTTTTTATTCCCTTATCCATGAGAGACGGATTGGGGAGTATTGCCTGCCGGAGGGCTCTATCGTGGTGGGCGCGGGCAACAGGGCCCAGGACAATGCCATTACCCGGCCAATGTCCTCCGCTCTGGTGAACAGGATGTTCCATGTGGAGCTTACGGCCAGTCCACGGCTGTGGCTGGAGTGGGCGGCGGGAAACGGCATCCATCCCTATGTGTACGATTATATCTCCAGTCGTCCGGATCATTTGTGGGCAAAGCCGCCAAAGAGCGAGGAGCCCTTTTCCACGCCCCGCTCCTGGCATATGCTCAGTGATGCCATTCACAGTTACGGTTCGGACATGGGAGAGGAGGCTTTGCGGATTCTGGCTACGGGATGCCTAAGCCCTCGACATGCCACCCAATTTCTGGCTTATATCCGCCAGATACGCAGCCAATATGTCCTGGACAAGATTCTCTCCGGGGAACAGTCCTGGCCGGAGAAACCGGAGGAGCGGGATGTGCTTTATTTCCTGGCCCAATCTCTTCGAGCCCGTCTGGTGAAGGAACTGCCGGCAGAACGGGGGCGTCTCAGTAATGACAGTCGGACACTGGTGCTTCAGGCCAAGGACCGTATCACCGAGCTGGCGGATTTAAGCCTGGAGATTGCCCGGATGGCAGTGACTCCGGAGGACGGAAAGGAGTTGCCGGACTGGTTTGTGGTGGAGTTGTTCCGGGATTTGCCGCGGCTGGCCGACAAACGTAACGGATGAACAGAAAGCAGAATAAACCCAATCCGGCTCTGGAGGCTTTTGAAGCCGGATGCGGGCTGGTGAAGAAAAATCCCATATTGGGACCGCTGATGGAGCGGGCATATCCGCATTTTGAGGATACTTATCCCATGGCGAAGGAAGACTGGGCATGGGTCACATCCGAAGGACATATCTATGCCAACAGTCATCGTCGGGCCTCTGCGGGAGAGTGGGCCTATGTACTGGCACACTGCCTGCTTCATCTGGGACTGGGCCATATCCGGGAGGAGCGGGAGAAGGATCTGCTCTGGAATGCTGCCTGTGACTGTGTGGCAGCCAGATATCTGACAGATTTTCATATCGGCACAGTTCCGGAGGAGCTGTCCGATCCGCTGCCATCCGGTGCCCGTGAGGAAGAGAAGCTGTATGACTGGCTGAAAGAACACAGGGAACCGTCCTGCTTCCGGTTTTCCACCATGAGCGGAGGGCGGGCGGATATGTGCTGGCAGGGGAAGGGAAGAGCCTGGCGGTGGTGGAGCGGCCCAACGGACTGGCGGCAGCTTTTTGCAGAAAGCCTGCGGGATGCCCTGAGGACTGCTGTGGACTATGCGGGAGGAGTCAGGACAGAGCCAGGGGAATACAGAAAAATGGGGCCAATTCAGCGTGCCAGAGAATGGTTTCTCTCCAGCTATCCTCTGCTGGGGGGAGTGGCCTCCGGATTTAAGCTGGTGGAGGATCCGTTGGTGGCACAGCGGATGGGCATTTCCATTGCGGCTATTTCCGTGCAGATGCAGGAGATTTATGTGAATCCTGCCGCTCATCTCACCGAGCAGGAGTGGCGGTTTGTGCTGGCCCATGAGTACCTGCATGCTGCGCTGTGCCACGAGGGCAGGCTGGGCAGGCGGGATCCGGAGCTGTGGAATACAGCCTGTGATTATGTGATTAATCAGTGGCTCAGGGATATGGAAGTGGGAATCATGCCAGAAGGCCTGCTCTATGACCCGGAGCTTGGGGGGCTGTCGGCGGAGAGCATTTATGACCTTCTGGCCGCAAACCTGCGGAAATACAGGCGCATGGCCAGACATGATATTCTCTTCGGTCCACCGGACTGGTATCATTCCAGAGATTTTGTGGATCTGGATACATGGTGCCGCTCTGCTATACAGAAGGGGCTGGACTTCCATGAAATTCACGAACGGGGGTATCTGCCTGCCGGTCTGGTGGAGGAGATTCGGGCGCTGTCTCAGCCGCCGATTCCCTGGGATGTGGAACTTGCCAGATGGTTTGACGAACGGTTCCAGCCCCTGGAAAAGCGGCGAACCTATGCCAGACTCAGCCGGAGGCAGTCGGCCACGCCGGATATTCCCAGGCCTTCTTATCATTATGAAGAGGAAGCGCATGCAGGACGGACCTTTGGCGTGCTGCTGGACACTTCCGGTTCCATGGAGCGGGGATTGCTGGCTGCGGCCCTGGGGGCCATTGCCAGCTACAGTGCTGCCAGAGATGTGAACAGGGTGCGGGTGGTGTTCTGTGATGCAGCGCCTTATGACCAGGGATATATGGAGGCGACGGATATCGCCGGGAGTGTTCGTGTGCGCGGGCGGGGCGGTACGGTGCTGCAGCCGGGGGTGGAGATGCTGGAGCAGGCGAAGGACTTTCCAAAGGAAGCCCCTCTGCTTATTATCACTGATTGTGAGTGCGACAGGCTGAATCTCTTCGGACGGGACCATGCGTTTCTGGTGCCCAGGGGGAAAAGCCTGCCCTTTCCGCCCAGGGGGCCGGTATTCTATCTGGAGTAGAGATTTCAGGGATTTTAAAAGAAATTGTCAGCAGACAGACTGAAAAGTGATGACTGACCAGGAATTACTCCGGCCAGTCCTGAATGAATCCGGCGATTTCATCCAAATCAATTTTCAGCCGGCCGTCAAAGAGAGCCAATTCCACAGTGCCGGTAAGAGGATAAATGCAGGGCAGATCATCGTGTATGAAATCATAGGTGAGGAGAAGCTTCTTCTCCGGGTCAAGAATCCAGTATTCCCTGACGCCGGAATCGCTGTATTTCTGCAGTTTTTTGGTGCAGTCCTTTCTCCTGGTGGTCTGGGAGAGGATTTCCAGAATAAAATCAGGAGCCCCCATGACGCCCCAGCGCTTGATTTTGCTTTTATCACACAGGATGATGAGATCCGGCTGCACCATGGTCCTGTCATCGCAGTCCAGCCGGACGTCAATGGGAGAGAGCAGCGGGATGCAGTCGCCGCCATTTTTTTCAATGCAGGCATCCAGCCGGGAAAGAATTTTGCCGGCAATTCTCTGATGTACAAAACCCGGTGCCTCCAGTACATAAATCTTGCCGTCAATGAGCTCCACCTGCTGGTCCTTTGGCCAGGCATAGTAATCTGCCACCGTATATTCCCCCTGGCGCTTCTCGCGGTCTGCATGATAGACAGTTGCATTTTCATGGACGCAATCCGGCCCGGACTGTTGAGAATCATGAACATAGTGATAAGTCACAGGAATATGTACGTTCTCTGTCAGAGAAGGTGTGTTCTCTGGCATCTGCCCCGTCCCCAGTACCTTTTCGATGGCCTGTCTGGTGGCATAACGGGGGTGGGCGGTCTCTCCGGTAAAGATTTTCTGTAATGTTCCCAGCGGAACTCCGCTGTAATCGGACAACTGCGCCATGGTATATCCCTTTTCCTGCTTCAACCGTTTCATTTCCTCTAATGTCATATCGGACTCCTTTCGGTGCGTTTAACGGGTGTTTTTACTATATTAACATAAGAATATATAAAGAACAACCGTTTTTTACTCGATTTTCAACCGTTTAAATTCTTTTGGGTTATTATTGCAATATTAAATAACCTGAATATAAAGAAACTAAAATAAAGATAAAATCGTTCCTCCTCCTGTTGACGACTTCCAAATACGGTGGTATAGTCCAAATAAAGATTCAAATATGAAATATCTAAATTTGAAATATATAGAAGGAGGTATCCATGCTAAAAAGAGTCAATATTGAATTTACCCATAATTTTTACCAGGCTTACAGCATCCGCTGTAAACCCATCTGTCGGGAACTGGGAATGCCTCAGACGGCCTTCGACATATTGATGTTCCTGGCCAATAATCCGGACTACAATACGGCTAAGGACATCGTGGAGCTACGGGGGCTGAAGGCCAATCTGGTATCCGTCAATGTGGACCGCCTGGTGCGGGACGGGTATCTGGACAGAAGAGATTTTCCTGGGGACAGACGCAAGACTTCCCTGATTTGCACAGAGAAGGCGCAGCCTGTCATCGAAAGGGGAAGAGAGCTGCAGAACATTTTTTTTGAAGATATTTTCCAGGATGTGGATGAAGCGTCCCAGAGAAATTTTCACCGGGTGATGGGAATGATGGAACACAATCTGAATCAAATTCTGAAAGAAAGCGAATGATATGGAATGATTTCTAATTTTTGTCCTGTTCACCTTCCTGTGGGCACGGGTTGCCGCTGTTTTCACCAATAAGACCGATCCGAAGACACTGACCCGGGTAACCGGAATCATTCCGGTGGTATTGGGCATAGTAATTATGCTGTTTACAGTTCTTAAGTGACAGTAAATAAATGCGAAAGATAAATGACACGAAAGGAGTTTCTCATGAAAGAAATAAAATCACCCAGAAAACCTTTGATTTATTATTACGGAATTGCCATATTGATTATCTTCCTCTTCAATATGTTTGTCTCTCCGCTGCTTATGAAGGGGCAGATTAAAGAAGTGGACTATGGCGTCTTCATGAAAATGACGGAGGAAAAAAATATCGGCAGAGTTCAGATGGACAGCTCTGAGATTATTTTCACAGATAAGGAGAATACCCAGATTTATACTACAGGCGTCATGTATGACCCTGCCCTGACTCAACGGCTTTATGACGCCGGAGCTGCCTTTGCCAAAGATATCGAGCGTCCCACCTCTCCATTGCTCAGTATCTTCCTGTCCGCAGTGCTGCCCATGCTGATTTTCATTCTCCTGGGGCAATACCTGAGCCGGAAATTGACAGAGAAGGCCGGCGGTCCCAATGCCATGATGTTCGGCACGGGCAAAAGCAGCGCAAAGGTCTATGTCCAGTCCACCGAGGGTATCCATTTCGATGATGTGGCCGGAGAGGACGAGGCAAAGGAAAGTCTGGCGGAAATTGTGGATTATCTGCACAATCCCCAGAAGTATACAGATGTGGGTGCGTCCATGCCTAAGGGACTTCTGCTGGTGGGCCCTCCCGGCACCGGCAAGACTATGCTGGCCAAAGCAGTGGCCGGGGAGGCAAATGTACCTTTCTTCTCCATGTCCGGTTCGGAATTCGTGGAGATGTTCGTGGGCATGGGCGCCTCCAAGGTCCGCGACCTGTTCAAGCAGGCCAAGGAGAAGGCGCCCTGTATCGTTTTTATCGACGAAATCGACGCCATCGGCAAGAAGCGGGACGGACAGATCGGCGGCAACGACGAGCGAGAACAGACGTTAAATCAGCTGCTCACGGAGATGGACGGCTTCGAAGGCAATAATGGTGTCATCATCCTGGCGGCTACAAACCGTCCGGAATCCCTGGATCCTGCCCTCACCAGGCCCGGGCGCTTCGACAGGAGAGTACCCGTGGAACTTCCTGATCTGGCGGGCCGGGAAGCCATTCTGAAAGTCCATGCCAGGAAAATCAGGTTGGCCGACGATGTAGATTTCCATACCATTGCCCGTATGGCTTCCGGTACCTCCGGGGCGGAGCTGGCTAACATTGTCAATGAAGCAGCTCTCCGGGCCGTGCGGAGTAATCGTACCGTGGTGTGCCAGGCAGACCTGGAGGAAAGCATAGAAGTAGTCATTGCCGGATATCAGAAAAAGAATGCCATCCTCTCCGATGGGGAGAGAAAAATTGTAGCCTATCATGAAATCGGGCATGCTCTGGTGGCGGCCATGCAAAGTCATTCTGCCCCGGTGCAGAAAATTACCATCATTCCCCGGACTTCCGGTGCTCTGGGTTATACCATGCAGGTGGAACAAAACGATAAGTTTCTCATGACCAGACAGGAGATTGAGAATAAGATTGCCACCTTCACCGGAGGACGTGCCGCAGAGGAAATCATTTTCGGTGAAATTACCACGGGAGCTTCCAATGATATCGAACAGGCCACAAAGCTTGCCAGAGCCATGATTACCCGGTATGGTATGAGTGAGAAATTTGACATGGTGGCCATGGAGACTGTCACCAATCAGTACCTGGGAGGGGATACCTCCCTGGCCTGCTCCGCGGACACCCAGAAAGACATTGACAGACAGGTGGTGGAGCTGGTGAAACGACAGCATGAAAAGGCAAAGGAGATTCTGAAGGATAACCGCGGAAAGCTGAACGAACTGGCGGCGTTCCTCTACGAGAAAGAGACAATTACCGGAGAGGAATTCATGGAGATTCTGGGGAGAAAGTGAAAAATTTCAGATAGCCGGCAGATTTACGGGTTCCGTTTTGTACAGGAAGAATTCTTTTTCTTTTTTCATATTCCGATTTCCATTAAAATAAGAGGATATTCTTTTTTACTACAAGGAGGAAGCCTTATGACAGAGACGACAGCAGTCGGCATGGGGAACGGGAATGAAGGAAGGATGTACGGATATATCCGTGTATCAACAAAGGAGCAAAATGAAGACCGCCAGAGAATTGCCATGAAGGAATGTGGAATTTCGGATGGAAATGTGTATTCGGACCGGCAGTCGGGAAAGAACTTTGATCGGCCGGGCTACAAAGCAGTGGTCAGCAGGCTCCAAAAGGGGGACACACTGGTCATTAAAAGCCTGGACAGGCTGGGGCGTAATTTTGATGAAATTCTGGAACAGTGGCGTTTTATTACTGTGGAAAAGCAGGTTGGAATTATCATTCTTGACATTCCTCTTCTGGGGGATCTGAATAAGGACCTGATGGGGCGTGTGGTTGCGCAGCTGATGCTGACTCTCATGTCGTATATGGCGGAGACGGAACGTACCAATATCCGACAACGCCAGGCGGAAGGAATACAGGCGGCAAGACAGCGGGGAGTGAAGTTCGGCCGCAGACCCAAGGAAGTGGCGCCGGAATTTGAGGAGCTCTATGGACTGTGGACGGCCGGGAGTTGTTCGGCCCGTGCCGCCGGCAGAAAACTGGGAATCAGCAGTCATACTTTTATGAAATGGGTAGAGGCAAAGCAGATGGAGCAGGACATTTGCAGTATCTGAGAGAAGCTTATATCAGCAAAAATCACTGTTTCTTCGGAGCAGTGATTTTTGCTTTATGTACAGGGGAGAAGCTTCCCGGTTTGTTTTGCACGGTTTGTTTTACAGAAAACCTTTGTAATAATTCAGGAAAAATGATATAGTAATGAGCGAGGGGCGACGCTTAAGGTAATTTAGATCGCATGTCCAATAGATTTGCAGCCCTGTGATATGGCAAAAGGATGCCAGCCATATTCCTGATCTGAACAGAGCAGTAAATTCTGACGGCCCTGAGTATAATAACAAAAGAAAACTGTATCATGAAGAAAAAATATACATTGAAGGTATATCCTGCTGGAGTAGAGAGGGATATTTACAGAGTAATTGAAATATCCGGTGATCATTCACTGGATGATTTGTGCGGGGCGATTTTGTCAGCGTTTGACTTTATAGATGAACATTTGTATGAATTCTGTATGGACAATAAAATGTATGGCGATTGGAACTATCAGTCGGATCCGGAGGATGACGAACCTTCAACAAGAGTAAAGCTTGATAAATTAGGTCTGGTGATGAAGCAGAAATTTTCTCTTCATTATGATTTTGGAGATGACTGGATGTTCACGATTACCGTTCAAAAAATAGAGGAGACATCAGAAACGGTTGCTCCAACTGTAATTAAGGAAAAAGGTTCTATAGAACAGTATCCTGAATGGGACGAAGAGGAAGAGGATTACGAAGAATAGTAAGAATAAATACAGCTTTCAGATGTTCTCAGAAGCTTTCTGCGAAAAGCATGTCCACACAGGTACAGAAGTCTGATATCTGAGTAAAAACGAATTTTTCCGTACATAGATTATAACAGGCTGTGCAAAAAGGTATACTTTTTTTCATAAAAGCTCTTGCAAATGGATATGATGTATGTTATAGTGAAATCTGGTTTGAGAAAGCCTGTTTTTGTTGCATTTGCACAAAAAATAGTTTGTGATTTTTATTTTAAGATTGTTTTTGAATGATATTGAGAAAAAAGATGGCTGTGCAGAAAAGTATACATTTTTTTACACCTGCGTTCAGGAAAAGCCTGATTTTGCAGGCTT
>CAJUQT010000046.1 GCA_910588225.1 uncultured Acetatifactor sp.
CAGTTGTCAATTTTCAGTTAGAATCACATTCATTGAGATTCCGAGAAGTTATATTATTGACTTCCGCTGTCAAATATGCAATGATAGAGAAAGAAAGTGAGGAATCCCATGAAACAGATCAAAGAATCCCCAAAAAAGAAAATGACCTCCCGGCAGATTGTTGCCATCGTCGGCGTGGTTTTGCTGGCACTGTTGTATATCATTACCCTGATTGCCGCCATTTTGGACAACTCCTCGTCTGCCCAGTGGTTTCGTGCCTGCCTGGCAGGTACCTTGGTCATCCCCCTGCTCATCTGGATTTACAGCTGGATGTACGGCAGGCTCACCGGAAAAGCGGCGCTGGGAGACCCGGCGGAAAGTGAGACGACGGCTTCTCAGGGAGAAGACTGAGGTTCTGCCTTCCCGTGGCAGAATTTCTCCGCATATTCTGCTTTCAATTCATCTGCAAGATAGTCGTCACTCATGCAATGCAGATCCGATACTCCATCACGGATGAAACAGTAAACCTCTGACCGGTAAAATAAATCCAGCGCACAATCCAACGATATATCAGCCTTTTGAGAAAAACACTCAACCACACGCGCATATTTTTTGAAGTAAAATCGGATTAGCATTCATACCGTTACACTCCTTTCCTTCAGAACACAGAAAATTCCAGCTCTTTGGAATTACTGACTTTTTTATCTATGTCCATGTTTACACCTCCTGCATAAATGCCCTGATCGTTTTCTTTTTCCATTATCTCCCTGGCTTCACTGTTTCACAATCAAATATTTTTAAGGCAGTGGAAATTCCCGCCTCACTGAGGTTATTACTATAAGAGTCTTCAAAGCTGCCTATATGAAATGACTCCTTTGTCCGTTATGCGGCATTCAATTCAGGCCGGGCCGCTGAAATTTTTCACAAAAATCAGAGAAAACTGTGACCAGAAGAAGCTATTTGCTGTGTATTATAATAGAATGATGATAATAGAAGCCCTTATTTCCTGCAAAGTCCTGCTGCCCTGCGGAAAGGAGTATCCCATGGACGATAAACAGATTCTGGATTTATATTGGACGCGCTCAGAGACCGCCATTTCAGAAACCACGAAAAAATATGGAAGATATTGTCATGTTATCGCATACAACATTCTCCACAACGCTGAGGACAGTGAAGAATGCGTCAGCGAAACCTGGCTGAAAGCATGGAACAGTATGCCGCCCCATCGTCCCGGTCGCCTGTCTGCCTTTCTCGGCAAAATCACTCGCAATCTGTCTCTGAACCGATACAGACAATGCAATGCCGAAAAACGGGGCCGCGGGCAGGTAACGCTGGCATTGGACGAGCTGCGGGAGTGTATTCCGGCTGCCAATCCTGTAGAACAGATTGTTGACAAAATGGTTCTGACGGACATTCTCAACTGTTTCCTCGCTTCTCTGGGCGTGGAAGCAAGGAACGTTTTCATGCGGCGATACTGGTATCTCTGCTCCGTCAGAGAAATCGCAGAGGAACTGCATATCGGCGAAAGTAAAGTAAAAATGATATTGCTTCGGTCACGAAACGAACTCAAAGTCCTTTTGGAGAAAGAAGGTATTGTCTTATGAGAAAAGAACAGATTAGGAAAGAAAAGCAGATTTTGAAACAAGAGGATATTTCAAAAGAAGAACGCATTTTAAATGCACTTGGAGAGGTAGATGATAAATACATTGTGGAAGCGGCGCCGGCAGAAAAAAGCAGCGGCAAAATAACATGGCTTAAATGGATCGCATTAGCAGCGGGTGTCATTTTGGTTGTATCCGCAGGAATCCGCTTTCTCCCGGCCGAACTTCCCGACGGCAATCCCACCAGGCTTCCGGACAATGCCGACAGCAGTTCCTCCGGACATCTGGCCGAGGATACCGCCAGTGATTTCTCAGGCCTTCCTCTGCTCGCTATCTCTGTGGAATCTTCCGAATCCATGGGCTACGAAGGCTATATGGCCTATGACATATCCGAACTGACTGACGCCAATCCCTGGAATGAAACCGTGGAATTATCCACCTTACCCGTCTATCGAAACCCCCTGTCCTATGATACAGACTTTCTGGTATCCGGTGCAGATTTTGGCGCCATGGAAAGCTTTTTACTTGAAGTTGCGTCACGGCTTTCTATGGATACGGATACGCTGGAAATCACCGACAACACCCCCGATACCGAAGAGCAGGCCATTATTACGGAAAAATTTGAGGGCAAGGTGCCCGAGGGATATTTCAATCCCACAGCACTTATGGCGCAGCAGAACGGCATCAAAATCGAAGTGGATCTGTCCATGACTGCCACCATCACCTTTGAACCTGCCGTCTCACTCCCCGATGGTTACCACTTTACCCACTATTCCTCCTATGAAGACATCCTGGCTGTGGCGGAATATCTGCAGGAAGCCTATTCTGACCTGATAGCAATGAAAGAGCCTCAGATGAACCTATACGGCGGCGACTACAATATCTATCGTCAGCAGGGGTATCATATTACATTTTTCGACACGGCGGAAAGTCTCACAGAGCAGATTCTCAACTATCATTTCTACCGGGTCGCTTTCTATTGCAATGATGAGGGAAGGTTTTATATGGCAAGAGTCTTCCGGCCGAATCTGTCCCACAAAGCGGGGGATTACCCCATTATCTCCCCGGAGAAGGCAGAAGAACTGCTGCTGAACGGGAATTACATCACCACGGTTCCCTACCAGATGCCCGGTCAGAAATATATCGCCAGAACTGAGCTTGTATACCGGAGCGGAAAATATGAGGAATTTTATATGCCCTATTATCGTTTCTATGTGGAGCTGCCTGAAATGAAACAGGAGGACGGATTGAAGGATTACGGCGCTTACTATGTTCCCGCTGTCCGCCAGGAATACCTCACAACCTTCCCCGTGTGGAACGGAGATTTTAACTAAAGCTGCCGCATTGCTTCCTTTCCTGCGGCGGCTTCGCTGTGAATATTTCCAGTGTCAGGATATCCATACCAAAATAGTAGTAAGAATTAATTTATTGTTTTACAGAGCTTGAATTTAGCCTCAAATCTGTCTCTGCCGCCCTCAACGCCGACTATATGGAACCCACATTTATTTATGTAGAAATAATGATTACGGTAGGAGACAGCAGGCGTTTCCGCATACCATGTTTTAACTTTTGGATACATATGTTCCACAAAACGCCATGCAATACTGCCATATCCTTTGCCGCTTAAGTCAGTGTCAATAAAAATATTCGCAAGATAACCAGAACCGGCTTCTTCATGGACAAACAATATGATTGCGCCTATAGGTGTATCATTAAGCTCAATGCGATAGGATGTGGCTTCCGGATGAAATCCCCACTTCTCTAAAAAGCTTCCATCATCATAGCCTGATGGTCCGCCTTCAGGCTTTTGGAAAAATAATTGGGAGTCATTATCGAATGAACGCTTCATAATATATGTTAAGGACGGAATATCATCCTTTTCCATTGGTTTAAAACATAATTGTTCATATTCCATTGATTTTTACCTCCATATGTTTTATAAGATTATATACTCATTAATGGCGACCATACCATTGTTCCCGCACCATTCCCTGGCAGTCTGTGCAAGCTGCCGCGCCGCGCCTTTCCCGCGGAACACCGGCTCGATATAAAAGTCCTCAAACACAGCCACCTCGGAACAGGTAAATGTGGAAAAGTATTTTGCCACACTGCACATTCCCACGGCGCGACAGTCGCGCTTTGCCACGAAAAAAGTGATTTTCCCTTCCCGGATGGCCTGCGCCAGCTGCCTCTGTCTCTCCTCTGTCAATGTCGGTTCGCCGATTTCTCTCAAAAATCCATTTTCCAGCTTTTTGAGCTGCCAGTCCTCCGGGTCGGCAAGGACCTCGACTGTTATGGGGACCTCCGCTTTCGGAGGCAGAAGCATAAGTGGTTCTCCCCACTCGTCCACACCGTTTTCCAGAAAACCGACACCTTCCCAGAAATGACGACGACGGCAGTCGCCGCCATAGTTCAGCTCCGCATAGAGCCCGCCATTTTCCTCCACCCACTCCAGAAGCGCTGTGACGCATTTCCTGCCGGTTCCATCGCCCCGAAACTCCGGATAGACACAGAATTCCATGATAAAGCACTTACCATCCTCCTCGGTATAAATGACAGGCATGGCAAATCCGATGTCCTGTCCGTCTCGGTGAAAGAACAGGTAATGACACCGATTTCGCGGCCTGTCATGAAGATTCTGTATCTGCCTGTGATACTCTTCACCGAAAAAGTATTCTCTGTCTTCATCCTCCGGATCCCTGAAAATATCTTCCGTGAAATAATCGTAAAGCCGCTTCCAGAAGACGGCAATCTCAGATTCCGTAATTGCTTCGCGAATCGTAATCCGGGAATTCATAACCATTCCTCCTGCTCTTCCTGATCGTATCCTCTGTGCTCACTGTCATCCGGACCAATGGCCGGAATTGATAAGGCACCTGCCATGTATCCATTCAGCTCTGCACTCCCAGCGCCTGCAGCTCTTTCAGTGCCTGCTCTCTGGTCTGAAAACAGATGCCATGCAGTCCCAGCCCTTCGGCCGCTTCCACATTCACCTTCGTATCGTCAATAAATATACTCTCTTCCGCCTTCAGAGAATATCTGTAAAGCAGACGCCTGTAAATCTCCGGATCCGGCTTAACCACTTTCTCCTGATAAGACAGAATCCCTCCGTCCGTATATGGCAGAAAATCCAAAGCATCCCGGCACTCCACATAAGCCTTGTAAGAAAAGTTGGACAAATAATAGACTCTGTACCCTTTGGCCTTCAGTTCCTTTATCCATGGAACAGCATACTCTCTCTTTGTCACCATACCGTTGACATTGCCGTAAGCCCTGCGAATCTCCGCTTCAATCTCCGGATCCATTTTGACGAATTCCCGCAATAACTTTTCTTCCTCCCACACCCCTCTGTCAATCTCGTTCCAGAGTGGATTCAGCACAGATGCCCGGGCAATACGCCCCACCATTTCTTCGTCAAATCCTTTATCCTCCAGAAATTCCTTCCAACGAAAATCCGCCAGCACATTACCGATATCAAATATAATATTACGAATCATTCTTCTCATCCTCTCTCATTATCTGAAGCAGCTTCCCCGCCGCCGCGGAAAGCGGCGTTCTGCGGCCTGTCACTACGCAGAATTCCCTTTTGGGTATCATTTTATTAAAGCGAAGCTCAAAAAGCAGTCCCGCTTCCAATGCCTCCTGTGCGAAATCTCTCACCACACAGCCGATTCCCAGATTCCGCAGTGCAAACTGGACAATCATATCGCTGGTGGACAGTTCAAATTCCGGCTGCAGCACAATACCATTCCCTGATAAATAGGTGTTCATATAGCTTCGTGTACTGGTATTTCCCTCCAGGAAAATCATGGGCAGGTCTTCCAGTTCCTGCAGGTCCAGCATTTTATTCTTATAAGAAATAAAGCGCCTTCCCGCCACAAAGATATCTTCAATCTCCCGCACCGGGTCTCCCTGAATGTCCGTTCCCTGCTCAAAAGGAGTGCTCACCACGCCGAAATCGATTTTCCCCGCCCGCAGAAGCCTCAGTGTCTCCGGTGTGGGCGCGTTGGCCACAATCACCTTGATGCCCGGGAAACGTTCATGAAATTTCTCCAGAAAAGGCAGCAGATAGAAGCGCAGCGTCATATCGCTGGCGCCGATATGCACCTCTCCCAGCTCCAGATTCAGCATGGCAGTCACTTTCTCCACTCCACACTCGATCTGTTCATATCCTTTTTCCACATAAGAATACAGAAGCTGCCCCTCCGCGGTCAGCCTGACTCCTCTGGCTTCCCGCTGAAACAAAGACACCCCCAGATTCCTCTCCAGCGCCTTCAGCGACTGGCTCACCGCAGGCTGGGACAGCGACAGCACGCCTGCGGCTCCCGTAACGCTTCCCAGCCTGGCAGTATAATAAAATACTTTAAAATATTCCAGATTTCCAATCATGTTAATTCTTCAGAGCAGACTCTCTGTAAATGATATCATCCCGCCCGGGTCCATTGCTGACCATTGTAATGGGATATTCAATCTGACTCTCAATAAACTCGATATAATTCCGACAGTTTTCCGGCAAATCCTCGTATTTTCTAATACCTCTGATATCACACTTCCATCCCGGCAGTGTCTTCAGCACCGGTTTTGCCCTCTCCAGTCTGCTGGTCACCGGAAAATCTGTGGTGACTTCGCCGTCGATTTCATAGCCCACGCACACTGGAATCTCATCCAGATATCCCAATACATCCAGAACAGTAAAGGCCACATCCGTGGCTCCCTGCAGGCGGCAGCCATATTTCGATGCCACACAGTCAAACCAGCCCACACGTCTGGGACGTCCTGTGGTCGCGCCGTACTCTCCGCCGTCACCGCCCCGACGGCGCAGCTCCTCCGCCGCGTCTCCGAACAGCTCGGACACAAAGGCACCTGCCCCCACCGCGGAAGAATATGCCTTGCAGACTGTCACAATCTCTCTGATCTCATAGGGCGGCAGCCCCGCGCCTATGGCGCCGAATGCGGCCAGTGTGGAAGACGAAGTCACCATGGGATATATACCGTGGTCCGGGTCCTTCAAAGTCCCCAGCTGTCCTTCCAGCAGTACTGTCTGTCCCTCCTTTAACGCCCTGGCCAGGAAAGCCGACACATCGCATACATAGGGCGCCACCATATCTCTATACTCATGCAGCGTGTTCAGCAGCTCCTTCGGGTCAATCACAGGTTTATGATAAAGATGCTCCAGCAGCACATTCTTCATCTCACAGATACGCACCGTCTTCTCTTCCAGCAGCCCCTCGTCAAAAAGCTCGCTGACCTGGAAGCCGATCTTCGCGTATTTATCGGAATAAAAGGGCGCGATGCCGGACTTTGTGGAACCAAAGGACTTTCCGCCCAGCCTCTCCTCCTCATACTGATCAAATAAAATATGATAGGGCATGACAATCTGTGCCCGGTCCGACACCAGAAGCTTCGGTGCCGGCACATTTCTGTCCACTACAGACTGAATCTCCCCAAACAACAACGGAATATTCAATGCCACTCCGTTGCCAATGACATTCGTTATATGACCATAAAACACACCGGAGGGAAGGGTATGCAGCGCAAACTTTCCATAGTCATTTACAATGGTATGTCCCGCATTTGCACCTCCCTGAAACCTTACAACAATATCTGCTTCCTGTGCCATCATGTCGGTGATTTTTCCTTTTCCCTCGTCACCCCAGTTGGCTCCTACGATTGCTTTAACCATTATTTCCTCCATTCCCCTGTCGATTTACGACAGAGATTTTAATCTCCATACATGCCTGAACATTCCAGGTCTCCTTCATAGAATTTCCGGCTATGGACATGCGCTGATTTCAGAACCGGATACTGTCGCCTGCTCAGCTTCTTCATTATACTATATTGCGCCTCATAAGTAAAATCAATAAATATTATATATTCCATAATTTTCACTTATGCAATTATATATTATCTACAGCTTTAATTGTACCTCATATTTCCCCGCAATATTTTCTGATATGCAGCCTGTTATTCTTGATATATGAGTATCAGAATACTTCCATTATCAAAAAATTCGCATTTAATGCCTAAAGGGCCGGGGATTCCTGCAAGGACCTTTAAGATCCTGAGGCCGAAAGAGCCCAGGGCTTAGCGATAGGTCCTTGTCGGGCATTGTCAGGAATTTGCCCTGGGCCTCAGGACCATAAAGGTCCGTGCAGGAGACACCGTCCTTAGCTAACGAAACGGGAAGATATCTGCCTTCCGTAAAAAGAAGCCAACTTCTCCGGAAGAGAAATCGGCTTCTTATCTTTCATCAGCATTTTATTTACTTTTCTTTTTTCTTCGGCACAAATTTCATCCGCAGCAGATACCACAGGCTGCCTGCCAGGCAGATGGAAGAATAGGCACCGCAGACAATACCCACCATCAGAGGCAGTGCGAAATCACGGATACTGGTAACTCCCAGAATGTACAGCACAGCCACCATGATAAATGTAGTCAGGGAAGTAAAAATACTTCTTGACATGGTCTGGGTAATACTCTTGTTCACAATTTCCTTAAGATCATCCTTGTGATTCATGGTCCGCATATTTTCACGAATACGGTCAAAGATTACAATGGTGGCATTGATGGAATAACCCACAATGGTCAGCATACAGGCCACAAAGGTATTACTTACGGACACACGGGCCGCCGCATAAAAAGCAAGTACCACCAATACGTCATGAAGCAGTGCAATTATACTGCTGACACCGAACCGGATATCACTGAATCGAATTCTGATATAAATCAGCATAAAGACAATGGCAACCAACACTGCGATAATGGTATCTGATTTCATCTCGTCACTGATGGTGGAGCTGATGGTCTCCGATGTAATCATATTCTCAGCCACACCGAACTTATCGGTAAACATCTGATTTAATTCCGTTCTCTGCTCAACGCTCAGAGATGTGGTTTTAAAAATAACTTCGTTGGAGTCCTGCACAGTCTGTATCTGAACGGCACTGCCGGTAATCTCCTCGATAAAAGGAACCACATCCGCATTGGCCTTCTCCAGGGTCATAGCCTCCTGGAAAGTAACTGTGGTAGCCGTGCCGCCTTTGAATTCCAGACTATAGTTCAGCGCATCTCCACCGCCTGCTTTATTCACGCCCATCACGATAAAGCCTGCCGCAATCACCGCAGCCGATATGCCGAAGAATACTGTTTTTCTGGAAAGGATATTCAATACTTTATGTTCTTTTCCCATACCATAAAGCTTTTCGCTCTTCAGACCCAGGGCATAAAGAGCATACAACAGATATCTGGTTACCACCAGCGCCGTAAACATGGAAAGCACAATACCAAGCGCCAGCGTCTGCGCGAAGCCCTTCACTGTTCCAGGCCCCAGCCAAAGCAGAACGCCCGCCGCAATCAGAGTTGTAATATTTCCGTCAATAATAGCGGATAAGGCTTTGTCAAAGCCGATTTTAACAGCATTTCTCACCGTTTTCCCAGCAGCCAGTTCTTCCCGGATACGAGCGAAAATAATCACATTGGCGTCTACCGCCATACCGATGGAAAGAATGATACCTGCCACACCTGACAGTGTCAGCGTCATATCAAACCCGTTCAGAAGCAGAATTACCAGAGCCACATAGGACAGCAGACCAATGGCCGAAGCCACACCGGGAAGCAGATAAATCACTATCATAAATACCATCACTATCACCAGGCCGATGGCGCCTGCCTTCAGGCTGGTATCAATGGCTTCCACACCCAGCTGGGCTCCCACTACTTTCGAGTGCAGTTCTTCCAGCTCCAGTCTCAGGCCGCCGATGCGAATGGTGGAAGCCAGGCTTTCCGCCCGCTCATAGGACTCCATAGGAGAAATCTGTGCGCTTCCGTCCGTAATCACTGCATTTACACTGGGAGCGCTGATTATATTTCCGTCATAATAAATGGCAAGACTTTCATTTTTGTCAAAAGCATTCTGGGTTGCCTGGGTAAATTTGGCAGTTCCTTCCTCTGTCATGGTCAGGCTTACCACGAACTCGGAGCCCATATTCGTCTGTATGGTCCCTGCGGTGGCACTGCTTACATCCGTACCCTGTACCAGAATGGAACCGTCCTCCAGAAGCTGCTCTATCGGCTTGTGCAGCACATAACCGACTCCATATGTGCCGTCTGCATTCTGCACCGACTGCTGACTGTAATTTATATTCCCATCCGGGTCAGTCTGAGAAATAAAATACAATGCACCGGGTCTGCCCAGTTCCTGCAAAATCGTATTGGCATCACTGACTCCGGGAATCTCAATATTGATTCTGTCGGAACCTTCCTGATACACAATTGCCTCCGTGCTGTATCCCTCCACTCGCTTCTGCAGCTTGGCAATAGTGTCAGCCATATCCGTGGCACTGGGTTCTTCCTCTCCCACCACCTGATAGGTGATGCTGACACCGCCTGCCAGATCCAGACCCAGATTAATATCCGACGCGCTTCCGCTGCCGTCCGCATCCGTTCCGGCAATGTCAATATACGTGACACCTGCCAGAATTACGAAAATGCAAAGCAGTATCGCTATCGCTCTGTTTTTCTTCATGTCTTTTCCTCCTGATTAAAGTTCCGTACAAGCCTGGACAGTACCTTGGCTTCAGCATAGAATTTACGGCCGTAAGTACGTCCGTAAATTCTATGGGTACTGTCTGGGCTTGTACTGTTTTAAGTTCCGTATCTGTCCAATCAGTACCAGTTCTCCGTATGGATACTGCTTCGGACAGATACTGTTTTTAAGTTCCGCCTCTGCTTTTACAAATCCGCCTCGTCCACCTTCAGCATGATTGCGCATTCCACGCGTTTCCTCTGAAGTTCACAGCCCACGTCATAGGCATCGTTGATATTGCCGTGGAAGTTATAGGAATTTGCCGCACATCCGCCGCTGCAGTAGAATCTGGCAAAGCATTTTTTACATTTATCCTTCGAATACACATTGCAGCATTTGAATTCGTCCCGGATGTCCTCTCTTAGGATCCCCTCTTCCACATTGCCCATGAGAAAGCTCTCATTTCCCACAAATTGATGGCAGGGGTACAGATCTCCCCAGGGTGTTACCGCCAGGTATTCCGTGCCGGATCCGCAGCCGGAAAGCCGCTTTGCCACACAGGGGCCGCCCTCCAGGTCTATCATAAAATGGAAAAAGTTAAAACCTTTTCCCTCTTTTCTACGCTTTATCATTTCCACTGCCAATCTGTCATATTCTTCCTTCAGCTGTGGGATATCCGTCTCCCTGATGGCATAATCATCCTCCGGTCCGGCCACCACCGGCTCCACGGAAATCTGCTGAAAGCCCAGATCCGCCAGATGCAGTACATCCTTCGAGAAATCCAGATTATTGCGGGTAAAAGTCCCTCTGACATAATACCTGGTCTGTCCTCTGCTCTCCGCCACCTTCTGAAATTTGGGAACAATCAGATCATAGCTGCCCTGACCGCCGCGGAACGGACGCATGGCATCGTTAATTTCCTTCCGACCATCTATACTCAGCACAATATTGGCCATTTCCCGATTTGCGAATTCCAGAATTTCATCATTCAGAAGCACTCCGTTGGTTGTCAGCGTAAAACGAAATTTCTTGTGATAAGGTGCTTCCAGGCTTCTGCCGTATTCCACCAGCTCCTTTACCACCTGCCAGTTCATCAAAGGCTCCCCGCCGAAGAAATCCACTTCCAGATTCGTTCGATTCCCGGAATTTGCCACCAGAAAATCCAGCGCCTTTTTTCCAACTTCAAAACTCATCAGGGCCCGCCTGCCGTGATACTCTCCCTCTTCGGCAAAGCAATATCTGCACGCAAGATTGCAGTCATGAGCGATATGAAGGCACAGGGCTTTTACCACGGTCTGGCGCTTTTTAAAATCATATACATAATTTTCATAGACATCCGGTGCAAACAGCTGCCCCTCCGCCTCCAGTTCCAGCACTTCCTCCAGCGCCTCTTCCAGCTCCGCCCTGTCATAGGGGAGAATATCCAGATTCAGCACAGCCATCCTGAGCGTGTCGGCATCTTTGATTCCTTCCTTTATAAGAGGCTCAACTACCTGAATCATATCATAGACAATTTCGTCCACCACATGAATGGAACCGCTGTTCACGTCCATTACAATGTTATACCCATTGCTTTTAAACTGGTGTATCACTTAAATTTTCCTTTCCGTACGCAAAGTGCAAGCAGTGAATAAATCACTGCTTGCACTGTTCTTTTCCTTTTGCCTCTGTCACTATCTGGCGTTCTCACAGCTCTGGTTGCCTACCGTACAGGATGTCTTGCAGGCAGACTGGCAGGATGTCTGGCACTCGCCGCAGCCGCCCTTCTTCATGGACTCCTTTAAATTTCTGGTTATCAAGGTCTTAATGTGCTTCATATCGTACACTCTCCTTATCTTTTTATTTCAGTTCCGTATCTCCCTGACTGATCCCATCAGGAAACTTTATGTAGTATATCATAAAATGCGTATTTGTAAAAGGGTTTTTTCAAAATTTTAGCTCAGCATTCCTCCCAGCATGCCGCCTCCCGCACACAATGCAAACGTGGTAAAAAAGGAATTTCCAATCTGAATATTTCCTTTCCCAACACACAGGGAAACCACTGTCAGTATCAGGAAATAAGCGCCGCCCATTACCAGCCCCCACAAAAATCTGCGGCTGCCCATCTTTTTTCCCGTAACAAAACCTCCGAAGAATGTTGCAGCCACATAAATCACAATGATGGCTATGGAGACTATCTTCTCATCCAGTCCCATCTTATACAGCAAAAATGCCAGCACTGCAAGCAGCACTCCTGTAAGTATGTACGAAAAAAGAAGACTCTTCAGCAAGAATGCCGCAGGTATTCCTTCCTTATCAGAGTTACGTTCCATACGTTCCATCTTTCCCCCTGTCCGACCTGAAAGTCTATAAACTTTTTATAAAATCATATGCACTCCAGTCCAAAAACTTGACAATCGAGTCTATATTATGTATATTTACTTCATAGCGAATACGCTATACTATTACTATGGCAGCCGCCATAAATGAAAAGGAGTGATTTTTTTTTGGACGTTCCGGAAGGTATACAATTTTTAGCTCTGTTTTTTCTGATTCTTCTTTCAGGCTTTTTCTCATCTGCAGAGACAGCCTTCAGTACTGTCAATCGTGTGCGACTGCAGACCCTCCAGGAGGAAGGAAGCAAGCGTGCGGCAAAGGTCAATAAAATACTGGGTAATTACAGTAAAATGCTGAGCGCAGTTCTGATCGGCAACAACATTGTCAATCTGTCGGCTTCCGCTCTGGCTACCACACTGGCTCTGCGCTTCGGCATAGCCGTAGCCATCGCTACCGGTACCCTGACCATTGTCCTTCTGCTCTGCGGCGAAATCGTCCCCAAAACCTGGGCCATGCTTTCTTCGGAAAAGATTACCCTTGCTTACAGCGGAATTATCTATGGATTAATGCAGCTCATGACCCCTGTCATTTTCGTGATTGACAAACTGGCCAACGGCATTCTGCGTCTGCTGCGCATTGACCCCAGTAAGAAAATTACCACCATAACCGAAGCAGAACTGCGCACCTATGTGGATGTGGGACATGCGGATGGTGTCATCGAGTCCGAGGAGAGGGAAATGATCTACAATGTGTTCGATTTCTCCGACGCACTGGCCAAGGATATCATGATTCCCCGTTTCAACATGGTGACTGTGGATGTAGAGGCTACTTACAGCGAAGTACTGGCCGTATTCCGAGAATCCATGTACACCCGCATTCCTGTGTATCAGGAGGATAAGGACAATATTATCGGCCTGATTAATATCAAGGATTTCATCCTGAAGGAGGATGAAGAAACCTTCAACATTAAATCCATCCTCAGAGACGCTTATTATACATACGAATATAAAAAGGTAGCCGATCTGCTTTACGAATTGCGGGAAAAGACTACCAGCGTCACTTTTGTGCTTAATGAGTACGGCGCCACGGTAGGTATGATCACCCAGGAAGATCTGTTGGAAGAGATTGTGGGAGAAATCCGTGACGAATATGATGCCGATGAAGAGGAGTACATTCAGGAAGTGGGAGAACGCACCTACCTGGTAGAGGGCAGCATGAAGCTGGACGATATCAACGATGAGTTGGAAACCAGTCTGGACAGTGAAGACTATGATTCCATCGGCGGCATGATTATCGAAGCGCTGGACCGGCTTCCGGAGGACAATGAAGAAGTCACACTGGACACCGGCGTCCGTCTGAAAGTGCGGGGAATAGAACAAAACCGTATTCTAAAGGTACTGATGACTCTGCCGGAACCGAAAGCAGAGGAGGAAGACTCCGATGAAGAGGAAGGTCCCGATGATGCCGTCGATTAGACTAAGACAATAAAAAGGCCGTGCTATGCTGAAACGGCGGAAACTAAACCGACTTATATATCAGGGCGTTTCGATATCCTTATCCGAAGCGCCCTGTAATATATCTCTCTGTGCGCCAGTCCGCCGGCCTGCAGAAAATGTCCTCTGCAGACGCGAATTCCACCAGTTCTCCATCCAGGAAAAAGGCTGCCTCATCGGAAATTCTGGCTGCCTGCTGCATATTGTGCGTCACAATCACAACTGTATATTTTTTCTTCAATTCTTTTATCAATTCTTCTATTTTCAGTGTGGAAACCGGATCCAGCGCTGATGTAGGCTCATCCATCAACAATATTTCGGGCCCTGCCGCAAGAGCTCTTGCTATGCAGATTCTCTGCTGCTGCCCTCCTGACAGTCCCAGGGCAGGATACTTAAGCCGTTCCTTCACTTCGTCATAGATTGCTGCACCTTTCAGAGCCTCCTCCACTATTTTCTCCAGTCTGTGCCTGTCTTTTATCCCCTGTACCCTCGGTCCAAAGGCAATATTATCATAAACAGACATGGGAAAGGGAGCAGGCTGCTGAAAAACCATGCCCACACGCTTCCGCAGCAGTGTCACATCCACACGACTGTCATAGATATCCTCCCCGTCCAAAAGTATCTGGCCCTCTATCCTCGCCTTCTCTGTCAAATCATTCATCCTGTTCAGGCATCTTAAAAAAGTGGATTTTCCGCACCCGCTGGGTCCAATAAGCGCCGTTATGGTATTTTTCCTGATTTCCATGCTGACGCCTTTCAGCGCATGGTTTCCTCCGTAATACAGATTCAGATTCATCACAGACAATTTACTGTTTTTCATTTTCCTCCTGACGGCATACCAGTTTTAATAGTGAATTCATCAGAAAAATCACGAATATCAGCACACAGCCGATGCCGAAAGCCGTTTCATACTCTCCGTTCTGCATGGACAGATAAAGCTCCACAGTAAGCGTTCCACCGGGCTCCAGAATCTTTCGGCATAATCCTCCAGGCATTTCACCGAATCCACTTCCCCATACAGGCAGTATCCTTGCGCTGCCTGCGGTAAAGAGCAGCGCTGCCGACTCTCCAATGATACGTCCTGCAGCCAGAAGAACTCCTGTCAGGATTCCGCTGCGGGATGACGGGAGCAGAATCGTTCGTATCAGCTGCCATTTTGTGGCCCCCAGACCAAGGGCACCCTTCCGATATCCTTCCGGAACCGCGCGCAGCGCATCCTGTGTATTTCTCACAATCAAAGGCATAACCATCAGTGTCAGAGTCAGTACCCCGTTCAGCAGAGAGAATCCAAGTCCGGCTACCTGCCCGAAAAATACCATTCCGAACAATCCAAAAATCACGGAGGGAATTCCCGCCAGCATATCTATGGCAAATGTAAGCAGCCGTACCGCCCACCCCGGCTGTGCATATTCATTCAGATAGACCGCTGTCCCCACACCAATCACCACAGCCACCAGCAACGTCAGGACAATTATGTACAGTGTATTGAGCAGATTCCCGGCAATCCCTGCCGTCCCCTTCAGATAACTGGTAACAGACAGGAGAAACTGCATACTTAAGATCCGGAATCCTCTGAAAAATACATACCCGATAATTCCCAGCAGCAGAAATACCGAACAGTACGCTGCCCCATAGATTGCCGCCAGAAGGAACAGTTCTCCGGCCCTCTTTTTTTTCCGATATAAGGTAAAATGCTCCATTTTTCTCCCCAAACTTTTTGAGCAGACCGTACCATAGCTGCTCAGCTTTCTTCTGCCCCCATTCCTTCTTCAATGTTCCCGGCCTTTTCTCAATATCCTGGCGGCTATCCCGTTTACCAGCAGAATAAACCCAAACAGTACAAGACCAATGGTAAAAAGCATCTGTCTGTGCAATCCCTGGGCATATCCCATCTCGCTGACTACCGCCGTTGTGAGAAAACGGACACTGTTGAACCAAAAAGGCGCATTCACACTTCCTCCGGATACCAGAGTGATAGCCATTGCCTCCCCCAGGGCCCTTCCCGTTCCCAGTACTACCGCCGTCAGAAGCCCCTGTCTTGCTGCCGGCAGAAGGCAACGAAAAATCGTCTGTATCCGGGATGCCCCCAGTGCCAGTGACGACGCCTTTATACCGGGATGCACCGCACGTATGGAAACCTCACTGATTCTGATTACCGTGGGCAGCATCATAACGGTCAGTACCAGAACTGCAGACAGCAGATTTGCCCCTCCTGTAAATTGATGTGTTCCGGAATCGGCAAATACCCGCCGCTCCAGCCGGTACATCAGTGGATTCAACAGACAAATGCCCAACAGGCCATAAATTACAGAGGGAATTCCCGCCAGAATCTCCACAGCATCTCTGACCAGCTCCGCTCTTCTCTGATCAGCCAGCTCTGCCAGATATACCGCCGTCAGAATTCCCGCCGGCACACCGATCACGGCGGACGCAGCGGTCCCTGCCAGAGATGTCAATATAATATACAAAATGCCGAACTTCGGTTCTTCTGCCGTAGGTCTCCACTCCGTTCTCAGAAATATTTCTTTTATCCCCACCTGTCTGACAGCCGGTATCCCCTTCAGAATAATATAAAAACAGATGGCGGCAACTGCCAGAATGGCCAGTGCAGCACAGGACGTAAAAAACATTTCTGCAATCACCTCTGAGGTTTTATGAACAGCTGTCAGCCTTTGTGCATTATCCTTCTCCTGTCTGCCTTTATTCAAGGCTCCCGGATTATTTCCGGCATGTCCGGCATCTTTTGCAGTCAACGCCATAAAATAAGGCCCTCCGCATACCTTTTTACAGGATATGCGGAAAGCCTGACCATAGTTCCTGACTTTTGCCTGTCATATTCTTTCTTCTCTTTCTCAGGAGGCAAACATCAGAAATCTTTTTCAGAAGGCTCGAAAATTCATTTTATGTACATCAGCGTGACAGTGCAGTGGCCGGAACAAGCCCCACAGCCTCCGCAGCTCTGCGCCCTTCCTCACCGTATACATATGCAAACCAGAGCTGCACCAGCTGATTTTGTTCCGAAAGCTCTCCTCTTGTGGCCATCACAAAAGGCCTGTACAAAAGATAGCTGCCCGAATATACATTTTCAGCAGTTGGTTCCACCCCATCGAGTGTAAGCGGCACAATACCCCCAAGTGCAGTATGATTCATCACATCAAAGGATACATACCCCACTGCTCCCGGTGTCACAGCAATTCTCGCCGCAACAGCCCCCGTACTGTCCAGTTCATTCCCGTAAGCACACTTCTCCTCCAGCTGCAATAATTTTTCGAAAGCACTTCTCGTGCCGGAGCCGGCTTCCCGTCCGATTACCACAATCGGCACATCCTTTCCGCCCAGCTGAGACCAGTTCCGCAGTCTTCCCGTATAAATGTCCGCAAGCTGCGCCTTTGTCAGCCCTGTCACAGGATTATCCGAATCCACACACACTGCCATCCCGTCCAGGCCGATAATGTTTTCCGCCGCCCCTGCCTCCTTCTCCGCATCCTTCAGATATCTGGATGAAATCCCGATATCCGCGCTGCCTTCCGTCAATGCCTGGATACCGGCTCCGGAACCGGTAAACTGAACGGATACACTTACCCCCGGGTATTCTTCCATAAATCCTTCCGCAAGCATATTCACAAGCTTCTCCATGGAAGAACTACCTGATATATGAAGCGAACCGGAAACCCGGGTCCGCACGTCATCACTCCCATCCCTTTCTCCTGTATGCCCGCCGCAGCCTGCCGTAACTCCCAGCGCCAGAAGCAAAACCATCAAAAAAAGCTTTTTCCGAAAGCTGCCTTTTGTCTTAACCACATTATTTGGTCGAATTCTGCAATGTACCTGAAAGTCCTCCGCCCAAAAGGATTTCATGGTCATGCACTCCAGACAGTGGCAAGAATTCCTTCTGCAACAGCCCCGGCAATCTCCTGAAACCTTGTATCAAGCAGCTGATTGTCTGCATCTGAATTGATAAATCCCAGTTCCAGCAGTACCGCCGGCATCTGTGTCTGGTTCAGCACTGCCAGATCGGTCCGCTCGTTCACTCCCTGATTCTCAAAGCCCACCTGTTCCAGCCGGGTATTGATATTCTCAGCCAGACGTGCCGCCTCCCCGTAACGATTGCGCACAAGAGATTCCACACCGGTATACTGATTGGGATAAGGACTGGAATTTCGATGAATGGATACGAAATAATCCCCCTGTACCGCATTTCCTTCCTGCGCCTTCTGTGACGGTGACTCGTAGATATCCGACGTCCTTGTATAATATACGTCCACACCGTTATTCTCCAGAATCTGTCCCACCGCTGTCGCCAGCCTCAGTGCGTCATCCTTTTCCTGTCTGCCGTTATACACAGCTCCCGGATTCGCCCCGCCATGTCCGGCATCCATTACCACTAACGCCATAAAATAAGGCCCTCCGCATACCTTTTTATAAGATATGCGGAAAGCCTGACTATGGTTCCTGGTTTTAAGAATCTTCCTGCCTCTCCACCGGCACCAGCACCCCATGCAGCACATACCGCGCCTCCTCAAAGCTGTAGGCACAGGTGGACAGCACCACATATCCCGCCCGGGCCGCCGTCTCCGGTTCTGCCCCCGGAGACCCCACAGTTGTTACCTGCCTCCCTGCCTCCCCGGCCGCTTCCACTTGAAAATCCGACTTCTCTGCACACGCTTTCAGATACGCCTCCAGTTCTCCGCAGCTGTCCGTAAATATCGTATAAGTCTCCGAATCCGCAGCTGTGGTATACCCTGCAAACAGCACAATCCGGTAATCCCCCTCCGGCGTCAGCAGCCACATTTCCGGATGTTCCTCATAGAATTCCTGGTCCGACCACTTCTCCAGACAGGCAAACATACTTCCGTTCTTCATGTGATGACCGTAAAGGATGGAGTTGGCATCCGCAAAGCCGCTTTCGTTTGCCGCATCCAGAAAAATGGCTCCGGAGGAGCTGGCTTTTCCGTCATAGCTGTGATCCAGATAAAAACTGTTGTCCTCCCCCTTCACCACAGGATAGTTAATGGGAGTTCCCTCACAGTACAGCCACCCCTCTATGTCTTCGTTCTCCTCCCTCAGAGCTGCAAAGTCCACAACAAGCGGGGCTCTTTCCTTCCCCGCTTCGCCTTCTCTGTATGGTTGTATCCCTCCGGAAAGTCCTCCCTCCTCCGGAGCGTTTCCGGTTCTCTCTGTCCCCTCTCCTTCTGCTTCCCCGCTTTCCTCCCGGAAGGAGACATAGCTGTCCTGTGCTTCCTGATAGAGCGCACGGTCCCTGTATCTCTCATAAAGGATGCTTCCCGCCGTGGCCGCAGAGAAGACAAAGAGAACAAATGCCGCCGCGGTCACCGCCCGTCTGATTCCTTTTCCCATACATGCCTCCCTGTGCTGTCTCCTTCTGAAAGTCTGCGGCTGCGGACAGTGGCCGACAGATCCCGCCGGCCGCCTCCGTTCTGTGCAGCTTCTCTTCCGGACAGCCCGTGCCGGTCACAGTCTGTCGTCTTCCGCTTTCTCTTTTTTCCTCCGCACCAGCATAAACCACAGGACAGCTCCCAGAGCCACAGCGCCTGCAGCTGCTATGCACAGGGATCCCCACACAGGAAATCTGAAAGAATGATCCTGCTTTTCATCCATTCCCGCCAGAGGCACCTCCCCTTCATCCAGGTCCACTACATCCTGCGGCACCTCCGGGTTCTCTCCACCGGGATTCTGATCCGGATCCTGAAGTTCCCCGCCTGCATTACTCGGGGGCTGTACGCCTTCCTGCTCTCCTCCCGGCGTCTGCGGGGTTCCTCCCTGGCCGCCCGGCGTTACCACCGTGGTCCCGGGGGCTCCGTTTCCTGCCCCCGCTGCGGGTATCTCATTTCCCGCTCCTGCACCGGTTCCTGTGCCTTCTGTACCTGTTCCCGGCGTGCCTGTGCCACCTCCGGTCTCCCCGCCTTCATTTCCCCCTGCAGGTGCTGCCGGCCGCCTTCGGTAGGTGAAGGTAAACACATTTTCCGCCTCGTTTTTGGAAAGCGTTTTCGTCAGGTTGTAGGCCTGGGGCTGATATCCTTCCACATATAAAAATGCTATCACGGGCTTATCGCCCACATTTCCATAGTAAGTCCTGCCGGGGGCAAGTGCATTCCCGTTTTCGTCCTGGTAGTTCACCACATAGGAAGTCAGATCTCCTTTAATTCCGTATGCCACCACATAGTCCCTGTCTCCCTCCACCTGGAAGGCCGAGGTGTCCACTGTGCTGTTGTCCCTGCCGCTGACACGGATGCCTTTTACATAGTAGCGGCTTCCCTCCTCCAGCTTCACCGCTCCCTCATACGCCGCATCAAAGCTTACAATGTCCCCGGCCTTCAGGCCGCTGACACGGATTACGTCTCCTTCTCCTGTAATCTCCCAGGAAGAGCCTGAGCTGCTGTTGTCCACTGTCACCTGCTCCGTCCCCTGAAAGCTTCCATGGTTGCCCGGGTAAAAGGTGGCCGTATAGGTGTATTCCTCCGCACGGCATTCCGTCTTCCCAAAAACAAAAGCCGCACAGCACATTACCGCTCCCGCCAGAAGCTTCCAGATTCTGCTTCCGCTCATGCCGCTTCCTCCTTTCTGTCCTTCTTCATGCCGAGCAATGCCATCACCAGCAGCACTGCCCCGCTGGCAAAAGCCAGGGCCGACCACAGAGCCAGGTTGCTGTAATCTCCCGTCTTCACCCCTCCTGTTGTGTAGGAATGGCTTCCGCCACTTCCGGTTCCTGTACTGTCACCGCTATTTCCGCCGTTTTCACCCTCGTTTCCATCATTTCCGCCATCATTTCCGTTATCAGCCACTGTATTCAGAGTGTCCACCGCAAAGTTCATCCGCAGGTCCGCCAGAGTGTTCTGGTAGGCGTTTCCCTGGGTCTCTCCGTCCAGGGCCACCATCAGGGTCACTTTCCCCTTTTCCCCGGCAGAAAGGGTGTCCAGAAGAAAATATTCGTCCAGGCTCTCCGCCGCTTCATGGAGGCCCAGACCGGCTGCGGCGCTCTTTCCTTCCCCTCCTATGGCTTCACTCTCATACAGAGTGGTCATCGTTCCGTTTCCCTCCGTGTAGGTCAGTCGATAGGTATAGGCGCCTCCTCTGGCTTCCGACGAACTGTCCTCCAGGCTGGCAAGCACCCGATTTGTCATATACCACTCCGAGCTCCCGCCGCTTTTATTCTCCAGCTCCAGGCTGATGGTTACGCTGTCCCCGGGCTGCAGGGCGTACACTGCCTCCGACAGGTCCGCAGAAGTAAAGTTGCTCACCATCTCTTTGCCGGTGAACTCCACCTTCCAGTCACCTCCCTGATAGTCTTCCGCCTCCGCTGTCAGGCGGCTTCCCCCAAGCAGAAGCACACCCAGAGCAGCACATATCAATTTCCTCTTCATATTTTTCCTCCTGATTCCAGTACCGTAACCTCCCCTCCTGGCACCCCTCTTACAAAAGATTTCCAGGCAAATACATCCTGTAAATCTTTTGTGTGCCACTTCGGTACGGTTACTGTTTAGAGTTCCGCTCATTTCCCTCCGGACCCCTCTCAGCCAGAAAATTCCCGGCCAAGTGCAGCCCGTTAATTTTCTGCGGGTCCGTTCGCGAATTTCGCTGTTTAGAGTTCCGCTGATTCCCGGTTACTGATTAGAGTTCTGCCGTCTCCGGTTTTCCAGAAAAGAGGCCAGCACCTGCAGCACCACCGCCAGGCCCACCCCGCAGCCTGCCAGACTTTTCCCTGCCGGGCTGGTGAATACAGAGGCTATCTTCCCCGCCTCCGATATGGAGCGTTCCACTTTTCCAAGGTAATGTCCGTAGGGCACAGGGTTCATATCCGGGCTTTCGTTGGCATCTCCTTTGGTCACGATCTCCCCCATCACCACCCGGTTTTCCACCACTCTGTGGGTGATAATGGATGCGGCGCCTGCTCCCCCATAAAAGGCGATCACGTCCCCCTCTGCCGCTTCCTCCGGCTTTCCCTCTTTGATATACACCAGGCTTCCTGTGGGAATGGCCGGCTCCATGCTTCCGCTGACCACTGTGTAAATCTGATATCCAAACACTCTGGGCAAAGTCAGGGGCAGGCATGCCGCCAGTAAGAGCAGCAGCACAAGAATGCTCACGGCACGCAGGATGGCTGCCACAGGACTTTTCTTCCGCCCGCTCATCTTATATTCAGCGTCCCGTCCGCTCCCACCGTCACGTCCACGCCCCAGGCACTCTTAATGGCTTCTTCGGCATTGTGGGTCTGGACCGCATCTACTTCCGCTTCCACACTCATATAGTATCCGTCATGAAGGTACACCGTCCGGATGGTCTTCCCCTCCGCAGTCTCCTCCACAATCTCTTCCCGCACTTCTCTGTAAATGTCATTGGAAATCCGCACTGCTTCGCACAGGGCAGGCGTATCCGCCTGGGAGGCCAGCGGCTTCGTATAGTACAGCACCGTCCGCTCCGGAGTGGAGGCTTTCTCATCTACCACCCAGCCTGACCCTTCCGTCAGCTGAAATTCAATCAGTTCCGGGGACAGGCTGGTCACTTTCCCGCCTGCACTATCCTGCCAGCTTCTATATAACAGCACTCTCACATAGCTGTCTATGGCTCCGCTGTTGGTAACGCTTAAAGCTTCCGGATAAGTTTTCCCCGGTATCAGCCGCTCTCCTGCCGGGATCAGGTCCGTTAACAGCTCCCCGCTTCCGGAGTCGCTCCAGTCATCCTTCAGATAATTCCGGTAGCTCACCGGCTTTCCGTTCTCCGCAAGGGTCACACCGATACTGGACACTGTCACTTCCATGGCATAGTTTTCACTGTAATAGGTCAGGGCCGCCCTGGCGCTTCCCACTGTGCTTGCAAGCAGCAGAAGCACTGATACACACAGGAGCAGCACAGGGATTTTGATATTTCTTTTCTTTTTCATTCTGTCCCCTCCTTTGTGCCGTCTCCTGCGCCGCTTCCGGTATCTCCACTGGTTCCTTCCACGGCTTCCCCGCCGGGAACGGCTGCACGGTCTGCGCCTTCTGCCTTCATAGTCCAGTCCGCATAGGGAGTTCCCGCTTCGTCATAGAGCACCGGCGTATACTCCTGTACCACAATCACATTAAATTCTTCCTGGCTTCCGTTCTCCGTATCCTGATTTATCAACGCCCGGTCCAGCACCGCCAGAAGTTCCGCCGTCCGCTCTCCGGAATCCAGCACACTGTCATAGTACCAATATCCGTCCTCCTTAAGGGCCCAGCTTCCTTCCCCCTCGGAAGTGTAGCTTAAGTATTTCTGATATTTTTCGCCGGCCAGCACCCTTACCCGCACAAAGCATTGGCTGTTTCCAGTATTTTCAATGGAAATGTGTTTTGTCCAGTCCTTTACCTCATCTCCTGTCTCCGTCTCCGTAAAATTCAGGTCAACCTGTACTCTCCCGGAGGCCGACGCACAGGTGGTAAAATAGGCAAGGGCCTCTCCCACGCACATTCCTCCTGTCAGCACCAGAACCAGGGCGGCCGGAAGAAGGACTGCCAATCCTTTTTTCTTTTTCATCTGTCTGCACCTCCTGTCTGCTTTACTGGTTTTTCTCTGTGCCGTTTCCGGCTGTCACCGCATTGCTGTTCTCCAGCTTCTCCCACTTCAGGTCTTCGGTTCCGCTTTCATCCTTTTCATAGGTAAAGTGGTTCACCACACTGGTTCCTCCTCCGTTCAGCTTCCCGTCATATTCATTTACAAAAACGACCTTCGCACTTTCGCTGTCCGCCCGGACGACCGTAGTCTTCACTGTTCCTCCGTCTACCGGGGCATAGCTCCCGCCGCTGTAGACTTCCGTCACTGTCACTTCCGCTCCTGCAGGAATCTGTTCTATCTTTACCCTCTCCGTTCCAGGTCCCTGGAAGGTCAGGGATACCACGTCACTATACACCAGTGTGTCGTCCTTCACCGCCCTGATTTCAAACACAAAAGATGCCCCTTTCAGGGTCTCATTGTAGGAAGAAAGCTTCTTCTCGATCTCAAGGTCCCCATAGCGCTCCTCCCGCTCCGGCTTCAGACCCACATAGACCGGACCCGAGGCCTCGTCCCCGTAAATCCATACATCGCTGCTGCCTGCGTCCTCCGGATTGTAATAGTTATTAGGCAGGGAAATCAGGTATGGTATGAAGCTGTAACGGTAATAGTCCGTATCCACCGGTTCCACCCATACCAAGTACAGGCCGGTCTCCAGATTCTCCGCAGTCCCCTGAACCTTTCCGTCCTCTCCCAAGCGGATTTCCGCACTTTTGTCAGGTATAAGAACACCGTCCTCCGGCGGCAGGAGCGTTCCGTCCTCCTGTTTTGTTCCCAGAGCTGTCTCCGCAGCCGCTTCCGCCCATGCCAGCCATTCTCCCGCCGGAGTACTGCTGTCCGCTGTCTCCACGCCTTTCAGGGCTTCCGCGCTTTTCCATGGGGCAAGCAGGGTGTATTTCCCGCCCGCGTTTACTTCGGCTATCCGGTACAGTTCTGCCTGTATGGCGTTTTCTCCGGAAGCGCTTCCTTCTCCCGGCTCTCCGGGTACATTGCCCTCTTCCTGTCCCGGTGCGGTATCGCCTTCCTGTTCGCCGGCTTCGGTGCCGTCCTGTGCGTCTGAGCCCTTCAGCCAGGCTGCCAGTTCTCCATAGTATTGTTCATAGCCGGGAGCTGCCGTCTCCAGGCCCGCCAGCTCTCCCGCCTTCTCCAGAGCCTCCACGTCCAGGGTAAAGGTGATTTTGCAGTCCTTTCTCTCTGTGTCGATGGCCCCTGCGCCGTATACTCTTCCCGGTCCTGCCGTCAAAGCGCCAATCAGCACGGCCAGCCCCAGAATCAGGACACCTGTGCTTTTCGCTCTCTTTTTCTTTCCCGCCATTTTTCTCCCTCCTGATTATCGTTCTTCCGCTTCTATGCAGCGCCCCTTCCACTCCTCCTTTCGGGGAAGCTTTCCCAGTCATGGTCCTGTCTGGAAACGCTTTTGCGGACAGCCGCTTTCTGCTCAAATCTATCAGTTTTCTGCTCCGTCACTCTCTGCCTTCACTTTTTACGGCGGGGGCGGAACAGGAATTTCATGATCAGTATCATCAGGATTGTCACCGTCAGGCCCAGAATCAGGTAGATCATGTAGTAATTCTGCACCGCCTCCAGCATGGTTTCCACCGGTGTGCTGATGATTTCCTCTTCGCCTTCATAGGCCACCCTGCTCCCACGCACTAACAGACGGTGGCTGTTCACCCCATAGGGTGTACAGGTAAAGAGGGTGATGTAGTCCTTTCCCTCCTCGATCTGAAGGGCTTCCTCCAGTGCCGCCATGTCGTCCTTGTCGATCATGGGCAGGATCTGGTCCACTTCGTAGGCAAGGATCTCATCCAGGATGTGGATGTAGATCCGGTCGCCCTTGTAAAGCTGATCTATATCGGTAAACAGCCTTGCGCTGGGCAGGCCTCTGTGAGCCGCCAGCACACTGTGGGTGCTTTCTCCTCCGATGGGAAGCTTCGTCCCGTTTAAATGTCCCACCCCGGTCTGCAGGATTGCTTCCCCTGTGCCGTGGTAGATGGAGAGTTTCAGGTTAATCTTCGGAATGGACAGATACCCCATCACACCGTCTCCGGAGATATTCAGCACCTTCCAGTACTCCGTGTCTTCCAGGTCTCCCTCTCCCTCTCCGAACACATCCCCGTAAAGGTTGTTCCGGGGCAGCTGTGCGTCAAAGGCCCGGGCCGCCTCCCATTCTCTGGAGTAATCCTCCGGCTCCAGCACCGACACCGCCTCTTCATAGGTGGTGATCAGCCGGTTCTGGCGGTAGGTGTTCCACTGATCTGACAGGGTGGGATAACACAGAATCCCCAAACCGGTCAGGAACAGCAGGCCAAAGAGCAGGCCGGACAGTTTCCTTTTCATAAAGAACTCCTCCGTCCGGATTTTTTCACTTCCCGGGTGGGAGAAACTGTCTCCTCCGCTTTCTTTCTCTTCCATCTCCTGTCATACAGGTACAGCAGAAGAATAAATAACGCCGTAATCAGCAGGCCAATCATCACCCACAGCAGATAGCTGGTATGCATGCTGGGGCCCACCAGACCCGAGAATCCCGCCATGGGCGCCGTCTCTTCCTGGATTGCTTCATAGGGTACTCTGTGCCCCCGGACTAACAGCCTGTGGCTGTTCACCCCATAGGGGGTACAGGTGAGCAGGGTGGCAAGATCCTTTCCCGCCTCTGCCGCCAGAGCCTGCGTCTCCGTGGGCTCTACCACAGTAATCTGATCCACTTCATAGCAGAGAGTATCATCCAGCACTGACAGCAGGAAATGGTCTCCCTCCTCCAGCTTATCCAGGTCCGTGAACAGCGCTGCGCTGGGCAGGCCCCTGTGGGCCGAAATCACTGTGTGGGTTCCCTCCCCGCCCACCGGAAGAGAGCTGCCCGGCAGGTGGCCTGCCGCCTTCTGGAGCACGTCTTCGTTGGTGGTATGGTAGATGGGAATCTTCACCCCGATGTCCGGTATCTGTACGTATCCCATCATGCCGTCCTCTGTCAGGTTCAGGCAGGACAGGTACTGTGCGTCCCCCTCCTGGGGCACCTCCGCCGTGGAGAAGGAGTCCGGCAGAATGTAGGGAATCAGGTCGTTGTTATAATTTTGTGCCTTGATCCACTCCGCCTGATAATCCACCCGGCCTGTCTCCTCCATCTCGGTGACCGCCTCTTCATAGGTGGTAATCAGCTTTGACTGTCTGTAATTGTTCCACTGGTTGGATACAAAGGGATACAGCAGCAGGGACAGACCGGCTGCGAACATGGTACAGACTATGATTGTGGTGATGTGTTTTTTCATCCGCTCTCTCCTTGTAGCTGTATTTTGGAATAGCTTCTTCATTTCCTTCTGCTTCTCCGGGGAACTTTTTCCTGTCTCCCGGCTTCTTTTTTGCTCCCGGGGCGGGCAGAGCCGTCCCCGGGTCAGTGTTTCCTGCTTATTTCGCAGATTTTCTGCGGCTTGCGAAGTACAGGCCTGCCGCCAGAATCATGATGGCACATCCGCCGATGGTGAAGATGGTGGTACCGATGCCGCCGGTGGAGGGCAGGGAGGAGAGCTTGGTGTTCTTGATCTCCGTCCGCTGTACTGTTTTGTCAATTGACTGGATTTCATCACTATCAGCTACATAGGTAGCCTTATACGTATTAGTAGCCGTTCCATCAATTGTAATTGTATAAGAAGCCAGAGTACCATTGTCGTTGTATACTGCGCTAATCTCAACATCATGCTCTGTCTGATCCAGCTGGAATCCTGTAGGAGCCTTGGTTTCAACTAACTTATAGCTTCCCGCATCAAGTCCTGTGAACTGTAATCTACCGTTTGCATCTGTTTTACCCTTAGCCAACACAGTTCCAGTCGTGTCTCTCAATTCAAACTCTGCGCCTTCAGTTACTTTTACAACAGGGTCACCAGGTTTTATTGTAGTATTAGATTCAAGTACAATAAGGTTTCCATTCTCGTCTACCTTCACAATTTCCTCAGTTTCCTCGGTACCCGATCCATTTTCACCATTTGTGAATGCACCAATTGCAAAGGTATAGGTATAAGTCTTGTCATTTACAGTGTTCGTTGATGAACTATTATCAGGATCATTACTATACTCTAACGTTGCCGTATTAGTATTGGGATCAAAGTTCACTGCTGCTTTATCAGTCAGTTCTGCCGTATAGGTCACTTTTACATTTTTGATAGTGTCACGATTAGAAAGCACATAGCTCGAAGCAAATACTATCTCAAACTTTCCCTGTGTAGTCGTATCTACTGTATAAGTATCTTGACCTGATTCTACCTTTGTGCTATTTACTTCAACTACAATAGAAGTTACGTCTAACTCCAGTCCTTCACTTAATTCGTCCGTAATCTTAACAATCACATTTTCATATTCGGAACTGTAAGAAGGAATTACTGTATCAATCTGGAATGATACCTTATCGCCAACAGCTACATCATTACCTGCCTCAACACCCTCACCATCATCATTTTTACCGTCAGAATTCACAATTTTCTTATCAATGGCAGGCTTTGTAGACTTTGCATATACTTCGGTACCAGTTAATTCCCATTTGCCGTTTGAGTCCAGGTCTCCGCCTTCAACAGTATTTCCTGTACCGTCTTTATTTTCGTAATAAACACCAACAAGCATGGGATTATAGACATCTTTCTCTGTTCCAGTCACAAGAACCAGCCAGTAACCTGCACCAAGAGAGGCACTATAATCAACTTTACCATTCTCTGCAGGGTTCTCACTTACATGTGGTTGTGATGCCACAAATCCGTTAGGTTCCTGGCCATCAGCAGCAGTATTATTTGTCACGGATGCAAGACCGTCCAAACTACCCTTTGCAATTGTTAATATTTCCTCCGATGTAGGCGCTGTCGGATTCGTAATGGAAACACCTGCTACTGCCACATATTTTTCAAATCCGGCATCGCTATACTGTGCTTCCACAATGCGGTATGCGGTTACTGTAGCACCAGCTTCCACATTTTTCACAACTACTTCTGCCTTATCCTCAGCCGTTGGCTTATCAGCTGCAAGTTCCTCCGCCAGGGAAGTCACCGACATCCCCAGGACCATCGCCATTGCCATCACAAAGGCCAGAATCTTTTTCATCTTCTTCATTTTTTCTTTCCTTTCTTTTTGCCTTGCTCTCGCTTTCTGTTTACAGTTTCCTTTCGTGTATCCGTTCTATGTATCTTTCGTACTCCGGAATGCCCGGTGTGTCCAGATGTTCCGGATGTCCTTACATCCGTGTCCCGGAATGCTTCCGCGTCCGGCCCGGTTAACAGATCCGGCTGTACGGATCCGGCCATTCCGGTACACCTGCATCCGGCCTCCCCCGGCAGGAACGGCTGCCGAAACATCTCGTTGCTTTCGCTTTTTCTTTAATCTTTCAGCACCTCCCCCTCATGTTTATATCTATATAAGATCAGGGCCGCCGCCATCATCAGCAGCATTCCGCCGATCGAATACCAGTAGATTCCAATTCCGCCGGAATTGGGGAGTTCGTAAAGGTAGATGTTCGGTATGGTCAGAATAAGTTCGTCGTTGAGCTCTTTGCCTGTGGTGGAATCTGTTCCCCTGTCTGTGAGAATCTGAACCGCACTTACCGTACTGCTCCCGGTCTCTATGGGGTCAGCCCCATCTTCCGCCTGATAGAGGATACCGTCCACCTGTACTTCCAGTCCCGTCCGGGTCTGGGTAATTGTAATCTCTATGGGGTCCGTCAGAATCCGATAGCCGCTGGGCGCTTTTTCTTCGTAAAGCCAGTAAGTACCCGGCTTCAGATTCTCGATTCTGACAATTCCATTTTCATCTGTAGTATAGCGGAAAGTATCGTCTGCGCCTTCCGGAAGTACTTTGTCTTCCTTGCCCTTATTCAGGTAGAGCATGAATTCCGCGCCCTGGCGGGGTGCTTTCTGTTCGTCTACTTTCAGAAGCTGCAGATCCACTTTTTTCGGTTTATACAGGTTGGTGAAGGTAAAGGCCAGACCCTCCCGGGGCATTACGGCTGTCTGGATATACTCGTAACTGCCGTCCGCCTTTCGGGTGATTGTCTGAACTGTTCCGCCGATAACTTCCGTCCTGGTCTGCTCTTCACTGGAATCGGGGTTAAATCCTGCTGTAACGGCAGGCTTCGGCGTGTATTCTATGGTTAATCCCACTTCTTCCACACGGTACTGTCCCTCAACGGAAAGGGTGGCAAATCTGGCCGTCTGTCCGGCCTTGACTGCAAATTCACCTGCGCCCCAGCCTTTCTCCGCATCCGGTCCGGCGGCATGGTTTTCCGTGATATCACCTGTCACTATGCTGTACACAGCGCCTGTCACCGGGACATAGACTTCCCTGTATGCTCCTTCGGAGCTGTAATACCAGTTTTTATCTGATGCCGCCGTCCCTTCCGGACCGGAATCCCCCAAGGTCGGCGGGGTTAATTTCCATCCCAGCTCTTCCCGGATTCCTTCTCCGGCAAGCAGAATTCCGACTTTTTCACTGAGCTGCTCACCGGTATATTCCTTTATGGCATCAATGCTGCCCAGCTCATCTTCCAGATCCTGATTCGCCTTCACCAGCCTGGTCAGCTCGTTCTTCACATCTGCCGTTGTCTTCAGTCTCTTATATAGAAGGAAATGGAATGCATCCTCTGTTCCGGAGCCTTCCTGTTCCGCATTTTCCACCTGTTTGGTGACAGCCAGGGTTCCTTCCATGTCTATCCTGCTGTTGACAAAATTCTGTGTCGTCAGCTGTCCTGCGGCGCTTACGGTTCCGCTCTGCGGCGGCTGTTCCGCATAGGAGGGGTCAACTTTCATCTCGCCGTTCACTTCAATCAGTCTGCCGATTTCCTTCACGGTATAGGAGGTCCCGGGTTCAATGCCGCAGAAGATGGCTTCCTCGCCTGCCGCCAGCCGGAAATACCCGTTCTCATCGGTGGTCCATTCTTCTGTTCCCCTTATCGGCCGAAGGAAGGACTGCAGCAGAATTCCGCCCCCGCCGAAAGAATCATCCTGGTTCAGCAGAAGTTCCTTCGTGGACATATTGCAGCGATAGTAAACCGCCCCTGCCATGGGATTATTCCGGGCATCCACCAGCTGGAAAGTGAACTCCACATTTTCCGGCTCCGTGTTGTCATCCATGGTTTTCCGCACCCGGAAAGAGGTATTGGCGTTGTAAAAAGTCACCGGTGACGCAGGAATCCTGTCTCCCTCTTTCACCACTTCTCCCACAGGCCACCATCCGGCAGGCCAGCCTTTCATTGGCCTTAAGACCGGCAAGCCTCCGCCGCTCAGGTTACCGCCTGTTCCGCCGCCCATTCCGCTGTCCAGGATTCCGCCTCCCCCGCCGATCAGGCCTCTGTCTATGCTTAACGAAAGCATCTCCGCACTGTCATCGTCCCCGTCTCCCGGCAGCATTTCTGTCCCGCCGTCGTCAGGAAGTATCACGTCCGGGACAGGCTCCATTATCTCTGATACTCTGTAGCCTGCATCTCCGGGAACATCTGCGAAGACAGCAGTCTCACCGGGATATAATGCGAAGTCTCCATCCTCGTCTGTGTAACGTACGGTTTCCACCAATTCATCTATTGGATTGAGCACCGTGTATTCCCTGTTGGCGCTATCCTCGATTTCCAGATGAAACCAGAACAGCGTGTTTCTTACAGCCTGGGGCATCTCATATTCTGCCGGGAAGGAGATATTCTTCGTCACTTTCAGTTCCGTGGCATTCAAATCCTTCGGCGTATACTGGTTCACAAATTTTACGCTCTCCATATCCGGCACTACATTCCCGCTGCTGCCGCCCACAGGAGACACAGGCGCATAACCGTCCTTTTCCATGCCACGCAGCTGATACCTGTATTCCGGGTGCAGAAGCGTTTCGTTCCCGCTGCTGTCCTTCTGATACAGAACATAACCGCTGCTGTCCGGCTGGAAATTACCTTCTGCATCCTTTTGGGGACAGAGATAAGTATTCCGCTCGATCACTTCATACGGAACGTTATTCCCCACATACTCGAAGACGGCGGTCTGGCCGTCCTCCAGTGTAAATACACCGTTCTCGTCCGTCTCAAAATCCACTGTATTGTTCCCGGACTTCCTGATAATCTCTCCATTCCGGTCAGACAGGGTATACTTCTCTCCCGCCGCAATCTCTCCGTTCAGCTTCAGCACGAACTGGAACCTGACATACTCCGGAACTTCGTAACCTGCCGCCGCGGACTGAACCGTTTTGGTGACGCGCAGGTCCGGAGACAGGTTAGGCTCATTGGTAAAGGTGACATGGGGAGCCGTACCATCATTTTCTGCCGCGGACAGGGTGGTCATGCTTCCTGCCAGGCAGCAGATAATGGTCAGGAAGGATGTGATGACTCTAAACACTTTATTCATGATTTTATTTCAGAGGCCTCCGGGTATGGGAGGCCTTGTTCCTCCTTTCCATCACTATAACTTCTCGGAATCTTCAGCCCTTATTTCATGGTGCTTTCAGAACCTATTTT
>CAJUQT010000047.1 GCA_910588225.1 uncultured Acetatifactor sp.
GTAAATCTGCTGCAAATTGCTTCGGTGGTTCGAATCCACCTCCATCCATTTGCATATTGCGACGAGCGTGTGCAGAGAGTGTTATTTGTAATGTAATAAGGCGTCTCGCTGGTGTGGCGGAATAGGCAGACGCAAGGGACTTAAAATCCCTCGGGGGCAACCTCGTGCCGGTTCAAGTCCGGCCACCAGCATGATAGGAAGGAATCCACGTATTCAATTCACGGTTGAAGTGGATTCTTTTTCTTTGCTCGGAATCTCTGTCATCGCGCCGGCAGAAGAAATCTTCTTGTTAAAGGCCATATACGTATAGATGCTTGCAGTGGTAGAGATGCGGCTGGGAAGGCAGGCACCGAAGAAAAACCACATCTGCGTGGAACCGACAGATACAATAAGGGGAATCAATACGCGGTGGAGTACCGCAGGAGGGAACGGGCTCAGAGAGAAAAGGAGAGTGGAGTAGATTTTGATGGAAAAGAAGGTGGCTTTGTGGTACAATATGCGAAGAAAAAGACTTTTTTTATGGTACTGACAGAGAGGTATTGTTATAGAAGGAAATAGAATACCAGGGTGAAAGGAGCAAAGGATGAATCAGAATTGTCTTCAGGAAAAGCAGCTTGTCTGGGGAAGTGAGGAGTATAATACCCAGTTGCTTTATTTTACCAGTTCTTCATTGGCGGCAGATGACAGAAAAATATATATGATTTGTGACAGCCAGGGCAGCCCAAATGTGATAGTAAAAAATCTGGAAACAGGGGAAGTCCGACAGCTATCCCAAAACACGGAAGGCTGCCTGAAATCCTATGTATACTTTAACGGGAATCCGGAGAAAGGACTGGGAAAGGCCAGCGTATGTCTGGATGCAGAGAGAGACATTGTATATTATATCCAGGGGAATGATATCTGTAGGGTGGGACTGGACGGGCAGATTCACATTCTGAACCAGATTCCATCCGGTCAGGTAACTGCTTTCTCCCATGTAAGCCGGGATGGAAAGTATCTGTGTATCCCCACCACAGACGGAAGATGTCTCGACTATGATCCGGAGACAGAAGGGTATGGTCTGGACCAACGTCCTGTCTATGACATTGACGGAAGAGTACAGGAAGAGCATTTGAATTCCTGGCTCCATGTGTATGATACGCATACAGGGAAGGAACTGAAACGGGTGGCGGTTCCCGACTGCTGGATTACCCATGTACAGTTTTATCCGAAGGATCCGGAAAAGATTATGTACAATCACGAATGGGCCAGCTATGACTGCGGAATTAGACGTATGTGGCTTTACGACGGCAAAAATCAGATACGTTTGCGTACGCCCTCCGGGGAGAGAAGCGGGGAGGACTGGGTTTGCCATGAAATGTGGAGTGACGACGGCAATTATGTGATTTATCATGGTGCGCTGGCGAACGGACCTGCTTTTGTAGGAAGACTGGATATCCGCAGCATGGAGTACAGTGAAATCCCGCTCCCCCCGGAATACAATGCATATGGACATTTTACCATGGACCACAGGGGCAATCTGGTATGTGACGGGTATTTCAAGTTCCCGGATGAGATCAAGAAGGTCAGGGAGAATTCCACAGATAACGGACCGGATCCGCATAAAAAAGATGGAGAGTACATTTCTGTACAGAAGGTGGACTGGGAGAAAAAGGAGATAACCTGGGTGCCTCTCTGCAGGCATGAATCCGACTGGCTGGGGCAGGATGCACATCCCCATGCCATATATAACCATAAGGGAGACAAGGTGTATTTCTCTTCCAGAAATACGACAAAGGTTAAGGTATACTGTGTGGATGTGAAAAAATCATAGAAGTTGAGTCATCTGCCAATTGCTGCAAAATGCAGGGAGAGAATGAAAGGAGAATCAGAAGGTCAGTATGAAAAGCATAAAAAACCAGATATGGAACTTTAACAGTGAAATGGATCCGGAAGAGTGTGCGCCGGGGGTAAAACGCAGGATTCTGGCATACACGGACGAATTGATGTGTGTAGAGAATTCTTTTGAAAAAGGGGCGGTAGGGACACTGCATCACCACCCTCATACCCAGATTACCTATGTGGTTTCCGGCAGATTTGAATTTGAAATCGGAGGGATTAAGAAGGTTGTAGGGCCTGGAGATAGTATGCTGAAAAAGGATTCCGTAGAGCATGGCTGTGTCTGCCTGGAAGAAGGGATTCTGCTGGATATCTTTTCTCCTATGCGGGAAGATTTTGTGGAAGATAAGGAACCTTAAGATAAAATTGAGCCGGAAGATATTGTTCCGGCTCAATTTTTAAATGATGTCTTTAGGGGGCCGGGGAAAAGTCAGAAAACAGTAAGGAGAGTCGGAAATGAAAAAAGAGAGATGTGCAGATGCAAATGCGATTACCAGAGATTATTTTGACAGCCTGCTTCTGGAGCAGAGGCTGATGGGGGCGGGTAAGCCGGATACTTCGGTAACAATATTCGACAGACAGTTTTCCACGCCGGTTATGACGGCCGCCCTGTCTCATCTGGGTACTTTCCACCCGGATATGGAGAACCCTATGGAGGCTTATGCAAGGGCGGCGGTGCTGGCGGATACCCTGCACTGGATCGGCATGGCAGAGGAAGAAGAGTTTGATTCCGTTATGGATACCGGAGCCAGGACCGTGCGTGTGGTGAAGCCTTATGCAGATGAACAGAAGATAGAACGGCAGTTGCGACGGGCTGAGGAGCGCGGAGCCGTTGCCGTTGGAATGGACATTGACCATATTTTTTCCGTATCCGGAGAGCAAGATATTGTCATGGGAGAAGAGATGTCGGTGAAGAGTCCGGACAGGCTGAGAGAGTATGTGCGGATGACCACTCTTCCCTTTGTGGTGAAAGGGGTGCTCAGTGTAAAAGATGCCTATGCCTGTGCGGAAATCGGGGCGGCAGGGATTGTGGTTTCTCATCATGCGGGACGGATGAATTATGCGGTTCCGCCTCTGATGGTATTGCCGGATATTCGGAAAGAAGTGGGAGAGAAAATGCCGGTTTTTGTGGATTGTGGAATCCTTTCCGGTATGGATACCTATAAAGCGCTTGCACTTGGGGCAACGGCAGTCAGTGTTGGCAAGCATCTGGTACCCTATATCCGTAGCGGCGGTGCGGAGGCGGTGGCGGACAGAATACAGGATATGACGTCGGAACTGAAGGGAATCATGGCATTTACCGGGGTTAGAGATATGAGCAGTTTTGACAGCTCTGTTCTTCATCTCAGAACCTTTGGATAAAATGAACACAATGTGGAATTACATGGGAAAAGCCAGTTTTGCCAGGCAGAATGTGAGGAAAAATGTACATAGGAGATCTGCATATACACTCCCGGTATTCCAGAGCTACCAGCAGGGATTGCACGCCGGAATATCTGGATCTGTGGGCGAGAAAAAAGGGCATTGACATTGTGGGTACGGGGGATTTCACCCATCCGGTCTGGCGGGAAGAGCTTCGTGAAAAGCTGGAACCGGCAGAGGACGGCCTGTATGTGCTGAAAAAGGAATATCGGACCTATGGGGCTGGGGAAGGCGGCAGACAGCCCCGCTTTGTGGTTACAGGGGAGATCAGCTCCATCTATAAGAAGGGGGACCGGGTGCGTAAGGTGCACAGTCTCCTGATTCTGCCGGGACTGGAGGAAGCGGAAGCTCTGGCAAGGCGGCTGGAGCTGATCGGGAATATTCATTCCGATGGCCGGCCGATTCTGGGGCTTCCCTGCAGGGATTTACTGGAAATTATGCTGGAGACCAGCCAGGAGGCTGTCTATGTGCCCGCCCATATCTGGACGCCCCATTTCTCGCTGTTCGGCGCTTTTTCAGGCTTTGATACCATAGAGGAATGCTTCGGGGATCTGACGCCCCATATCCATGCGCTGGAGACAGGGCTTTCTTCCGATCCGCCCATGAACTGGCGGGTGGGTGCGCTGGACCGGTTCTTCCTGATCTCCAATTCGGATGCCCATTCTCCGGCAAAGCTGGGAAGAGAGGCCAATCTGTTTGATATTGAGCTGTCCTATCAGGGTCTGGCAGGCGCTATTCAGCGGGGGAAGGGTCTGGCGGGTACCATTGAGTTTTTCCCGGAGGAGGGGAAATATCATTTCGACGGACACAGGAAGTGTGGACTGTGTATCAGCCCGGAAGAGACTTTCCGGTATGGGAACAGATGCCCGGTATGCGGGAAGAAGATAACCATCGGCGTGTTGAATCGAGTGGAACAGCTTGCGGATCGGGAGGAAGGATTCCAGCTGCCGTCAGGCCGCCCTTTTGAGTGTCTGGTGCCGCTGCCGGAGGTCATTGGTGCTTCCATGGGAATCTCTGCCACCGGGAAAAAGGCCGTGGAGAAGTATGAACAAATGCTGGGGACTTTAGGACCTGAATTTACCATTCTGCGGGAGATTCCAGTGGAAGATATCCAAAAAGCAGCAGGGCCTCTGGTGGCGGAGGGAATTCGACGGCTCCGCAGGGGAGAAGTGAAACGGACGCCGGGATTTGACGGGGAATATGGGAAAATCGCTCTGCTGACACCAGAGGATATCAGCAGTCTGGAGGGACAGCTGAGCTTTTTTACGGCGGAAGAGTTGAGGGAGTCGGAGAAGGGGCAACAGAGGAAAGAATGTCAGGAAGGCGGCAGGAAGACAAATGGCAGTACGAGGAAGTCAACAGTCGGCGGGGCAGGTAGTACACAGAAGGAGGAAACTGACCGGGAGCCGGTCACCAGCGCACAGAGGGCAATAACAGGGCAGAAAATTTCAACGTCCACAGTTCCGGAGGAACTCAATGAACGCCAACGGGAGGCTGTGGAGCGGATTGGTCGTGGGGTGGCAGTCATTGCCGGTCCCGGTGCGGGTAAGACCAGGACGCTGATTGCCGGGCGAAGGAGGAACTGATACTGGTCTGCGGAGAGGAGCCCTCATCATTCCTGCAGGAGATTCCCGGGGAATACGGGAAGTGGGAGCGGGCAGGAAAAACGGAAGAGGAGACGGTGCAGGCTGTGCAGATGAGCCTGTTTGACCTGATTTGAAGGTAAAGGTTTCCGGCTATAAAGAGCAGGATTCATTTCTGGCCACAAGTCTGTCTATCAGAAGCTGAAATGGTTTTGTAATATACTTGTCTCGGTGGAACAGTGCCAGCATCTGATTTTCCATTTTCATGTTATCTAAAGGAATGAAACGCAGTTTTTTTTAAAGAAAAGAGTCCCACAATAATTTTTCCGGCAAAACAGCAATGCTCAGTCTCGCTTCGGCGGCTTTCACAAGGGCAAGGGAATTCACGCTTTCCCAGGCAGGCTCCGCAGTGAGATTGGCCAGGGCGAGCGTATTGTCTAGGGTATCGCGGATAGCGCTTCCCTTTTCCCGGAGTAATAAGGGATAGCCGCATAATTGCTTTGGCGTAACTGTCTGCCCGGACAGAGGAAAATCCGGTGCACAGGCGGCACATAATTGATAGGAGTCCAGGCGGATCGTCTGGAAGCTGCCTTTTGGGGCCATACCTTCCCAAAAGGCAATATCGGCATCTCCGCGCCTGAGAATGTCGATGGCGGCGTTTGCGCTTGCAACACGGACAGAAATCTGAATTTCCGGGCTGGAAGCTTTCAATTCGCCAAGTATTTCAGGGAGCAGAAAGGAAGCAATTGTGATGCTCGACACGATATGGAGAGGGGTATCTTCTTCCAGATGGCTTATTCTCCTGCCTAAATTTCGACAGGCTGTCAGGATGCTGCGGGACTCTTCTAAGAGAGAGGCACCGCAGCGGGTCAGGGCAGCACCTTTTGGATGACGTGACTTGCATTTTACACATAAAACTATTTTATTAGCTGAACCTGTTGACAGCCTCAATAATGCATGAATATTTGCCGGTGGAACATCCGGCAGAATCGCTTCATGGCTGGGGGAGATAATCAACCCTGTGGGGAAAATGGTTCTCAGCTCTTCCACCTTGGCCCGCACCTGCTCCGGCGTTCCGTTGACCAGCAGATCCTGGGTATCAACGCCGCCGCAGAAGGACACCTTATCGCCGAATCTATCTTTCAGATTTTGAGGTTCCATTCCCGCGGCCAGTGCCTGAATGGGATGAATTACATCAACGCCCGCTGCAATCAGATCCGGGATTACGTCCACAATGGAACCACAGGAGTGGTATATGACTTTTAAGTCGTATGCATGGGCCTGCTCCACCAGCTTTCTGCATCCCGGAATGACGAAATCCCGAACACATTGAGGGGAAAGCATCAAGCCTCTCTGGCTGCCCATATCATTACCGATCAGAACCGCATGAAGCTTTCCTTTTGTGGCCTCATAGAAAATTTCATTTGCCCGCAGATAAAAATTTATGACCTTTTCATCTACGGCCGTATAGATTTCCGGATTGGAAAGCATATTCATCAGTGCTGTTTCCATGCCGAAGGAAGCACAGGTATCCTGAAAATGTGCCGACCAGCACATGCCGAGCTTCACCTTATCCGCCGGGGCCATATCCACAATTCGCCTGCATTCTTCTCGGTCTATGTATTTCTCCGGATCGGGCCACGGAAAGAAATCCAGATCCTCCGCTTCCTCTGCATTGCAGAAACAGCCCGGTGTGGTCAGGGTTCTGTCCTCAGCGTCCACATCGCTTCCATTCATATACCAGTCAAACGCCGCATAAATTGCGCTGGCATTTTCCGAATGGTAAGGCACATCCACGGCATAGAAATCGTCCCCGATAGCCAACTTCAATTCATGCATGTTTTTTACTTTATAATAATCAAATAGTGCAGGCTGGGCATGGATATCGGGCATTCCCAGCCATGCCGCCGGACGATCGACCTCTTCTCGGTTTATGGTTGCATAAAATCTTTCGATACTGTTCATTTGACACCTCATTTTTTAAAACATCATTCGCTCCATATATTCCTCGGAAAAAACCGGATCTGAGGATAACTCCAGTACTTTTGCCTGTTTTGCATAACCTTCACAGGAGGCGCGGGAATCCTGATTCAACAGAAGCATGGCGGCGCCGCTCAGAGCAGCATTCCCTGCCACATGGATTCGGGAGACCATTTCCGCCGGCAGCAGTTCTATTTTACCTGCATTCTTCGCGTCCAGATAACTGCCGAAGCCCCCGGCAATCACCAGACGTGAGACTTCACCGCAATCCAGTCCTGCGGAAGAAAGAAGCGTGCGGATGCCCGCATGAATCGCTGCTTTGGCCAACTGCACCATCCGGATATCCTTTCTGCTGAGGCTTACGGGGGGCAGAATCATGACGGAATCCTCTTCCATATATCCTGTCTCGTCCAGCAGGCAGATCTCCAGCAGGCAGGCTGTCGCATCCACAATTCCACTGCCACAGATTCCCCGGGGCAGACCGCCGCCAATGACATGAGCTGTGAGCGCGCCATTCTGCACGATCACTTTGTCGATAGCACCAGCGCTGCCTCCCATTCCCATGGAGATTCCAGCGCCCTCAAAGGCGGGGCCGGCCGCTGTGGAGCAGCAGGTGAGCTTTCCCCTGTGCCAGAGCGCCATCTCTCCATTGGTGCCGATGTCTGTCAGCAGCTGTGTACTGTCATTCTCACAGATACCTGACGCCAGCAATGCCGTGATCAGGTCCGCTCCTACGAATGCGGAAGCGCAGGGGGCAAGGTAGACGCCAGCCTCCGGGGAAAGCTTCGTGATCCCCAGCTCTCCCGCGGATACAGTCTCTCCAAAAAGCCTTTCTGCTGCGAAGGGAGCATGGGAAAGCGGTTCGGTAGAAGTGCGGGTGAGGAGATGAAGCATCACAGTATTTCCAGTAACCACCATTCCGTCTATTTCTGCCGGCGAAATTCCTGCGGACGCCGAGAGCTGAGACAGCAGATCATCCACAGCTGCGCAGATGACTTCGGCAATCACCTTGTCAGCGCCATCTATAGCGGCTTCTATTCGGGAAATCACATCGGCTCCCCAGCTGCTCTGAGGATTCAGACAGCTTCCCTCTGCAAGAAGCGTCCCACGGACATCATACAGGCGAGCGGCCAGAGTGGTGGTTCCGATGTCCAGAACAAAACCATAAGTTTGAAATCCGGGCTTCATCTGAATCTTCGGCATGTCGCCTGAAATTTTAATCTGACCATCTCCGGCTGTGGCCAGAGAGACGACACAGTCTCCTTCCACCTTGACACAGCAGGCCAGACGGATTCCACGCCGAATTTCCTCTTCGGTCAAAAGCTGCTTCTCCGAATGCGACAGTTCGCTGACAGCACCTCTGACAGTCACCTTGCATTTCCCGCACCGCCCATGTCCTCCGCAGGGCATATTCATCACTGCAGCATCTGCAAGTAATTTTCCCAGCCCTGCTCCACGGACGACTTTATATGTGATTTCGTTCACTGTAACAATTGCCATTTTCTGCCTCCCATTCCTTTTATATAGCCTAAAAGAACGGCTATTTTATGGAATAAAACACCGCTCCGAAATAAGTAACTGTATTCTGCCCATTAGTATACTTCATTCCACATGCAGCGGCAAGCTTTGACACATTGATTCCATAGGTTTCCAGGGAAGATATGCTGCTTTATTTTGCGTTTCCGCCCGATATTGGCTGGGTGTCATGGAAAACTGAGATTTGAACAGACGGTAAAAGGAAGGCAGATCCTTCATTCCGCATTCATATACAATCTGCTCATTTGTCAACTGCGTTTCTTTCAGCAGCCTGCAGGCCTGATTCAGGCGCACGCTGCGGAGGTATTCATGGAAATGTCCTCCTGTGTCCCGATGGAACAGTTTGCTGAGGTGGGATTTGCTGACAAAAAGGGAATCCGCAATTTTCTCAAGGGTCAGATTCCGATCTGAATAATGTTCTGTTACGGTGCGCATGGCAGAAGACACAAGCATTCTGTCTTTCGGCTGCACAGGGCACAGACTGCGGGATTCCTCCAGGTACCGCCCCATGGTAATCAGAAGTACTGTCAGATGTGATTTTACGACATCTTTCCATTCCGGATTTTTCTCCTGAATCTCGCTTTCCAGCATCTGATAGATGCGTTCCACATTTTCCAGGGAACGACTTTTCAAAGATACATGGGCTGTCAGGATATCCTCATCAAAGACACCATAGCAGTAACGGGGACTGGCGGGAGCTGAGAGCTCACCGGTGAACCAGTCTCCCACATCAAAAAGCAGGCTCCGTACGATGAACGGCTCTTCCCCCTTTTCTCTGAAATATCCATGGGGGACATCGGCATTGATAATACAGACATTTCCTTTCCGGCATTGAAGCACTTTATTCCATGCACAGAGCACGCCGGATCCTTCCGCCACAATACTGATTTCCACAAATTCATGAAAATGCAGATGAGACAGGGAAAAATCCGGACAAAACACCTTCTCACAACGGAAGGTATCCTGATAAATGGGGTTCTCCTTCAACCATTCGTCTTTGTTCTGTTTTATGGGCTGGCCATCAGGGTAAGTCACTTTTCTCCTCCTGCCACAAATACACGCTGTCATTCTCAGTTGGTTGAAATATTTCAGTTTCAGTGTACGCAACAGTTCAGACAGTACTGAACTGTTACCAGTGTACTACAAAAGAGAGGCAAATGTAATATGGTAATATTGCCTTTTGGATGTGTTCCAGGAAACAATACCATATAAAATGCGGGTTGCCGGGTTGGGTTTCAGTTTTGTGGGAATCCTTCCAGAAAACGATAAGTTTTATTTGCATAACAGGCAGATCTGGGCTAAAATAGTTTTAGAGCATGGATGTGTGATTGAAGAGTATGTGGTAAATGCCTGACCAGTTTGCCGGACGGGGAGGATGGAGTTTGCGAAGCGATTTCTATAAACATTATTATAAAGCTGAAAAAGAAAGCGAGGGGTACCATTATGGGAATTATTAGTATGCGGTTTCCGGAAGGAAAGAAAAGGGCGCTCACCTTGAGTTATGACGACGGGGTGGAACAGGATGTGCGACTGATTGACATTATGAAAAAGCACGGTCTGAAGGGAACCTTTAACATCAGCAGCGGTCTGTATGTGCCGGAAGGAAAGATCTGGCCGGAGGGGACTATTCACAGGAGAATGTCTAAAAAGATGTGCCAGGAACTGTATGGGAACAGCGGTATGGAAGTGGCGGTTCATGGCCTGACCCATCCGTGGCTGGAGCAGCTGCCGGAAAATCTGTGTACCTATGAAGTCCTGCAGGACCGTATGAATCTGGAAGCAGAGTATGGCGGAATGATCCGGGGGATGGCGTATCCTTTCGGCACTTACAATGATTCTGTGGTGGATGTGCTGAAAAGGTGCGGTATCGCGTATTCCAGAACGGTGGAATCTACGGAGAAGTTCGACATTCCCACAGACTGGCTGAGAATGCCTGCCACCTGCCATCATAATAATCCAAGATTAATGGAACTGGCACAGAAATTTGTGGAAAATCCGTTCCCATCCGCACCGGGGCTCTTCTATCTGTGGGGCCACAGCTATGAATTTGAGGCCAATGATAACTGGCAGGTGATAGAAGAATTTGCAGAGTTCATGGGAAATCGTGATGACATTTGGTACGCTGCCAACATTGAGATTTATGATTACATAGCCGCTTACCATCAGCTGATATTCAGTATGGATCAGAAGAAGGTTTACAACCCTACTTATACTACACTGTATTTCAGGATGAATATGCATGATTACAGTGTGAAGCCGGGGGAGATGCTGCTCTGTGAATAGATTACAGTGAGGAATTGTCCAGGGTATTTTTGTATAATTCTTTGGGATAAAGGGAATCCGCGTTCAGGCCGACGTCTGAGGCGGATTCTTTTATGCGCAGGCCCGCAATGGGAAGGGTTCCCCCGGAGCGGCATACGGGCTGTGCGGTGAGCAGTGGAGAAGGGCATTCCGCTGCTCGATAGTACAGGTGTGCGCAGGGGAAATCATTCCATTACGTAATTATGGAATCAGAGCAGAAATGTTCCGACCGGGAGGAAGTACGGGGTTAAATTGTAAAGTATATATTCTGATGGAAGAGGGATAGAAAGGAATGAAAATAGTAATTGCAATGGACTCATTTAAGGGCTGTATGACTTCCCTGGAAGCGGGAAATGCGGCGAAGGACGGGGCGAAGCGTGTATTCCCGGAAGCGGAGATTTTAGTCCGCCCCATGGCCGACGGTGGTGAGGGTACGGTGGAAGCGCTTACGCCGGGATTGGGAGGTGTGATTTGTACGGCAAAAGTCCAAGGCCCTCTGGGCAGGGAAGTGGACTGCAGGTATGGGATAGTGGAGCAGGAAAAGCTGGGAATCATTGAGATGGCCGGAGCGGCCGGAATCACACTGATAACGCCGAAGGAACGCAATCCTATGGCCGCTTCCACCTATGGAGCGGGGCAGGTGATTCTGGAAGCTGTGAAGGCAGGCTGCAGACGCTTTCTGATGGGCATAGGCGGCAGCGCCACAAATGACGGAGGGCTGGGGATGCTGCGGGCATTCGGATATGAATTTGTCTGCGAGGAAGGCAATCTGGCGCAGAAGGCGTCGGATTTGGACAGGATTGTGGAAATCAGGAGAGAAAAAGTGGTCCCGGAGCTGGAGGAATGTGTGTTTAGAGTGGCGTGCGATGTCACAAATCCGCTGTGCGGGCCTTCAGGGGCCAGCGCGGTATTCGGCCCCCAGAAAGGAGCCACGCCGGAGATGATCCGGCAGTTGGACCTGGGGCTGGAACATTTTGCGGAAGTGACGCGCAGGTTCTATCCGGCTGCAGATGCCGCGGCGCCCGGGACAGGGGCGGCAGGAGGCCTGGGATTTGTCTTTCTGGCTTACACCAATGCGGTGCTGGAGCCCGGAATCAGGATTGTGCTGGAAGAGACCCGGCTGGAAGACGACATAGCGCAGGCGGATATGGTGATTACCGGGGAAGGAAGGCTGGACGGACAGTCGGTGATGGGAAAGGCTCCTGTGGGCGTGGCCGGGCTGGCGAAAAAGTACGGGAAGAAAGTACTGGCCTTTTCCGGCAGTGTGGCGGAGGAGGCCAGAGCCTGCAACAAGGCTGGAATCGACGCTTATTTCCCCATTCTCAGGGAGGTTGTCACACTGGAGGAGGCCATGGAAAAGGAAAGAGCACAGAAGAATATGCGGGATGCGGTGGAACAGGCCATGCGGCTGCTGTAAAATATCACTCTCCCGGAATGGCTAAAAATATCTGATAGAAAAGAAAAACAGGCAGGCACAGTGGCCGGATGAAACTGTGCGTCGTATCACAGGCAGACGCACAGTTTCAGATTTATCCGGACAGAAGCTCTATATTCCGATAATGGCAGTTCACGGAACATTTGTGGGGGCCAGATCTATGGGAATCTCATAGAGCACCTCATAGCTGTCATCTGTGATTTCGCCATAGGGGGATGATTTCATATTGCTGCGGATTATTTTCAGAGTCAGCCTTGTCCCCATGGTATCAGGTTTGGTATACCAGTATCCATTTACATCATTGTCTTCATAGGGATAGACGGTGTAATCGTTGTCCAGCTCATCTGACAGGATAAAGGTATAATCATCCCCTGTGTGCCCGATGGTGGCGCAGTCAATGAACAGGGTCACATAGAGAGCTGATTCCCGGACACTCTTTAATGTGATGCTGTGCTCTCCGAATTCATAGGTTCTGCCGATATCCCAGCTTCTGCTTGGAAAACAGGAGATTGGGGTAAAGGTGCTGGTGAAGCCGTCTCCGCCTTCCGCATAGAGTAGCTGAACAGTCAGTTCCTTTCCGATCAGGTCTTTGCCGTCCGCTTGTTCCAGATCGATGCAGTAGATAGCAGTCATTTTTGAAGCTTCCGCCGGATCATCGGAATAAATCTGTGAATGCAGTCCTTTCGTGTATTCTGATCGGCAGATCACAGAGTCTCCTTTTGGCGGAATGGTATTCCATATGTCCAGCAGTACATCGTTTACACATTCCTCCACATCCTGGGCTGAAGGCAGAATTCGTCCGGCAAAAGATTTCAGCAGTCTGCCATACCGGCAAATGATTTCGTCCAGTGCGGATTCTTTGCGTTCCGTAAGCAGCGTGATAATTTCAGTATCTTCCATGAGTTTTTCCTTTCGTTCATTATGACTGATTCGAGTGAAGCGCGCTCTATATAATAAATCGGAGAAAGGAAGGGATGCTTTCAGGAAAGTACGGAAAATTTTGAAGAGAGATTAGATTTATACTTGACAAACATACTAACAGTATGATAATGTTTAAACATACTATCGGTATGTATGAAGGGAGAAAGCAGTGTCCAGAAATAAGCATCCGGAAGAAACTGTCAATTTAATATTGAATGTGGCATTTAGGTTATTCATGGAGAAGGGGTATGAGCATACATCCATTCAGGATATCATTGAACGTCTGGGCGGCCTGAGTAAGGGGGCGATTTATCATCATTTTAAATCCAAAGAGGATATTCTGACTGCCGTTATCGAGAGAATGACCGCGGAATCCAATCGGATGCTTGCGGTTGTCCGGGATCGGAACGATCTCAGCGGCAGGGAGAAAATGAAGGCAATTTTTAAAGAATCTGTCAATCGGCCCGTACAAAATGATATTTTTACGCTGGCACCGGACTTTTACAGTAATTCGAAGCTTTTAGTCAGTCTGCTGCATGATACCATTGAAAATGCTGTGCCCAATTATATACTGCCTATTATAGAGCAGGGGATTGCCGACGGCTCTATTGAGACAGAGTATCCGCGGCAGCTGGCGGAGTTGGTTTTATTTGTGGCGAATATCTGGATGAATCCCATGGTATTTAAGGATTCCGCAGAAGAAGCTTACGGCAAATTTATGGTGTTTGCCCAAATGCTGGGGGGGCTTGGGCTGGATATTGTGGATGATGAAATATTGGGGAGACTACAGGAACTGGCGGTCATTTATCAGAAGAATAAGTAAATGAAATCCGGGCAGTGGAGGAGAGGGGCCCGGAAATGCAGGGGCTGTCATGTGGGGAAATCCTTCTGCAGAATGTGGAAAAGGCTGATTTATACATGCTGCGTTCGGCAGAAGATTTTCTAAATGTGACAGTCCTGTATTTGGGATTCATACATACCGCTGGAAGGTATGTATGAATATAATTATGACCACATTACAGGAAGTCAATGCCCTGTTGCCGGCATGCTTCAGTAAAAACCATGCCTTTTATAGTAACCGGAAGAAAAACAAAGCATAGGAGGTTTCAAAAATGCATTCCAGATTATTTTCAAAAGATTTCACATTGGTTGTCGTTGGTCAGATTATTTCTCTGTTCGGCAATGCCGCCCTGAGATTTGTGCTGCCGTTGTATCTGCTGAATCTGACGGGTTCATCAGCCCTTTACGGGACCGTTACGGCATGTGCATTTATCCCGTCCATTCTATTGTCGCCGGTGGGCGGCATTGTGGCGGATCGAGTAAATAAGAGAAATATTATGGTGATACTGGATTTCTTTACAGCGGCGGTGATACTTGCGTTTTCTCTGCTTATGCATACGGGAAATCTCATTGTGCTGCTGACGGTTACGCTGATGATTCTGTATGGGATCGCAGGTGCGTATCAGCCGTCTGTGCAGGCAAGTATACCGGCACTGGTAAATCAGGAGCATGTTATGGCGGCAAATTCTGTCATTAATACCATCAGCTCCTTTTCGTCTCTGACAGGGCCCGTGCTTGGCGGGGTTCTGTACAGTGCATATGGACTCAGGCCTGTATTATGGGTTTGTATGGTTTGTTTTGTGCTGTCGGCAGTTATGGAGATTTTTATCAGAATTCCGTTTCAGAAGCAGGCTCCCGGTGACAGTATTAGGAAAATGGCAGGAGCTGATTTTGCGGAAAGCCTTCTGTTTATTCGAAAGAAGAAACCTGTTATCGGGAAAGTGCTTCTGGTTGTCTGTGGGATTAATTTATTTCTGTCCGCAATGATTATGGTGGCGCTGCCGTATCTGATTACAGAAATATTAGGCTTTGAAGCAGAACAGGCAAACAGACTGTGCGGTTATGCGGAAGGCGCACTGGCGGCGGGAGGATTGACAGGAGGAATCTGCGCGGGCATTTTCGCGGGAAGATTGTCTATCCGGAAATCGGGGAATCTGGTAATTGCCTGCGCTATAAGTGTGTTTCCTGTGGGTGCTGCCCTGCTTCTTTTTTCATCGGGAATGATAAAGTATATCGTCATTACGGTATGTTGTTTTTGCATTATGGTGTTCTCAACTGTATTCAGCGTACAGATGATGTCCTTTGTTCAAAAGGAGACGCCACAGAATCTCATTGGAAAGGTGATTGCAGTCATTTTTACCGTTTCCATGTGTGCGCAGCCGCTGGGCAACGCATTATATGGTGTTCTGTTTGAGCTCTGTGAGGGAGCTGAAGCGGCGGTTGTTCTGTTTTCCGGCGTCATGTCGTTTGTGATTGCTGTCAGCGCCAGGAAAATTTTTGAAGTTTTTTCTTTTGAGAATGAAGGATAACTGTTGCATGAAGCATCGGGTATCGTGATTTTGCTGAACAAATAATTTGACAAAAGATGACCATAGCGGTAAGCTTAAGGCGTGAGGAGGTGCGAAAAATGCCAGAATTACCGGATTTGCAGGTTTTTTCTAAGAACTTAAGGAAGAGAATTGCTCGCAGGGAGATTGTTTCCGCAGAGGTATTGAACAGAAGCCGTGTGAATGTAGATGGAGATATCGTGAGAACAAAGCTTCTCCAGACAAGAATCGCGGATATTGTGAGGAAAGGTAAGGAGCTGTATTTTCAGTTGGAAAATGATGAGACTTTCAGTGTGCACCTTATGTTGAGCGGTAAATTTCATATCTGTGCGCCGGAGGAAGCAGCCGGGATTCCTTATAAAATATTGTCCGTAGGCTTAGAAGGAGAAGAGATACTGGTAATCTCGGACCTTCAGAGTTTATGTAAGGTTACTTTTAACCCGATGGAAACAAATACTCCGGATGCATTGGGAGAGAATTTTACGTTTACTTATCTGTTGAATGCAGTCAGGAGAAATCAGCGCAAGAATATAAAGGCTTTCTTGATCGACCAGAGTATCATAAAGGGAATCGGCAATGCCTATGCGGACGAAATTCTCTGGAAAGCGAATATCTCACCGAAGTCAACGGCGGGGAAGATTCCGGAGGACAGACTGAATGCGCTGTATACTGCTATCTCTGACGTGCTGAAAGATGCCGTTGCAAATATTGAAAGGATATCGCCGGACATTATCAGCGGCGAGGAGAGAAGCTTTTTAAGAGTACATAATTTCGGAAAAAAATATACCGATGAGGGCGACAGGATTCTCATTCAGAAGATTGCCGCCAAAACCACCTACTATACGGAAAGGCAGCAGCTGTTCTTATAAGAGAGGCAGCAGCCGTTATCATTTCCGTTCACTTTTGCATAGACGAAACCTTGTTGCATTTTTAAAGGAGCGCAGAGGAGAATAATTTGGTAAAAGGAGATTTCGACGAACAAATATGTAAAAAAATCTGAATCGTATAGAATTCGTGATAACGTATGGATGTACCGGCCGCTGCAGGCATTGCGCGGAGGGGGATCACAGCGGAGTCTGTGTATGCGGTACATCAGGCGGCAGCGGGGATGGAGATACCCAGCCGGCAGATCATCACGAACGGCTTTTTCAGCAGGGACAGGGAGAAAATAAAAGGGGTTGCCGGAGAACTGGTGATGTGCTGGGCGGGAATATCTATGAGACAGGAATTCTGGAAATACTGGAGAGGTATGGTGGAAAACCGCCAGGGCTCCCTGCTTGAGGGAGCATAAGGATTATGATAGGGTAGATGTTGCTGCAGGCGATTCTGGAGCGCTATCGGGATGTACGTCAGATTCATCTGGTAACGGACAATAAGCCAAAGACGGCGGCATTTTATAAATCCCAGGGTTTTCGCGAGATGTCCGAGGGTGACTTCCTTGTATTTACGCGGTTGTAGGCGGGATGGCTCAGGTATGTGAGAGCAGCGCATTGTTATGAAAGTCAGCATTGGCCGACGAAATCATATAGTCTGAATAAGCAGGAGAGACCAGATTAAATATCCCGCGCCCGATACAGCAGCAGAACTTTTTTCACCACGGTCCGCTCACCCCTGCCGCTTCCCGGCGTCCATGTCAGGTCCGTTCTCCAGGGCACCGAGTAGGGGCCGTCCGGATTTGCCTTTAATTGCTGGAAAATGGCTCTGCGGCCGGCGGCGTTCTGAGCGGCGTTCGTGTCTCCGCTCTGTCTGCGCCAGTCTTCATAACCGTCCAGGTAGCTTTCCGCCATCTCGTCCCAGGAATGGAATTGCTGCTGGATGACCCTGCCGGCCCTGCTGAATTCCTGATCCAGTTCGTTACGGTCTATCATTTTCACCAGGTACATCATGCCCAGAAGCTGGGTGGCACGGCATAGATCCCAGCCTGCATACATGGTATCCAGTTGTCCGGCATGCCGGTCGACCAGCTCATGGACTGTCTGCAGTCCATCCTGCCGGTTTCGGATATCCCATTGCTCTCCCAGGGCCACATTTCGGAAATTGGCCACTACTTTCCGGGTTCCGTGTACACCTGTGATCAGGGGCCAGCCCTCCAGCATGGCGAAGGAATGGGCCCAGATGGCGAAAGTGGAAGCACACCAGCACTCCAGATCGTTGCGGGGAAGGAGGGGATCTCTCCTCCAGAAAATGGCAGGCGCAAATCGCCAACGGCGCACACCAATCACACGGTAAAGCAGCACAAAGATCACATAAATCCATGCGGATGTCCAGCGGCCCAGCATCCTTCCATAGTCTGATTCTCCCAGTACCGGGACATAATCCCCATACATGTCTATATAATGGTCCATTTGTGTCATAGTGTTTTCAAATATCATAACTTCATCCGGCGCCGTCCATTCCCTCCACACACCTGCCGGCATGCGGTATTCACCGGGGGTATCCGTCTCCTGGATTGCCTTTTTGTTGATATGGGCGATGACTTTCTCACCGCTGGGCAGCTGAATGTAGTGGTAGATCCGGTCGCCGCTGCGGATGGTGTCATGGTTGATCACCACACCCTTTACAATCAGGGTAAAGGTATCCAGATTTTCCATATCCGCTATGGATTCTGCGATGGAAACTTCCGCCCCGGCTTCAGCGCCGGCGGCTCCTTCTTTCAGGGTAACGTCTTTCTGATAAATTTTGTAAAAAAGGGGTCCCAGAACGAACTCCACAAACAGGGTCAGCGCTATCAGGGCGGGAAGCCACAGAAGCATCTGATACATATTTGTGTTGAAGCCGTATATGTTTTTGTTTGAAATTTTATAGTGGGTGGCACTCATGGGGAATTACCTCCTAAATCTCCTAAATCTAAATTCTATTGTAAATGTATGGGGTAGCTTTTTCAAGTGTAAAAACGGGTAGATCCGGAGGAAATCATGAGGATAAGAGATATGTACGAATTGGCGATTGACTTTTTCAGGGCTTTCGTTTATCCTTTGGTTAAAGTTCTTGAAAGGAAGTGTTCTTTATGCCAGCATTACAGCCTCAATCTCAGATTATCTCTCTGGAGCAGTATGAAGCTCTTCCGGAAGATATCAGGGCAGAAGTATTTGAAGGACAGATTTATTATATGGCCAGCCCCTCACAGATCCATCAGTCGATACTTCTGGAGCTGAGTACACTGCTTAACTTCTATGTGAAAAGCCGGAAAGGAGATTGCAAAGTATTTCCTGCTCCATTCGATGTAAAACTTTCGGACAATCCCCTCACAATCGTACAGCCAGACATTATGACTGTGTGCGACAAAGACAAGCTGGACGAAAATCGCTGCAATGGCGCCCCGGACTTCATCATTGAGATTGTTTCTCCCGGCAATCCGTCAGATGATTATATCCGAAAAGCATACTACTACAAAAATTATGGTGTTCGGGAATACTGGATTGTGGACCCGAAACGCCGGCTGGTAACGGTTAACTATTTTGAAGGAGATTTACTGAACCTTCAATATTCCTTTGAAGCCACAATTAAGGTAAATATCTATGATGACCTATATATCAATTTTTTTGATATTGCTGGTTTACTGAATATTTAGCCTTTGACCTAATATTGAGGGCACCAGGTCAGGAGAGAACAGAATGGCAGAGAATAGAAAATGGCAGTGTGAGCTGGGGGAATATATAAAGCAAGGAGAACCTGACAGAGCGGAGAAGAGCGCTGCCTGGCAGACGGCAATAGGCCTGCAGGCTGTTGATAATCTGCAGATTTCAGAGTATCTTCTGGAGACAGCAAAGGCGCACATTGAAGGAAAGATTGCAGACCATACATCGGCGTCTTTTTGAAGGGGTGTTTGAACATGCGGGCCGGTTCAGACCCTATAATATCACGAAAAAAGAGTGGGTGCTGAATGGGGAAACTGTGTACTATGCTTCCTGCGGCAGCATCAAAGACACTTTGGAATATTGGAGTTATTTTTTGAAAATCTGCTGATGGGCGGGCAAAATGAGTTGAGGAACAGGTATCTTCATATTTGACTATAAAACTAAGGTTTGAGAGGTGCGTACGATGGAAATCAGAGAGTACACAGAATACTATGAAGAAGAAATACTGAGTCTGTATACCAGCGTGGGCTGGACGGCTTACACGAACCAGCCGGATAGCCTGAGAAAAGGATTTGAGAATTCGCTGTTGATTCTGGCGGCCTATGAGGGTGATGCGCTTCAGGGGATCATTCGGGTGGTGGGCGACGGGTACACAATTGTGTTTATTCAGGACATTCTGGTGTATCCGGAATATCACAGGCAGGGGATTGGCTCCCGGCTGCTCCAGGCAGTGCTGGAACGTTACCGGGATGTGCGTCAGATTCATCTGGCAACGGACAATACGGTGAAGAACGCGGCATTTTATAAATCTCAGATGTCCGAGGTTGGATGCCTTGTGTTCACCAGGGTGTAGGATGGAATGTTCTGTTTCTAACTGATACAGAACATTCCTGAGTTCTTCCACATCAGAATTTCTGATTGCCTTGTTGCTGTACAGGGCAGCGATCATATTTTGTTGAACGATATTTGCATTTCGAGGGAAGCAGGTGCTGATTGGAAGTGTGATTAAATGAGAAGGAATCGGGCCTCCAGGATGGAAAAGGAATGCCTGATACAGGCGCAAGGGCTTTCCTAAGGCACGCAGAAAACAGCGTGCCTTAAAATTGTGTGTCTTAAAGCTGCGCACAGAGTTCATCATAGACAGCTTGCATAAGCTTGTCTCCTTTCCTGCATTCCGCTACAAGAGAGACAACGGCGGCCTGGTTAGGCAGAATGATGGAGAGCTGACAATATTTTCCGTCTGCCCGGAAGGAATTGTATTCTCCTCGCCAGAACAGATAACCGTAGCGAGGATCGGATTGCGGTTTTGTGCTTTCTTCTATCCATTCGGGCGAGAGTAGCTGCTTTCCGTTCCAGCGGCCTTTGTTCAGGTAAAAGAGACCGAATTTATGCAGTTCCGACAAGGTCAGGAACAGTCCGCCTGCACCGAAGGTATTGCCCATAGGATCCGTCTCCCACATGGGACGTTTGATGCCCAGATGAGTAAAAAGTCTGGGAGTCAGGTAGGACACCAGGTCACAGCCGGACCGCCGCTGCACCAGGATGCCGGCCAGGTATGGGCCCACATTATTATAGACAAAACGACTGCCTGGGGTATAGGGAAAGGGGATGGAAAGGGACAGCTTAACCCAGTTGTCCTCTTCATAAAGAGGGCGCTGTGCCCCCATGAGGAAGCCTGCTTCCTGCCCAAGGCACATGGTCAGCAGATCACGGACTGTGGCTTTTGCCAGGTTTTTGCCGACTGTTTCCGGAAGCTCCCGGGGAAAAATGTCGGTAAGCTTCTCCGCCAGGGAGAGAAGCCCCTCCTGAACAGCAAAGCCCACTGCGCAGGAGGTAAAGCTTTTGGCGGCGGAGTACACGTTGCGGCGGCATTCATCTTCGCTGTGCCACTGGGCGATCAGCTCGTTATTTTGCGTAATTTTGACGCCGAGAACGCCCAGAGGCGCGGCTTTGTCTACAAATTTTGTGATATCCATTTCTTTTCCTTTCTGCTGTTTTGTTGTTGGATACTCCATTTTACAGGATAACTTTAAAAAGCATCATTATTTTGCCACAGTGTTTATAGGCATAGTATATCTGCAATCCCAGGTAAAGTCAATGAAGCTGAGGAACAACTTTAATTTGAATAAGGAAAGAATTTTGCCGGAAAGGAAGGAACGATATTGGCGCAAGAAAATGCTGTTGAAAAGAGGAGTTGCACAATGATAGAATAAAAATAGTATTCACGGCAGAAAAGAGACAGATGATGTCTGGTATACAGATTGGAGGATGACACGGATGAGAGTGATGAAACTGACGGACAACTGGAAAATGCAGATGACAGGGGATAGGGAATGGATTCCTGCCCTGGTGCCGGGAAGCGTATACAATGACCTGCTGCGGAACGGAAAAATGGAGGACCCTTATTATCGGGACAATGAACTGGCCGCGCTGAAAATTATGGAAAACGATTTTACGTATATCACAGATTTCGACGTACCGGAGGAGATGCTTTCGCAGGATAAGGTGCTTCTCCATTTTGACGGAATTGACACTGTGGCGGATATTTATTTGAATGATATCTGGATTTCTCATGTGGAAAACATGCACCGTACCTGGGAATTTCCGGTCAGAGATCTGCTGCGGGTGAAAGAGAATGAGCTGAAGGTAATTCTGCACTCGCCTACGAAGTTCATCAGAGAGGCCAATGAGAAGGATCCAATCGGTGGTTCAGAAGACGCCATGGCAGGGTTTCCGCATCTGCGGAAGGCCCATTGCATGTTCGGATGGGACTGGGGTCCGCGTCTTCCGGATGCAGGTATCTGGAGGGAGGTAAGGCTGATTGGGTTTTCCCAGGCCAGAATTGACAGTGTCTACATTACCCAGGAACATGCACAGAATCAGGTGACATTAAAGATGATTATAGAGGTGGAGCGGCCGGGAGAGGAGGCTCCGAGACGGTTCGGCAGGGATGACAGACAGCTGGATGGGCTGGGGGTGCGGGTGACGGTGACGGATCCGGAGGGGAAGAAAATGGTTGTGAGATCGGAAAAGGCAGTCGGCGAAGGGATTCTAATCGAAGAACCGCAGCTGTGGTGGCCTAACGGGTACGGAGAGCAGCCCCTTTACCAGGTAGAAGTAGAATTATTGCAGGGTGACAGGGCGCTGGATTCCTGGAAGCGGCGGATTGGTCTGCGCACCATGAGAATGCACAGGGAGAAGGATGCCTGGGGAGAGCAGTTCTGCCATGAAATCAACGGAGTGAAAATATTTGCCATGGGGGCAGATTACATTCCGGAGGACAACATTCTGGCCCGGGTGACACCCGAGCGCACCCATAACCTGCTGCTGCAGGCGAGAAATGCCAATTATAACTGCATTCGTGTGTGGGGCGGCGGACATTATCCCGGCGACGCATTCTGGGATGCCTGTGATGAGCTGGGACTGATTGTGTGGGAAGATTTCATGTTCGCCTGTGCGGTGTATCATCTGACAGAAGGATTCGAGGAAAATATTACGGCGGAATTTATCGACAATATCAAGCGAATCAGACATCATGCTTCTCTGGGACTGTGGTGCGGCAATAATGAGATGGAACAGTTTGTGAAGGACGGCCTCTGGGTGAAGCATCCCCGGGAGAAGAGCGACTATGTGAAGATGTATGAGTATCTGATTCCCCGGATTCTGAAGAAATATGATCCCAATACCTTTTACTGGCCTGCCAGTCCTTCTTCAGGAGGTGCATTCGACATGCCAAACGATGAGAACCGGGGAGATGTACATTACTGGGATGTATGGCACGGAAATAAACCGATTACGGAATACCGAAAATTCCATTTCCGGTATGTGTCCGAATTCGGATTCCAGTCATTTCCGTCTCTGAAGACCTGTGAAACTTTTACGGAGCCAGAGGACCGCAATATTTTCTCTTATGTCATGGAGAAGCATCAGAGAAATTCCAGCGCAAACGGCAAGATTATGAACTATATGGAGCAGACTTTCCTCTATCCAGGGGACTTTGATACACTGCTGTATGCCTCTCAGCTGCTGCAGGCGGAGGCCATCCGTTACGGGGTGGAACATTTCCGGCGCAACAGAGGACGCTGTATGGGGACCGTGGTATGGCAGCTGAATGACTGCTGGCCGGTGGCGAGCTGGTCATCCATTGATTACTGCGGACGCTGGAAGGCATTGCACTATTATGAGAAGCGGTGCTTTGCACCGGTTCTGCTGTCCTGTGCGGAGGAAGGTGTGCTGACCCAGGATGCCAATCCCAATGCGGAGCCTTATGAAGTGAAGAAAGCCATTCATCTGAATGTGGCCAATGAAACCATGCAGGATGTGCGGGCAACGGTGAGATGGGCGCTGCGGAATGCAGAAGCCGGGATCCTGCGGGAAGGAGAAGCGGTACTGGATGTACCTGCACTTTCTGCAGTCTGGCTTCCAAAGGAGGAGATGGCAGATGCCGGATTATATGACAACTACGTCAGTTATGACTGTTATGTGGGCGGGACAGCTGTCTCAGGCGGCACAGTACTGTTTGTTCCGCCGAAGCAGTTCCGGTTTGCGGACCCGAAGCTGAAGGTCTCCATACAGGGAGATGAAATAACGGTGAGGGCAGAGGCCTATGCAAGAGCGGTGGAGGTTCTCAACGAGACGGAGGATCTGCTGTTATCCGATAATTATTTTGACATGAACGCCGGGGAGAAGCGGGTGAAAATTCTTCGGGGCGAGCCTGTGGGACTGAAGGCTCGTAGTGTATATGATATCAGATAGAAAATATGGAAAACAATAAAGCTTAGAATAGAACAGAATAACGATAATAAAAATATTTTGTCAATGGGGGACAAAAAGAGATGTATTCACTGGTAATAGCAGAGGATGAATTTACCACGCGGCGCGCGCTGGTGAACATGGTGAGGTGGAACGAGCTGGGCTTTCGGAAAGAATCCGGCGTGATATTGATTTTGGAGAAAATATGCGGGTGTCCTATCGGGAAGGCCTGGAAGTGGGATACCACTATTATGACAGACATCCTGAGGAGATTGCCTTTCCTTTCGGCCACGGGCTTTCCTATACCGCTTTCGGATATAGGGACGGCAATGTGACGCTTGAGGGAGATGAGCTGAAGGTCAGCGCAGTGATAACGAATCTGGGTGACAGGGCCGGCGTGGAAGTGGTGCAGATCTACATCGGACAGTGCTCTCCTGTGATGAGCAGACCGGTCAAAGAATTGAAGGCTTTTGAGAAGGTCCGGCTGGAAGCCGGGCAGGAGAAGCGGCTTGAAATAGTGATTCTGGTGAGAGAACTGGGCTATTATAATATCATGCTGCATGACTGGGTGGCGGAAGATGACTGGTATCGGGTGTTCATCGGTGCATCTTCCAGAGATATCCGGCTGGAAACGAAAATTCGGATAAACGGAAATACACCATATTCCGTACACCGTACAGGGGAGGCGAGTGTGGGTCAGGGGTAATAAAACGGAGCTTTTGAAATGCAGTACAGACACGGGATGCTGAAATTACAGACGTTTCGGGACAGAAAGGAAGAAAGCGGGAGAAAGAGAGCGATAATGTGCTTTCGGAACGGAGGAAAAATGATCAGAATTCTTGCAATTGGCAATAGTTTTTCGGAGGATGCCACCTATTATCTGCACCAGATTCTGGAGGCAGCAGGCGTGGAGAACCTGGTGGTGAACCTTTTTATCGGCGGATGCCCGCTGGAAAAGCATTGGTTTAATATTGAAAATGCGGCCAGGGAATATCAGCTTCAGGTGAATGGAGAGAAGACCGACAGAAAGGTGTCCATACAGGATATGCTGGGGGAGGCAAAGTGGGACTTTATCGTGACACAGCAGGCCAGCCATGACAGTGGCTGGATGGATACTTATGAACCTTTTCTGGGAAATATGGTGGAATACCTGAGAAAGAATGCTGCCGGCGCAAAGCTGTTTTTGCATGAGACATGGGCTTATGAGAGGGACAGCACACACTGGAATTTCGGGCGGTATCATAAGGACCAGCAGGAGATGCTGCGCAGACTGCGGGTGGCGTATACCACAATGGCAGAAAGGTACGGACTTTCATTGGTTCCCGGCGGGGAACTGATACAGGCACTTCGCGGAACCGAATATTTCGGAGAGGGCGCGGAAAGGACCATTTGCAGAGACGGCTTTCATATGCATTATGTATATGGAAGGTATGCGTTGGGATGTATGTGGGCGAAGAGCATAGCAGGTATTCCTGTGAAAGGAAACTCATTCGTGCCAAGGACCATTTATATGCCGTTTGAGGAGCCGGACAGGAAAATTATCGATGTCATTCAGTCTCTGACAGATGAAGTGTGAACGGAAGGAAGAGGGGGAAGCCCCGCGGCACTGGCAAAAAATGACAGCAGCCGGTTCTCGTTTTCCCGAAATCTGCCGATATAGAAATTAACAGCAGACTTTGACGACGTATTGTTATTGTACAGATACGCGGAAGGTGCAGCCACAAGGATGTGGAGGGGATTTCTATGGATAGAGTAAACGGCGCATTAAAATCTTACAGGAATCAGCAGACACCCCGGACCAGTTCAGGGATCGGTGCAGGCAATGCCGGGCAGGAGAAGGTCGGAGCAGAGATTAACCTTACGAAGCAGTCGGGCGAGGATTCCTGGCAGACAAATCAGAACCGGCAGAGTGTGGAACAGTCGGCCAGACAGCAGGCCCGGGAGGCCTTGCAGAAGAGCCGGAAGGAATATCAGGAGTCCGGAGAAAGCATTTTTGAGCAGCTTCGGAAGCTGTCCGAAGCCTATAAGGATGCTTTGGACCCGAAAAATAAGACGAACCTGTACGATGCCACCATGGATCTCATGCTGGTGGAGCAGGCGGAAAAGGTGCCTGCATTAAAGGCTATTCAGTCCAGGCTTCTGTTCAAAATCCGCTCCATTAAATCCAGTGGTGCGAAAACCAGTGAGATCAGAATGGCAGTCAGCAAGGTGAAGAAGGTCCTCGGCAAGGTAAAAGGGAAAGTAAAGAATCTGCAGAAAGAAGAGCTGCTGGAGAAAAAGCGAAAAAGAGCGGAAGAGGCCAGGCGGAAAGCCAGAGAGGAAGCTCTGCGGCGAGAACTGGAAAAACGCAAAAAACTTCGAAAAATCAAAGAGCGCAACGATATCGAGGAAAGCAAGATGGGGCTGGGGGCTAATTACGGAGGGCCTTCAGAGGCATCGCCCATGGATTTTTCCGCGGCAGCGTATGGAAGCACAGGCGATGTTCTTTCTTCCGTGGAATCCGGCGCTGTGGTTGATGTAGCTGTGGTGGGCATGGCCCCGGGCGGTGCGGGTGCCGCGGCAGAGTCCGGAGGCGCTGTGGATGTGGCTGTATAAATGAAAGGCTGTCTGTATCAGTATCAATGATAGGCAGCCTTTTGTACGTAAGTGCTTAATTGTTAGTCTTCAATACCAATGGGCAGTTTCACTTTACTGTTCAATGACAGACCTTCGTTTTAAAAAAGCAGATTACAGCCTAAAGATTCGCCTTAATCTTCTCAATCATCTCCTGATATTCCGCATCTGTGAGATAGGTTTTGCCGGGGTTCATCTGGAATGTGCCGCCCCACTCATCTCCGCCTTCATATTTGGGAACCAGATGCATGTGCAGATGACAGCCGGTGTCTCCGTAAGCACCGTAATTTACCTTATCGGGATGAAATGCCTTATGAAGCGCGCGGGCCACATGTGCCACATCCGCCATAAAGGCGTTCCGTTCCTCGTCGCTGATGTCAATCAGTTCGCTTACATGATCTTTGTAGGCCACAATACATCTGCCTGGTTTGCTCTGTTCTTTGAACAGAACCAGGCTGCTGACCGTCAGGTCACAGATAAAGATACCGAATTTTTCCAGCAGTTCTCCTCTCATACAATAGCCGCAGTTAGAATCTTTCATGGGAATCACCATACCTTTCTGAATGTTGGGTTAGCAGGGACCGATTTGTGAACCCTGGATTTACAGTTTTGTTGTAAGTCTATTGTAAGCCTGATATTAATTTTTGACAAGTTCGACTGTGTTTTATATAACAAATGTATGACCAACCTTGAAAAAGGAGAGTATTTTTATTTACCCGCCCCTTTTATAAACCGGCAACGGTGAGCAGCACAGGTATCGTAAGCACACAGAGCAGCGTGGTCAGAATGATGGCGGCGCTGCAGGTGGAGCCGTCGATGCCTTTTTGATTGCCCAGAATCAGGGGCATGTTGCCGATGGGCATGCCGAACATGACAATGCATACGAAAATCAGCCCCTGGCTGTCCGTGGCCAGCTTTAACAGGGGCAGCATGAGCAGGGGTAATATCAGCAGCTTAATGACGGAAAAAATATACAGCTTTGGCTGTCCGAAGATTTTCTTCAGGTCAGAATGGGCCAGCGTAAAGCCCACAGCCACCAGAGCCATGGGAGAAGTTACGTTTCCCAGGTAGGAAACGGCTGTTTTGATAAAGCCCGGAAGCTGAATGCCCAGGACGATAATCAGCAGGGAGGCAAGTGCGGATATGGTTCCCGGATTGAGCATGGATTTCATGGAAGACAGAGAGAATTTACCATCCATCAACGCAACGCCATAGGTATAGAAGACGAGCGTATAAATCAGCAGAAATTCGCTTACATAGACCACATATTCCTCTCCAAGAATGCTGGAGACTACAGGGATGCCGATGAATCCCAGATTGGAGAAAACGAACATCATCTGGAATATTTTCCGCTGATCCGGTGCTTTGTCAAAGAGAGGCGACAGAAGCATTCCCACAAGAATGAAGATGACGAACATGCCTGAGGCGATCACCGCAATGGTTCCCATGGTATGCAGGGAAACCTGACCTGCAGAATTGGCCGCGCTGGACACAATCAGCAGGGGATTGAACAGATTCACGATCATTTTGGACATCTGTGTGTTGGTGTGGGCATCCATCATTTTTGCTTTGGTCAGGAAGAAACCGGCCCCAATCATAATGAGAAGTGCAAGCATCTGGAAAAATACAGTGAAAAGTGTCATTTTTATCCTCTTTCATCTCTTTTATATTACAGGAAAGTTCTTCGCAGGAGTAACGCCAGCGAAATTGCGAAGCAACTTCTAAGTGCCACTTTTTTGTGGCGCTAAGTGCTGCTCCTTTATGGCGCTTTGTGCCGTTCTGTTGTGGCATTTCGTACTGTTCCACAAGTATTATGAACCGGAATGGAGAAAAAGACAAGAAAAATTTTGTTGAGATATGTGCGGACAATATAGGCCGGATAGGATGGAGCAAGAGAGATGTATATTATTCCTGTGTCTGTGAAATGATAAGCATGATTATGCTTAAAAAATATGCTGTTGTGCCCACGTAGTATCTCATAAAAATTCAGGCTACTCCTTTGTGAACCGGCACGGAACAGGAAACGCGGCGCTGAAGTGCCGGGGATGAAGACGTTTACAGTAAAATCCCATGCATTGGACTGTTCCGCCTTGCATGAAGGTCTGAGGCATGGATAACAGCTGAAATCTGGCAGGAATGGAGGATATTATGGTAACAGATGACAGAGGAAACAGAAAAGAAGACTGTTACGGGGAGGTGAGACCTTTTGGACTTCGGGATAAAATCGGATATATGTTCGGAGACTTCGGAAATGATTTCAGCTTTATTTTTGCCAGTAATTATCTGATGGTATTCTATACGAAGGTGCTGGGACTAAGCGGATTCGTGGTGGGACTTGTGTTTCTTGGCGCCCGATTTGTTGATGCATTTACGGATGTTACCATGGGGCGCATTGTGGACTATATGCAGCCGGCCAGGGATGGCAGATTTCGTTCCTGGATAAGACGTATGTGTATTCCTGTGGCTGTTGCCAGTTCCATCATGTACCTGTATTTTGTGAGGGACTGGGCTTACTGGGCGAAGCTGGCATATGTGATATTTACTTATTTGCTGTGGAGCAGCTTTTGCTATACGGCTATCAATATTCCTTATGGTTCCATGGCTTCGGTCATCAGTCCGGATGTAAAGGACAGGGCGTCGCTTTCCACCTTTCGGAGTATCGGAGCCAGCCTGGCCGGTCTGGTCATTGGTGTGCTGGTGCCGTTACTTGTCTATGAGACGGACCTGGAAGGGAATCAGGTGGTGCGGCCGGTAAGCTTTACGGTGACGGCGCTGGTATTCGGCATTCTTGCAGTGGGGTGTTATGTATTATGCTATCTGCTGTGTCAGGAACGGGTGGTTTTTCACAAAAAGGAGGGGAAGAAGGAAAGTGTCCGGAACATGCTTACAGGGCTGGGGAAAAACAGGCCTCTGCTGGCCCTGGTCTGTGCGGCGCTGGTATTGCTTCTGGCCACCTTGCTGAGCCAGACCATGAATAATTACCTTTTCCTGGATTATTTTAAAAATGCCAAAGCACTTTCCATTGTGAATGTGGTGGGAATCGGAGGGACACTGCTGCTGGCGCCGTTCATTTCCGTAATTGTATCAAAGATCGGGAAAAAAGAAGCAGGAGCCGCAGGTATGCTGCTGGCAGGTGTGGTTTATGTGCTGCTTTTTTTCCTGCAGGTGAAAAGTATTCTGCTGTTCATGATACTGTTCTTTCTGGGAACGCTGGGAACAGGTCTTTTTAACCTGATTATATGGGCATTTATCACGGATATTATTGATTACCAGGAGATTGCTGCCGGCAAAAGGGAGGATGGTACGGTCTATGCGGTGTATTCCTTTGCGAGAAAGGTGGGACAGGCGCTGGCGGGTGGACTGGGCGGTTTCGTGCTGACTGCCATCGGCTATGTGTCTGATGCATCCTCTCAGACCTGGGAGGTGTCCCGGAGAATCTATGGGGTGGCCACGCTGGTGCCCGGGATATGCTATCTGGCGGTGTTCCTCATCTTACAGTTTGCCTATCCGCTGAGCAGAAGAGAGGTGGAGAAAAATACGGCTGTCCTGCAGGAAAAGCGAGAGCGGCAGATGCGGGGGCAGGGCGAAGAATGATACCTGCGGCAGGAGAAGAAAATGATAATGAAGTCTGAGAGACCGGGGAATAGATTTTGCAGATGGATACCAGGCAGGCCGGGAATGTGGGAGAGTATAAAACAGGCTGGTGAACCAGGAGATTGTAAAGCAGGCCGATAATTTCAGGGAAATTAGAACAGCCGGAAACGCGGAAAGCAGAAAGTGCACAGCAGCCGGAAACGCGAAAAGCAGAAAGTACAGGGCGGCCTGAAACGCGGAAAGCAGAAAAGACAGAGTAACATGAAACAGAAAACCATAAAACTGCCAGGAACGGAGAAACTGTAATCAATAAGGAAGGGAAAAAGATGAAATTCGACCGGATGGCACCCGGCGGGGGTGTGGAGGTAAGCTGCCGACTGGAAAATGGAAAAGCACTTCTGGAATGGGAATTCTCCTTTGCGGAATCTGTGGGAGAGCAGGCAGCAGATTATACAGGAGAAAGCCGGAAATGCACCTATATCAGACTGATTCTCACGGATATGCGGGGAGAAATCGCATTGGAAGGGATGCGGCTGGTGAGAGAAGAGGAACCTCTGCAGTCCATTTTGTTGCAGCCGTTGCTTTGGAGGGGACCTTCGGAACCTTATCTGTACCATGCGGAAGCAGTTCTGGCAGACAGGGAAGGTAATTGCCTGGACCGGGTGAGCAGACCTCTGGCTCTGCGCAGTCTGGGATGCATGGACATTCAGGGGAAGCGGCAGCTTTTACTGAACGGCAGCGCATTTGAACCCAGGGCTGTCAGCTATGCTTTACCTGTGGGGGGAACGGCGGTTTCACGGCAGTATCAGATGACGGAGGAGCTGAGGCGAATGTGCGGGATGGGAGCAAACAGTATCTGTTTGGAGGCAGACAGTCAGGAAATACCGGAGTCTTTCCGACAGTTGTGCGATCGACTGGGATTGCTGCTCTTTTTCCAAAAGGAAGGGGAAGAGGGTCTGGTTTGGATACAGGACCGGGAATGTAAATTCCGAATACAGTGCGATGAAACGATTCCATCCTTTGGGGGCGGGAGGGCCTGCCTTTTTCCAAATGGAAACGGAGCGCCTGCTTCCCTTTATTATTACTACAGAGCAAAATGGAGCAGGGAGCTCTTTGTATACATTGTGCCGGAAAGTATAAAAAGGATGGACAGCGGCAATTTTACAGTGAAATGCTACAGCAACTGTGACCGGGTGGCGCTGTATTCGGACGGAAACCTGTTCGAGTTTCAGCGGGGAGAGACGGAGTTCGTATTCCGGGAGGTGCCTGCAGGAAAACCCAGTGTAATGCTTACTGCGGAAGGAGATGGCTGCAGTGAATCGCTGTCGGTTCACAAGTCTTTCCTTGAACGGAAACGCAGAGGGAGCAACGGCTCCCTTACGTCCTTTTTCTAACCTATGGAATACAGAACTTCTATGGCCAGGAAATGAACAGGGAAGCTTATAATAAATATTCCGACAGCTGGGAGAAATCGATGGAGAAATCTCCGTTTGTATTCATGACAACAGACACCGGCAGGACTGCGCGGCAGATCATAAATACCTACGAACTGCGCCCGGAAACCGAAGAAGATTTCCGACAGATGAAAGATTTCTGGAAGCTGGAAGACTTCAAGAGC
>CAJUQT010000048.1:0-12459 GCA_910588225.1 uncultured Acetatifactor sp.
TCTCTGTCTATTCACGTTTTAAAAGCCTATTTTCGCATTTTATCCCCCTACCCTTTTTTACCCTTGCACCATTTCAAGCCGATCTTGCTTTCCACCTTTACAATCTCCAATTCAAGTTTCTGCCGGTCCAGTTGGTTCTTAACCGGAGTGTTGACAAATTTGTCTATCACAATCCCCATAGCTGTAGCAACTTCTGATAGTTTCGCCAATTGAGAAAATATCCATTTGCATTCTTCTGGCGTTATATTAGATACAATCTGCGCTAAAGTTTCATCTATACAAAACGCCATATTGCAATCTCTTATAAATAAACTATCAAATGTACTTTAAGCGTAAAGAATCACTGTAGACCTTCACCCTCCCCTGACCACCGTCCGCTTCGCAATCAGATAGGCCGCCGTATAATACAGCAGGTACAGCACCGCCATGCCCGCCGCCACGATTCCGGTAATCAGCGGCACGTTATCCGCCGCAGCCTCCATCTGTGCAATCCGCAGCACATGCCTTCCGAACCAGGCCACCGGAATGCTCATGACACAGGGCAGAATAAAGGGAAGCAGGAAGAAGCTGAAAGTCTGCCGGAACAGGGCTCTGCACTGCTCCCTCTCTCCCATTCCCAGCCGGAAGCATATCTCATAGCGCTGTCTGTCCTCTCCCAGGGAAGAGAGAATCTTCAGGGCCAGAATCGCCATGGCCAGCAGCAGAAATACCGCGGATACGAACAGCGCGCCCACCACCAGGATTGCCGACACATTGTTCTCCTCCTGTCTGTGATACTCTCTGATCTCGAATTCAAGCCTTCCGTCCGTTAGGGAAGCTGGACCATCCGTAGAAGCATAAACCACCTGCCGAAGCGCCCGTTCCAATGCCATGCCGTCGAACCTGTTCTGCTCCGTGAGATAAGCCACACTCTGTTCCACACATTCCATCCCCTGCACCGCCTCATCCGGCACCACCACATAAAAATACAGATAACTTATCTTCGGATAATCCAGCCGACAGCTGTGATAAGTGTAGGACTTCCCGCCCCATTCATATACCATATCCGACCAGTCCGCCTCTCCCACGATGGGATTATTCCCCACAATCATATACTGTCCTTCCAGACTGACAGGCTCCACCCCCAGAGGCGCCATGACCGCGTTGAAATCACTCACCGGCATAAAGCTGTCCCCGGGAGCCATCCACTCCTCGTACCACCTGGTCCTGCTGTAGAAATCCTGCCTGCCCGTCTCAAAGATACGGTAAGGGATTCTCTTTTTGATACCCACATATTTCTCAATGACAGACTCCGCCGCCTCCAGAGGAAATTCTTCGCTGCGCTCATATTTATTGGAATAATACATGATGTCATAGGGGTATTCGCCAAGCAGCGCCTCCTCCTGACCTGCCTTCTGGATAAAGGAAAAATTGGTTCCCACCACCGCAAAGGTCATCAGAAGCGCCAACGCGCCGAACATCAGCGCATTCGCACTTAAGCTGCCCGACAGCTGCCGCAGCACAAAGGTGTTGAACCCCCGGCTCCGAAATCCGGGCATGCGCAGGAATAAGGCCACCATACTTTTGGCCAGGCCTGCGTGGAAACCTACCACAGACAGGATAAATCCGCTCAGCAGTATGCCCGCACCCTCCAGCTTTGCACCGCCGGAAAGCACCTTATCCATTTCCCGGAAAAAGAGCCCCCCACAGGCAAGCATCCCCACCAGGGAGACAAACGTCAGCAGGAACCAGCAGACCGGATGCCGCACCCCCTTTTCCACCTTTTTCTCCCCGTGAATCAGATCATAGATACTGACAGACTTAAGATAAACTGCGGAGGCAATGGAAGCTGTCAGGAAGATTCCCACTGTCAGCAGGATAGTCCGTGAAAACCCTTCCGCGGAATAGGCCGCTATGGCAAAGCGCATCTCCAGCAGCTTCATCATCACCGCCATAAGCCCCTGAAAGAGAAAGCCTCCCGCCGCCAGCCCCGCACCCAGGGCAATCAGACAGATCAGCAGAGTCTCCACAAGGAAGATAGTCAGCAGATCCCGCCTGGTCATCCCCAGCGTCAGATAAGTGCCGAATTCCCGCTTCCTTCGTTTTAGCAGGAAGGAGGTGGCATAGCTCAACACGAAGGCCACCACCATGGAAATCATAACCACGATAATCTGCAGGGTGGTCTTCGCACTTTCTCCCCGGTCCACGAACACCGCCAGATTCCGGCTGTAGATGATATTGTTCACGGCAAAAAGCAATGCTACCGTCAGAGCGACGGTAATAAAATAAATCAGATAATTCCCCAGCTGTCGTTTCACATTTCTGAATGCAAGCTTAAAATACATCCGTCTCACCTCCCAGAGCCGCGCAGGTCGACCAGATTTCTCTGTACATGTCCTGCCTGTTTCTCTCTCCTCTGTGAACCTCGTTCCATATTCTGCCGTCCTTCAGGAACAGCACTCTGTCCGCATAGGAACCCATCAGAGCGTCATGGGTGACCATCAGAATCGTGGCCCCCAGAGAGCGGTTCATCCTCTGAAAGGTCTTCATCAGATTTCTGGCATTGGCGGAGTCCAGCGCACCTGTAGGTTCATCCGCCAGCACCAGCGCCGGGTCCGTGATCAAAGCTCTGGCACAGGCGGCTCTCTGCCTCTGGCCTCCGGACAGCTCCCGTGGAAACTTGTCCAGCTGCTCCGTCACATCCAGCGCTTCCGCCGCTTTCCTGAGCCTGCCGTCGCTCTCTTCATGGTTCATTTTCCTCAGATTCAGGGGCAGTACAATATTCTCCCCTATGGTCAGAGTATCCAGCAGATTATACTCCTGAAAGATGAACCCCAGCCGGTCTCTCCGGAACAGGGAGAGCTCGTTTTCCTTCATTTCCGTCAGTTCTCTTCCGTCCACCCGCACCGTCCCTGAGCTGACCTGGTCAATGGTGGAGATCACATTCAGCAGAGTGCTTTTCCCGGAGCCGGAAGCCCCCATAATGGCAGTGAACTCCCCTTTTTTTACCTGGAAGGATATCCCGTCCAGGGCCTTTGTCACCACGCTGCCCCTGCCATAATATTTTGTCACATTTTCAATTTCCAGAATGCAGTTCATTTCCATCGCCTCTCTATATCGCCTTATTGTAATTATTTATTGCCTTACCTGTCAGGTTTTATTTTTCTTTATCTTAACACGAAAGCGATGGAAGTGTTCTAACGAAATTCTCCTTTTCTCTTACGGTTTTGTAAGGTGAAAAGCACCAGCCGTTTCACACCTTTTCCACAGGAATCCATACCTCGTAATACCGGTGCTTCTGACGAAAATCGTAGTCTGTCCAGAGGTGCAAAACCTCAATAGCAAAATCATATTTCTGTTTGTACTCAGAAGCAGGAAGCCACAAGTCAAAGATCAGCTCAAACAGCTTCGGGAACTCCTTCCATGCAAGTCCGCCACATTCTGTTTTGAACGCTGCATATTAAAAAGCATTTTTGACAAAAAAGCATCAGTGCATCATAGAACAGCAGCCTTACCCGACTACTTAACACAACTGCCATACCTCAGCGTAACGCAGGTGAATTCCCCTTCCTTCGATGTGATTTCCATCGTGATTCCCAGGCGGTCACAGAGCTCCTTCACGATGTACAGACCCATACCTGTGCCGCAGAGACCTGTAGCTCCGTTTTCCGTCTCCGCAATGTGAAATATCTCTCCGGTGCTGTTCGAACTGCCAGGGTTTCTGAATCCCGGAATATCGGCTCCCCTTCCGATGCCTCCGGTCCCCAAAGCTGCGCCCTTCCTCCTGCCGCTTCCGGTAAATCCCCGCTCTGTCACTCTGTGAAGTTCATGGGCCGGAATGCCGGGGCCGTTGTCCCTGACAGAAATCACGCTCTCCTCCGCCCGGATCCTGATCTGACAGCCAGGACAATATTTCGCACAGTTAATCAGAAGCTGTTTCAGGATAAAGCAGAGAGATTTCTCATCTGAGCACACTGTAAAATCCCCTTCCGTCTCCACGCTTATCCCCGCACCAATCAGCAGCTCCATCTGGCTTCTCACAGCTTCCCCAACGCTCCCCGCAACGGAAAATTCTCTGATCTTCACATCCTTTTCCGCTGTGCGCAGCCTGGCGTAATATAAAATGCTTTCCGTCAGGTTGTCGGCTCGTTTCAGTTCCCGCCGCAATTTCCGCAAATCTGTCTGCCTTTCATACAGCCATACCCTGATATCTGTTTTCTCTTCGGAAGCACCTTCCATAAATTCTGTGTCTGTCGGCTTTTCTCTTTCTATATCGCAGGAAGACATGCTGTTACGGAAAGGCACATCATCACAGGAAGACATGTCGTCACAGCAAGCCATGTCGTCACAAGACTGCACATTATCACAGAGGAGCATACCGTCGCAGGACCGCATACCATCACATGAAATCGCACCATTGCAAGACAGCATGTCAACGCGGGAAAGGGCACCGTCGAGAATCAGCGTACAGGCTGTCAGCGGCGTCTTCATCTCATGAATCCAGCTCTCCACGTAATCACAGTACTCCTCTTTCTCCCTCCGCACCTGCTCCACAATCCCTATGGCAGACCGGGATATCTCCTTCATCACCTGAAAATACCGCTTTTCCATATCGTTTACAGGCTTTGTCAGCATTTCTCCCAGCAGATACCTTTCCGTAAGCGTCAGCGCCTCCACCAGCTTCTCCAGTTCGGCAAACCGTTTCCATTCCAGCAGCCCGCTTATCACCAGCCAAAGCAGAACAGTTGTCAGACAGGCCGCCCCCAGAACAGCAATCAGAGCTGTGTCAGTCCCTGCAACGGCCAGAATTCCGGCCGTCAGAATCCCTCCAATGCCCAGAAAACATAATGTGACCGCCCTGGATCTCAACATACTGACAACACACTCACATATTGCCCTGCCTTTCTCTCCTCTTCCCGAACTGCCGTCCTTATCTCCCGCCTCACGAACAACACTCCCACCTGCGGCATTTCCGGTCACCCGGGCAACGCTGCCATCTGCGGCGTTCCTGTCCAACTGCATCCCCTTCCCACCCTTCATAACCGGTACCCCACGCCCCGGACCGTCCGGATATACTCCTCCGCCCCCAATCTGCCCAGCTTTTCCCTCAGGCGGTTCATATTGACATATAACGTATTTTCATCAATATACAGGCTGTTCTCCCACAAATCCTCCACAAGCTCCTCTCTGGTACACAGCCCTCTCTTCATCAGACAGGCCAGAATCCGGGTCTCGTTTTTCGTCAGCTCCTGGCTTTTCCCATCCCGGCTCACTGTCATTTCCGTTAAATTCAACGTCAGGTCTCTGGCTGTCATCACCGGGCTGCCTTTGCGCTTCAAAAGTCTGGCAATCCGGGCCAGCAGCACGGATGAATGGTAAGGCTTACGAATATAATCGTCCGCCCCCATACCAAATCCCAGAATCTCGTCCTCCGCAGAATCTCTGGCTGTCAGAAATATCACAGGCACATCCGAATGCTGTCGTAACTTCCGACACAGCTCGAAACCGCTCTCACCGGGCAGATTGATATCCAGAAGAGCCAGATCGCAGGGCGGCTCTTCCACCACTTCATAGCCGTTGGCCGTCAGCAATGTTATCAGCTCCCGGCGTATGCACTCGTCATCTTCTATCACTAATATTTTCTCCATGGCTTCTCCTTCTTTTTTATCCTCTGCAGGATACTGATTCTGCCTGGCTATTACAGAATTCTCCCCGTCATCTTCATTTTTTCTGTCACATTGCACGGAACATTCGTTTTCTCTCCCACACCTTCTTCATGTGGACATCTTTCCTGACATCCTGTGGATACTGTGCATAAAATCGTGTATAAGTGGTATTTATCTGCTTTCTACGCCTTTTTTCTGTGGATAACTGCATTTTTTTCTTACACGGAAATACCCTTAATACCGTTTGCCGCCAAAAAATCCGTCATTTTGTACAATATTACAGTTGCGTTAAAAAGACCGCACCCTGTCGGGTACGGCCCTTGAAACTTCCTTAAAATCTAACTACATTTCCGGCTTAGAAGATTCTTCTGATTGCCAGAATATTTCTGTAGCCTGCATTGGAAACGATGATTCCGGTCTTGGAGTTGGACGCATGTACTATCTGTCCGTCTCCGATATAAATACCCACATGTCCGGAATAGCACACGATATCTCCCGGCTGTGCATTGGCCAGACCGTCTACCGCATATCCCTGAGAGCGATCCGCCGCAGAAGAGTGGGGCAGACTCACACCAAAGTTCGCATAGACACTCATGACAAATCCGGAACAGTCAGTACCGTTGGTCAGGCTGCTGCCGCCGTATACATAGGGATTTCCCACGAACTGCAGTCCATACTGTGCAACTGCCGCTCCCATTTCGCTGCCGCCGCTGACACTGTAGGAGACGGACTCCTGCGCGGGCGCGCTGTTCTGAGTACCCTGCGAAGCCGCATTCTGTGCCGCCTTCTTTGCAGCTGCTTCCTGCGCCTTTCTTCTCTCCTCAGCTTCCTTTGCCAGACGTCTCTCTTCCTCTTCCTTAGATTCAGCCTGGACAAACTCGCTATGTAAAGACACATATTCCGTGGATACCCAGCCTGTACCTTCTTCTACATCAACCTTCACCCAGCCTTCGGTCTCCTCCAGCACCAGAAGATCATCAGCCTCGGGAACCATTCCCATAATGGAACATTCGGTGCTGGGCTCCACACGTACGAACAAAGTCTCGGTAGTCACTGTGGCAATCCGCTTTCCAACCCGCTTTGCAATCTCCACAGCCGCCTCACCGGTAACACAGTATTCCGCTTTCACATATCCGGTCACACTTCCCGACGTAATCTGATACCATCCGTTTTCCTCCTGAATAAAGGTTCCCACGGAATTATTGTAAAGCTTACCTAATATCTCTCCTTCTTCACTGGGAAGACTTCTGACATTCACGTAATTCGTCACCTGCGCAATCACCAGATTTTTGAACAGATCCTCTTCCGTGGGCTGCGAGGGAACATCCTCATCCACTTCCTGCATCCATTCCATAATGGACTGAATGGGCATTGTAGGTACATCTGTGGTTATATCTTCAAGCTTATTCCCATTGGACAGGGCCAGACTCACACCGCCGCCCGGCAAAATGGAGCCGGAAGCCTGGGCCGTGATACTCATTCCGGAAAAAGCAATTGCTGCGGTTAACACATAAGCTGACATTCTCTTTACATTACGTATCATCTTAATCTCCTCTTTTCGTTTCTGAAAAATATGTGCATCCGGGACTTTTATCTGCCGGAAAAATTACGTCTTTATCTATAATTTATTACAAAGTTATTAAATCTGTTAATAAATATAGCACTGTTTCTTAATTTTGTCAACCCACATGAAAAAAATGTCGCTTTCGCAGAAATGGCTGATTTTCGCAGTTTTTCAGCATTTAAAAAAAGAACTGCCATAATCCGGCAGTTCTTTCTTAAAAATTTTTTTCCCTTTTTTTCATATTTTTTTAAAAGACATTTTTACAGAAATTTCTTACAGAAATTTCCTGCTGATACGGCCGCATTTGCACCGTCGGACACAGCTGTGGCAATCTGGCGGAGGGGCTTCCTGCGCACATCTCCCGCGGCAAAAAGTCCAGGAACGCTTGTGGCACAGTCTTCTCCCGCCAGCACATATCCGCTTTCGTCACAGGCGGCCAGCTCCCGCACCAGTTCGGTGCCGGGGCGGATCCCAACCGCCACAAAAACCCCTGCCACAGGCAAAAGGAAGGTTTCACCAGTCTTCCGGTTTTGAAGCCGTATCTCTTCCACGCTGTCTTCTCCCAGGATTTCTTCCGTCACATGGCTGTACAGAATCTCTACATTAGACAATTTGTTCAGCTCCTCCTGCAGAATGAAGGCTCCTCTCAGTTCGTCCCTCCTGTGAATCAGATAAACCTTCTCACAGGTGCGGGCCAGGTAAATGGCGTCCTCCAGGGCCACATCTCCGCCTCCAACAACGGCCACTGTCTTCCCCCGGAAAAAGGCACCGTCACAGGTAGCGCAGTAGGAGACTCCCCTTCCGGCCAGTCTCTCTTCCCCGGGCACCTCCAGAAGTGCATGCGCCGCACCTGTGGCCAGAATCACAGCTCTGCTCTCCCTCTCGCCGCTGTCCGTGCGCAGCACCTTGCGGTCTCCCTTATCCTCCAGAGCCAGCACCTGCGCTTCCTCAAATTCCACTCCCAGCTTATCCGCGTGCTCTCTGAATTTCACCCCCATGTCAAACCCGTCCATGCCCGGCATCCCCAGATAATTGTCCACCTCATAAGTATTCAGCACCTGACCGCCGCTCATGGGATTCTTCTCCAGCACCAGAAGCTTCAGTCCCGCCCGCCTGGCATATACGGCCGCTGAAAGTCCCGCAGGACCCGATCCGATAATGATTAAATCGTACATTTTACCCTCCGTCTCCGTTTTCCGTATTCCTTTATTCTAATAATCCGGACAGCTGAACTGTCACATTCCGCTTCCTGTTTTTATGGAAATACGTTTTTTTCACTCATTATTACACCCCCTTGTTGCGGCTGCAAATTCCTCCAGGACAGCCTTTCCCGCGCCAACAGACGGCAGCAGCTCGATACCCTGTCAGGCAACACAACCGGCACAGCAGATTCTCTCTCAAATGACCAGGAACCATGGAAAAATGACCCGGATAATGTTATACTGATATCACTATAGTAAAAACGTCCTGAAAGGAGATCTGTCACACATGTCTGATTCTGATAAATACGCTCTCATCACCGGCGCCTCCAGAGGCATCGGCAAAGCCGCGGCGGAACTTTTCGGTGCAAACGGCTATCACCTTATTCTCACCTGCAGCCATTCCATGAACGAGCTGGAAGCTCTGGCGAAGGAACTGGAATATACTCATGGTATCACCTGCCTGCCGGTTCAGGCAGACATGGGCTGTGAAGCCCACGTGGAACAGCTGTTCACCCGCGTCCATTCCCTGGACATACTGGTGAATAACGCCGGAATGGCTCATTTTGGCCTGCTGTCCGAAATGACCTCCGCTCAGTGGCATCGGATTATGGCGGTCAATCTGGATTCCTGTTTCTATACCTGTCGGGCCGCCATCCCGCTTATGCTGCAAAAGCATCGGGGCAGAATCATAAATATATCTTCTGTCTGGGGTGCCAGGGGCGCCTCCATGGAAACAGCCTATTCTGCGTCCAAAGGCGGCATGAACGCCTTTACCAAAGCTCTGGCAAAGGAGCTGGCCCCCAGCAATATTCAGGTCAACGCCGTGGCCTGCGGTCTCATAGACACTGCCATGAACTCCTGCCTGTCCCCGGAAGACATGGAATCCCTTCGGGAAGAAATTCCCTCAGGCAGGCCCGGCAGCCCTGCCGAGGCTGCCAGGCTGATCTACCAGGTGGCCCATGCCCCCGCATATATGACCGGCCAGATTATCACCTTAGACGGAGGATGGCAGATCTGAGTGTCAGGAAAAGCTGTCCTTCTCTTCTTCCACAATTTCCTGCACATCCGTCCCGGGCACCAGAGAGTCCACAATGCTCTGCATCTCTCCCTTTGTTCTGGCATCCTTACAGCGCAGTATCACCTTTTCCTTCTGGGCTTCCGTCAGTCCCGCGTAACCGTTGAGCGCAGCCTCGTTGGCTGCAAGTCCCATGCCGAAGCCCAGAGGCACATCTGTAAACGGCAGTCCGCCGTAATATCCGTTCATTCCATAAAAATCCATTACACACACTCCTTTCCTTTGTTATGTCAGTCGTCTGAATGTTCCGGCAGCTTCCTTTCACAGAAAGTCATCACCAAAATTTACAGACTGATTTCAGTGTGTGTAATTTTTATGGCGCTTATCCGCAGTTAACGTTTTTACGACATTCATCATCTGGAATTTCTTCTAAAAAATTCCAGCGTCAACTGATCTTTCCTCGTTTATGATTCCCCTCTCCCACCGGTCCTGTTCGCCTCCTCTACGCTGCCATACCCGTACATTTTTACACTGTTTTCCATAATGGCATAGGTCAGGTTTCTTCCGGTGCGGGCATAATCCACCACATATCTGCCATACAGCTCCAGCATTTTGTCAGAATAGGTTCCCAGCTCGCCTCTCAGATAAGTCTCATAGGAAGTATCCAGCGGATTATCTTCCGTGGTATGGATATTCCTTGCATTTTGGGCAAGCGCCGGATAGTTTTCGGCAAATTCCTCCATCCAGCCCACCTGCATCCCCACAATCTGCTCGATAATCTGCTTCTTCTCCGGGGAAAGCTCCGGAAAATGCGCCTTGATTTTCTCATATTCCTCCGGCGCCGTGCTCTCCATCATCCTTCCGTATTTTTCTTCTATCAGATTATGTCCCCTGTGATATTCCCGGTAAAAATCATAGAGATACTGCATCAGCATAGTCCTGTTCCAGGTGAGATACTGGCTGCTGCGCATCACATAAAAGGTGGGCCAGTCATCCTGACAGCTTGCCCTGCCGCCCTCATTTTTCACCTTGTCAAAAGCCTCGAACTCCAGTCTGGCGATGTCCTTCACCAGCTCCTTTTCAGACTTCACCGCCAGAGAAGCCTTATATACCAGTTCTTCACTGTGAGCGTCCAGGTAGCTGTCCGTGTCGCTGATCAGGTCCCTTCTGTACATCTCCATAGCGAAGAATTCCCCGACCTGTTCTATCTGCCTGAGGACAGCATCCGGATTTTCCCTGTCACCAGCCCATGCGCCCTTCCCCGCTTCCGCCTTGTTGTTCCCGGAACTTTCCTCCGTCCTGGAACACAGATTGTCATCTCTTTCCGGGAAATTCCCGCCACCCGCAATCTTCCCAAGCAGTGCCGCGACCGCCCTGCCTTCCTCCGATTCCTGCAGTCCCCTGAACAGCCACTTATCGTGTGGCGGATATTTCCCTTCTATATAATATTGCAGCTTCATGGCCTCTTTTATACCATCCCACACCATCATGCGGGCTGTGAGCATATCTCCCCTCCGGTACATTCTCGGATAATTATACTGGGCTGTCTGGGCATAGCGCGCGGCGCTGTCCGCCAGCTTCAGATAACGGATTTCCTCTGGATACCCCTGCCGCAGCTTATCCCGGAAGGCACTGAAAATTCCTTCTTCATCCCGGAAAATCTCACCATTCACAGACGCTGCCAGCGAACTGTCCTGCACACTGCGCCAATCTATCTGCTGGTAGTCATCCGTTCCCACCAATCCCCTGTAAAAGTCGGAAATTCGCATAGCTCCCCGCCTGCTGCGCCCGTTTTTATGAGGTGCTTTTCTGTATCCCTGAAATTCCTCCGGCAGCTTCTCATAGGCCTGCCCCAATGCTTCCCCGATTTCCTCCCAGGTCTCGTCCGTCACCCACATACAGAAATCCGGTCCCCAGTCATGATCCCGGGATTCCCCGTCGTCATAGCCGAAACAGTCGGAGCCTCTTCCTGCAAGCCCCACGGCAATCTTACCCACATAGGAGGGAAATTCCTTCTCTATCATAGGCTTTCCGAAGGTCTCATAGTAATCCCTGGCCAAAGCAAGTCCCGTGCCTGCACTCCTCATTCCTGCTGCCTCCCCGCCGCTTCTCTTCCCTTCTGCCTGCATCCCCTCGGCGTTCTCCTGTACGCTTTCCTCCATATCCTTCTCACAGGCTTCCACATACTCCTTCAGCCTGTGGTAATACGCATTCCTGCCAAGATTCTTCTCCACGATATCCATTGCCTGCCGATAATATTGCAGCGCTTTTTCATATTCCTTTCCGGTATAAAAATATGCTCCTAACGTGGCCAGTGCCGCCGCATAGTGGCTGTCCTCCACATTTCCCGCCTGAAACAGCTTCACTGATTTCAGAGCATACCCATACGCTTCCTCTCGTTCTTCCAGTCGCATACAGCTTCCCGCCAGATTGGCACAGGTAACACCCAGTTCATAGACGGCATGATTTTTCTCCGCAATGGCCAGCGCCTCCAGCTGCCTCTCCTTCGCCGCCCGGAAATCCCCCATCTCCTGATACAGAAGGCTCATATTATTTTTCAGTCCTGCCATAAGCATATCATCCGGCTTCAGCAGTCTGTCATATAATTCCTGCACCTGGAGATAATATCCCATAGACTCCTGCAGCTTCCCGCAGGACCGATATCCCGTGGCCGCATTCAGCAGTGTGGTGGCATAGGGAATGGTGCCCTCCAGTCCCATATGCTTTGCCAGCGCAATGGCCTGCTCCGCCGTCCGTTCCAGCGCCTCCCTGCGGCTGACCTCCCGGTAATACCCCAGCAGTTCATTCAGCAGCTGCAGCTGAATCGCCTCGTCGCCTTCCTCCGCAGCCTGCTCAAGGGATTTGCACATCAGCTTTTCCGCTTCCTCTCCCCTGTTTTCCTCAAAATACGTATCCACCTGTTTTAAAATTTGATTGATATCCAATTTTCTGCTCTCCCATTTGCTCTGTGTCTGTTGTTTGATAATAGAATCTTGTCTTAGATTCTATTATAGCATTTTGATAATAGAATCT
>CAJUQT010000048.1:12559-24402 GCA_910588225.1 uncultured Acetatifactor sp.
TTCTATTATAGCATTTTGATAATAGAATCTTGTCTTAGATTCTATTATAGCATTTTGATAATAGAATCTTGTCTTAGATTCTATTATAGCATTTCGATAATAGAATCTTGTCTTAGATTCTATTATATACAATGCTCAGGTGATTTTAAAGGATTTTCTACAATTTATGTCTCAGTCACAAAAGGTGCAGGGAATATGCGTTTTAGCGCTCGAAAATCCCGCAAAACGGAAAGCCGTGCGGACTCCTGAAGCTCTCCCCACGGCTTTTACATCTTTACCATAACCTTACAGTATCAGATTTTTAAAATACCCAATGGTATAATCCACACCCTTGTCACCCAGCTCACCCTTCCAGTTGGCAGAATGAGGCTCGATGCTCAGGCACTTGTCATATCCTTTTGCATAAAGAATTGCCAGGAACGCCCCCCAGTTGGTCTGATCCATGCCTGCCGGCGGATCGTCGAATCTTTCTCCGTCGATTACAAGAGACCCCTTCAGATGGACATGAAGGAAACGGTCTCCCCAGTCTCTGGTCTCCTTCAGGTAATCCCCGCCGTCATAGATGCAGTGAGAAGGATCATACTTGATATATAAATCCTTCAGATATCCGTGAATCATAGTATAGGCCATGGGCGTGCAGACAAAATTATTCCATCTGCAGTTATAGACGGCAATTTTGACTCCTTTTTCCGCACCAAAGGCAATCAGCTTCTCAAAGTAGGAAATTGCCAGTCCGCAGTTCTCATAATAGGACAGCTCCTCCGCATAATTGCAGCCGGTAATGTACACGCCGCAGTTTAAACTGGCCGTCGCCTCGATCAATCTGTATTCCAGCTCCAGTTCCTCCTGGCAGATGCCGTCCTTCCCAATGCGGTTGCTTCCCCATCTTCCCACCGCACCCACAGGCATCTCATACTCCTGACTTCTTCTGCGGATGCTTTCCAGGTTATCCAGGAACTCCTGTGCTCTGCTGTTCACGTCAAGCTCAATAAATTCCATTCCCTGTTCTTTCGCGCTCTGAAAATCTGCTTCTTCAAACCACGCAATTCTTCCCAGCTTCATTCTTCCATCCTTCCTTTCTCGCAGGTTTCCGCTTCCTTTTAGATGAATCTCGATTAGAAATAGGCATAACCGTTCAGGCTCCGTCCGAATTGCTACAGATAAATTGCCTTCCCGGTTCTGCCGGACTCATAGACAGCTTCCAAAATCTGTGTCACCACCATGGCCTGCCTGGGCTCCACCGTCAGCGGCTCGCCGTTAACCACCGCATTGTAGAATACTCTCTGCTCCACATCGCTGCCTTTCTCTTCCTTTCCGTCATAGAAAGCCACGCCGCCTGCATTCAGGTCCGGTTTCTCCACGCACTGTCTGCCGTGATTGACACGGTTGATTCTCAGCCCGTCCACCATGTCGGCTCCCGCTTTCGTCCCGCACAGCGTGGTCTGGGCTTCTCTCACATCCAGGCTGTTCAGAGCCCAGGATGCCTCCAGATGAATGGTCGCTCCGTTCTTCATCTTGATAAATCCAAAGGCGGAATCCTCCACCGTAAATACATTTGGATCCCAGTCTCCCCAGGCATTGCCTGTCTCTGTCTGGTCCGCAAGCTTACGGTACACAGAACCGGTCACCATCTCCGGCTCGTAATTATTCATCATCCACAGAGTCAGGTCCAGGGCATGGGTTCCAATGTCAATCAGCGGCCCACCTCCCTGCTTCTCCTCATCCAGAAATACCCCCCATGTGGGAACGGCTCTCCGGCGGACTGCATGGGCCCTGGCATAGTAGATATCTCCCAGTTCTCCGGCCTCACAAGCCTTCTTCAAATATATGGAATCAGTGCGGTAACGATTCTGATAACCGATGGTCAGAATCTTCCCGGTGCGCTCTGCTGTCTCCACCATAGCTTTGGCTTCCGCGTACGTTTTTGCCATGGGCTTCTCGCACATGACATGTTTGCCCGCCTCCAGCGCCGCAATGCTGACAGGGGCATGAGAGCTGTTGGGTGTCAGTACATAAACCGCCTCCACGTCCTCTTTCAGAAGTTCTGTGTAATCAGTATAAACCCTTGCATCCGCTGTTCCGTATTCTTCTTTCGCTTTCTGTGCTCTTTCTTCTATCAGATCACAGAACGCCGCAATCTCGAAATTTCCGTTTTTCTTCATGGCAGGCAGATGCTTCCCGTTTGCAATTCCGCCGCAGCCGACGACGCCTACTCTCAGTTTTCTCATTTTTCTCACTCCTCCTTTTCCGACAAATGCGCTTTCTTCTGTCTTCCTGACGCATCTTATTCAAAGGGAATCACTTCACCCGTCTTTGCCGATTTGGAGACTGCCTCCATCAGCCGCATGACTCTTGCCACTTCATCCAGACGGATTCTGCTTTCTTCCCGGCCTTCCAGCACTGCCATCACATTGTGGTAAAATTCTCTTACGTCGCTTTTTACCACAGGAAGCTCTTCTGTAAAAATGCTGTCTTCCCTTCTGGGCGCCATGGTTTTGGTCAGGCCGGCCGCCGTGATTACAGGCGTCACATCCTTCTCATCCACCCCGGAAGCCCGCACTATTTTACCGTTCATTTCCCAATCCTCGATTATCGCCGTTCCATCGGTTCCCAGCACATACCACCTGGGAAGGGAAATGAAATTGCTCGTCCCCACTTCTACCAACGCGTTGACTCCGTTTTCAAATACAAGTTCCGCCCGGAAGCCGTCATCCACCAGCTGGTTGGTCACATTCGTCTCCGCGCCGTATACACTGCGGATGGGCACACCCGGGAACAGGAGCAGCATCTGATCCAGAAGATGTACCCCCCAGTCCAGAATCATTCCGCCTCCATGTTCCCGCTCCTGCCGCCAGTCACCGGGAATTCCCCGGGAACCATGTACCCTGGATTCCAACCGGAAAAGCTCTCCCAGCTTTCCCTCTTCCAGAATCTTCTTCACCGTCAGAAAATCTTCGTCCCAGCGTCTGTTCTGATGGACCGTCAGAAATCGCCCTGTCTCCTCCGCTGTCTTCCGCATTTCCTGCAAATCCTCGGAGCTGAGCGTAACAGGCTTCTCGCAGATGACGTTCTTTCCTGCCTTCATAGCCGCAATGGCTGCCGGTTTATGTACATCATTAGGTGTGGCAATCAGCACCAGATCCGTCTCCGGATCAGCCAGCAGCTCCTCCAGTCCTGCATATACATGGATTCCCTTTTCGGCCGCATATGTCCGCCGCTCTTCCTTAATATCCCAAATTCCAGCTATCTCCAGATTCTCGATTTTCTCAGCCTGGCTGTAATGCCATCCGGCCATTCCGCCGAATCCTACTATTGACATTTTATGTTTCATTATTTGACCTCTATTCCAGTTCCGTAAATGTTCTTCCCGGCACCGGAATGAACACTTACTGTATTTCAGTTCCACGCATACGTTTCCCGCTGCCGTTTCCGGCAGCTCAGGCCCAGTACATGGCCCCTCTGTCCTCCTGAATCAACACATTCTGAAGGAAACGAATGGCCTTTTCCAGACCTTCCTTTCCGGACATCAGGCCGTCTTCATGCTCTATACTGACAGCATAATCATATCCCACCATACGAAGCTGCGAGATAATATTTTTCCAGTAATCCTCACCATGTCCATATCCCACAGTGCGGAATATCCAGGAGCGTTCCAGCTCTTCTCCGTAATGTGTGGTATCCAGCACACCGTTCATCGCCGTGTTCACCGCATCGATTCCGGTATCTTTTGCGTGAAAATGGAAGATGGCGCCTTCCTTCCCCAGCTCTCTGATGGAGACACCGGGATCCATTCCCTGCCAGATCAGATGGCTTGGATCAAAGTTAGCCCCAATCTGCGGTCCCACTTCCCTGCGAAGTCTGAGAAGGGTCTTCGTATTGTACACACAGAAGCCCGGGTGCAGTTCCAGCGCAATCTTCGACACCCCGTGAGCCTCTGCAAAAGCCGCCTTCTCCTTCCAGTACGGAACCAATACCTCGTTCCACTGATACTCCAGAATCTCACTGAAGTCCTCCGGCCATGGACAGGTCACCCAGTTTGGCGTCACATCCTCTCTGCTGCCGCCCGGACAGCCGGAAAATGTATTTACCACCGGCACTTTAAGCTTCTCCGCCAGAAGAATGGCATTGGTAAAATCCTCCTCAAAGCGCTGTGCCACTTTTGGGTTGGGGTGCACCATGTTCCCATGACTGCTCAGGGCACTGATTTCCAGATGATATTTATCCAGTGTCTCCAGAAAAGCCGCTCTTTTCCTCTCATTTGCCAGAAGCTCCGCCCCGTCGCAATGGGCCTTTCCCGGAAATCCTCCACACCCGATTTCCACCATCTGCACGCCTCTCTCCGCCAGGAATCTGCAGGCCTCCTCAAAGTGCAGATCGCCCAGCGCTACCGTGAATGTTCCCAGTTTCATTATATTTACCTCCTTATTTAAGTTCCGCAATGTTCCTCCTGTACACTTCGGAACATTGCTGATTTCAGTTCCGTAACGTTCATGATTCCTTTACTTCATGATAAAAAAAAACAGCAAAATAAGATAGATTCTTTCTGCTGTTTATCCATACGATTCTGCTATTTATTTTTCTTCAAAACCTCCGAGGGCGCGCAGTTATAGTACCTCCGAAACTGTCTTGCAAAATGATTATAATCTGTAAATCCCACACTGTTTGCAATTTCCGCCACCGTTCCTTCTCCCCTTTTCAGCAGGTTCATGGCCTTTTTTATTCTTACTTCATTTATATACTGTAACGGCGGCATTTCCATGCTTTCTTTAAACAGATGCAGAAATCTGCCCTCGCTCAGATAGACAAGCTCGGCCAGTTCCCTGTTGCAGATTTGTCTGGAATAATTTGTCTTGATATAATCCAGCACCCTGTTCAGCCGTTCCAGCTGCTTCTTCCGCTTATCGCTCTCGCGCTCTGTCAACGTTTTTACCGCATATCTGCGCGCCAGATGGACAATCAGCTTCAGCAGCTCTCCCTTGCAGCTCAGATGATAGCCAATCTCCTTCCTCTGAAATTCTTCATTAATCACAGACATAATCCTGTCTATAACTTCATCCTTTTCTATCAGAGACTCAAACAGAATATCTCTGTCCGCCAGTTCCCTGGAAAAATCTTCCATCCTGAAAATAATTACCAGGACTTCCATATAACTTCCGTCACAATAGCCCGCATGCAGTTCATTGCTGTTGGCAATTACCAGATTTCCTTTTCCGGCCCATATTTCCTTCTGATTCAGTTGCAGCAAAGTCTTGCCCTTCAGTACATAATGAAGCTCCACATGTTCATGCCAGTGAGGAGCAAAATACCATTTCTTTTTATCTCCCCTGTTGACGAACACCTGCACCGGAAATTCCGGATCCGACAGAACTTTCTGCTCGTATAATTCAAGTGATTGCATTGTTGTCATCTCCTCCGGACCATGTCCGAATCTGTCGCTTCTGTTCTCATGATAGTTCATCTATATGCACGCGTCAAGAACTTTCCGGATTATGGCAGCAGCAATCTGTCACAAACTTTTGTTAATTTTCCGCCGCACTGGCAATACTGATTGCGGAGGTGATTTTTATGGGAAACAAACGAAACGACACAGAACTAACCGCCGCACTGGCTAAAAACACGCTGGATGAGATTCCCCAGGCAAAATCCAATGCCAGTGAAATCGTCGGCCTGGTAAAGCACAGCGGTAAAATTGACGGCTATCAGCTGTCCAATGGTTCCACCGTCAGCAAAGAAGAAGGTATCCGTATGGCAAAAAACGGAGAAATCAAAGGTGTGGGAGTCGCCCACCGGGGAGAGACCGAATACCTGAAATCCATTCCTGATAACTCTGAAAACAATAACCTCGGCAGTCTTCCCTCGATTTCGGGATAATACCTGTCTATTCTGACCTGCAATCCGTCCGGGCCGGCTCAGAGCTTATTGCAGGAGTCAGGACACCTGCCGGCACAAATGTATATCCTGTACGCTTTTTGCCAATACAGACCCAAAGACGGCAGGCGAATATACTCCTGAAATGCGTATGGCCGGCCCGGATAGTTTACAATTCACACTCCAGCTGACAGTCATAAGGCTCTTCCGCCACATGTCCCTGATGATACACTTTTGCTTCCACGCAGCCCATGGCCTTATAAAAAGCCTGGCTTTCCACAGCGGAGTGCGCAGAAATGTATAATTTTCTGGCTCCGTTTTCTGTTGCCCACGCTTTGGCGGCCTGAAACAACGCTTTTCCAATTCCGCTGCCGCGCATGTCTTCTGACACATGAATGCTGGAGAGATCAAGATATCTCTGCTCGGGGCAGAATACTCCTGCTTCCACTGATACGAATCCTTTCAGACTGTTATTCATAAAAGCCCCATATACAAAACCGCCTCTGCATAGTGTCCTCTTCAGAAGAGACACCAGCTCTATGTATTCTTCCTCTGTCCAGTCGTCAATAAAAGGATCGTCCCTGATAACCCATTCGTCCTTTTCTCTTCTCCAGCATTTTGTCACATTCTGACGGCGGATAAAGTCATTGAACAGTTCCCGGCAAAGTTCGTCTGTGGTTATCTTTCTATATAGAATCATTTTTCTCCTCCTGCAGTCTGTCTCCGCTCAGGATGCATCCGTCAGGATCTCTCTGTTTCCTTATGAGACATAACGGTATTGAAATCTGGCTTTCCGAGACATGACTGTTCGAACGAATATCTGAACAGTTATCCCGGAACAGCTGACTCGAAGTATAACAATCTGTTCGCTCTTTGTCAATACGGCCTTTACATACCTCACAGTAATTGCAAAATAACCTGCTGTCGCCTTTAAAACGCGATTTGAATTTTGCGGAAGGCTCTGTCTGAACAGTTACAGTATCCATGTATAAAAAGATGTATATTCCCTCTATATATTCATTTTTTGTTTTTTTCTCTGTTTTTCTCTGCAAATCCATTGACATTTTATGCATAAAGTGCTAGTATCTCACCATTGATTACATAATAATACTATTATTACATCTGGGGAGGATATTATAATGAAGAAACTTATCATGTCACTGTTAACTTCCGCCATGGTTCTGTCCATGGCAGCCTGCGGCTCTGCACCGGCATCTGGTAATACTGACCAGAGCGGCGATTTTACTACCGCTGTGGCAGGTAAGCTCACCATGGCAACCAATGCGGCGTTCCCGCCTTACGAGTATCTGGAGAGCGGTGAGATTACCGGAATTGATGCAGAGATTGCTGCAGCCATTGCCGATAAGCTGGGTCTGGAACTGCAGATTGATGATATGGAATTTGATTCCATCACAGAGACCATAAAAGGCGGCAAGGCAGACATCGGTCTGGCCGGCATGACCATCACGCCTGACCGTCAGGAAGAGGTTGATTTTACAGTCAGCTATGCTACCGGCATACAGGTAATCATCGTCACTGAAGACAGCGCAATTACCAGTGTGGACGATCTGCTGGCAGAAGGCGCCAATCATGTGGTAGGCGTGCAGCGCAATACCACGGGTGATATTTTTACCACCGGAGATATCGAAGAGGCCGGCAAAGGTACCGTTGACCGTTACAGCAAAGGCGCGGATGCCGTACAGGCCCTGAAGACCGGCAAAGTAGACTGTGTCGTCATCGACAACGAGCCTGCCAAAGCATTCGTTGCCGAAGTGGAAGGCCTGAAAATTCTGGAGACAGAATATGTGATCGAGGACTACGCTGCCGCAATGAGCAAGGACAATCCCGCTCTGTACGAAGCAGTCAACACCGCTCTGCAGGAGCTTATCGATGACGGTACCATCCAGGGTATCATCGATAAATACATCAACGCAAATTAAAATGCCGAAACTTAAATCAGTGCCTGCCTGTGTACATTGGGGCAGGCACAGAACTTTATAGAGGAGAATCTGACATATGCGACCTTCTGCTTCTCAAAGCTGGCCTCTGGTGGCGCCGGACTGGCTTCAAAACGGTCCCGACTGGCTGAATGATCTGGGATATGACATTTACAAAAGCTTTCTGTTTGACAACCGATATGAAATGTATATAAAAGGGCTGGGCAACACACTCCTGCTGACCTTCCTGGCCCTTCTCATAGGCGTGGCTCTGGGTGTGGCAGTCTCCCTTATTCGAGTATCCTGGGATAAAAACCACGCGGAAATGCACGGTCCAGGCAAATTCTTTCTGGGCTTTTTCAACGCCGTATCCAAAGTGTACCTCACGGTAATCCGCGGAACGCCCATGGTGGTGCAGCTGATGATTATGTATTTCGTCATTTTTGCCACCAGTCGAAACAAAGTCATGGTAGCCGCTCTGTCCTTCGGTATCAACTCCGGGGCTTATGTGGCGGAAATCATCCGGGGCGGCATTATGTCCATCGAGCAGGGACAGATGGAAGCAGGCCGCAGTCTGGGCTTCGGCTATGTATCCACCATGCGCTATATCATTCTGCCCCAGGCGTTCAAAGCCGTGCTGCCCACTTTGGCTAACGAATTCATTGTTCTGCTCAAGGAAACCGCCGTTGCAGGGTATGTGGGTCTCACCGATATCACCTATGCAGGCAATATCATCGGCGGCACAAGTTACGATTATCTGTTCCCGCTGCTGATGTCCGCACTGATTTATCTGATACTGGTCATGTTCTTCACCTTCCTGGTGGGCAGACTGGAAAGGAGGTTGAGAAACAGTGAACGCTGATATTATTATTCAGGCCAATGACTTGCAGAAGCATTTTGACGGCGGAGACATCAAAGCTTTAGACGGCGTAACCGCTTCTATCCGCAAAGGCGAGGTGGTGGTAGTCATCGGACCCTCCGGCTCAGGGAAATCCACTTTTCTGCGCTGTCTGAATCTGCTGGAGCTCCCAACGGGCGGACAAGTGCTGTTCGAGGGAGTGGATATCACAGCAAAAAATGCGGATATCAATCTGCACCGGCAGAAAATGGGAATGGTGTTCCAGCATTTTAACCTGTTCCCTCATATGACCATTCTAAAAAATATGACCCTGGCTCCTGTAAAATTATTGAAGAAATCCCAGGCAGACGCAGAGTTCCAGGCCCTCAAGCTGTTAGAACGAGTGGGACTGGCGGACCGGGCAGGCGCCTATCCCAGTCAGTTATCCGGCGGTCAGAAGCAGAGAATCGCCATTGTCCGCGCCCTCTGCATGGATCCGGAAGTAATGCTCTTCGACGAACCCACCTCCGCTCTGGACCCTGAGATGGTAGGAGAAGTGCTGGAGGTTATGAAGGAACTGGCAACAGAAGGTATGACCATGGTGGTAGTCACCCATGAGATGGGCTTTGCCAGAGAGGTAGCCGACCGGGTACTCTTCATGGCAGATGGGAAAATCGTGGAGGAAGGCTCACCGGAACAGATCTTTACCGCACCTGAGCAGGAACGGACGAGAGAGTTTCTGGCAAAGGTGCTGTGATTTCCATATCTGTCTGACTCTGGATTGCGTTTTGCATTTTGACATCCGCATGTGTCGCAGACTCAAAATCAAAACTTTTCCTGTATTGTATGGTATGTATGCAATGACAGTTCCGTGTTCTGCCAAAATAAGAACATCCAATGAGAGGATTCGGAAAGTTTCAGCCTCCGTCTTCCCTCTCAGGGGATGTTCTCTTTTTATTCCGGTAACTCTTTTAACGCTCTTCTTTCCTCTATAATCTGGCTGACGAACAGAAATCCGCTTCTTCACCCTATCAACACTGCCTTCCCTTCAAAGGTAAATCCATAGCTTCGGATGCACTCCGCCGGAATCCCCCGCTCCAGAAACTGCGCCGCATATTGCTTTTCCTCAATCTGCCCCAGGGCGGCCTGCACTGTGTCCTCCAGATTCTTTTCCTTTCTCTGATTTCGTACCTTAAATTCTATAATAATGACATCTCTATAGCGATTATTGTGAAACGCTTCCCCATCGGAATTCTTTGGCTCCAGCACCACATCATCCCTGCTCTCCCACCATTCCCGGATAAAATCCGTCTTGTCTACATAGAAACATTTATTTGTGATTATTTTTGCGAAATCCTGGATTCCGATTCCTACTGTTCTTGCCATACTCGCCTCCTGATACTGAATTTACCCTGCACTCCTGTTTTTAGTATGGCTGATTCACAGTGAAATTACAATTTGTTTTTCCGTAAAACAGACCGCCCCTATTTGCTATTGTTCACCCCGTTCACAGCAACAGACGCACAGAAACCTCTGTTTTTATAACAGTCCGGGCAAGTCACAGAACTATTGCACCAGAAACGAACATAAAAGCTGCCGCACCGGTAATTGAAGCAATTCCCGACACGGCAGCTCTTTAGAATTTTATTAGCATGATTTTCGTCAGTTCCCCTTAAAACAACGGTTTGCAGGCAGGATAAATCTCCTTAAACTGTGCATAGCGCTCTTCGTATTTCGCCACCAGATCGTCTTCCGGCTCCACGGTCTCTACAACCTTCACCACTTTTGCGGCAATCTCCTCCACACTGCCATACTCTCCGCAGGCTACCGCCGCCAGCATGGCGCCGCCCATGGCAGGGCCTTCCTCACTCTCCAGCACATCCACCTTCAGATTCAGTACATTGGCGATAATCTTCTTCCACAGAGGGCTCTTCGCACCGCCGCCGCAGATTTTCGTCCGGGTCAGTTCAATTCCCAGAGATTTCGCCACCTCCAGGGAATCCCGCAATGCAAATGCCACTCCTTCCAGCACTGCCTGGGTCATGTCCGACCTGGCAGTATCCATGCTCATCCCCAGAAATACGGCTCTGGCATTTGGATTGTTGTGAGGCGAGCGTTCTCCCATCAGATAGGGAAGAAAATACACGTGATTCTCGCCCAACTTTTCAATGGCCTGCTGCTCTCCCGCATAATCCTTCGTACCGATGATGTCATCCATCCACCACTTGTTGCAGCTGGCCGCGCTGAGCATGCATCCCATCAGATGGTAGCTTCCGTCCGCGTGGGCGAAGGAATGCAGCGCATTGTATTTGTCCACCCCAAAATTTTTGGAAGAAATAAAGATGGTTCCGCTGGTTCCCAGAGAAATGTTACACATATTGTCGCCCACGGTTCCCGTTCCTACCGCAGCGGCCGCATTGTCTCCCGCTCCTGCGGCTACCTTTACGGAAGCGCCGATGCCCAGTTCTTCCGCCACCTGCGGAAGCACCGCTCCCACAGTCTCATAACTCTCATAGCACTTTGCAAGCTGGTCCACACTGATACCGCAGATATCGCACATTTCCTGGGACCACTTACGGTTCTTCACATCGAACAAAAGCATACCGGAGGCATCGGATACATCCGTACAATGGACGCCGGTCAGCTTATAGGCTATGTAATCCTTAGGCAGCATAATCTTTGCTATTCTGGCGAAATTCTCCGGCTCCTTATTCTTCACCCACAGAATCTTCGGCGCGGTAAATCCAGCAAAAGCGATATTAGCCGTATACTCAGACAGTTTCTCCTTGCCGATTACCGTATTCAGGTATTCCGTCTCTTCCGTGGTTCTGCCGTCGTTCCAGAGAATGGCAGGACGAATAACCTGATCCTTCTCATCCAGAATCACCAGTCCGTGCATCTGTCCTCCAAAGCTGATACCCGCCACCTGACTCTTATCCACATCGCGGATCAGTTCTTTGATTCCGATCATGGTCTGTTCATACCAGTCCTCGGGCTTCTGCTCCGACCAGCCAGGATGAGGAAAGTAAAGCGGATATTCTTTTGATACAATATTGACAATCTTACCGTCGCTGTCCATCAACAGCAGTTTTACGGCAGATGTTCCCAAATCTACACCTATGTAAAACATGTATGGTTCCCTCCATTCCAGTTCCGCCGCTGCTCCTCGATGCACTCCTCTAAGATTCATTTCCGGCCGC
>CAJUQT010000048.1:24502-30608 GCA_910588225.1 uncultured Acetatifactor sp.
CGTCCGTAACTGAATCTCTGCACCTTCGGACCAGCTGCTGTTTCCAGTTCCGCCGCTGCTCCTCGATGCACTCCTCTAAGATTCATTTCCGGCCGCAAGTCCTTGCGTCCGTAACTGAATCTCTGCACCTTCGGACCAGCTGCTGTTTCCAGTTCCGCCGTTAAATTAATCTTCTGTCAGGCAGAGGTTCTTTCCCTTCAGGCCCAGAAAGCTTCCGGCATCCAGTCCGCCTTCCGCATGGCCAATGAGCCATTTATTTACGGCCGTCAACATGGCATCCTCATTGGATACGCCTGCGCCGCACTGTGCGTCCTCCACTTTGACGTGACTGCCCTTCAGAGGATAATTTGTCCCTCTGGGCAGAACAATCGCCACCTGGAAACCGTCTTCTTTTACATGGCAGGGCGCATAATGCAGGGTTGTGGCATATACTTCCACTGCGGTGCCTGCGGGCACCAGAAATGCTTCCACTTTGGAGGTGTCATAGGTATGATCCTCTTCCACATCTGTCTGCAATCCCAGCATCAGAACCGCGTCTGTCGCCGCCACATTAATCTCGGAGTCCCGATGATACTCCAGCGCATTCAACATGGTGTTATGTCCGTTACAATAGCCAATCTGAATGGGCATTTCCCCATATACCACTCTGGAAAGCTCCTCCATCACAGGCAGTGCTTCCAGAGCCTCCACGGAGGGCTCATAAGCTACCCCTTCCGGAACCGGTGTCTTCTTCAGCTCTTCCACCAGACCGGAAAAATCCACATTTTCTACCACCCTGCCGTACCTTTTAAATGCAGGGTCTGTCACCTTCAAAATCTTCATTCTCTCTTCCTCCTGTTTCGCAGTGTTTCTCCATATTTGCTTCCGGAAATTTCCGCGCATGGAATTCTTTCCTGTTCAAAATAAGAGTGCAGAACACTACTGATTTTTATCCGCATCTTTTTTCCTATTTATAGAATCCTGTTTTGGATTCTATTATCCAAGTTCTATTATAAAGTCTTTTCCTGCGTTTGAAAAGGGGTAACACAATTTTTCCACGCCTGTGCAATCAGCCAATGTCCTGCTGCAGTGGGATGAACGCCGTCCACCGTCCAGTGCTCAGCCGGGAATTTCTTCTCCGCCTCGTCAAACGCCTGCTGCAGATCAACATATTCCAGACCAAATTCCTTCGCCAGCCTGCACGTAATCTCTCTGCGAGCCTTCACCTCTCCGTTAAAGGTATCCCATACCTGATCCGTGGCCGTACCATGGGTCAAATAAGCACTCATCAGAATAATCCGGGTCTCAGGAAGCGCTGTTTTCGTCTCCCGAAGCAATATCCGATATACCTCCTCAAAAAGTGCCGGAGCTACACCGCAATGGCTTTCTCCCAGCTCATGCCATACATCATTCACACCAATCAGGATTGTCAGCACATCCGGCTTCAAATTCAGACAATCCTTCTTCCATCTGGCCAGGAGACTTGTCACTCTATTCCCGCTGACCCCTCCGTTTTGAACCTCGCAATCTCCGTCCATAGCCATGAGCTCTGCCTCCAGCAGCCGCACATAGCCTCGTCCTGTGGCATGAGGATCTTCATAATTTCCCCTTCCACAATCTGTGATAGAATCTCCCTGAAACAAATACTTCATGTTACACCAGCCTTTCCGGATTCTTTCATCCAGTTTATATTTTTCCTTCCACTTCTCCCTTTCCCGGGAAACGAAAGGACAGATACCTTTTTCCACCTGCAGACTTTTTTGCCTGCAGACTTTTACGCGATTTTGTTATTCATATCAGAAATTTGCTGTCCTGCCAGACTGCTTTCTTCTTCCCCCGGCTGCTCATGTCAGCCACTTCAGCTTTTTCAGGCCTGCCGCCTTCTTCACCAGCTCCAAGATCACAGAATAAAGCAGACTCACCGCCAGCAGCAGCAAAAATCCTTTCGAAATCTCGCCTTCACCGGATCTGAACTTGCCGGATTGTAAACGGCAGCCACTTCCTCCGTATCTCCCAGGATACCCTGAATGCCTTCCTTTTCCTCCCGGCTGATTTCGTCTCCATAGAGCTGCAGATAACGGGCAGTCTGCTGAAACGGAATGGAAAGCATCTCCCCCATGCTGCCGGATTCCGCACTGCAGAGACTGGCAAGCACCAGAAGAAACAGCTTCGCCGTCAGAATACTTCCCCAAAGGAAATAATCAGACAGCGAAATCTTTCCTTCCACCCGTATCTCCGGCAGAGGAAGAAAAATGCCGCCAGACCGCTGCATAATATCACATACAGTCCATTATTCCGAAACAAAATCACGCCAACCTGAAGCAGGAGAAACACAAACACAAATTTTCTGCTTTTCATCCGTTCCGGTCTCTCCAGAACCAGAGCGAGACAAATCACATAACCTGTCACAAAAGCGGCATAAGGCACATCCTTAATTGCAGTAGATGCCATATTGGAATAGACCGGCGTAATGCAGTAAAGCAGCAATATACACAACAACACGCCAAACCCGGCTCCCCGTTTCGAAAGGACCGCAATAGTACCCGCCAGTGCTCCTGCCAGAAGCATGTCCTGTAAAATCATATAGAGAAACAAACCCATTTCAGGCGAATGGAACAACACCTGTCCACCCTTCACCAAACCGCCCATAAGCAGCGTGTGCGCCAGCGGATGGTGGGTGCTGTATCCGCTGCCGCCCAGAACCTGTTCAATCTGGCCGATGGCATCCCAACACAGATTCCCTGGAAAGCTGAGCAGCAAAAAGGGAAGATACGATCCGAAAATAATCAGAAAGGCTTTCCGAAAAGTATGTCTGCTGAAAAAATGCTCCTTTCCGGCAGTAAAATCATGAGTTTCCAGAAAAAAGTAAAACCAGGTTATCAACGAATGAAACAGTATGGAAAATCCCGCCAGTGTAAGAACAAACTTAACAAAATTGACCATACTTCCAAAACACCATTCAGAAGTGCCTGCAGCATTATAGCTTTGTCCCACAAGGAGACAAAAAGCCAGAAAAACGGACAATACCCGGGATGATTTCTTTTGGGCTGCCATTCCGTCTATCTGTTTTCGATTTTCAACATGATAAAAAGCAAACGTGATAATCAGTACTAATAAGAATCTGATATCATATTTCCCCAAAAGTTCATACACAGATGCAATGGCATAATCAATATCGGTCTCATACCAGGACAGGTCCAGAGGGGCACGAAAAACCACGCATAAAGCATATGCTGTCAGAAAGCTTTTAAAAAACAGCCGGACAAATGCCGGGGGAAAAGATAAATCATTCGTGGATTTCATGAAAATCTCCCTTATATTTCAGTGTAACATTCCTTCTTTCCTATTCTATATCAGCAGTGCCGGAATGACAAGTAAAGATTGTAAATTTACTTTTTGCAGATTACGTGAAGGTAAGTTCGCGTTTAGTTAACTAAAGGCGGCACCTCCCGCCCGACGCCGTCACCGCCGCTGTATTCAAAACAATCTCTTCGGGAATTAAATCCCTTAAAGACAAAGGTGTCCTCCAACGGATTGGATCCAATACGAAAGGACATTGGCAAGTCAAAAATGGGAAGTAAAGAAAACCCGCAAAAAGAGAGCGTCTGCACGCTCTCTTTTTGCACATACCACTATAAGCTGTATTTTTCTCCTGCCCAAAGCTTTTAACAGCCGGCGACTATTTTCTCACCACAGTGAACGCAACACATTCCTTCCCCGTCAGCTCCCTAGTCCTCTCATCCGGCTGGCCCAGGCCTGCGCTGAACAGGAAACGGCCGCCCTCCACCAGTCTTTCCCCTTCCTCATTGACCACGGTAAAGGCGTCTGTTCCAATTTTCAGCTCCACCTCTTTCCTCTCCCCGCCGTTTAAAAAGACGCGGGAAAATGCACAGAGCTTTCCGTTGGGTGTAACATTTGCGGACTCCAGGGCTTTCACATAAATCTGCACCACTTCTCCCGTAGCAATCCGGCTCTTATTGGTAAGATTGACTTTCACAGTCAGCTCTTCCTGAGGATTCCATTCCAGAGTATTGTCCGCGCCGGCTGTCCATACATTGCCTGCGCAGCTCACGGAGTCTGCTATCACATCGCCATAAGTCAGACCGTACCCGAAAGGATACAATGGCTTTCCCTCAAAATACCGATAGGTTCTGCCCTTCATAGAATAGTCCTCAAAATCCGGAAGCTCCTCCGTATCATTGTAAAAAGTCACCGGAAGCTTCCCGGAAGGAGAGATTTCACCGAACAGAATCTGTGCCACCGTACGTCCCCCTCTGGCGCCCGGATACCACACCTGAACCACAGCGTCCGCATGCTCCTGTACATAGCGCAGGTCCATGGCGCTGCCTGTCATATTCAGTATGATGACCGGCTTGCCCACCTTCATAACCGCCTCAATCAGCTCTCTCTGAACCTGGGGCAGCGCAAGGTCTGTCTTGTCTCCGGAAGCATAGCTGTTGCCAGTATCGCCTTCTTCTCCTTCCAGCGTCTCGTCCAGTCCCACACACAGAACCAGCACATCACTGTTCTTCGCCACTCCAACAGCCTCTGAAATTCTGTCCTGTCTCTGGCCCAGACCTTCCACCTTTTCACGGTACAGATGGCAGCCTTCCGAATAGTACACCCTTGTGTCCTCCGGCAGCGCATCCTGAATGCCTTCCAGAACAGTGACATACCGTGAAGAGGTCCCGTGGTAATTACCGATCAGTGCCGCACGGCTGTTGGCATTGGGTCCGATAACCCCCACTGCCTTCAGATTTTCCTTATTCAGAGGCAGTATACCGTTATTTTTCAGCAGTACAATTCCCTCTGCGGCGGCTCTGTCCGCCAGATCCAGATGTTCTCTGCATTCTATTTTGTCGAAACCGGTTTTATCATATTCCGTCTCATCAAACAGCCCAAGCAGGAAACGGGTGGTAAACAGTCTCTCCGCCGCCTGGGTAATCTCATCCTCTGTCACAAGGCCGTCCTGATAAGCCTTCATCATGTGCAGGTATGTATTGCCGCAGTTCACATCACAGCCTGCCTTCAGGGCCATTGCCGCAGACTCCTCTGCCGTATCGGTGACCATATGATGCTCATGGAAATCTCTGATTGCCCAGCAGTCTGATACATAATGCCCTTCAAATTCCCATTTTCCTCTCAGAATCTCCTGCATCAGCGTCTTGCTGCCACAGCAGGGCTCCCCGTTGGTTCTGTTATAGGCGCCCATCACTGATTCCACTTCGGCTTCTTTTACCAGCTTTTCAAAAGCGGGAAGATAGGTTTCCCACATATCCTTCTTCGACGCTTTGGCATCAAACTGGTGGCGCAGACCTTCCGGGCCGGAATGCACCGCGAAATGCTTTGCGCAGGCCGCCGCGTGCAGATACTCTCCGTCTCCCTGCAGTCCCTCCACAAAAGCCTTGCCCAGCTCTCCCGTGAGATAGGGGTCCTCGCCGTAAGTCTCATGCCCTCTTCCCCACCTGGGATCTCTGAAAATGTTCACATTGGGGGACCAGAAGGTCAGTCCTTTATAAATATCCCGGTCACCTTCCTCTTTGTAAGCATTGTATTTCGCCCGGCCCTCCACCGCGATGGCCTCTCCTACTTCTTCCATCATGGGCACATCAAAAGCGGCCGCCATCCCGATCGCCTGAGGAAAGCTGGTGGCCACGCCGGCTCTGGCCACGCCGTGCAGTGCCTCATTCCACCAGTTGTAGGCGGGAACATTCAGCCTGGGAATTGCAGGTGCGTCAAACCGCAGCTGGGAAGCCTTCTCCTCCAGTGTCATCTGGCTCACCAGCTCATGGGCCCGTTTTCTTGCTTTTTCTCTGTCTCTCATCTGATACCTCCATTTCCAGTTCCGGGACTGGTTTTTCTATTTCTTTTTTATCTTTCTGTTATTCTCCTGCGGTCAAGAACCTGTCTTAAAGAATTGTTACCTTATTTCAAATTATTCCTGATGGATGCCGGAAAAAGCTCAGTAGCTGCGTAAAATATCTCTCCCAGCTTTCATATGCTTTTGCTTCAATATACCATGTGCGCAGCCCGCACATGGTATGGATGGCCATTCGGCCGTTTTCTGCCACAAGTATGTGCATATTCTACCATGTGCGCAGCCCGCACATGGTATGGATGGCCATTC
>CAJUQT010000049.1 GCA_910588225.1 uncultured Acetatifactor sp.
TTGCCATAGCAAGAATGCTTCTTACCGCATTATACCATATGCTGAAGAATGGAGTACCCTACGCCAGCTGTGCCTGCACAGCGGTCAGGGCCACCACGCCCACGATATCCTGCCAGGAACAGCCGCGGGACAGATCGTTAACCGGCTTTGCGATTCCCTGAAGCATGGGGCCATAGGCTTCCGCCCCGCCCAGCCTCTGTACCAGCTTGTACCCGATGTTGCCGGCATCCAGGTTCGGGAATATCAGAATATTCGCCCGGCCTGCCACAGGACTTCCGGGAGACTTGGATTTGGCGACACTGGGAACCAGAGCTGCATCCAGCTGCAGTTCTCCATCCAGGGTCAGATGAGGATACTGCTCCCTCGCAATCTTTGTGGCCTCCACCACCTTGTCCACCATCTGATGCTTCGCACTTCCCTTCGTGGAATGACTCAGCATGGCTATGACGGGCTTGGGGCCAATCAGGGATTTGAAGCTTCTGTAGGAAGTCTCCGCGATGGCCGCCAGCTCCTCTGCAGTAGGGTCCTGATTCAGACCGCAGTCGGCAAACAGAAATGCACCATTATCTCCCTGATCTTTAAACTGGGTATCCATAACGAAAAATGCGGAAACAAGCTTTACACCCGGAGCAGTCTTCAGAATCTGCAGTGCAGGCCGCAGTGTATCCGCCGTGGAATGACAGGCTCCGGCTACCATGCCGTCCGCATCATTGGCCTTCACCATGACAATACCGAAAGTCAGATAATCATTCAGGAGAATCTCCCTGGCCTTCTCCTGCGTCATTCCCTTTGCCTTCCTGGTCTCATACAGAAGATTTACATATTCGTCAAGCTTAGGAGTATTGGCAGGATCCAGAATTGTCACAGCGGACAGATCAACCTCCAGCCAGCCGGCACCATCCGTAATCTTTTCCTCGTTGCCGATCATAATGATATCGGCGATTCCTTCTTCCACAATCTTAGCCGCCGCCAGCAATGTTCTCTTATCCTTCGACTCCGGCAGTACGATTGTCTTCCTGTCAAGTTTGGCCCTCTCCTTAATCTTGTCAATATATGACATATCTCTTCTCCTTTCCAGCACTTTTCTTTGTATTATTTTTTACTTAACAAATTGTATTATCCATATTATACTAAAAGAAGAAATAATGTACAAGGATAAATATGCGATTAATTGTACATTTTCAGATACACGGCATATTTTTTATCTTTAATTTTTGCTGATATTTAGCTGATGTAAATGCTTACACGGCATGTTATTTTTTTCACATTGCCCTTTTATATTTTTACACGAAATAATGATTATCATTAAGGATACGAAAAAATATATGAAAGTAAACGGAATCATTGCAGAATACAATCCTTTCCACAAGGGACATCAATATCATCTGAAAGAATCTCTCTGTCTCACCGGAGCAGATTATACGATTGTCGTCATGAGCGGGAATTTTGTCCAACGCGGTGCCCCTGCCCTTCTCGACAAGCATACTCGTGCGGAAATGGCCCTGCGCTGCGGAGCGGATCTGGTACTTGAGCTTCCCACGCTGTATGCGGTCTCCAGCGCAGAATATTTTGCTATGGGTGCCGTCACACTTCTGGATAAACTGGAGGTCGTCACACATCTTTCTTTCGGCAGCGAACACGGCGAAACAGAGTCACTCTGTCGGATTGCCGCCTGTCTCTCGGAAGAGTCTGCAGAATACAGCGCCTCCATCCGACACTTCCTGAAAAGCGGGCTCACTTACCCTGAATCCAGAGCCAGAGCCCTGGCTGAAGTACATGCGTTGTCATCCCAGGATTACATGTATTCGTGGGAAACATCTGCTCCATTATCCGGGAATGAGATGCTGTCGCCCGAAACGCTTAATTCGCTTCTCTCCTCTCCCAACAACATACTGGGAACAGAATACATCCGTGCGCTTCTGAAGCGAAAAAGTTCTGTCGTTCCAGTTACGATAAAACGGCTCGGCGCCGGATATCATGATGAGTTTATCTCCGGCTCCGATTCTCCCTGTTCGGCTCTGGCCATCCGGCAGGCATTATATAAAGCTTCCCCGGAAGAGACTGTCCTGCCTATGCCGCCGGAATCTGAGATGCTTCTCCGGGCATGGATGCGGGAATACAGGCCTGTCTGTTCCGACGACTTTTCGTCTGTGCTGTATTATAAATTGTTGAGGGAAAAAGAAACCGGATATGAAAAATATCTTGATGTGCCTGCCGAGCTTTCCAATCGAATCAGGAATCAGCTGAATCGCTTTGCCGGTTATGAAAACTTCTGTCATCTGCTGAAAACGAAAAATATGACTTATACAAGAATCAGCCGCTGTCTGCTGCATATCCTTCTGGATCTCGAAAAAGAAAATATGCTGCTTGCCAAAGCACTGGATTATATCCCATATGCCCGCGTGCTTGGATTCCGCCGGACGGCAAAGCCTCTTCTCAGTACCATCAGAAAATGTGCCTCCATCCCATTGGTAACCAAAATGGCAGATGCAGAAAAAAACCTGTCCGCTGATGCGTACAGGCTTTTAAAGCAGGATATTCATGCCGGTGACATTTTCCGCTGTGTGGCATTTGAGGGTTCCGGAAGATCTGTGGGAAGCGAGCTTTCACTGTCGCCGGTAATCCTGTGACTGCCCGCCCCCTTTTTCCTCTCCCGGCCTCTGCCGTCGTCCAAACATATGTCCCGGCTTCTCTTCTAATTTTTAAAACTGTGTATCGGCGCGGGGATTCTTCCCTTACGGCTGACAAAAGCCTCACAGGAGAAGGAATTCACCGGTATAATCGGCGCATATCCCAGCAGTCCGCCGAATTCCACGGTCTCCCCCACACCTTTGCCAATGACCGGAATAATCCGCACAGCCGTAGTCTTCTGATTTACCATACCGATTGCCATCTCGTCGGCAATGATACCCGAGATGGTGGACGCCTTCGTATCTCCGGGAATGGCAATCATATCCAGACCCACAGAGCAGACACAGGTCATGGCCTCCAGCTTTTCCAGCGTCAGTGCCCCTGCCTGCACCGCATTTATCATTCCCTGATCCTCGCTGACCGGAATAAACGCACCGCTCAATCCGCCTACATAAGAGGAAGCCATCACCCCTCCTTTTTTCACCTGATCATTCAAAAGCGCCAGAGCCGCAGTGGTTCCCGGCGCTCCCGCATATTCCAGCCCTATTTCACAGAGAATGTCCGCCACACTGTCGCCGATGGCGGGAGTAGGCGCCAGCGATAAATCCACTATGCCAAAGGGAACATTCAGCAATGCGGAAGCCTCCTGGGCCACAAGCTGCCCCACCCGTGTCACCTTGAACGCCGTCTTCTTGATGGTCTCGCATAATACTTCAAAGCTCTCTCCTCGAACCTTTTCCAGAGCCGTCTTCACCACGCCCGGGCCGCTTACTCCCACATTGATAATCTTATCCGCCTCCGTGACTCCATGGAAAGCGCCGGCCATGAACGGATTGTCATCCGGTGCATTGCAGAACACCACCAGCTTGGCACAGCCAAGGGAATCATTCTCCCTGGTATATTCCGCAGTTGAACGGATGACTTCTCCCATCAGGCGTACCGCATCCATATTGATGCCCGTCCTGGTGGAACCCAGGTTCACCGAGCTGCACACTCTCTCCGTAGCGGAAAGGGCCAGCGGAATGGATCGTATCAGCAGTTCATCCGCAGATGTCATTCCTTTACTCACCAGCGCGGAATATCCGCCGATAAAATTCACCCCCACTTCCGCAGCCACCCGGTCCAGCGTCCGGGCCACAGAAGCAAAGTCTTCCACACAGCTGCATGCTGCTCCCCCCACCAGTGCAATAGGCGTCACAGATATCCTTTTATTGACAATGGGAATGCCGAATTCCCGGGATATTTCCTCCCCTGTCTTCACCAGATCCCTGGCGGCATCATATATTTTACGGTAAATTTTCTCATTTAATCTCTGCAAATCAGAGTCAATACAGTCCAGAAGACTGATGCCCAGAGTAATTGTCCTGACATCCAGATTCTCCTCCGAAATCATTTTGTTGGTCTCTGTCACTTCATATAAATTTATCATAGATACTCCCTCTGCAATTCGTCAGTTCCTTTTTCACAGGCTGCCTTACGCCGCCGGTTCATCGTCTTATCCGGCCGCCTTTCGTCAGAGTCAGATTCTGTGCATTTTGTCGAAAATTTCTTCCTTCTGGCATTTAATCACCACACCGATTTCTTCCCCCAATGCCGCCATTTCATCTGCCATGTCGCCGAACTGCTTCTCCATGCCCGCCGTATCCACAATCATCATCATATTAAAGTATCCCTGCACAATTGTCTGGGAAATGTCCAGAATATTGATGCCGTTTTCCGCCAGATAAGTACAGACTTTCGCGATAATGCCCACTGTATCCTTTCCCACCACAGTAATTATTGTCCTCTTCATCTTTTTCACCCTTCCTGTGTTATCTCTATATTCTCTAGCTGATATGTATCACCTGGCTCAGTTCGCTACGTTTTGCCACCCTGATATCAAAATCTCCGGCAGCATAAGGATTGTCACCCATATTAATCTCCATCCTCACAGACTCAAAAGCCAGCTCCGGCAGATTATTTTCCTTGCTGAGATGTCCCAGCAGCACCGTCTGCAATTCGTCATGTAATATTCGGCTCAGCAGTCTCCCTGCATTTTCATTGGACAGATGCCCCCTGTCTCCCAGTATCCGCTGCTTCAGATAATAAGGATAAGGTCCTACCTGAAGCATATTCACATCATGGTTTGCCTCCAGCAGCAGTGCATCCATTCCCTTCAGACATTCCACCGTATATTCGTTATAAATCCCTAGATCAGTACAGACCGCCACCTTTTTACTGCCATAGGCAATCCGATATCCCACCGGCTGAGCCGCATCATGAGATATCCGCATGGGGTTCACGATCAGATCCTTAATGGTAAACTTCCTGTCCTCCTGTATGATCTGGAACAGTTCCCCATTCATTTTTCCAAGCCCTTCGCAATCCTTTATAGCCTTTATGGTGCCTTCCGTTGCGTAGACAGGAATTTCGAATTTCCTGGCAATGACGCCCAGTCCCTGTATATGATCCGCATGCTCATGTGTAATTAAAATTCCATCGATATCTTTTCCCGTGAGCCCCAGCTCTCCCAGGCCTTTCTCTATCTTCTTTCCGCTGATTCCCACGTCCACAAGCAGGTGTGCCGTCTCCGAACCCACATAAATACAGTTCCCGCTGCTTCCGCTTGCTATACTGCATAATCTCATTTCCGTTCTCTCTTCCGTGTATCCTGATTGATGTTATATATAATAGAATCAAAAGAACTGATTCTATTATCCAAATTCTATATTAGAATCAAAAGAACTGATTCTATTATCCAAATTCTATATTAGAATCAAAAAACTGATTCTATTATATGAGGTCTGTATTGGAATCAAATGGCTGACAGCCCAGCTCTGCCAGTCTCCTGTCAATCTGGAGGCTGGTTTCCCGAAATGGGCCGCCGTTATCTATCACCAGGCCGCAACTTTCCCGAAAGCGTTCTTCTGTCAGCTGACTGGCAAAAATCCGGGATACTTTCTCGTCACTGTACCCTCTGGATTCCCGCAGCCGTTTTCTTCTGACCGTCTCATTCGCATAAATATACCACATTTCATCCACCAGTTCAAGATAGCCGCCCTCAATCAGCAGTGCCGCCTCCACGAAGAAAAGCTCCGTCTCTCCCCTTTCTTCCGCACACCGCAGATGTTCCAGCAGATAATTCTTCACTGCCGGATGTATCATCTGATTTACCTGTTCCAGAAGGACGGGAACAGCAAATATTTTCTCCGCCATCTTTCCCCGGTCAATGCTTCCGTCTTCCCCGATTATTTCCTGCCCCAGAAGCTTCACAAGCTCCACATAGACAGGGCTTCCCGGCTCCTTAATCAGATGAGCCACCTCGTCTGCCAGATAAATCTCACACCTGTAATGATTTCTTATATAGTTCAATACTTCTGATTTCCCGGCCCCGATCCCGCCGGTAATTCCAATAAAATACATCTTATGCACCTTTTACAGGATAATCTGTCTCCCGGAACCCTTTCTCACTTAGCCTCATACCAGTTCTCTCCTGTATGCAAATCTACTTCCAGCATCACAGCCAGATCCGCAGCCTTTGTCATTTTCTCCATGAGAATCTGCCGCACCTCTTCCTCCTCATCCCGATATGTCTCAATGACCAGCTCGTCATGCACCTGCAGAATCAGCCTGGACTTCAACCCCTGATCCCGCAGCGCCTTCCATACATCAATCATGGCAATTTTAATAATATCCGCCGCGGTTCCCTGTATGGGAGAATTCATTGCCACCCGCTCCCCGAAGGAACGCTGCATGAAATTGGAAGAAGAAAGCTCCGGTATTGGACGCCGTCTGCCAAACATGGTAGTGATATATCCCTTTGCCTTCGCATCACCGACCAGTCTGTCCAGAAATTCCTTCACACCCGGATATGTGGCAAAATACTGCTCGATATACTCCGCCGCTTCCTTCTTGCTGATACTGAGATCCTGGCTCAGTCCAAAGGAGCTGATGCCGTATACAATGCCAAAGTTTACCGCCTTTGCATTTCTTCTCTGCAGATCGGTCACTTCTTCAAAGGGTGTATGAAATACCTTCGCCGCCGTAATCCGATGAATGTCCTGATCCATATGATAAGCTTCTATCAGCTGTTCGTCTCCCGACATATGGGCAAGAACCCGAAGCTCTATCTGCGAATAATCCGCATCCATAAAGACACAGCCCTCTTTTGGCACAAATACTTTCCGAATACGCCTGCCCAGTTCCATACGCATGGGAATATTCTGCAGGTTGGGCTCTGTAGAGCTGATTCTTCCGGTAGCTGTGATGGTCTGGTTAAAACTGGTATGAATTCTCTGATCCTCTCCAATATAGACTGCCAGTCCATCCGCATAGGTGGATTTCAGCTTTGTCAGCTGCCTGTATTCCAGAATGTCCTTTACGACGGGAGCTTCTTCAGCAAGTTTCTCCAGCACATCCGCCGCTGTGGAATATCCCGTTTTCGTCTTCTTCCCCCCGGGAAGCTTCATAGTATCAAATAAAACCTCTCCCAGCTGCTTCGGCGAATTAATATTGAATTCCACTCCGGCCTGTCGATGAATGGATTTCTCCAGCTCCTCTATTCTTGCCACCAGAGCGTCGCCATAGGCTTTTAATTCTTCCCTGCGCACCTCCACGCCTTCCCGCTCCATATCATACAGCACAAGAGACAGCGGCATCTCCACATCACGCATCAGCTTATCCATACCGGTCTCTGCCAGCTTCTTCTCCAGCACCTCCGCAGCGGCAGCCGACACATAAGCTCCGTAACAACAATATTCTGCAAACTTATCCGGCAGCTCCGCAGCCGCCACGGTCATTTTCTTTTTCCCAAAACTTTCCATCCGCCCGGGAATCGTCATTTCCAGATGATCCGAGGCAATGGTCTCCAGGTCATAATCGCTTTTCAGAGGATACAGCAGATAAGCGGCAATCAGGATATCAAAGTATCTCTCTGCAGTATCCCGCTTCAGATACCGGTATTGTCCCTTGATATCAAATGTCGCGATCTTTGCTCTTCCCGAAAGTGCCTCCAGCTCCCGGAAAAGCTGCACCGTATCAGCATCCTCTCCGCCGCAGGCAATCTCTTCGAAAAAGGACAACTGTACATTCTGCCGTACCGGCAGCGCATACACAGTGGTCTCTTCCCCTACAGACACCGCCACCCCCAGCAGCGTATCTCCATCCATTGCCAGAAATAGGCCAATCCGCTGTCCGTCTCGGATTTTTTTCAGCTTCTTCAGAAATGCCTTCTGATCATCCTCTTTTCTGAAAGTTCTGGTCACATCGCCGGCCTGCTTCGCTTTCTCCCTTCCGAAACGGCCCAGCATATTTTTGAATTCCAGCTTTTTGAACAACTCATAAGCTTCCGGCGTAAAAAAGTCTTCCGCTTTCGCCGCCGAATAATCCAGCGATACCTCACTATCCGTTTTAATAGTGGCAAGCACTCTGCTCAAATCAGCCAGGTCACGATTTTCTTTCAGAGATTCCCGAATACTCTTCTTCGATATCTCTTCCACATGGGTATAGATGTTTTCCAGGGAACCGTATTTCACCATCAGTTCCGTAGCCGTTTTCTGCCCCACCTTAGGCACCCCGGGTATATTGTCCGATGTGTCCCCCATCAGCGCCTTTAAATCAATAAACTGAAGGGGCGTCACCTGATATGCGGCAGCCACATCTTTTGGATAATAATCTTCCACTTCCGTTCTGCCCGATTTCGTTTTGGGAATTCTGATCTTGATATGCTCATCTGCAATCTGAAGCAAATCCCTGTCGCCGGATACCAGAGACACTTCCATTCCGTCCGCCTCCGCCTTTTTCGCGAGTGTTCCCAGAATGTCGTCCGCCTCCAGACCTGCCTTTTCCACAATGACAACGTTCATTGCCTGCAGCACATCTTTCAACACCGGAAGCTGTTCTATCAGTTCCTCCGGCATGGGCTTTCTGGTCCCCTTATAAGCCTCATACAGCTGATGACGGAACGTTGGGGCATGTACGTCAAAAGCCACCGCCAGGAAGTCCGGCCGCTCCTCCTCCAGAATCTTAAACATGATATTCAAAAATCCATACACGGCATTTGTGTGTAACCCTTGCCCATTCGTCAAATCCGGCACACCATAAAAGGCTCTGTGCAGAATGCTGTGACCATCTATCAATACAAGTTTCTTATGCTCCGCCATCCGTTTACCACCTTTGTCCTGCTTTAATCCTACTTTATTTCAGGCTGTTTCCTTCAAATTCAATGCATAAATTACAGCAATATCCAGATTACAATTCCCACCAGTATCCCCGCGGCCACAAACTCCATGGCACCTCCCAAATATAGAAAGACACTGTGAAACCGGATCTTCCGCCTTGTCTCTTCCAGCCTCTGCCGCAGTTCGAACTGCAGGTCAAAAGCATTTCCATCCTCCAGACGTCGAATTCCTTCCATCACAAGGAACTGAATGTCCAGTTCCTCCTCGCAGTCAGCGCACCGTTCCATATGTTCATAAAACTTCTTCAAAGCAGGATAATCCAGCTTTCTCTCGATGAAATCGGGAATAAGCTTCTCGAACTGCTTGCAGTCCACGCGTTCCCTTCTTCCCCTTATATCCAACTTGCCACCTCCCTGCAGCTTGATACCATAATTACCCGGCACACAGTGATGTCAAGACAGCATAAACCGACTTGCATTCTGCGAATACAAAACTTATATTTATACCACAGCCTTCAGCGCCTGTGCGATATCTGCAATCAGGTCATCCTTATCCTCTATACCACAGCTGATGCGGATTAATTCTGCCGGTACACCCGCTTCTCTCAGCTGTTCGTCAGTCATCTGGCGATGGGTACTGGATGCAGGGTTCAGGCAGCAGGTTCTGGCATCTGCCACATGGGTCTCAATAGCTGCCAGCTTCAGATTCTTCATAAAAATCCCCGCAGCCTCTCCGCCTCCCTTCAATCCGAAGGAAACCACTCCACAACTGCCATCCGGCAGATATTTTTGTGCCAGAGAGTAGTATTTATCCCCCGGAAGACCACAGTAATTGACATACGCCACCTTCTCATGTCCGGAAAGGAATTCTGCCACAGCCAGTCCATTCTCACAATGCCGTTTCACACGCACATGCAGACTCTCCAGCCCCAGATTCAGAATAAAGGCATTCTGCGGACTCTGAATGGATCCAAAGTCTCTCATCAGCTGCGCGGTACATTTTGTAATAAATGCCCCTTCTTTTCCGAATTTTTCAGCATAGGTAATACCATGATAGCTGTCATCCGGCGTGCAGAGTCCAGGATACTTATCCGCATGTGCCATCCAGTCAAATCTGCCGCTGTCCACAATGGCGCCTCCCACTGCCGCACCATGTCCATCCATATATTTTGTGGTGGAATGGGTCACAATATCCGCGCCCCACTCAAAAGGCCTGCAATTCACAGGTGTCGCAAAAGTATTATCAATAATCAGAGGAACTCCGTGTGCATGAGCACATCGGGCAAATTTCTCGATATCCAGCACGGTCAAAGCCGGATTGGCAATCGTCTCCCCGAACATGGCCTTTGTATTGTCCCTGAAAGCCGCGTTCAGCTCTTCCTCGGAGGCGTCAGGACTCACAAATGTTACATCAATTCCCATCTTTTTCATAGTTACGGAAATCAGGTTAAAAGTTCCGCCATAAATTGTACTGGAAGAGACAATGTGGTCTCCACAGCTGCAGATATTAAACAATGCATAAAAGTTGGCCGCCTGCCCGCTGCTGGTCAGCATCCCGGCCGTACCACCTTCCAGCTGGGTAATTTTGGCCGCCACATAGTCGTTGGTAGGATTCTGAAGTCTGGTATAGAAATAACCGCTGGCCTCCAAATCAAAAAGCTTCCCCATATCCTCACTGGTATCGTACTTGAAAGTAGTGCTCTGAACAATGGGAATCTGGCGGGGTTCTCCGTTTCCAGGCGTATAGCCTCCCTGTACACATATGCTGTTTATCTTCATTACTGTCTCCTCCTCACTCAAAAACTCTTTTTCCAGTATACACATTCGGAATGGGAAATTCAACCTTTTATCGTTCTGAAATGGAAATTACAGTGGAATCGGGGGGCAGAGGCTGAGATTTTCTAAAAATTCGCGTTTAATTCACTAAGAGCGATGCCTCCTGCAAGGACCTTTATGATCCTGAGGCCCAGGGCAAATTCCTGACAAAGCCCAACAAGGGGCTGCCGCCTAGGGCCAGGGTTCCTGCAAGGATTTATAGAAGGCCTCCGCCTGTTTTTTCGCAAGCTTTTATATGAAGTACCGCAGTCTGGTTTGCCATTTTAGCATTCTGTATAGCCCGGTAAGTATAGAGTAAGTTAAGAACGCAGGAAAAGACAGCCTGTATGCAGCTATAGTAACATCCACTAAACACACAGGATAAAAACGCCCAGTTCGATATCTGTACCATACTGTTTAACCTGCTGAGAAACAGGCAGAGGAGGCCGGGAGCTCTTTTCGAAAGCACCAGGGGGTGCTTTTAGCAGAGAGGAAATCCACTGCCTACTGAAACTTAGGTGCGGTACTTTCGCGCCTTAGTTTCTGTTGGCAGTTAGTTCCTCGGCGCGTTACCCCGCCGAGGAAAGAGCTCCCGGCCTACTCTGCCGTCCCTTTGCTTTAACCCTGACTTTCTGCAGAAACCCGAGCCTTAGGCGGCAGGATCTTGTAAAGCCTTGCAGGAATCCCTGACTTCGGCGGCAGGCCCCCTGTAAAGCATTACAGGAATCCCAAATTTCGGCGTCAGGCCCTGTAAAGCCTTGCAGGACTCCTGGACTTCGGCAGCAGGCTCCCATAAAGCCTTGCGGGAATCCCGGACTTAGACGGCAGGCCCCTGTAAAGTATTGCAGGAATCCCTGACTATAACAGCAGCCTTCCAGCAGAACATTACAGGGAATTTGCCTTCGGCTTCAGGATCATAAAGGTTCTTGCAGGAGGCACCGCTCTTAGTGAATTAAACGCGAATATCCTTCTCTGCCCCTCCCGTTTCCATAGCCCCCGGAAGCCGCCTGCGAATGAGCTTATTTTTCAGATTCTTCCAATCAAAAGGAATCAGTGGATACATATAGCTCTTCCGGGATACAGTCCTATTGCAGCACACAGACAGCACAGACAGCAAAATACCTCCGATGTATCCCCATACATGAAACCACTGTGTCAGAAGCAATGTGATAATACGCATAAATTTCAGCGCATATCCCAGCTCATAGTTGGACTGTGTATAATTGGCAATGGCCACAAAGGCCATATAAAGCATAACCTCGCTTGAGAACCATCCGCTGTTTACGGAGAATTCTCCCAGCACCAGTGCCGCCATGACACTCAACGGCGTACTGAGCATATTGGGTGTGTTGATGGCGGCAAGCTTCAGGCCGTCTATGGCCAGTTCCAATACCAGAAACTGCCAGATTAGCGGCAGATTGGGTTCTTCCTTCAACATAATAAAGGAAAAACTTTCCGGTATCCACCTGTCATTGTTAATCAGAAGCAGGAATGTTGGTGTTACCAGATAGGTCAGAAGAGTTATCAGGAACCTGGTAACCCGCAGATAGGTTCCTGTCACAGGTGGAAAATAATAGTCGTCCGCCTCCTCAATGACATCAAAAATCGTGGTAGGCAGAATCATTGCAGACGGGGAGTTATCCACCAAAATGACAATGTTGCCTTCCAAAACTTGAGCTGCGGCGGCATCAGGGCGCTCCGTATATTTAAATTTGGGAAACGGATTATACCATTTTCTCTGATAGAGACATTCCGCCAGGGATTCCTGGTTCATGATCAGGGAATCAGCTTTAATATTCTGGATTTTTTTTCGTATTTCCTCCAAAAAGTCCCTGTCCACCCGCTCGCTCATATAGCATAATGCAATATCTGTCCGGGAGCTTTCTCCGGCACTTAACATTTCCATGTGCAGATTTGTACTCCTGATTCTGCGCCGAATCAAGGCAGTATTCGAGACAAGCGTCTCCACAAACCCGTCCTTGGAACCTCGCAATGTCTTATCCTTTTCCGGTTCTTCCACTCCCCTGGAGGGATAGGTTCTGGAGTCAATCAGAAGTGCCTTTGTGTAACCGTCCAAAAGCAGAATAAACATTCCGGAAAGCAGGGCCTGTACCAAAGTATCCCATTTGTCTTCAATGTCCACCTCCACATAGGGCGTGAACTGCTTTGACAGGCCGTGCATATCTTCCGGCATTTTGTCCGGAGTCAAATCCATGAAATACTGCAGAAGCTTCTGTACCAGATCATCCTTACAGAAACCATCTATCAGATACATACACGCTTCTTTTCCGCCGATATGGACTACTCGATAAATGATATCAAAATTTTTATCCACATCCAGTCTGCTGTTCAGATATGTCATATCAGCCTGCAGAGAACCTGTAATTCTACCCTTTGCAAAATTATTTTTTTCTATCATAAAAACTCCTTTTCAGCCATGATTTCGCTTCTCTTTTACGCTTATCATGACCAGATCAGGAGTTTTTATGCGATAGGCCGCTATCTGCTTTCACCGGCCCTTATACCGTGTGCCGTATCATTTTTACAGTTTCTTAAAGAGTGGTGCTTCCCAGACCTCCATTGCGCACTCCGTCTGCCTCGTCATCCACGGTAATGCCGTATTCAATGAAGATTCCCTGGGCAAAACCGGTTCCACGAGCTATCTCCACGGATTTCCCCTCATTGGTATCGTTGGTCATTTTTATAAAAATATGACCTTCATTGTCGGAATAATAGTAATCACTGTCAATAATTCCCACTGTATTATTCATCTGCAGACGATATTTGAATCCGAGACCGCTTCTGGGATACAGTTTTAAAACCCATTCCTCGTCTATTTTTACTCGAATCCCCGTCGGTATCTTTATTGTCTCACCCGGCATCAGCAAAAAAGAGAAAGGAGCAAAAAAGTCATAACCTGCGCTCCCCCTTGTGGCACGTCTGGGAAGTATCAGCTGTTCATATATTTCCCGAATCTCCGCGTCTGAATACTGCGGAAAGTCTTCCTGCACCGCGCTGGCAAACTTGTCCGGACTTACCTTAAAAAACTGTGCAATTCGCTTCATTGTAGTCTCGTGTCCTTTTTCTCAACTTATGCATCTCAATGCAACATCTGTTTTCATATGCTCTGTAACAGTTCAGACAGAACACTGAACTGTTACAATGCTCTCTGAAATCAGCATATTCATCACTATCCCAAGTTCCATTTCAGGAATATTTCAGCCTATCCATCAGTCACAGCATCCGCATATATTGTCCGGCTGCTCCGTCTTCCTGTAATATTGTGCATAATCTCCACAGTGCAGCACCGGAACAGAGCAGTCCTCCTGCCGAAGCGTCTTCTGCACGTCAATCACCCGCTGGTTGGCACTCCCTTTCCATAAAAGCTTCGTATCCCTCTCCTCCAGATGAAATTCTCCGTCTACCAGAACGTCAATATATTGCATCATGGCCAGATGGCAGATATTTTCCCAGCTGTCTCCGGTATAGAGCCAGATGGTTTTATGTGGATAGCGGGATTTAATCTCCGCCATCAAAGCTCTCACGTCCAGACTGTTGGCGGAATGCAGCGGATCTCCGCCGGAAAAGGTAATTCCGGAGATATAACTTTTATCCAGCTCATCAAAAATTTCCTGCCTGGCAGCCGCGTCAAAGGCAAGTCCACCGTCAGGATCCCATGTGACAGGATTCTGGCATCCTTTGCAGCAATGTTCACAACCTGCCACCCAAAGCACCACCCGCAGACCATCTCCGTTCAGCATGTCGTCCGTGGTTATATTATGGTATCGCATTACATACTTTTCCTTTCTGCAATCTCCGCCATTTTAGCCTCGTTCAACCTGGTATCCCCATGGACGCGGGAATAGGAAAGATACCCGTTCATACGATCTATTTTGGTCAGATTACGACTTCCACATTTAGGGCATATATCCATCTCCAGCTCCTGATGTCCGCAATCGTCGCAATAGGCAAGCGAAAGATTTACTCCTTCATAAAAGCCAAGCTCCATAGCCCGGCGAATCAGAGTTCTGACCGCTTCAATATTATAGTCAATGGGATATTTCACATACTGAATCTTACCGCCATTGCTCAAATCCCAGAAGCGGTTCTCCAAATCCTGCTTCTGAATCGGTGTGATATCTTCTGCCACATGGCAATGAAAGCTGTTGCTTACATATTCCCTGTCGGAGACTCCCTCGATAATGCCATATTTATTGCGGAACTGCTTTACCTGCAGGCCGCAGAGATTCTCCGCCGGCGTACCATAGATGGCATATAGATTACCATCCGCCTCCTTAAACTCATTGATACGCTTGTTAATATATTCCAGCACATCAAGGGCAAACTGGCCATCCTCAACCAGCGATTTCCCATTATAAAGCTCCTGCAGTTCATTCAGTGCAGTAATGCCAAAACTGGCTGTGGCAGACTTTAAAAGCGGTTTGATTTTATCCGTAAGCTTCAGATTTCCTCCCAGGAATCCGCCTTCGCAGTAAGCCAGCGGATTGGTGGAGGCCCTCATTTCTCCAAGGTATGCATAGGTACGGATATGAAGCTGACGAATCAGATTCAGATAGTAATCCAGCACCTCATAGAAATCACGGCTCTCCTTTCTTGCTTTGGCCAGTATCATTGGAAGATGCAGGGATACAGCTCCGATGTTAAACCGGCCCACAAATACAGGCTTGTCCTGCTCGTCCGCCGGATGCATACCGCCTCTCTCGTACCAGGGGGACAGAAATGCTCTGCATCCCATGGGAGACACAATACGTCCATACTGCTTATACATACTTGCCACGTACCCCTTACCTGTCAGGCTCAGCCAGTCCGGATACATGGTTTTAGAAGAGCATTCCACCCCCATCTCAAATACATCTTCCAGCGGCTTCCCGGGTCCATGCAGATTCTCATCATACAGAAATACAATCTTTGGAAACAGCACAGGTTTCTTGTGCTCCTTTTTCCCCTGACCGCCTTTACGCACCTGCAGCATGGTAACTGTTGCAAGCCTGGCAAATCTTCCAGTGCCGGTTCCGGCAGTCACGGTAATAAAAGGATAATCTCCCCGGCTGCTTCCCACTGTATTAAATTTATATTCCCAGCCCTGAAACCCCTGTTCATACTCCCGCACTACATCCTCATATGCTTCCGTCTCCGCCTTCTCCTTGTCGATACCCAGCTTCAGATATTTTTCAATATAACGGTGATAAGATTTCTCGGCATATGGCTCCAGAATCAAATCAACACTGGGAACGGTAAATCCGCCGTATTGCTGGCTGGCCGCACTTAGCACAATATCTCCAATGACATCGAATGCCACATCCAGGGACTTTGGCTCGTTATACCATACATTTCCCATCTCAAAACCGCCGTTCAGCACATTCTGAACATCAAACAGACAGCAGTTCATGGTATCTCTTCTGGCAGACATATCATGAACATAAATGTATCCGTCACGGCAGGCCTGTATCTCCTCTGTTGTCATAAAGAATTTCTGATACAGCTCCTTATTCAGCTGATTGAAGACCAGACTCCTCTTCGTAGCAACCAGCGCAGAATCTGTATTGGCATTTTCCTTATCGCCAATATACATGATAGACTGGCTCTTTTTGTATACATCATCCAGCATCCGCACAAAATCCTGTTTATAATTGCGGTAGTCCCTATAGCTTTTCGCAACCACAGGCTTCACCTGTTCCAAAGCGCTCTCTACAATATTATGCATCACAGGAATGGGAACTTCCTCAAGATTCAGTTCATTTACCTTATCAATTACATCCTGGCAGATACGGCATTCTTCTTCTACTGTAAATTTGGTCAATGCCCTGTAAGCACTCTTGGCTACGGCATCAATTACCTTCTGTACATTGAACACTTCCCTGCTTCCGTCTTTCTTAATGACATATACATCCTTCTCCGGTCTGTACACTTCTCCGTAATTGACTTTTTCCCTGACTGACTGTTCAAAATTACTTGCCATTTTCTCAAATCCCTTCTGAAATACTATCAAATCCTATCTCTTTGCTGCTATTCCCCTCAATCACTCTTCCGAATTTTACATACAAAATATCGTGTCCGAACATCTTTTCGCCCAATATATAGTAGCGGGTAACTATCAGTATAAAAAAGATAAGCCAAATTGTCAATGCACACTTCCTGAAAACTTATACAAAAAAGATACCCTGTTTTTAGGATATCTTTCTATTGACAATTCTCATCCATTGTCTCTGCAATTCTTATCAGCCACTGCCTGTATTGCTCTCTGACAGAAGATGGCTTTACAATGACAGCATCCCGGCCGATTCCCGCCAGCCAGCCGAAAAACTGTCCGCTGACCATAACTCTCACGCGAATGCGGAACACATTCTCCGGCATTCTACGGATATCTGCCTCCCTTCCAAAACGGTCCAGCACCACACCGATCAGTCTATTGGGAAACTGTATGGTTACAATCTCCTCTTCCCCACCATACATACCAAAAATCTGATTGGTATAAGCAGCCAAATCCACTTTTGCAAACTGACTCATTCCCTGCCTGGCTTCTCTGAGAACTGCCACGCTGCCCATCTTGTCTACACGGTAATGCTTCATAACTTCATCGCTGTTGTCATATGCCGCCAGATAATAATTCTCATCCTGCCAGATCAATGCCCAGGGGCTTACCCTTTTTTCACTGTTTGCTCTGGGCACCAGCTCCTTCTCCAGATTCCAGTCCAGATATTGAAATAAAATCTGACGATTTTCCTGAATCGTCCTGTGTATGGTGTCAATACTGTAATAAATGCTTTCATTTTCCGTTTTAATACGCCCTGCCACATACACCTGACGCTGCAGCTTTCCGGCATCATGCTTTCCAGCCATCTGCTCCAGCTTCTTAATCAGACTGCGGGATTTCCTGGTGGTGATAAATCTGGAGGACTGAACCGCATCCACAAGCAGCTTCAGCTCTGCCAGCTCAAACTCTCTGCCGGCCATATAATAGCCGCCTCCCAGCCTGTTCTGTACCTGTATAATATCATACCCAAACTCACACAGCTTCTCAATGTCGTCATAGATACTCTTACGCTGGGCCGGGATGTCATTAGACGCCAGCCACGAAATAATATCCGCCGTACTGGCTGGATGATGTTCATCTGTATTTTGTTCCAGAAACCTGAGAATATACAGCAATTTCAGCTTCTGCCCCGATGACCTCGGCATCTTATGCGCCCTTTTTATCCTTTTTCTTAGCCATGGAAATCCCGATTACGGTGGCAATACCCGCCACTGCCACTACCACAAGCATCACTACAAGATAAGACATAAAAGAATTCAAAAAATTTACCAGCATAGTATTTTCCTCGCTTTAATAAAAGTCTCTGCCTGTACACATCCGGTACATGCATAAATATCCGTCGATTGTTCCCACGGTACCTGTTCAGTATAGCAGAATTATCCCTGATTCGTCAAGGCTTCCGGATTGTCTTCAGAAATCTTCTGAAAAATAATTCTGTCTGAGCTGTTACAGACAATCGAATAGTATGTCCATCCAATCAGCATTGGAACAGACGCCACTGTAGGCAGTTCATAACGAATCGCTCCTGCCAGCGGAGAGGCCAGACAGACAAGAATATTCATAAGGCTCGGAACTAACAATATCAGAGCACCGCGTTTTCTGTATTTCACCAGCATCATTACCAGCACCACCACAATCCACGTATAGAAACCGGGTGTACACAAATACCTGACCAACGGCAGTACCTGACTCAGATTCCATATCTGCCCCAGAATATTGGGAATTTTCTCATCGAATACATGATAAACGCCCAGCTGTTCCATGTATGGATAGCAATCTGTCTGAATCCATGCTTCTATGTTCTGTGACACAGGAGCAAGATATCCATAACCTTTATTGACAAACGCCGCCACATAAGTTTCCGGATGCTTAAAAAACATTTTGAACCATATTTTATAATATTCGCCCAATTCTACTGTTTTGCAATGTATCTTAATGGGGTCTGATATCACCGGATCATAGTTGAACATGAATTCATAGCCGAACACTTCCTCGATCACGGCCCGCTCCTCTTCTGTCACTTCGTCTGAGTGCTCACAGACATACCTGGCAGTCTGCTGGAACGGAATGCTCAGAGCTTCTATAGGAGAAATCCCCTGAATATTCAGAGCCGGATACAGCAGCTTCATTGCCCCCTCATAAATAAGCACGACACTCAGCGCCGCTACGGCAATTCTCCTGCGGGCCGCACCTTTTATCCAGACCGCCAGAAGAATCAATGCTGGAAGAACGGCATAAATTCCATTATTGCGGAGAAAAACTGCAAAAAGACTGGAAAGTGCCAGCAAAACCGCATCTTTTGTACTGCATTGCCTCCTGACCAGAATCCCCATCACGCAGACTGTCTGCAGCACCGCGGCTTCCGCATACAGAAGATCTTTCTCCACCCACTGGGCGTAAGTCCCCCAAAAAGGAGTAAAGGCAAAAAACGCAATTCCAATCATACACCCGGCAGTCGGAACTCCAATATCTTTCAGCTTCTTCATGCTCAGTGTAAAAATCGCAGCACCTGCACATGTCTGCATCAGACAATACAGAAAATATCCAAAATTCGCATTTACAATAAAGCGTCCAAAGCTGAACAGACTTCCCATGATAACTGTGGAAAGAGGCGGATGTCCTGCTCCCCATTCCGCGTCTCCGAAAAATTCTCTCAGCTGCAGCACGCTGTCAGGACAGCCTGAGCCCGGATAGTTCATAAGTATCCATGGCAGCCAGCCCAAAAAGATAACACCGAATCCAATCAGAAAAAAATGCTTTTCCAGAAAAAAATGACCGCCAGTGCTTTTCTTTCGCTCCGCAGCTCTCTCGAACAGAAAATAGACACATCTGATTACACCATATAAAATGATCCAAAATCCGACTATGCAAAAAAATGATATCATTAACTGATACACATTTGCAAGCAGGAAATCCGCTGAGTTGAACTTTCGGAAACTGATGGATGCCACCAAAGTAACCGACAAAATCAGCGAGAGAATCATGGTGGATGTGTCTCTGCTTTCCTCTCGGGCAGCCACAAAACGAAGCAGCAGATAGAGGGCGGCCAACGTAAATATATCCGCAAATTCCGTTGCATAAAATGTATTATACAGCTTATTCAGTCCGTTTAAAAACGCAGAATCCGGAAATCCGCCGCCAAAAATCTCAAATTTACAATGTAGTGTAAAAACCGCAATACAGGACAGCAAAAAGCAGACAAATGACTCCCTCTGTGAAATCTTTTTCTCTTTTGTTATTTCTGACATTTTTTCCGCCAACGTTTTGTTCCTCCGCTTTTGCAACGATTTCCAAATTCCATACCCATTTTAACACTTTTTATGAGACAGCATACTCCGCTTACTGCCAGACACCTGCTGTCACAAAGTGTTCCGCCAAAGCGGTGGCCCGCTGAATTACCTCTCTGTCATATCCCATCAGCTCCAGCAGCCTGATAGCGTTTCTCGTGGTTGCTCTGCCTTCTTTTATCCTGTAGTTAAAGAAGATATCTCCGTCCCGAATATCCTCTTCAAAATGGTAATTGTCGAAATCCTTCTGCAGCAGCTCTGTCAGTTCAATATCATGTGTGGCCGCAAAGCAAAGCACACCGGGATGACACAGAGACTTCAGAATCTGCGTGGAAGCCGCAATCCGCTCTACGGTATTGGTCCCCCGCAGCACCTCGTCCACAAAGCACAGAACCTTCCCTTCTCCGGCCAAAGCCGCATCCAGAATTCGCTTCAGCGCTTTAATCTCCACAATGTAATAGCTTTCCCCAGAACCGATGTCATCCCTGAGGGCCATGGAGGAATATACTCTGAACCGTGGAGTTCTGTATTGGTCTGCCGTACAGGTATGAATTGTCTGCGCAAATATGGCATTGACCGCCATTGTCTTCAGAAATGTAGATTTCCCGGATGCATTTGACCCTGTGAGAAGCACGCCTCTTTTTGCAGAAATCCCATTCTTAACAGGCACTTCCAGCAGAGGGTGATATCCCTCTTCCATCTCCACAGCTCCTGTCTCGTCAAACGCAGGGATACACCAGCCGTTTTTCAGGGATTGCCGGAATTCCCATATGGCAATGGCAGTCTCCATATAGCCTATGGACTCAATCAGAACATCCACATCTTCTATATGTCCCCGCAAAACCTTAAGCATACTGTTGAATTTGATTAAATCTATATGGAAAATCATCCGAATATAATCCAGAAAAATTGCCAGAATATCACCGGAAGCATTTCCCCTGTAAGGTGACATCACCCAGTAGGAATTTCTCTTCATTCCCTGCAGCTGCTTTCTGGCTGTTCTTATCTGTTCCAGCTCCCTCTCACAGACAGGCATGGAAAGCTTTTCCACTTCCCCGCAGCTTTGCAGCAGTCTCATGACATAGGAAAAGCTGGTAATATACGGATCGATTTCCCCTTTTTCCCTGAAATAAGATACAATATTATAGATAATCAAAACGACAATACCGATAACCCCGGCGGAAAAGTTGACCCACATAAGACCGATCAGCACAGGAAACAGACAATCCAGGAAAATATTCTTTCTGCTGGAACGCTCTCCCAGCAAATCCAGATTATCCAAATAATCATAGAGAGAATATTTGCCTGTATATCCCAGCCGCCTGGCCGCAAGCTGTACTTTAACGCGGTTGTCCGGATGCTCCCCGAAGAACCTTACGGTTTCTTCCAAATGCTCCAGCTGTTCGTCACTCTGCTTTAAAGTCCGCAATGTATAATATAAATACTCTTCCCCTGACGCGGAAAGCGTATAATTCATTCGTTTGAAAACCTCGTCCATATCCAAATCATTCCAGGTAATGTCATCCAGCTGGCCTTCCTGTTTATGTCTGTTAAAATAGCTGTCTATTCTGACAAACCGCTCAAGCGCATACTCCTTTTCCACAAGTTTGTGATAATCTTCATACAGCGTACGAATAAATTTCTTCTCTTCCTTCCGAACCCTCACTGCCTCTGTTCCAAAAATAACCAGTGCAAATACTGCCATGGTCAGTATAAATACTAAATATTCCATATAAATTCCTTTTCAAGTTTTCATTGTTCAGGCGGCAGAAAATTCGGAACTTATTCTGCCGCCTGATTATTACTGTTATTATTCGACTGAATTACGGTTGCTATTCACTTCTTCCTTCAGCGATAATATACTGATGCCATATTTCACAGGATACAGCGAAAACCTCCCTGAATTCCATTCTATGCCACCAGGAAGAACTTAATCAGGAAAATAGCAGAAAGCACATAGGTCAATACAGATACATCCTTTGCTTTTCCTGTGAATACCTTGATAATGGTATAGGTAATCAGGCCAATGCCGATGGCATGTCCGATAGAGCCGGATACAGGCATGGCAATCAGCATCAGCGCCACGGGAACTGTCTCACACAAATCATCAAAATGTACATTCTTCAGACCGGTAAGCATCAGTACGCCCACATAAATCAGCGCCGAAGAAGTTGCGGCTGCAGGAATAATAGCGGCAACAGGTGCGATAAACATGCATGCCAGGAATACAATACCGGTAGTCAGAGCGGTCAGACCGGTACGTCCGCCGGCCTCCACACCGGAAGCAGATTCCACAAAAGTCGTAACCGTAGAAGTACCTGTGGCAGAACCTACAACAGTACCTACGGCGTCCGCCAGCAGAGCTTCCTTCATCTGAGGCATTTTGCCGTCCTTGTCCAGCATTCCCGCACGGCTTGCCGTACCTACCAGAGTTCCGATGGTATCGAACATATCAATGATACAGAATGTGACAATCAGCGTCACCACGGTAAACCATCCAATCTGAGCAAAGCCGCTGAAATTGAACTTAAACAGTGTGGTGGAAGCCATATCCTTCACCGGCGGCAGGAAAGAGGCCGTCGCCAGGGAAGCAAAAGGGTTGTTGCCCAGGAAAATGGCGTCTCCCGCCCAGTAAATTACGCTGGCTGCCAACATACCGAGAATCACAGCACCTTTTACCTTCTTCTGCGCCAGAATAACGATGACAAACAGGCCCACGAACATAGTGACAACGGTGAGCACCATAGGACCATAACCAGAACCCATGGTGGTCTCCGCCAGACCTGCCGTCAGAGAACCAAAGAAATCTCTCATGGCATAGAACGGTCCGCCTGTATCGGAATAAATACCTGCGTTGGAACCGATACCGATATTCATCAGCATCATGCCGATGGCCGGTGCGATACCCAGACGCACACCCAGAGGAATGGCGTCCACAATCTGTTCACGGACATTCAATACGGACAGAAGAATGAATACAATCCCTTCTACCAGGATAATGCAGAGTGCTGCCTGGAAGGACTCCAGATAAGTCATTCCTGTCATGGTTACAATATTGGCCACAACTACGGCAAAGAAGCTGTTAAGTCCCATGCCGGGAGCCATTGCAAAAGGCTTGTTGGCGGCAAATGCCATCACAAACATGCCGATTGCGGAAGCAATACAGGTTGCCAAGAAAACGCCGTTCCACAGATCCGCACCCTCCGCGCCGAAACCGGTCAGCAGATTGGGGTTCAGAGCGATGATGTAAGCCATCGTCATAAACGTGGTAAGTCCCGCAATGACTTCAGTCCTCACTGTGGTCTTGTTTTCCTTGAGCTTGAATAGTTTCTCTAACATTTTTACTCCCTCCTATGTATTTAATTAGAGAACATGAGAACCGCTCTGCGATTCCCTATATAAAACGCTGCAATACTCCTGCCGGAAAACGGCTTCCGGCCTTAAGCATAGACAATGCGCTTTACAATCTCATCACACCTTTCGTAAATCTCCTCCCTGCTTTCTCCCACATTATAATTTCCGTCCCTGTAGAGAATCCTGCCGTTTATCATGGTCATACGAACATTGGCCTTGCTGCCGCTGTACACCAGATTCTTCGGAATATTATGAACAGGCCGCATGTTGGGCTGATGCAGATCAATCAAAATCAGATCAGCCTGCCTGCCTGCTGCAAGTATATCCGCCTGCGAAAGTCCCATGGCCCCTGCTCCGTTCACCGTAGCCATATACAATACTTCCGCCGCATCCAGGCTGGCCGCATCCTTTTCCCGGACCTTACTCAGCCCCGACACCAGGAACATCTCCCTGAACATGTCAAGGCAGTTATTGCTGGCAGGGCCGTCCGTACCAACAGCCACAGGAATTCCCCTGTCTACATACTCGGCCACAGGCGCTATTCCGCTGGCAAGCTTCAAATTGGATGCCGGATTGGTAACCACATACATCCCTCTCCTGTGAAAAATATCCATATCTTGTTCACTCATATGCACGCAATGATAACCGCCGCCCCCGTACGCAAATATTCCCAGACTGTCCAGAAACACAGCCGGCGTCATCCCATAGCGTTTCTTACACCCCTCCACTTCTTCTGCCGTCTCCGCCAGATGCGTGTATACAGGCGCATGGTATTTTGCGGCCAGCTTTGCCAAAGCTTCCAGCAGCTCTCTGGAACAGGTATATTCCGAATGAAATCCCAGTCGATAGCGGATCAGTTCGTTTTCACTGTTCCACTTCAAATATTCTGTTTCTGTCTGTTCTATGGAAGAAGTAAAATTATTCAGACCACTTGTAAGAACGCAGCGCATTCCCGTATCGATACATGCCTCCGCCGCTGCATCCGGAGACAAATACATTTCAAAAATGGAAGTAATACCGGAAGTGAGATATTCCAGAACCGCCAGCCTGGTCAAATGATAAATATCCTCCCGGGACAATTTCGCCTCCAGAGGAAATATTTTTGTGTTCAACCATTGCTGTAGCGGCACATCATCCGCATAAGAACGCAGAAAAGTCATGGCCGAGTGCGTATGTGCATCTTTAAACCCGGGCATCAGCAAGTCTCCCTCACAGTCAAGCGCCAGATCCCAGCCGCTTTCCGGAATCTGCATCCTCCGAACGGACTCTTCTGCTTTTTGATTTCCTTTTTGTCCACAATCTGCTTTTCTATGTTCCGTTTTTACACTATCCGCACTGAAGCTTTCCTCTTCACAGTCCAGGATACTGATAATTCTGCCGTCCTTTACCCACACTTCTCCCCGAAAGACCGGCCGGTTCCTCTCCATAGTCAAAATCTGTGCATTATAAAGTCTGATATTCACTGGATGGACTCACCCCCAAATCCGTAAGGCAGAAGCTCTTTCAGGAGACACTCTCTGTACTCGTTTTCTGATTTCACCACGAAGATCCGGAACTCTTCTCCTGCAAATTCCTGCATCACCTGCCTGCAGATCCCACAGGGCCAGGCATAATCCACAGGCTTACAGTCCTCCATACCTCCCGCTATGGCGATGGCATAAAACTCCCTGCAGCCATCGCTGACCGCTTTGAAAACTGCCGTTCGCTCGGCACAGTTTGTGGCACCGTAAGAAGCATTTTCGATATTTCCACCCTGATAAATTTTCCCGTTTTTCGTCAGGAGTGCCGCCCCTACCGTATAATGAGAATAGGGTGCATACGCCATTTCCCTGGCCTGCAGTGCGGCATATCTCAGCTCCTCAAGCTTTCGTTCATCTACCATAAGCCACCCTCTCTATCTTTATGTTACAGCCGCTTTACCACCTCTGTCACCAGCTTCTTAAAATTGGGCGCCGCCAGATCGGCCGCTTCCTGTACCTCTTTATGACTCAATGGATTCGCTGTCATACCTGCCGCCAGATTACTGATACAGGAAATGCCGCATATCTTCATTCCCATATGGTTGGCTGCAATGGCCTCCACCACCGTACTCATTCCAACGGCGTCGCATCCCAGCAGCCGCAGCATACGGATATCGGCCGGTGACTCATAGGAAGGTCCCGTCAGCTGTGCATATACACCTTCCTGAAGATAAATCTGATTTTCCTTAGCCACTCTTCGAATCAACGTCTGCAGCTCTTCATCATATACTTTACTCATATCCGGAAATCTCGGTCCAAGCTCCTCCTCATTGGCTCCAATCAGAGGATTCGGCGCAAAAGCGGAAATATGGTCTCTGAGCATCATCAGATCTCCCGCATGAAAAGAAGTATTCACACCTCCCGCCGCGTTGGTCAGGAACAGAATCTCCGCTCCCATCAGCCTCAGAAGCCGTACCGGGAGAACCACGTCACTGACAGGATATCCTTCATAATAATGTACCCGCCCCTTCATACAGGCCACAGGAACTTCATCAATGTAGCCGAAAATAAACTTTCCGGCATGTCCCGGCACTGTTGAAACAGGGAAATCTGATATCTCTCCGTAAGGCAGTTCAGATTCCACACGAATCTCCTGCGCATAATCTCCCAGCCCGGAGCCCAGTACAATAGCCGCCTTTGGCACAAAATCTGTCTTCTGTCTGACACTTTCATAACAGTTTCTGACTTTTTCATACACCTGACCCATTTCTCCACTCCCTTCTGACATCTGTTCCGGAACACCTCTTATTCCCATATTAACTGCCCTGGTATATTTTGTCAATAATAGCTTTTCATATATTCGGGAATATGTTATGATAAGGAAACAATTTTAGATTAATGATATGATTAAGGTTTTGAATTCTATGAAAAAATACAATAAGTTTACTACCTGCATAGTTTTATTTTATTTTATTCTGTATCTTGTGGTGGGGCTTTCTCTGCTTGTAAAACAGCCCTTTGGAAATCCGCCGGACGAATACAACCGCTATCTTATTCCACAATATATAGCAGAACACGGCACTCTTCCAAATGGTTACGAAGAATCCATCCGAATAAATGACTACGGTTTTTCCTATGGATTTCAGCCCATTCTTCCTTACATGTTTCAGGGGTATGCCATGTGGTTTGTAAAGCTGTTCACCACAGATGAGACAGCTTTGCTCTATACAGCCCGAGGTGTCAATCTGATTCTGGGCCTGCTTACGGCATGGCTCGTCCTGCTTCTTGCAAAAGAATGGTTCCGGGACAGACATTCCGGATGGATTTTTGCTTTTTTGGCCACATTTCTGCCGCAGAGTATATTCATACACACCTATGTCAATACAGATTCCTGCTGTATGCTGTCCATTGTCATCATGCTTTACGGACTGACTCTTGGACTGAAAAGCAGATTCTCTCTGCGTTCCTGCGTCATTATGGCCCTGGGCATTATTCTCTGTGCCCTGTCCTATTACAATGCCTATGGATACATTCTAAGCAGTATCCTTCTCTTCACAGCATTTTTCCTGACTTCCTCCGGGGGAAAGCTGCACTTTCATCTCAGAGAATTTCTCACCAAAGGAGGCTTTATTTCTGTTCTTGTACTGCTGGGAATCTCCTGGTGGTTTATTCGAAGTGCCATACTCTATGAAGGAGATTTCCTGGGCCTTCATACCAGAGATGCATGTGCCGCTCTCTATGCATCGCCGGCCTTCCATCCGGACACCCGTGTAACCTGGCAGAATCAGGGCTTTTCTCTCTGGGACATGCTCCAGAATTCTGACTTCTGGATGCTGTCCTCCCTGAGTTTTATCGGCATTTACGGCGCCATGGATATCATTACTTCCATCTGGGTGTACCGATTTTATAAATCGCTGATTTTCTGCGGTATTCTTTTGAGTGTCCTCATACCGCCCTCTGCCCGGATACATACAAAAGAGTTAAAGCAGACTGGAAAGGGGCTGCGGATTTTCTACCATATTAATATGATTTTCTGCATGCTTATGCCCTTTATATTGAGTCTGATTTATTCTTATTCCGTGGATTATCAGCCCCAGGGACGCTATCTCCTGCCGGCTCTCCTCCCCTTGTGTTACTATGTGACTCACGGACTGGACAAGTTGTTTCGCCTGCGCCCTTTGTGTGCATTTCAAAAGCGCTTTAATAAGCCCATCCGCACCTGGGCCTCCGTATTGCTGTGCTCTGTTATTACCTTCTCCCTATTATTAACTGTATATGGATATGCATTCCCTTTTTATAATGCAAATTCTGTTGCACCATAGTTTCTGTATTTTTCGGTGTTTTGAGGTCCATTTTCGTTTTTTAACCATTCAGTAAACGATTACCGGTTTAGCAGACTTCCATATGTACGAACCTGTGCAAAAAGGGGAAAAGCGTCAAGCCATTCCCCTTTATTTGTAATTTTGCAGCTATTCAGCTGACAATGTGAATTCAACAGCTGCAATACATCATCAATACATACGGGTATCCTTTACTTTCTTAAATAATAATGCATACCATCCCACCGTTACTGTCGTTTACAATCTTCTGCATGGTGTCCTGAAGCTTCAGCTGACTTTCCTCTCCTATCACCGCCACCTTCGCCGTAATTCCATCATTCACAAGCTGTTCCACTGTCTTTCCGAATATATTGGTATCCCAGATTCCTCTCTCCATATCCGCCTGGTTGATAAAGCCAATCAGATCATTCGCCTGTTCCTGAGTTCCCACAATAGGAGCAATCTCCGTCTCGATATTGGCCCGTATCATATGAATGGATGGACTGGAGGCCTTTATTTTTACTCCGAATTTATTGCCGTGTTTAATCAGTTCCGGTTTCTCCAGACTGATTTCATCTTTATCCGGCGTCACCACTCCATACCCCTTGATGCGCACCATATTTACAGCATCCAGAACTTTTGCATATTCATGTTTCATGGCGGCAAAATTCTTCAACTTGCTGATCAACTGATATTCGTCTGCAATAGGCTCTCCCACCATATCAGTCAGCATTTCATAATAATAGCTTTCCTCCACATCGAGCGTCACACGGATTATGCCGTCCGAAAGGCTGACTGCATCTGTCTTACAACGTTTTATGTACTCGCTGGATAATTCCACCGGTTTCTTCAATACATCCCGTATACTGCTATAATCCTGCATCAGGGTTCTTACCTGCGTGATGATATCCTGTTTCATACGATTGTCAACAGTGAGCATTTCAACCCATTTAGGCATATAGAATTCCATGGAGGCAATGGGGAATTCATACAGTACATTTTCCAACAACATATGAATATCTTCTTTTTTCAGCTGTTCACAATTCACTGTCACAGCAGACACACCGTATTTTTCCATAATTTCAGCGGCAACCCTCTTTGCCTCCTCCGAGTAAGGCTTCTGGCTGTTTACCAGAACCAGGAAGGGTTTGCGCAGCTTTTTTAGAGCCAGAATTGTTTTCTCTTCCGCCTCCAGATAATTTCCTCGGGGAATCTCTCCGAAGCTTCCATCTGTGGTCACCACAAGTCCTATGGTGGAATGGTCGTTCATTACCTTATCCGTTCCGATTTCCGCTGCCTGGGTAAAGGGTATCTCGTAATCGAACCAGGGAGTCTTCACCATACGTTCCATATCTTCTTCCATATGTCCTGCAGCACCTTCCACCATATAGCCCACACAGTCAATCAGCCGCACAGAAACGGGAATATCGCCGTTCAGCACCACACTGGCTGCCTCGTTGGGAATAAATTTCGGCTCTGTTGTGGTAATTGTCTTTCCTCCCGCGCTCTGGGGCAGTTCATCCTGCGCTCTGTTCTTCGCATGTTCGTCCTCCATGTAGGGAAGCACCATTTCCTCCATAAATCGCTTGATAAAGGTAGATTTACCCGTGCGTACCGGTCCCAGCACTCCTATGTATATCTCTCCTCCTGTCCGATTTTTGATATCGTTGTACAGGTCATAGGTATTTATCGCATAATTCTCCATAGAAAAACCTCCTGCATATACTGTTACATGTATATGTGAGAAGTTGGGAATACATACATACTAAATTCGCGTTTAATTCACTAAGGGCGGTGCCTCCTGCAAGGACCTTTATGGTCCTGAAGCCGAAGGCAAATTCCCTGTAATGTTCTGCTGGAAGGCTGCTGTTATA
>CAJUQT010000050.1 GCA_910588225.1 uncultured Acetatifactor sp.
TAACTATATACAGAGGATGAATAATAATTGCCATTATTATCTTTTACCAAATGGACATTATCGACTATAAGTACTTTCATTGGTCGCTTTCCTTATCTCATATTTCACATGATATTCGTCGCTATAGAGCATCTATATTTATTTACATATATAAGCAGAATATACTATTCCATTACACATTTGATCCGATTAGTCTTTGTTAATATTTGGGGTAATCAATGTTAAAAATATTTAATAATTTAGGTCTGATCATTCGCATCCTTATTTCCTAATCCTCTTTTCAAGACCCAACTTCTCATACATCTTAATTCCAAAATTATAGAGCTTTTCCTGGCTCTTAAATTTCTCTGTGCATTCCGGCATCTCATGATACTTCATAAGCTCTTCTTCTGAAATCTCAAGCCTTCTGGCTACCTCACTGAACAATTCTCTGCTCTCTTTTTCGCTTAATGGCGGCTGTTCAAGGATTTTCAACGCTTCGTCTCTTGCCATTTGTCCGGTCACAACCAGACTGGATAACTGAGCACGTCTGATGTCATGCCCAAACCTGGTCGGCTGCCACCATCCTTCCAGAAATTTTGTTATCAAATCCTCAAAATGCTTTTGACCATACGCAACATATCCATACTCATCTTCAAGCGTCTTAATCATGGACTCTCTTGTGAATTCCACAAGGTTCAATGGCTTAATTGTCTTAACCCCTTTTACATACGGGATCCAAAACTTATGTTTTAAGCCGCTAGTATATTCATAGTTCTTGATAGGAATCTTGCAGTGCTTCTTCAAGACATCCTTCATGTATGTTCCATCCCCTGTAGGTCCTGCACCTTTTTCCCAGGCTGCAGGATCAGCCACAATCTCTGTACAAATGTTATAACCATTTAAAATATACTTAACACCTAGTTGCATTGAATACTTATCAATCAGGGAAATAAATGCATGATCTTGAGGTGCATCCAGCATTTCAAGTCCTGTGCGAAACCATGCAAGCTGCATTTCCCGCATTTCATTCCAGTCCATTTTCTTGATATGAAGCTTTACACTAAGCTTATCTGTAAGGCGCTTTATATTCTCTTCTGCTACAGGCAGGTTCCAGCCTGCATCAATGTGAAAAACAAATGGACGAAGTCCCCATTCTTTCACAGCAAGATGGAGCATATATGAACTGTCAAGGCCACCGCTGAGCCCCAGGATACAGTCATATTTTTTACCTTTTCCTGACTCTTTGATCTGCCTGATTAATGCCTGCAGTTCCTTTTCATGGTCACTGCCATGATTCCACTCAGGAAGAATCCTGTTTTTATATTCATTACAGCGCTCACAAACACCATTGGTATCAAACATAATGCCCTCATCTGTTGTGTCCATCACGCAGCACTTACAAATTTGATATGGTCTGTTTGATTTTGACTTAATTACTGGTCCTTTCATCTAATCGCCTCCAAAATAAAATTTTCCATCTCATCCATCAAAATGTTCTTATTAAAATATGACTCAAAGTACATTCTGGCCTTTCTTCCCATCTCTATAGCATCAGCTTTCATAAGTTCTCGGATTCCACCAGCTAAAGCCTCAGCACTTCCAATTTCTGTACACACACCACAACCCGCCTCCTCAATAATTCTCTTTGTTTCACCAGATGCAGACGCAATAATCGCTTTTCCACAAGCCATATAGGATTGGAGTTTTGCCGGAATTGTCATCTCCCATAGGGGTGTCTTACTAAAACTGATGAATCCGGCATCACACACACTCAATATCTCCGGTATTCGTTCAGCCGGGACACGAGGGATCATTAAAAACCTATCTCTCACACCTAATGTATCAATCTGTCGTTCAAGTTCCTGTTGATATCGGCCATCTCCTACGATGACGAATTTGACATTTTCATCCTTTAATAACGCTGCAGCTATCGTCAGGACATTCAGTCCCTGTGCTGTACCAATATTCCCAGTAAACGCGATTTTGTAACTATTATCGTTTTCGTTTATACCCTCCACAGTATGTCTGGGAAGTGGTCTATAAAATTCTTCCGCGTATTGAGGCCAATAATGGACCTTATCTCTATCAACTGGAACTGGTCTGTTTACTATGGCTTCCACAAAACCTGGGCTGGTCGTAAAGATTTTATCTGTCTCCCTATAAATTTTATTAACCATTTTATCAATAGGTCCGATAATTGCTCTATTGTGAATTCCTGTCACTGTCTCAACATTTTCCGGCCAAAGGTCCTGGACATATAAAAAAGCCGGAATATGATATCTTTTCCCGTACCAAATTCCAATCAAAGCCTGAGTCATGGGGCTTACTTCTACAGTAAAAACTAAATCAGCATTTATATCATTTTTCTTCACCCATCGCTTACCGGATACTATGAAAGATAAATAGTTAGCAGCCATACCTGCAGCGTTAAGGATTTTATTCCTGCTATTGCCACGAGCAATCAATGGGATGCGGATAATATCCACACCTTTCCACAACTCTCTTCTTTTGTGCCTATAATCGTATCCTGCATAAAACTTGCCCAGCGGATAGTTTGGAATTCCAGTAAGAACCGTTACCTTATATCCCCTTTGCACCCATGTGGCAGCCATATCATTCACACGAAAAGTCTCAGGATAAAAATATTGTGATACAAGCAGAATATGTTTCATTTATCCTTCGGACCTCTCAATACTTCCATGCAAATCGACTACTTGATAGTCAAAATCATATTTACTTAATGTCTGATCATATGACAGATTGCCAAAGGCTTTGTCAGTTAAGCCATTTATCTTCCCAGGTATCTTGCTTGCCAATCCCACAACCCAGTTCCATGCCTTCGACACATATATTTTATGCCCAGACACCTCCGCAATCATCTTGACCATTTCGCTCGTTCTGCTATATTCGGCATTTTGTGGCCAGAAGATACCCCCTTCTCCTTTTATCATCACATGACACAGAAACTCACAAAGGTTCTCTATATAAAGCATTGATCTTTCATTTTGTATATCAGGAAAAATCGGCAACTTTTTGGCTAGCTTTGTTAATGTAGAATAATTACCCTTGCTCCCTTTTCCATAAATCATTGGAGGTCTGAGAACGCTGACTATAAAAGAACTTCCAGCTAACTCTCTTACTCCCTTGTCAGCCTGCCACTTGGAATCTCCATAAAAGTTTGCTGGAGACGGTTCTGTATCTTTTGTTATTCTCTTTATTTTTCCATATGGTGCAGAATCACCATATACAATAGCTGATGACATGAAAACAAATTGTTTTACACCTTCCGCCTTTGCCTTTTTTGCAGTATCAATTGCAAGCTCAGTATTGACTGAATAATATTTGGCTTTTAATTCATCAGACACATTCCCAACATCGGCATGAGCTATACCAGCCACATGATAAATAATATCAAAAGGAGAAAAGTCCTTTTCTCTCCAAGCACCATCAAGCATATCAATTGTGGTTATTGAAAGTTGATCTGAGTAATGCTCTGCTGCATACTTTTCAAAACTCACACCAATATAAGAATTAGCCCCGGTAATGAGCACATTTTTCATTCCATCTTACCCTCGTGCTTCTTCATCTCACCAGTTCCTCCTTCAACGACTCCATCTCCATGAACAACTGAAAAGATGCTTCCGAGGAAGCATCTGCAATCAAATAGGAAGGCCTTAAATCCGCCAATCTTTAACTTTTCACTATATTCTCCATCGAGCTTTGCCTTTACAGGAATCTCCAGTTCATCTCTTCCATTGATCTGCGCCCATCCGGTAAGCCCGGGCTTAATGTCATTAGCTCCCCGCCTATCTCTTTCTGCCGTTAAAACATCCTGATTCCAGAGGGCCGGGCGTGGTCCTATAATGCTCATATTCCCTATAAATATGTCCCATATCTGCGGCAGTTCATCAATGCTGTGACGACGCGCAAAACTGCCTATTTTCGTTATATATTGATCCGGATTGTCCAACATATGTGTTGGAACATCGTGAGGTGTGGAACTCTTCATGGATCTGAATTTATGCAACTTAAAATACTGTTTATTCCTTCCAATTCTCTTCTGTGTAAAGAATACAGGACCAGGATCTTCAATTTTAATAGCAATTGCCATTCCAAGATAAATGGGTAATAATAGTACCAATCCTATAAACGATATAATTATGTCAATTACACGTTTGATATATTTATCATAGACCCCTGGCATATATTTAACATCTCCAACTGCCTTCAAATGTCCTCTGATACCATCTGCATTTTCTTTATCTTTGTCATCTTGGACAAAGACAACCTTTTTATTTTCCATTGGATTCTTCTGAGTCGTATCATTTCCATATATAGAATCCTTTTTCTTAACTACAGCCATAACCACCAATGTTCCAAAAACAACACCAGCAGCAATTCCAACAGTTATCATAATGGTAGAAAATCCTCCGCAGCCAGGCGATATAGTAAATTCCCTGTCTCTTCTATCTGTCAATCCATATAGTGCAGCTTTTCACCTTAGTTTTTTCAGGAACAAATGCTCCCGATGCAACAACAGAATTACAATCAATCTGACAGTATGAGCTTACAACCGCATCATGGTTAACAACAGCTCCCGCACATATATATGATGATTTCATAATTTGTACATTACTGTTAATAACAGAATTTGCCTCTATCACACATCCATCACTAATGCTGGTTGATTTGCTTATAATTGCATTCGGATGAATCAGCGTATGTAGATGATTGATTTTCTTCACTATCGACTCTCTGATTTCAGGATTGCCAATGGCGACTATACAGCCGTCATACATATCCTGCAGAATATTCAAGTCATCAATCTTCCCGACAACATTTGGATTGTTGTCATCAAGAAAATCAATTTTACTGTACTTGCATAGTTCGGCTATTTCTTTAATACACTGGCCATATCCGCCAGCTCCAATAATCAATAAACTTTTCATTTTAAAAAAACTTATATCAACACCAAATTGTTGTTCCTTCTTTTTCCTGCTGTAATTTCCCTCTTTCCAAAATGAAAGGGAAGAGAGTAAAACGTATGAATATACGGATCATAATCAATATACTCATTCCTCTTCCCTCCCTACCAACTCAATCCCCAAATGAATAACCGTCTTCCGATTCATGAAATCCACCTCCACCTCCGCAATCCGTCTGTGGAGATGAATCTTCCTGATCTTCCCCTCCATATCCCTCAGCGGTCCCGACAGGATAGTCACCGTATCCCCTTCTGCCACTGCCACCTGGGATATCTCCGCCTCCGTGCCGCCCTCTGTGATTCTCTCCAGCCAGTCTGCTTCCTTTTCGGCCAGCGGTATAAATATCTCACCGTCATTTCTGCCCAAAAGCTTCGTCAATGCCGGTACCCGCCGCAATTCCGGATACAGATCGGCAATGGTGTCGCTGGTAATGAATACATATCCCGGCATCAACTTTTCGTGTAAGTCCCGCCACTCTCCCCGGAATTTCTTCCGGACATGACGCAGAGGGTGGAAACAGCGATCATACAGCTCTGTTTCCACCCTCTCTTTAATTAACGTTTCCGTTTTCTGCTCCGTTCCCGGTGCAACCTGAATTACATAGTACATTGTTTTTCTCCCGTGTCCGCGGGCACAGATTTCCGCACTCCCGAAAATCTGTATTCATATTCGGTCTTTCTCCTCCCAGGCTGTCTATATCCTGTATCGGTTATTTGCAGCAGCCATACCTTCGCCACCGGACAATCCAATGCCTGTCCGATACCGAAAATGGGTAAGCTTCGCCATCTCCGCCCACAGAACAAAAAATCTCCAGCCGCAGTGACGATACCATACCTCCGCATTTCAGGAATATCTGCGGAGACACAGTACACCAAATATGTCATACTCCGAAGGTCCAGGTGCCCACGCTTCAAGGACGCTCCCAAAAGTAATCATCTTTATGACTATATGAATATAAAATAATTCCTATAGTAGTATATACCACCTTTCCGAATTGCGCAAGAAAAAAATATTATTCGTACTCTTTTAATACATTCGGCTGAATCCCATTATGCTCCAAGGTCAAATACTCAAGCAGAAACAGTCGTTCAGCAATGTCAAGGGGATTCAGGTTCCACTCCGGATTTGTATTAGCAAAATACAGATTTCGATAGAAAATCCTGAAATAATCTGTTGGGCAGGAGTTCGCCTGCGGAAAATAGAATTCTTTTATCGGCTTCATCTTATCCTTAAGCTTTTCTCCTAACTTTTCATTGAGCGCTTTTCGCATATAGGAGAATCCCACTTCTGCAGCCAACACATAATTTCCCACAAAAACCACATCTTCCCTTGCCCCTTCCAGGACTTCGGCCCTGATAACTGATATCATAAAAATGGCAGTCATCTTATGCCGATCCAGCGGTTTTTCTTTATCTTCCATATATTCCAGAAGATCGTCATATATTTTTCTACATGAAGCTTCAAATGCCTGCTTTTTAGATTCTTCAAACAGAATATTCGAATCCTCTGCACACATTGTTTCTGCACCGATTTTGACAATATCCCACATCTCATTAATTAATGGTGTCATTTTATCTCTTCCTCTTCATCCAATAGTCTTCTCTTTTACTATATTTAATATACTCAATTTCTCCCATACATTCACATGGTGCTTTACCTGTATTATGCATTTTAAAAAAGTCCTTTGTTTTGTAGCATTCCTCACCGATACCAGAAGGGATGTCTGAAAAAATCACTTCTCGATTATGATTTTCCAACTCACTTTTCAGAAAGCGTTTTTGCTTAATGGAAATTAAACCGTTTGCAAGCAGCAAAGCAGAGAAAAACAGAAATACCGACACCATTAATAACTTTTCATTCATAATCTATATCTCCTTATATTTTCATAAAAACTTCCGGAATTGCTTCATATCTGGCAACTAAATTGTTGAGAAAACTGTTAATAAAGGTTTCCATAATTGCAATAATACCAATAACTGCTAAAGATTCCGAAACAGCCTGCCCATAAAAAAAGTAATATACTGAAATTACTATATCTATTGCATAACCAATATATATAATCCCCAGCCTTGACTGCCAGGCCTTAATATCTATTTTTTTAATGACTCCTTTATTCAGCAGAGTATTTACTGTAGCATTTATACTTTCCTTTTTCTTTATATATATGCTGATATTCAACCGGACAAGGACAATTATATTCAAAATTACCACAAGTAAAGAAGGAGAAGCCCCTGGACTGTTTGCCAGCGCCGCATTCGGAAACAGCATCATCACGGCATTATATAATGAACACCCTGTATATATATACAAAAACACCAGATCCGATTTATAAGACCATTTGTGCTTGTTTCCGGCTGTATTTTTGACTTCATAAGAAAACTTCGTTAAAATCCATTTATCAAAGTTCGCCAGCATCTTCCATTTTATCCCCTCTGTTTTTATAGTTCTTTACCTGTTAAGAATAATCAAGTAAAGGACAAGCACAAATCTCCTGCTCATCCTTTACCTTTCTCTACCTGTCCTGATTTTCATTTAATCATAGCCAACCTCGTAGCAAAGTTAACAAACTTTGTTTTCTACTGTGTATTTGACAATTGTTCTTTCTATTGCCGTTTTATTATATAGCATTTTTGCCAGATTATCAATATATATACAAATATTTCCTTTTTTTCATAAAGTTTTTGTGTATTTTCACAATATTTTTATGATTATACTGTTAAAAAGCGGAATGAAAATCATGTTTTTTGTGTAAAAAGACAACAAAAATCCTCTTCTACCCTTCCTTCGGCACATAAGTCGGTACAATCTGTTTCACATATTCACGGATGTCATACGGCTCCCGGACCACATATTCCTTCAGCTCTTCCAGCTGCGCCATAAACTTCTCTTCGTCCAGCTCTATAGGTTGTCCAATATGAATCATCTTATTGGCAGTATCCTTCATTCCCTCCTCTGCCATAAGCATTTCTTCATATAATTTTTCCCCGGGTCTGAGCCCGGTGAACTTGATTTCGATATCTTCTCCCACCTTATACCCGGACAGCTTGATCAGATTCTGGGCCAGGTCCAGAATTTTCACCGGCTCCCCCATGTCCAGAACAAAGATTTCTCCGCCTCTGGCATAGGCTCCCGCCTGCAGCACCAGGGATACTGCTTCAGGAATGGTCATAAAGTAGCGTATGATGCCGGGATCTGTCACCGTCACAGGACCGCCTTCTGCAATCTGCTTCTTAAACAGAGGGATTACGCTTCCGTTACTGCCCAGCACATTGCCGAAACGCACCGCCACAAATTCCGTCTCCGAATGCTTGTTGTATGTCTGTATAATCATCTCACAGATTCGTTTGGTGGCTCCCATGATGTTAGTGGGATTCACTGCCTTATCTGTGGAAATCATTACGAAACGTTTTACTTTCCATTTGTCTGCCGCCTGAACCACCTTCCATGTTCCCAGCACATTATTTTTCACCGCCTCATTGGGGCTGTCCTCCATCAGAGGCACATGCTTATGTGCTGCCGCATGGTATACGATATCCGGGCGATAGGTCTCGAATATCTGCTCCATACGGTTGGTATTCCGCACGGAGGCAATCAGTACCTTCAGATCCAGATCCCTGTACTTTCTTACCAGCTCCTGCTGAATGTCATAGGCATTGTTCTCATAGATATCTACTATAATCAGCTGTTTCGGATGATGTCCTGCAATCTGTCTGCACAGCTCGCTGCCGATAGAGCCGCCCCCTCCTGTCACCATTACGACCTTGCCGCTCACATAACCCATGATTTCCTCAATATTAGTCTTCACAGGCTCCCTGCCCAGCAGATCCTCTATCTCCACCTCCTGCAGTTTGGACACGGATACTTCTCCGTTAATCAGCTGATAGGTCCCCGGAATCGCCCGAAGCTTACAGCCCGTCTCCTTACAGATATCCAGGATTTCCTTCCTGGTCTGCCTGTTAGCAGAAGGAATGGCATAGATAATCTCATCAATTCCGTACTCCGATACCGCCTCCAGAATCTTATCTCTCCCTCCTGCGATGGGAATACCCCGAAGCAGCTTTCCGTGGCATCCGGGATTATCGTCAATAATGCATTTCACCCGCAGGTTGATGTACTGGCTGACCTCAATTTCCTTCAGAATCATGTTCGCCGCGGCGCCTGCTCCGATGACCATCACATTGATTCTCGGCTTTCTCCCAAGAATGCTGCTTTTCCGAGAACTCAATACCCGCATAATCCGATAGCTGAATCTGACGACGCAGGTAAATCCGAACAGGAAGAACCAATAGAGCACATAGTAGCTTCTTGGCATGATCCATTCCATGACAATGCACAGAATCGCCTGTGCCAGCGCGGCACAGCTGGTGGCAAACGCAATATTAATCAGCTCCGTAGCACTGGCATACCGCCATACACTCTTATAAAGCTTCCAGATCAGAAAGAAAAAAAGCGTCAAAATAATCGTATATGGAAGAAACCTCTCATATCTTTCTAAATATTCCTTTGGAATTTCCTTGAAGCTAAATTCAAATCGCAGGAAAATTGCTCCAAAGGAAGATGCTATAACAGCCATCACGTCCATCAAAATCAAAGCTATTATTCTGTTTACAGGTATTTTCAGAAAACTTGTATTTTTCTCTACCACAGGCAGTCTCCTCCCTAAACCGAATTCTTTACCTAGTATATACCACTCACCTGCTTTCCGCAAGAATAAATTGGCATAACCGGTCATTACCATTATAATACAATTATAGGAACCGCTTTAAGAACCCTATAATCATGTCTCTATTTTAAAAATTTATTACGCAAAGGAGAAAATAACATGAATTTATCAGAACGATTGGCCACTCTGCGTCAGATCAAAGACATTGGACAGAAAGTACTTGCTTCCCACCTGAAAGTCTCCATCGGTACCATATCCAATTACGAAAACGGAGTTCATCAGCCGGACCTGGATACCCTGTGCCGATTTGCAGAATATTATGATGTAACAATAGATTATCTGCTGGGCAGAACCGCTCATTCGGCTTCTCCGCTGAATCCTCAGGAGTGCAACATGGAGCTTCGGGAAAAAATCTTTCTGGAGACGGCAAATCTGTCTCCAGAAAGTCTTCATACGCTGGAATGGTTCACAAGGCTGCTTGCAGATTATGAAATTACGGTTAAGTCGGCCAATACCACACCGTGTGTCAAACAGCCGCTATCACAGACACAGCAGCCAACAGAATAAAAGAATCAAACGTTCTTCTGCGTTCTGCCGGTTACATCAGATCCGGAGACCATTCAATGTCTGTGTCTCCACCGGCTGAAGGCGGTGCCGGTTCCTGGGGAGGTTCCGGCGTCGGCTGCGGATCAGGCTGTGGGTCCGGCTCAGTATCCGGTTCGGGCTCCGGCTGCGGTTCCGGCGTTGGTGCCTGGGTAGGTGTCGGCGTCTTCACCGGCTTTGACGTTACCGCCGGTTTATTTGTCGGTTTCGGTGTCGGCGTCGCCGTAGGCACAGGGGTCGGCGTCGGAACAATCTCTCCCTGCTCGTCATAATTCACGGTTGTCGTCTCATAGGAAAATCCTTCTCTGTTCGTCCACAGGTCAAAAGCTTCACCCGCCGCTCCGGTATATTCAGATTTGGTGTACTCACCTACAATAACACCTTTCGAATAAGTTCCGGTTTCCTTCACGATATGTCCGATTTTGCTGTCAATCAGCCATATCTCAAAAGCTCCGTTATATTCTCCCTCAGAAACGCCTGTCTGCATTATCCAGGTGATACCGTCAGCCTGCTTCAGCAGAATCAGGCTGTCATCCTCCCCTAGATAGCAAATATTGGCATAAAAATTTCCCGGGATATCATAGCCCACATGCACAGAGAGCAGCATACGCTCTCCCTCCTGCAGCGTATAACTTCTACAGCCTTCATAAAGCCTGTGAGACATGGTTTCTTCCCATTCTGCACTGCTCACCATGTGGATACCTTCTCCCACATATTCCGGCACCTCCAGATTCTGATACAATGTCTTCATGGCTTCCTGTATTTCATCTTCTTCCTCTGCAGTGAGCTGCCCGCTGCTGTACATCAGTTCTTTTTCCGCAGGCAGCGATTCTTGAGACTCCGGCTCCGCGTTCACCGGCTCATTGGTGATTGTAACTGCTTCCACCACACTGATACTGCTCTCCGACACCACTTCATCGGTTCCATCTCCGCAGCCTGTAAGAGCTGCTGCCATGAGGACTCCCGCTGTCATGCCATATATTCGCTTCATTATAGCCATCATACTCATTCCTTTCATTTTCCCACAGGCAGTTATCACTGCCTCCTCTCACTGCTGCCGGCTTCGAATCTCCGGCAAATCCCTGTATTCCCGGAAAACACCGCGGAATTTCATATCTGAGAACTCCCCTCAATTCCCGCTGGACAGTGCATCCGCATCGCTCACCAGTTTCTTCAGGAACGTTTCCGCTGCGGAACCTGCCGGATAGCTTCCCTGACTCAGCAGCTGCTGTGCCAGATTATAAATGCTCCTGGCCACCACAGGCCCGTAAAGGGTGGTCTCCACACCATCCTTTTCCAGCACAATATAGCCGCGGAAAGCATATTCTATCTTATACTGCTCCACTGGCAGGCCCACCAGCACAGAGGTATACCGGTATCTTCCATCCACTGTCTCGAAGACCACATCCTGCATATTTCCGCTGCTGTCCTTTCCATAGGAAATGCCGCCGGCTACCTTTGCCCCTCCTTTGATCATGGGATACTGCGTCCTGTTGGCATTATTCATTACCAGGGTACCATACTCTTTCAGTTTATAACCGTTTACTCCTGCGGAAAGCAATGTCCCGCGAAGTTCTGCAGATATACCCGTTTTAAACCGTATTCCCGTCTTCCCTGTGACTCGAATGGAAAAACCATGATAGGTCAGCAGATTCGCCAGCCCCGGCTCTTCCGTAGCCGTATAGGCCACTCCGTTATAGCGCAGACTCCAGACTGCCATTCCCACCGGCACACCGGAGGCATTATACTGATATACAATCGCGGTACCTGCCTTTCCGTCGGGGGCTTCCACAATCAGCCGGCTGTCTCTCCGCTCTCCCTGATAGGCCACTCCGTCCAGCCATACCGTAGTGTCACTATAGCCCGAAGGCAATGTTAACACCACATTGGTGGAAGCGCTGGGTTTTGCACAGGGTGCCTCCGGCATATTCTCATAGACCGGAATTTTGAAGACAAAAGTACTGTCCACCGCATTCGCGCTTTCATACAGTCTCTTCATGCTGGAAGCTTCCGAGGCAGGCGCCATAATATTCTGCATATACTGATGTGTATAGGGCGCATAGGTCCCATTGGGATTCACATTAAATTTCTGCAGATACAGCGTATCCTGTCCCTTTTTGATATAATTGGCGGAAATGAAGTCCGCCCCGCCCCGCAGTGCGTTCTCCACGCCATACCAGCCCTGATCTTTGGCATACTTCAACCCGTTCTCATAGATTTGCTGGCTTGTAGTACCGGAAGCTTTTATATTGAAGAAATTATAATATCCTTCATATCCTGTATAGGTTCCTGAAATCAGAGGAGAGGTTCCTTTTCCCTGTTCCTGCAGCACTCTGGCCGCCAGGTGGAAAGGACTTACCTTCCGGCCTTCCTCCCTTCCAATATCCCAGAAAAGCTGTGCATAAGTAGTACTGGTACCAGGTGCCGGCTTACTGTCGGTCATAAAGGTATTACGCAGGAATGCCGTCACCGCCTCCAGTGTATGGCATTCCTCATTATAAGTCAGCTGTTCGAACTGGAAAATGCCCTTTTCCGTCAAACCGTTTCTGGGATCCATATACACTTCCAGCGCTGCCTTGGAGGCATAATACCATTGTCCGTCGTCGTAAAGTCCCTCTTTTGCCCATTCTTCCTGGGTATATTCAATCAGGCTTTTGCCGTTTTGAAGCTGCTGATAAACTGAATTATCCCAGTCCAGCCCGGTATTCATTTTCACAAACCGCCAGTTTGGGTGCTTCTGTTTCAGATCCAGCAATGACTGGCGATAGCTTTCCGGAAACTGCTCTATATCCGGGTAAGCTGCTTTTTCTTCCCCATCTATGGCATAGACGGAATCCTGAGAGTTCATTCCATATGTCTCTTCCCACTCCAGAAACCGTGAATCCGAACTCGCCAGATACATCCGTGGAACATACCCCTGGATTTCCTGCCCTTTGTATTCCAGTTTCACGAAATACCAGACCTCTGTATCATCATCCACATAGACATCCTCTATATTCACAGTCTGGCCGCTAAGTACGGTAACTGCTGTCCCCCCATCATAATCAGGAGAGGTACGTATGGGATATTCGTCACTCAAATACACCAGCGCCATAATCTCCCTTTCAGCGGCCAGTACAGCCAAAGCCTCTCCGGCCGCCTCCACCCATTCCGCCGTCTCCGCGTCCATGGACGCAGAAACTCTGGTGCGTTCACCCTGTCCGAGACCATCAGCCTGTGTCGCGGCAGTGCCCTCCTCCGACAAAGTCTCTAACTTCCCGCCAATTATCCCGCTTCCTTCAGGCTGCATCCCATCTGTCTGCCCTTCCCCCGGCCGCGCGCCGTTTTCCTGTATATCGCCCTCGTCCGCAGCCTCGTCCGTCGGCATATTTTCATTCTCCTGGGACTGGCCCGGCTGCGTACTGTTCACCTGCTCTTCGTCTGGCTGCGCATTTTCCTCCTGTACCTCTCCGCTCTCCGGCACAGCCTCATCCTCCCGTATATCTCCCGACTGCGCATAACCCGGAAAAAGCTCTTCTGTTCTGTCCATTCCTCTGCCCGGCCCGGCAGACACCGGCTGCATGATACTTCCGCAGAGCAAGGCCGCCGCAAACAATATTCCACATATACGTTTTCTATATCTTCCCATACAGTATCTCATACCTTTCCAAAGTATTGTCAACATTTCCCCCATGATCTGCCATAGCAGCTCTTCACTGCTGCTTCCGGAATTCAGGTTAACATATTTTATTCATCCTGTCTGCCGGTAGTTTTTCCCATGTATACATGTACTGCATTTATTGCTTTTTCAATAAAGTGCTGCAACATGGTTTCTTTTCCGCTATCATTTGTACACAGACGATGCTTACAATCGCCGTATTGCAGCATGCAGCTGCCTTATTTTTTTCGGGGCAATGGCAAATAAAGTGTGATAAATTTTATTTTTTCCGGTCAAAATCGGATTTTTCATGGCTTTCAGCCAGTTTTTTCTAAGGTAAGATACTACCTTCATATACAGTCCATTGTCCCGCCGCATCTGGGAAATGGGAATATGCAGCAAATATTCCAGACGCTGGAACACTCCGAAACGAAATGCTGTCTTCTCCAGTTCCGGATACTGCTGTTTCACCAGTTCGGCCGCCAAATCGGCATTCTCCACACTGTCTCCATATACCCGTGAAAAGCTTTCCCTATCTGCCTTCCGCGAATTACTTCCAATCCGATAAAACACATGATAATCCTGATCAGGAAGAGACAGAATTTTCCCCATCTCCGGCAGCATTGTAATCAGAAGGTGAAAATCCTCATTCAGCCTGTCAGGCGGGAACCCATCTTCCCGAAATAAGTCCCGGCGGATTAATTTTGTACAAAAAGAGCAATCGCCCCTGTGAAGAAGCAGCTCCTCCATAAAACGACTCTCTTCTATCATCAGAGGTTCTTTGGGCGGTTCACATATATTGGGAAGAACATTTCCCTTTTCATCAATCTCATCCCGTCCGGTCTGAGCTGCAGATACAGAAAATTTCCGAATCCCGTCCATCAGACGCTGATACATACCGGGGGCAATATAGTCGTCACTGTCCACAAAGCCCACATATTCTCCAGACGCATGCTTCAATGCCAGATTTCTTGCAGAGGAGGAACCTCCGTTTTCCTTATGATAGACTCGAATCCGTCTGTCCTCTGCCGCCAGCTCATCACAGAGAGCTCCCGTACCATCCGTAGAACCATCATCCACCAAAATGATTTCCAGATTCTGATATGTCTGAGCCGTAATGGAATGTACACACCGGGGAAGGTATTCAAGTATGTTATATACCGGCACAATGACGGTAATCAAAGGCGTATCTTTCATATGTTTCTCCGCTCTGCTCCTTTTCAAGTCCTTCCCGGCATTCACAACGCTTTCCTGTGATATCTCTCCCCCAGCACAGGCGCCGGCATACAGGGCGTATAGGGTGTCCGCCCCTTATAGTTATCCGAAATACTTCCCAAGGTATCCCGGGCTGCGGTTACTTCTTCCGGATTCAGAATCCCCCGAATCAGACCCATCAGCCGTTCCGCCGCATTCTCGGCATTCCATACTTCCGTAATGGTTGTGTAAGCCTTTCTTCCCACACTTCTGCAAAGTTCCCTGTCCTTTACCAGCTTTTCCGCCAGGGCAAATAATTGCTTTGAATCTCCATCCCTGTAGAGAAACCCATTCTCTCCGTCCGCCACCAGAAAAGGAACGGCTCCGATTAAATGATCCGCCACCAATGCGCAGGCACTGTTCATGGCTTCGTTGGCCACAGCCCCCCATCCCTCCTGCCTGTCGCTGGTAAACAGAAAGATGTCCGCTTCTTCCATATATCGGCGGACATCGGCAGGAACCTTATAGCCCAGAAGGCTGACACAGTCTCCCAGTCCGTCCCTTTCCAGCATCTCTTCCATTTGAGGGTACAGCTCCCCGTCACCGATAATATTCATATGGAAGGAAAGCCCTTTTTCTTTCAGATGTCTTGCCGTCCTCAGCGCAAGCTCCGGGTGCTTCCAGTCAATCATTCGGGCCGCCCAAAGCAGACATGGAATTCTTTCCTTCCCATATCCCTTTTCCGCCACAAGTCTGTCCACATCATAATGCTTCGTCTCCGGGAAATATCCCCAACAATATTTTTTCCCGGGATAGGCTCTGACAATGCCAAAGTCTGAAGCCACATACGCACCTGCACAGAGCAGGTACACCTGCTCCTTTCGGTAGCGGGTATGATCATGATACTTTTTTTTCAGTCCCCTGGGAGAAATCGCCTTCCACTGTCCTGTCTTATACAGTCTCTCGCTGTAACGAATGACCGGTTTTCCCGCCTCCAGTCTGGGAATAATGTAGGATTCCTCGTCTGTCCCGCCGAACAGCACCACATCGCAGTCCAGAATCAGCTGCCTGCAGACTGTCTCTTCTTCATAGAAGCACTTCACATAAGGCGGCCTGTCCTCCTGATTCCAGCCCATACGCACCCGCTGTTCCTCCATGGGTTCTGTCTGGATAAAGGTAAATCTTCCTTCCGTAAGCCGGTTCATGGCATTGCAGAAGGGAATCTGGTGATGATTGATGTAATTTGACACGAAAGCAAGCTTATAAGATGTCTTCATATATTTCCACCAGCCTCCGGTAATTTTCTTCTCTGTTATGTGTCTCCATTGCATGCCTTCTGGCATTCTCGCAATACCGTTTTCTTTTTTTGGAGTCTCCCCATATTTCCAGCACTGCCTCTGTGAGATTTCCCGCTATTTCTTTCAGTCTGCCGTTTCGCCTCCCGCCCCCTCTGGATCCTTTCCGCCTTCCTTCCGTTTTCTCCACGCTGCCTTCCCGACATTTTTCCGGCTCTGCCTCGTCCGCATCTCCGGACAGGATATGCCCTTCATATAGCACACCGTCCTCTCCTCCTGTGAAAATACTGGTAATTCCGCCCACAGACGCGCTGACACACGGCATGCCCAGAAGCATGGCTTCTCCCAGGGAATTAGGAGAATTCTCCAGTGCCGAAGGACATACGAAGACACTGCTTTTCAGATACCGGTCCAGCATCTGTACCGCATCCAGCTTTCCCAGAAAGATAACTTTCTCCTCCAGCGCTCCTGCTCTCAGCAGTTCTCTCAGATATTTTCCGTACGCGGATATTTTCAGCTTTTCCTTTAAGGTCTTGTAGTTCACCAGACTGTTTCCCGCAACATATACCTTTGCATCCGGATATCGTACAAGGATTTCCGGCAGCGCCAGAAGCATATAATGCAGCCCCTTCAGAGGATAATCTCCCTGGCTTAGGAAAATGGAATGGGGAATACATTGATCCTCTGCCCACACAGGTCCGTAAAATTCCGGCCGGAGCGTCTCGTTCATCTTGTGATAACGGGCATTGGGATTCCAGTTCTCCGCGCTCTGCCGGTCCCAGTCCGTGCGTCCGGTCACATTCCCGGCCAGCCTGATAATCTCCCTTTCTCTATTTCCGCGGATCCTGAATTTTTCCTGCTGCTGCAGCAGCGTGTCCTTCCGCAGGTAATCCCTCAATGTGGCGGAGTAAATCACCTTCTCCGGCAGATCAGAAAAATAGGCTTTGGCATACAGAGTACAAAGCCCCTGCAGCCCTACCAGCAGTTTATCTTTTTCCGGCAGAATCCTGCACATGGCCAATGTATGAGGGTATTCTGTGCCAAAGCAGTGAACCACATCCGGTCTGACCATATCAACGATTTTTTTCAGAACAGGTTCCAGTGACTCATCATATTTTTCAGGATTTCGAGTATCTTCCGGAAACCCATAGTAATGGAAGCATGCCTCCCCCAACGCCGCCTGTCCTCTGATGATTCTTTCCTCTATAGTACTCCTGCCGTCTTCCTTCCAATGAATGCTTCTCCCCTGAGGCCACTCCCCTTGAGGCGTATTTTCACAGTGCTTCTCCTCAACACAAATATTACCCATAGGAAAAGCCACGGAAAGGTCAATTCCGTTTTTCTTCTGATTGGCCAGCACCACATCCGCCAGACCGCTGAGCCATCCTTCTTTGCTGGATGCCTCCACACCCATCTGCTTTGCCGCCGCAGGCAGAATAATATTACACAGCCACAAAACTTTCATTCGCACTTTCCCTTTCTCCGCACAGCTTTACGATTCCTGCCCCATCGCCGCCTGCCGTGGACTTCCCCAAACAGTTCATTCAGTTGCTGAATTGTCCTCATATCTCCGCAGGCCTGTCTCCATCAGTCAAATATCCAGTTCAAATAAGGCAGAAGCCTTACATCCACCGCATACATTCCCCGCAGGAGAAATGCAAAATATATCCCAAAAGCGCCGATTACCCCGACATAGCAGATTCTGCGCAGCCACCCAGTCTTCATCTGTGCCAAAATCACCGGAAGCAGAAATACCTGGGAAATAATCATATAATATCCGATTCTGGAAACCTCCGGAATAAAGGAACCGCAGCAATACACTGCCAATCCGAACAGATTCAGGAAGAAATAAAAGCGACTCCGTATGTCTTCCCGCAGACTCCGCCGATAACAAATCGCACACAGCCCCAACGCACAGACACATTTCAGGATATTCACATAGGACAGCTGCCCGTTGTCGAACGCCGAGTCCCTATAATAGGGATAGAACCAGAATATAATCTCCCGGTACAGACTCTGACCGAAAATCAGCGTACAGATAAAAGCGCCGCCTGCCAGATAATGCCACCTTTTTAAAGGCGCTGCCGCCAGATACCGGGCCGCCAGATACACCGGAATCACTATCAGGATAGATTTGTGAAACATAACTCCCAGCAATATCCAGAATACAAATTTTCCGTATTCCCCCCGGAGCACATACTTCATTGCATAAAATGCAATGGCCAGCGCCAGATAATACCTGACTGAATTCAGACTGTTAAAATAATATCCCCCTGTCATCAGCAGGTACAGGGAAAAAGCAAAACTGCTCCCCTGATCACTCAGTGCTTTTACGAAGAAAAAAACAGTTACCAACGAAAAAAAGGCGAATACTGGCAGATATTCGTCATAGCCAAACAACAGCTGAATCCATTTTACAATATAATTGAAGCCAAACTCCGAAGACACATGTCGACTCTGGGCAATCAGATTGAAATTAAACCGATACACCCAATAGTCATTTCCCACAGCAATTCTGCATGCTGACACTCCTGTCAGCAGACAATAAATAGCAAATATGGCAATTCGATTCCGGGCCAGCCTCCGCTCGCACAAAATACTTCCTTTCCGTTGGTATGTTCCCTTTCCCACCCGAAATGGCACATATTCCGCATTATCCACACATAGCCCCAGAACTACCGTGACTATCGTCAGTCCCACATAAACCAACGCGCTCCGCTCCATAGGCACTATTCCTCCAGATTCCCGGACCGCTTTCCTTCCTTTGCGGCACTTCTCATCCATTTGTACGCCTGTCTCAACGGCACATTCCTGCACAGTTTATCCCTGTGAGCCAGCAGGAAACGCAATGCCATGATGCCGTTCAATCCACCGTACAAGTAGCGATACAGCACACCTCTGTCTCGAAAGAACTTCTCGTTATACCCCTCAAACCAGCTGGACTCCCCTTCCGTCTCCCGTGCAATGGTAATCGGTGCGGTATATACCGAATATCCCTTATCCATGAATTCCTTCAAAAACAGACTGTCCTCCCCGTTGCTGTACTTTGCCCCGCCTCCAAACAGCAGGGAAAACATCACCCCCGAGGAAAGCAGACTGCTCCGGCGCACAGCAAAGCTCACCGCTCCATATCGCCCGCAGTTATACCAATGCACACGCTTTCGCTCCGTAATATGGTAAGTTTTGCGCTTTTCATTTACCGTAACATTAAAAAGTATCATATCTGCATCATGATTCCGCCGAAATTCCTCTGCCACAGCCTCGGCATACCCGGGTTCATATACAATATCCGCATCGGAAAAAAGGCAGATGTCACCGTCCGCCCGCATAATCGCTTCATTTCGGCTTCTGCCCACACCCCTTTCAGGAAAAGAATAAAATTTAACCAAATGGCCCTCATGTTCTATTTCTTCAACCCACAACCTGTCACATTGGTTAATGATCACTGCGTCCGACGCCAGCTTCATCCGGCCAATCAGTGCCTGGGGCTCCTCGTTCATAACCGATACCAGCACCTGAACTCTCATTTCCTTTCCCTTTCCACTCATCTGACTTTTTTATTAACTATCCGACGCCTTTTCATTCTGTCTCCCGCCAATGTAGTTGTTCACATAAGACACTGAACGATTACCCGCCAGTCTCCTTCTGCCTCCGGTATAATCAAAATCTGTACCTTTAAATGTACAGGTGATAATATGTGCGAATCAGTTTCTCGTCTGCATCCCATAGAACAGCAGCCGTCACTTTGCAGTCCTGCTGCTCCAGGTATTCCAGCACATGCTCCAGCTTTCTCCCCACATGGCTGCCCGCCTTTACCGCCAGCAGAATTCCCCCAGCCTCCCGAAGCTTCTCACAGACTTCCGGACAATTAAGCGGAGATTGCACCGCAAACCAGCTGTCATCCACTGTCTCGGCACAGGAACTTTTCAGCAGACCCAATACCTCTTCCGGATTCAGCTGTTCCTCCGCCGGGCAGACAGCCACAGAAATCCTTTTTCCATCTCCCTCTTCCCTCCGGAAAAAGTATTTCATGCTTTCGGCAAATTCCCTACTTTTCGGAGTCCCTGCCGTCCTCAATCCATATCTTCTCCAAAGAGAGGCCGGCAGCCAGATACTGTCGTCTCCTGTCTCCTTCAGCAGGAAAAAGATTACAGCAAAAAAGCAGGACAGCACCGCACTCAGAATCAATGCCCTTCCCACTCTGACATCAGGGACCACTTCCACAGCCACATCCCCTGGATCAACCACATGGACGGATGCAATCTCCCTGATTTCCGATGCCAAAGCCCCGGTCATCACCGTTTCCACTCCGGCGGCAATCCGTATGCTTTTTTCCGGATCATCTGTGGTGACAATGGTGGACGGCATCCTCAAATCCGACGCCAGATCGGCCTGCAGCGCCTCAGCCAGTTCCTGCTCACTCATTATTCCCCCGCCTTCTCCGTCTTCCGCCAGGTAAGTCTGCAGATTTTCCAGGAACATTTCGGACCGAATATAAGTCGTCCAGGTGGCCTGGTTGATATACACCTGCCCTACATCCTTCTCATCCTGCACATCATATTCCACCCGATAGACAGAGACAGCCTTATAAAAAGTCGGCCCCTGCAGCAATACATTTTTCACATAGTAGCCGCCCCCGAATACCACAGTTCCCAAAATCGTCAGCCCCGCTATGACCGGCAGTCTGTACAGCATACGAAGTATCGTAAGTTTTAAATCAAAAGCTTCCTTCCCGTAATATCTCATTCCGCACCCTATTCCTCTTCCTCATTCCCCTGCTTTCTCTGTTTCTCCTCCCGCAGTGCCGTAATCTGTTCACTCTCAATTCCTTCGGTACTGTCAGGCCAAAGCAGTACCTTCAGCGTCAGCAGCATCAGCTTCAAGTCCAGCCATACGGAATAGTTCTCAATATAAGTCAGATCCAGCTTCAACTTATCATAGGGTGAAGTATTATATTTTCCGTATACCTGGGCAAATCCGGCCAGCCCTGCCTTCACCTTCATTCGGTAGATAAACTCCGGCATAACCTCCATATACTGCGCAATAATTTCCGGCCGTTCCGGCCTGGGACCGATAAAGGACATGTCTCCCTTCAGAATATTGAACAGCTGCGGCAGCTCGTCGATTCTACATTTTCTGATAAACCTGCCGATGGGGGTAATGCGGTCGTCATTTTTCCGGGCCAGCCTGGCAACCCCGTCCTTCTCCGCATCCGTTCTCATACTGCGAAACTTCATAATATTAAAACGTTTCTGATTCACAGTGCATCTGACCTGTTTATACAATATGGGCCCTCCGTCATACAGCTTAATGGCAATCGCCGCCAGCAGCATGATAGGAGACGCAATTACCAGCAGAATCAGTGAAAAGATTAAATCCATCCCCCTCTTAATCCAGCGCTGTTCCATGGTAAGGCTGTATTCCCTGGTCAACAGGAGAGGGCTGTCAAACACATGAAGCTCCTCCGCCCCCATCAGAATCACATCTGTTATCTTAGGCAGCATATAAAACCGAATTGATCTGGCATAGCAGAATTTAATCAGCGGCGTCCTGTCCTTCACAGATATGTCCCCCAACAGAACCGCGTTGCACTCTCCTGCCTCATAAGCCCGCAAAATAGCGGCGCAGAGCGCGTCAAAGCCTTCACTCACATGAATAGCTCCTGTTATAATATATTTGTCTTTGCGGCTCTCAAATTTACTGTAGATTCCCGCCGCAGGCCTGTCTCCATAGACCAGAAACAGCCTGCGCGGCGGAAAAATAAAGCGATAAATGCGGTTTGCCACATTGATATACACCACCACGATGATTGTCTGGTAAAACATCATGGTTATAAATACATCCGGAACAAACAGCTGGGTGGCCATAACGGACAGTTCACAGTAAATCAGGATATTGGCAATCAAAGTGGCAAATATCTGGGAAAAAATCAATTCCACGTTTTTCAGATACCCAAGTCGCATTCCTCCGTACATGGAAGACAAGAACACCAGAATAGCCCCGTATATGGCTATTTCCAGCATATTTCCCTTGAACCACAGTTGTCTCCACACCTCTTCTATAATACTGTACCGAAAATGGTTCATCCAGCAGTAGGCGAACACACCTGCCTCCAGCCCCAGACAGATCCCGGACAGGCATAGATTCACCAGTCGTTTCAGACTTTCCCGTTGTCTTAGTTTTCTTTCGTTTCTGTCTGCATTCAAAGCAGGGTCCTCCTAATTAACTCTCCGTCTCAAACGCCGGGGCTACACTCTTCTCTTCACAGCCCGTATCGCCCAGAAGCAAAAATGATATGCACTGCGGATCGGATTTAAGCCTTCCGCCTGACGGTACAGATTCCAGATACGCCGAAGCGCTTCCACCTTATTGGAAGAAAGACTCTTCCCCGACCGACGGTATCTCACCAGATTCTCATCCAACCCGTATGCGGTGTAGCCGCTGCGCAGCACACGAAACCACAGCGCAGTATCCTCGCTCTTCATTACAGGCATCTCCAGCAGCTTTCTGTCAATCTTCTCTGTGTCAAACATCACCGTAGTGGTAAAAATTGTCGTATTGCTCAGTGCCTGCCTGTAGTTCAAAGTCCCGGGTACATGCACCACTTTTCCGGTTCCCCGGCCGCTTTCATCCGCAAATTCATACCCGGTAAAAACAAACGCGGCATTCTTTTCTTTCAGAAATGCCAGCTCCCGTTCCAGCTTTTCCGGCACCCACAGATCATCGGCATCCAGATAAGCAATATATCTGCCCTTCGCTTCCTGCAGTCCCCGGTTCCTGGCCCGGGCGGCACCTCCGTTGGAAGGCTGATAAATCAGTCGAATTCTCGGGTCCTTTCGCTGTTCCAGATAATCTCTTATCTTCTCCACAGTTTCATCCCTGCTGCCATCCTCCACCAGAAGCAGCTCCCAGCCAGGCCAGGTCTGTGCCTCCACACAGTCCAAAGTCTCCGTAATATATTTTTCCACATTATATACAGGTACTATAATACTGACCAGTTCATCCATAGAAATCCTTTCCGTATCTCCGAACCTGCAACCGTTCGCTTCTCGTATCTCCGACAATTCTTTTATTCAGTGCAGCATTTCAGCCAGGGCACTGAACTGTTACCATTCAGTCTAATTGGCTGTGCGTTACTCATAACATGCAAACAAATAATAACCCTCCAGCGGCTGTGCTTCCACCCCCAATGCCGCCTCCATGCCTTTTATCATTTCCGGTGTCGCGTCATCCGGAAGCAGAACACAGTTTACTCCTGCTCCAAGAGCGTAAGCCGCAGCTTCCTCCACAGGGATTGTCTTCTCTCCGGACTCCGTTTCCGCCTTTTCCCCTCCGGCCGCCTCTGTCTGCGTCATCCACTGATACAAAAGGTCTGCCTTCTCGTCATAGACATCATAAGCATAAGCGTTCAGCGAAGCATCCCACATATTTCTGCCATAAGGAAGCCTGATCCCCGCGTCCGCCTCCCTGGCATATTCCATAATCTCCCGGGGCGCCCAGAGACAGACCTCGCCTTCCGGTACGGCTGTCAAAAGCAATTTCAATACATCCTGTGCCTGCTGCCGCTCTGCTTTCGCTGCTCTGCTGTCAGATAACATTCTGCCTGGATTTGCGCACAGCAACATACTCAGCAACAGCAGCATAGTCAGCGGTACGCTTTTCCTCCACTCGCCGTTTTTATATTCTCCACAATATTCTGCCCAGAAAACAGCAATTCCATAAGCGATGATTGCTGTCAGCGGCACCGTACTCCAAATCCATTCATAATCATAAAATTTTGTCTGATACAGCATCAGAAATACAGCCAAAACAGGCAGAATACAGCCAGACACTGCCAAAGAAGTATAGAGCGTCAAGCCCCCCTGCTTCTTCCACCTCCCAGTCAGCCATAAAAACAACAGAACCGCAAGAAGCAGTGTCGCAAGCTTCCCGTCAGCTGTATAATCCCGCCATCCTATCCATGCGTTTCGCAAAAGCTCTGCCATATTCCCAACCTACCTTTCCCGCAGGCTCTTCTCCATACGCTTCCGGCAATACAGTCCCGCCGCAGCCATTCCCAGCGCCGCGAAAAAGCACCAGCCACAGCCGTACAATGTCCAGACTATACAGGCTTCCGCCAGGATGCACAGCAGTACGGACATCCATTTCCCTCGAATGGAGAGAGAGAATAACCATGGAAGCAATACACAATTGCGGATGGTCACACCTCTCCACCCGCAATACAGCAGCTGAAACCCATCCATACCGTACCTGTAGGTCCCCACCCACATTATCAGCGCTGCCGCTGTCAGAAAGCAGGCCCGTTTCCTGCCGGATACAGTTTCCTCCGCCGGAAAAAGGCTGCAGGCCAATGCGCCAAACGCCGTATAGCAGCTCAAGAGAATAATAACAGGAATCAGGATTCTGACAACAAAATCAGGGCTTAATCCTGTTATTCTGCAAATACAGGCATACAACGTCGGCAGACACAATACCTTCAGTCTCATAGGCATTCCTGCAGTATATGCCGCACCGGTCATAGGATTTATCCGATAAATGCCGTCAGCGGCAAGAAAGCTTTTTACCGTTTCCAGTGTCATATCTCCTTCACGATAAGCAGGATATCCTGTACATATAAAAATGAGTTGTGATATTACCAATATTGCAAATAAAATGAGTAAAATACCATCTATGACATTTCTTTTTTCCTTCTTTTCAGGATTCCATTTGCATTTTTTCCATTCATACAGAAACATACCCGCCATGATCAAAACTGCAGTGCCTGCCAATCCTCCCCAGAGCACGGCACCCCTGCCGAAGGGCAATCCCAGAAACACTGCCGCCAGATGTACGACTTCAGCCAGTCCGATGATAATAATGATTCCCATAATCAGATAATCACCGAGATACTTTCCTTTCATCCTGACTCCTTCTTCATCCGGGGCCTTTTCCCCTATTCTATCCTCTTCTCCAATGGCTTTCCCACTATTTCCCTTTTCCATAATGCATACGTGCATTGTAACACAATTATTTCATTAAGTCTACAAAAGCAGCCGGATTTTAACCCGGCTGCTTTATTCTCGCAGTAAGAAGCACATTTGTCTCCTATTTCATCTTTTGTATATCTTACATGGCCTTAAAATCAAGCCGCACCTTATCAGCAATACGGGCTATGTATTCGCTGTTAGTAGGTCTGGGTCTTCCTGATAATGCGGAATATCCAAATACTTTCTCGAACGTTTCCGCATTTCCTCTGCTCCATGACACCTCTATTGCATTACGAATGGCTCGCTCTACTTTCTGATCAGTAGTCTTGAATCTTCTGGCAATCGTCGGATACAGGAGCTTTGTCACACTGGATACCACTTCCATATTCCTTCCAGTCAGTAGAATGGCGTCCCGGAGATAGTGATACCCTTTTAGATGTGCAGGTACTCCTATATCCAACATAATATCTGTAATATACCTTTCCAATTCACAATCCTTTATAGCAGTAATCTCCATATGAATTCCCCTTCCTTATGTTGATTGCTGCTTCTTCGCTGCGAGAACATATATAGAAATATCCATATATGTCAAAATTTTTCACGCACCAGATAAATAGGTCGCTTTTTCACCTCCATATACGTTTTTGCCAGGTACTGCCCCAAAATTCCTGTACAGAAGAATTGTACTCCGCTGGTCATCAGAATAATACACACAAGAGAGGGCCAACCCGATACAGGATCCCCGAAGATTAACTTACGGACAATGATAAAAATAATCATTAGAAACGCCACCACACAAAAAAACACACCCATTACCGATGCAAGCATCAGCGGAACTGTGGAAAAAGCAGCAATTCCATCCAGCGAATACAGAAACAGTTTCCAGAAATTCCACTTGGTCTCTCCCTTTGCACGTTCCACATTCTCGTATTCCAGCCATTTAGTCTGAAAGCCTACCCATCCGAATATCCCTTTGGTAAACCGATTGTATTCCTGCATGGAGAGAATAGCATCTGCCATCTGCCTGGTCATCAGACGATAGTCCCTTGCTCCATCCATAATCTCCGTCCGCGAGATCTTCTTCATCAGACGGTAGAACGCCCTGGCAAAAAAGCTTCTCACAGGAGGTTCGCCTTTTCTGGATACCCTTCTGGTAGCCACAGAATCATAGCCTTCCCGCATATAGGAAAACATTTCCGGCAATAATGAAGGAGGGTCCTGCAGGTCCACATCCATCATCACCACATAATCACCCTTCGAGTTCTCCAGGCCTGCATACATAGCTGCCTCTTTACCAAAATTCCTGGAAAAGGAAATCAGGTGAACTCTCTCGTCTTCTTCCCGAAGCTTCTTAACCTCTGATGCTGTCTTGTCTCTGGAACCATCATCAATATACAACAGCTCCAGTTTTATATCATTTTCAGAAAAAAAGGGCTGTACCTTCAAAATTTCCCTATAGAAAAGATCTACATTATCCTCCTCGTTATAACAAGGCACAATTACACTTAAAAGAGCCATGAAATTCCCTTTCTTCTTATTTGTAATACAATCAGACAAATATCTTGTTTAACAGTATACAATTTTATTCCGCAATTCGCAAGCCTTGATGTAAATTTTTTCCAATTATTTGCATAGTTTCGTATTTTTCTGTCAATATTGTTTTCAATTTCACTGTGCCCAGATTCATCGCCATCTGTTCCGCTTTTTGTGCAAAAGTGAAATGGGGTTACCGCATAATTTCTTTCTGCGACAGCCCCATTTGTTTAAACTTTCGCTTCCATAAAAGCCTTGCATTATTTCCAGAATTTTTTCTTCTTTCCTTCTTTGACATTTTCTTTCGTCTCACCGGAATGATCCTGTTCGGACGCGGTCTTAGCCGCATTCAGTGAATTTCCTGTCAATTCATCAAATTGGCGAAGCAATTCCTTCGCCTCCGGCTTTAATCTGTCAGGTACCTGCACTACCAAAGTGACATAATGGTCACCGCGGACATCCTTATTTCTCCAGGAAGGCACGCCTTTGCCACGCAGGCGAATTCTGGTATCCGTCTGTGTTCCCGCCTTCACATCGTAGATAACTTTGCCATCCACCGTATCAATCAGAATTTCTCCGCCCAGCGCCGCTACTGCAAAAGAAACCGGAACTGTAGAATATATGTCAAAATCCTGACGCTGGAAAATCGGATGACGTCCCACAATTACTTCAATCAGCACATCCCCTCTGGGGCCGCCGTTGATTCCGGGCTCTCCCAAACCAGGCATCCTTGTAGACTGGCCATTATCAATACCTGCCGGGATATCCACGGAATAACGTTTTTTCATGGGTATATATCCTGTTCCCCGGCAATCCGCACACTTATCCCGAATTATCTTGCCGCTGCCCTGACAATCCGGACAGGTCTGTACATTCCGAACCGTTCCGAAGAGCGATTGCTGTGTAAATACCACCTGACCCTTACCGCCGCATTTGGTACAGGTCTCAGGACTGCTTCCCGGCTTCGCTCCAGATCCACTACAGGTCTTACAGGTCTCCTTCACGTTCAGTTCTATTTCTTTCTTGCAGCCGAATACCGCTTCCTCAAAAGTAATCCTGACGCTGGTTCGAAGATTTGCGCCTTTCATAGGACCATTGCTGCGGGATCTGCTTCTCCCGCCGCCGAAGAGATCACCGAAAATGTCACCAAATATATCACCGAAATCGGTTCCGCTGAAGTCAAAACCGCCTCCGCCGCCCATGCCGCCTTCAAAGGCAGCATGACCAAACTGATCATACTGGCGTCGCTTATCCGGATCACTTAACACGGCATACGCTTCCGAAGCCTCTTTAAACTTCTTCTCCGCTTCCGCATCACCGGGATTCATGTCCGGATGATATTTTTTCGCCAGAACACGATATGCTTTTTTAATTGCTGCGTCATCTGCGCCTTTATCCACTCCAAGGACTTCATAATAGTCCCGCTTCTGCTCTGCCATATTAACACCTCATGCCTTGTGCTTTATTTCTTCTTTACAGATTCAAGGGAAATCATTCTCATACTATACTAAATTATCATATTTTTCGCCGCTTTTCAATCTTTTATTACAAAACCGGCGAAACGGTGCCGCAAGCGGCACCGTCCAAACCTTATACCTCGCGGAAATCTCCGTCAATTACATCATCATCAGGAGCAGAACTGCTTCCTGCACCCATATCGCCGCCCATATCCGGACCTGCGGCGCCACCCTGAGCCTGCTGCATGTTCTCGTACATCTTGGTAAACAGGCTCTGTGCACTGTTCATCAATTTCTCCTTGGCCGCTTTCAGCTCATCTACGTCGCTGTCGGTCATTTCCTGGTCTTTCGTCCTCTCCAGAATGGCTTTCACCGCATCCAGTTCTGCCTGAACCGCAGATTTTTCGCTGTCGCTGATCTTATCGCCAACTTCGCCCAGAGCCTTTTCTGTCTGGAAGACGAAGGAATCGGCCTCATTTCTGGCCTCTATGGCTTCCTTCCGCTTCTTGTCCTGCGCTTCGAACTCCGCTGCTTCCTTTACTGCTCTCTCGATTTCATCATCGGACATATTGGAGCCTGCCGTAATGGTAATATGCTGTTCCTTGCCTGTTCCCAGATCTTTTGCAGATACATTTACAATACCGTTTGCGTCGATATCGAAAGTAACTTCAATCTGAGGAACGCCTCTTCTTGCAGGAGGAATTCCATCCAGACGGAACTGCCCAAGGGATTTGTTGTCTCTTGCAAACTGTCTCTCACCCTGTACCACATTGATGTCCACTGCTGTCTGATTATCTGCAGCTGTAGAGAATATC
>CAJUQT010000051.1 GCA_910588225.1 uncultured Acetatifactor sp.
ACAGCTTATTTTAAGCAACTCTGAAAAGACTGGCGGCGCACAGGTTATAATCAATATTCCATATTGACATCATGGACGGCTTACGAGCCGTCCTTTTTCAAATCCATGACGCTGAACTATTACGCACACGCAGCTTTCGCTTCCGCAAGGACTGAAATGGAAAGGCTGATTGCAGCATAGCCGCAGACGGATTTACTACTTTTTTTACTACCACCCAGAAGGAAACCATATAAGAACTTCTAAAGAGATCAAACCGTTCTTTTTCTCCCTGCACTGGAAGCTGAGGTAACCGTTCAGTGACCCTTCTGAACTGTTATGCAGGCTAAGCAACAGCCTGCCCCCTCCCGCTCTTACATCAGAAATCTCAGCCAGGGATCAAGCTGCATTATTATCCGCCGAAGCACCCTTGTCCCCCAGGGGACATCCTCCGAGAGAAGCTCTTCCGTCTCAGACGCAGACAGAACCGCCGGGCACGCCTCTCTCTGATAACTAAGAAAAATGTCTTTCAGCTGTTCGTTTACCTCTCTGCTGTCAATGACCAGCATCAGCTCTGTATTCTGATAAGCACTTTTTATATCCATATTGAAAGAACCCACAGCTGACAATCTGTCACCAATCAGGATACTCTTGCCGTGATAGGAATAATTCCCGCTGTATTCCAGTATCTTAAGCCCCGTATTTAATATTTTCTCCTTATTCAGAGCATAATCTACCGCACCGAAATAATTCCCATTCGTGGACGATGCGTTTGTCATCACCACAACCTTCTCATTCTTCCGGCATATTTCCGTGAGACAGGTATACATATAATCATTGCAGATAATGTATGGGGTATGTATAATTGTCTCAGCGCCGGCGTACTTTATCAGCTGACAGAGGCTCCAGAATACCCATGGTTCCTTCGGGTATAATCCCCCGGGATTACTCACCAGGCTTATATGGTTCACCGGAAATGTTACATCCGTATAGTTGATGCTCTCAAACTGCCGAGGATTCTCCTCCTGCATCTGAAGATACAGCCTGTCCAGTTCTGCTGCGGCCCTTTTAACGGAAGCACTGTTTTCCAACAATTTTCCATGGGTCCACAAGCTGCAGCAATTCTGTCCAATTATCCCCTCAAAATGGGCAATCAAATCATACACGGAGCTGTCTGCGCCGCCTGTATTGTATACAAGCACATCTCTGTCATAGTTTTTATGGCCTTCCTGATCTCCCAGGAAGAAGTCAAAGGTATTCCTTCCTCCCGCCAGATAAATGCGATCATCGGCAATGATATATTTCTCATGCATTCTGCTCATCCCCTTCCAGGGAGTCAGAACATTTGCCTTGTTGTAGACAATAATCTCCACATTATCCGTGGTCTCCAGCGCATAAAAGTAAGGATTTCCCTCCACCTGAGTCCAGAAAGCAAATCCGTCCAGAAGAAGCTCTACCTGTACTCCCCTCAGCGCCGCCGCCCGAAGCGCAGCCATTATCTGCATTCCGGAAGTATCGGAACGCATCTCATAGGTTGACAGAATAATTCTCTCCTGTGCCTGAGAAATCAGGCGGATTCTCTCCCTGAGTGCATCGCCGTTGTCCTCAATCACCACAGCCCGGTCCGAAGAAATTCCTTCTCCATAAAAACTTTCCGCCTGAAAAGCTTCCCTATATTCCCTGCTCACTTCCGGCTGTCTGCGGTAAGGCAGTATGGCACTTATAACAAAACAGAGAACTGCCAGAAGCAGCATGACGGCAATCAGCAGCGTTTTCTTTTTCCCCTTCTCTTTTTCCGGGATCTTCTCTCCCGACTTCAGCACTTTCATGTGATATACCAGATACATGGCCCATGTGAAGGCTATGGCCGTCATCAGCAGATAAATAATGGCATTGGACACCAGCCCGGAGAGATTCGGCACAAAAAGCAGCAGCAGAATCCCCACATCCAGAATGCAGGTACAGGCTTTCCCGTACCACAGCGCACCGGTTATTTTCCTGCTCTTTTTCATCAGAACAAGCCCCATGACAGCCATATACAGTTCTTTCAGAAGGAAAAATGCCAGAAGCCGGACTGTGAGCGGATATTGAAACGTCAAAGCCAACGCAATGCCGCCCTGGGTCAGTTTATCCGCCACCGGATCCAGAATTTTCCCGAAGTCTGTCACCATGTTAAATTTCCTGGCAATTTTCCCATCCAGGAAATCCGTCAGAAAAGAAACCGCCAGAACCAGAAGCGCCGCGATATAAAAAGGAGGTTCATCCGCACGATAATACAATAACAGAAATACCGGCAGCAATGCAATTCTGAAATACCCCATTAAATTGGGAATCGAAAAATATTCTCTGGTTCCTTTCAACACGTTCTTCCTCCTGTAGCGCTGACACCATATTCTGCTTTATATTATACACTTTTGTTGAAAAAAAGAAAGCCCCGGAGGAATCATCTCCGGGAACTCCACAATATTCTTTTATTCCATCATTTGCATAAATTCACTCATGCCCTCTGCCTTTGACACCTCGCTCTTCACATCCATGCGGATTCCACGGTATTTCGGTGCCTGGTCAGTTGCAATTGCATTCATGAGAAAATTGTCCAGTACGTCAAGCTCCTCGAACGGTTTGGTGCTATAACTCATCTCAACCAAATAAAACCTGTTTTTTCAGAAATATTTACATTTTAGAGACATCTGCGTTATACTTATCTGGTAAAATAGAAAAAGCCGTTGCTTTCGTTGCAAGAAAGATACGGCAGGCAGTACAGATTTTGCGGCAGGGAGAAACAGATGGAAAGCGGAAAGATTCTGGTAATTGAAGATGAAAAACCCATTGCGGACATTTTAAAGTACGGCTTTGAAAAAGAGGGCTTCCTGGTGGAATGTGCCTATACGGGCAGCGACGGCTTCGCCATGGCCGGTGAGGAACCCCCGGACATTGTACTTCTGGACTGGATGCTGCCGGATATCAGCGGTGTGGACGTATGCCGGATGCTGACCGAACAATACAAAATCCCTATCATCATGCTGACAGCCCGGGGCAATATGGAAGACAAGCTTTACGGCCTGGAATCCGGCGCAGATGATTACATTACGAAGCCCTTCGACCTCCGGGAGGTGGTGGCAAGAGTACGGACCATTCTGCGCAGATTCGCGAAAACCCGCGGCACCGTCGAAGATGATCGGCTTGTCTGCGGTCATCTCACCGTATCAGAGCGGGAACACAGCATATATTGTCATGGAACGCTTCTGAATCTGACCCCGAAAGAGTATGCTCTTCTGCTCTGCTTTCTGAAGCATCCCCGGCAGGTATTTACAAGAACCGTACTGCTGGATCAGATATGGGGGTATGATTTCGTGGGAGACACCAGAACCGTGGACATTCATGTCCAGCGTATCCGCAAAAAAGCCGGTCTGGAAGAATCACTGATAACCGTTTTCGGAGTGGGGTATAAATATGTCCCGGAATAAAGAATCCTTTCAGATGGGAATCCGGTTTCAGATGGCTCTGACATTGTCGGCTGTGTTCCTTGCAGGCGGCTGTATCTTATATGGCGGTATCCATGCTCAACTCTGGAACAATCAGGAAGCCCAGATTATACGGGAACTGCAGGGAATCCAGGAAAATACGCTCATCTATATCCGCCAGCTTCTGATGTTGAACAGTGCAAATAACGACGAAGAAGGATATCGGCAGATTGCCGGGGATATTGCCCGGGAACTTAAAATTTTCGGCCAGCGCAATCTCAGTGTACTGGATAACAATGGACAATATCTCAGCGAAAACAGGCAGATACAGGAGGCAGAAACTACCGATGATCTGACACAGGCACTTTCGGGAAATGCTGCCTTTACCATGACCTACCCTGCTGCCGACAGGATGCTGGTCTATTTTTCCATGCCTGTGACCATTGAGGAAAAGACCCTGGGCATCGTCCGTTATCAGATAGACACTTCTCAGCTCTTCCTTCAGGCAAAAGAAATGGAGACAATGGTTTATCAGGCAGTCGCCGTCGTATTTGTCCTGATTTTCCTTCTGCTTCTCTTTTTCACCGGCAGGCTGCTGACCCCGGTTCAGAAGCTGACCAAAATATCCCGCCATGTAGTACGGGATTTGTCCCGGGAACAGGTTAATATGCAGATGATGGCTCAGCTGGCAGATTCCGGCCGCAGAGACGAAGTAGGAGAGATGTCCCGGAATTTCAGCATTATGCTGGAAATGATAGGCTCACAGTTCCAGCGCATGCAGGCGGACAGAGACCGGATTATAGAACTGATGGGAAGCCGGCAGGAATTTTACAACAATATGACCCACGAGCTGAAAACGCCTCTCACCACCATACAGGGCTATGCCCAGCTTATGGAGGCGGACCGCGGAGAGGACGAACAGCTGACCAGTCAGGGCCTGCAGCAGATTCTGCAGGAAAGCACACGGATGCATCAGATGGTGCTGCAGCTGCTGGAAATGTCCGACAAAAGCATTTATATGGAAAAAAGGACGGTAGATCTGGCCCAGACAGGCATCAGCGTTGCGCAGGCTCTGGATATCAAAGCCAAACGGTATGAAATGTGGATTGAGACGCAGCTCCCGGAGCCTCTTCCCGTATGGGGTGTGGCGGATCGTCTGCGTCAGGTTCTCATCAATCTGGTGGACAATGCCATTAAATACGGAGAAAGCCGCACCCCCATCCTCCTCAAAGGGACTGTCATAAAGGGATATGTGGTACTTGCTGTCCGGAATCGGGGAAAAGGGCTGAATCCGGAAGAGCAGGAACGCATCTTCGAACCTTTTTACCGTGTGGATAAGACCTATTCACGGGAACAGGGCAGTTCCGGCCTGGGTCTTTCCATCTGTCGCAAAATCATGGAAGAACACGAGGGTAAAATCTATGTCAGGAGCAGCCCCGGCGCTCATACCGTATTCTATATCCGTCTGAAGGCGGCACAGGAATCAGCTCTGTTCCCGCAGACGGTAAATCCCGGAAGCAGGAATGAAACTGTTCCTGACGGAAAGCGGGAATGAAAATCAGGAATCAGCCCGGGAATATTTATAACAAAGGAACCGCAGATTATGAAAAAAAGAACCCTGAAATTCTTTCTGTATATACTGTCCCTGTCCTGCCTTCTCCCCGCAGGCTGTACGCCGGAAGAGAAAACCATGATACTGCCAATGACATCTGATGTCGGCACGGAAGCGGAAAGCTCCGAAGCCGGAAAAGATTTTACCGTACAGAAAATCTATACCTATGCCTATGAAACCTTGCATTCCCTGAACAAAAGCGCATTTCTGCAGGGATGCGCTGAAAACGAAATCCGCATACTCGCCCGGGACGTGGCAAATGACGATACTTCTCTGGTCAGCCGTCAGGTGGATTATCGTTATGGTTTCTACGACACTCCGGGCCGTTTCTCCCCCTTCTGGGAGGAATTGTTGAACCCTTCCGGTGAGATGCGGGAAGAGCTGTATGTGGAGAAACTGCTGCCCTCCCCGGACGGAAGGCTGCTCCTGGTCTATGTCCGTTCTGACTTCTGGAATCACACCTTTGTCTGGCTGTATTCCATGGAGGACGGAGAATACCTGCTTCTGTACGAAGGCCCCGCAGATGCCGATACCGAGCTGCACGGCTCTTTCTCCCAGGGCAGCCGCTGGGTGACCTTTGACATTATGGGAACCACCAACGAAGCCGAGCATTTTATCCCGGTATATGACTGCGAAAAAGAGAGGTCCGGCCAGGAAGAGCAGGCATTGCAGCTATGGAAAGAGAAGGAGCCTGCCTTTTTCTGCCCGCCCGACCAAAAGCTGTACTTTACCCCCATAAAAGACCGACTGTTGTCGGCATCATTGATTGACTGTCAGGACAGCGCCGGTCTGCTCCGCTTTGTGGAGGAAGAAAAAGGACTCATGGCCGTCAATCTGGAGTATCCTGGTCCAGGAGTCACAGCGTGGAAAGATTCCTCTGTGGAAATGCAGGAATTCCTCGAAACCAATGAAAATGCTTCCCTCTATGTCCATAACTGGAGTTATCTGTACGATTACACAGGAACGCGGCCTCTGCAGTATTATTATGATTTCGAAAGCAGCTCCCTGTATTACCTGGGAAGTGCCTCCCGCCTCTGCCGCACAGACATATTCAATGGGGATAACCCGGAAAATACTGCAGACCTTCTGGACTTCCCGGGAATGGTGGTTGACTTTCTGCCATTGGATTCCGGTGAATTCCTGATTGTACTTGCCCAGGACCAGGGACTGGAAAAATATGAGATGGATCCTGACAATGGCAATTATATCAATTCCCAGCACAGCACCGGCAGTTTCTCCGATATTCAAAATTACCGGCCGTATAATCTCTCCGCAGACCTGTATCTGTATCAGGAAGATGGAACGGAAGGAAAGCTGCTGTATAAAAACCTGCGCAATCTTGTAACCATGGAATACGACAGCTCCACCCGCCGAATTCTGCTGGAGACATACGAGGACGCCTCTCTGACCCACAGAAAATGTATCATATTGGAACTGTAATCCCCCAGTTCGATATATGTTCGTATTACCGTCCTCACGAGTCCTTTTACTATATTTTTACAAACAGATACATTTTAGAAACGTCCGCGCAGGACAAAAGATACATTTGTTCCTTATATTAGAATCCGATAACAGTTCAGGAAGTGTTTCAGACTGTTATGAAATCCTAAGAAGGATCCACAGTTCTTTCGGACGGGTACTTTGACAGATATCAGGAAATAATTACATCAGAAAAGGAGTAAAAACGATGTGTGGTATATGCGGATTTACGGAGAAGAATACGAAAAAGGAGGCTGGCTGCCAGCGGCCGGAGCAGGAACGCGAAAAAATTCTGGAGACAATGATGGCTGCCCTGATTCACCGGGGCCCCGACCAGGGAAAAAGCTGGCTTTCGAAGAATGCCGCCTTTGGCTTTCGCCGTCTCAGCATTATCGACCCGTCAGGAAGTGTTCAGCCCATGACAAACGAGGCCGGTGACCTGGTTCTGGTATTTAACGGAGAAATATACAATTATCAGGAACTGCGTCAGGAGCTTTTCAAAGCCGGACACCGCTTTTCTACCCAGGGGGATTCGGAGGTACTGCTCCATGGATATGAGGAATGGGGGGATCATCTCCCCGAGCACCTCCGCGGGATGTTCGCTTTCGCCATCTGGGATGAGAAAAAACAGACTCTCTATGCCGCCAGAGATCCTTTCGGAATCAAGCCCTTTTATTATACTATAGCAGAAGGCTCCTTCCTGTTCGCGTCGGAAATCAAGGGCATTCTGCCTCATCCTCTCTATAAAAAGAAACTGAATCCGGAAGCCCTGGAGCAATACCTTTCCTTCCAGTATTCTGCCTTGGAGAAAACCTTTTTCCAGGGAATCCGGCAGCTGCGTCCCGGACATTTCCTGAACTATGATCAGAACAGCTCGGCTCTGACCGTGAAGCAGTATTTCGTACCGAAATTATACCCTGACAACCCCCCCAAAAGGTTAGACTGGACAGAGGAGAAATGGATTGAGGAACTGGACCGGGTCATCTCAGATTCCGTAAAGCACCACATGGCGGCAGACACTGAAATCGGAACCTTTCTCTCCGGGGGTGTGGATTCCAGCCTGATTGCCGCGGAATTTACAGGAGACAAAGCTTTTACCGTTGGTCTGGGCTCAGACACAGGCCATTACAATGAGATTCCTCTGGCAGCCGATCTGGCTGAAAAGCTGGAGCTGAAGCACCGGGGAAAGAGAATCTCCGAACGGGAATTCTGGGAGGCGGTGCCCGAGGTTCTCTATCACATGGATGAGCCCAACGGTGACCCTTCCGCCGTGGCACTTTATTTTCTGTCCCGGGAAGCGGCCCGCCAGGTAAAGGTGGTGGTCTCCGGGGAAGGTGCGGACGAGCTGTTCGGCGGATACTGTATCTACTGTGAGCCCAACGCTCTGTATCTATACCAGAAGCTGCCGCTGTCCCTGCGGAAGAAAATCGCACGGCTGGCAACCCGGCTGCCCAAACTGAAGGGGCGCAGCTTTCTCATCCGCGGCAGTATGTCTGTGGAACAGCGTTTTATCGGAAATGCAAACCTGTTTACCGCGGAGGAGAGAAAGCGCCTTCTGAAGCATCCAACCCGGACGCCCAGCCCCCAGGAGCTTCTGGCCGACGACTATCAGGAGGCACAGCAGCTGGACGAAGCCAGCCGGATGCAGTACATAGATTTACTTCACTGGCTTCCCGGAGACATTTTGCAAAAGGCGGACCGGATGAGCATGGCGCACTCTCTGGAGCTGCGTGTGCCCTATCTGGATAGAGAAGTCTTCGAAATTGCCAGGCAGCTGCCTCCAAAATATAAGCAAAAAGGTCAGGTATCAAAATATTTGTTCCGAAAAGTGGCGGCTCGTCATCTTCCCGCTACGAATTCCAATCGCCGGAAGCTGGGATTTCCCATTCCTTTAGGACATTTTCTGACTTCCGAGACAGGCTCCAAAATCATCATTCAGGCCTTCTCCTCTCCTGCTGCGGAGAAATTCTTCAACCGGGAAGCCCTGGATGAATTGCTGGAGGGCCGGGGGTCCGGCCGGGGCAACACCAATCGGAAAATCTGGGCAGTGTATTCCTTTCTGGTCTGGTACGATATTTATTTCCATGAACAGTCAGAAATTGTTTCTGAAGAAAAAAATGTGTAATTCCTGTAAATTTGCATATAATTCCTTTTTTTACAGATACTAACTCCACGTCAGATGATGATAAGCCGCAGCGGTTCGGAGTTCAGCCGAATTGCCGCCGAAAGTCTTCAGATTGGAAAAACGGAGGGATTTAAGTTATGAAAGCAACAGGAATTGTGAGACGTATAGATGATCTGGGAAGAATTGTCATTCCAAAGGAAATCCGCAGAACACTCCACATCAGAGAATCGGATCCTCTTGAAATCTTCACCGACAGAGAAGGTCAGGTCATCCTGAAGAAATATTCTCCCATCGGGGAGATGACCACCTTCGCCAGGCAGTACGCAGAAAGTCTGGCTCAGGTGTCCGGACACGCGGCGCTGATCGCAGACAGAGACCAGTTTATCGCCGCGGCAGGCGGCTATAAGCAGATGGTGAACAAATCCGTCAGCCGACAGATGGAAGAAAAAATACACAACCGGGAAACCATCATGGCCTCCCGGGGAGATCGGAGCTTCATCTCCGTCTGCGACGAGGGCGGAGACGATTATCAGCACGAAGCCATCGCGCCCATCCTCTGCGAAGGTGACATTATCGGCAGCGTGGTTCTCCTGCAGAACGACAATAAAAGCCGCATGGGAGAGGTGGAGCAGAAGCTTCTGATGTCCGCCGCAGGCTTTCTGGGAAGGCAGATGGAACAGTAAAGGACTGCGGCAGGCAGCTTTCGTGTCAGTCTCCGCTTCTGCTCATCTGCTCCAGAAGTTCGATTTTCGTGTGATACAGCTTGTGGGACAAATCCACATATACCTGACTGGGATTCACCAGGCGCTTGCTCTCATCCCAGAGAGTGGCAAGCTCCCTCTGGCAGTAAGCCCGGATATCCATGACTTTGGGGGAAGTATAACAGCACTTCCCCTCTTTGAATATCTGTTCCATCAAAGGGCGCAGGCGGTAGGTTCCGCCGGCCATCTTCGTCTTCTTCCAGGGCTCCTGAGGGTCAAAAAGCTCCAGGTCGTCGGTCTCCCGATATTCTTCATCTGCCAGGCAGATTAAATCCGCTTTGATTTTCCCGGTTTCCTTTTCATAGATGCGATATATTTTCTTATCGCCGGGATTGGTTACCTTTTCACTGTTCTCGGAAAGCTTGATTTTCGGGATAAACCGGCCGTCCTTCCCCCGAATAGCCGCCAGCTTATAGACACCGCCGAAGGAAGGATTATCCTTGGAGGTAATCAGATTGGTCCCCACACCCCAGGAAGTAATGGCTGCTCCCTGAGCCTTCAGACTGTCAATCAGATACTCGTCAAGGTCATTGGACGCGGAGATGACAGCGTCCGGGAATCCGGCCGCATCCAGCATTTCGCGGGCCTTTTTGGAGAGATAGGCCAGGTCTCCGCTGTCCAGGCGAATGCCGTAGAAGCTTAAAGGAATGCCTGCTTCCCGCATTTGGGTGAACACCCGAATGGCATTGGGAACTCCCGATTTCAGCGTATCATAGGTATCTACCAGAAGGATACAGGCTCCCGGGTACATATCCGCATAGGTTTTGAAGGCTGTGTATTCGTCTGGAAAGCTCATAATCCAGCTGTGAGCATGGGTTCCCTTGACCGGAACATCAAAAAGCTGACCGCAGAGCACATTGCTGGTGCCGATACAGCCGCCAATGACAGCCGCTCTCGCCCCATAGGTTCCCGCGTCCGGTCCCTGGGCCCGGCGCAGTCCGAATTCCATGATACCGTCTCCTTTTGCCGCATAACACACCCGCGCCGCTTTGGTGGCAATCAGACTCTGATGATTGATAATATTCAGAATAGCTGTCTCCACAAGCTGAGCCTCCATAATAGGTGCAATGACCTTGACAATGGGCTCTCTGGGGAACATAACCATTCCCTCGGGAATCGCATAGATATCCCCGGAAAAGCGGAAGGTCCTCAGATACTCCAGAAAATCCGCCCGAAAAATCCCCAGAGAGGCAAGATATGCTATGTCACTCTCATCAAAATGCAGTTCTTTGATATATTGAATCACCTGCTCCAGCCCGGCGGAGATGGCATATCCCCCGTCACAGGGATTGCTGCGGTAAAACGCGTCAAAGATAACGGTCTCATTGCGGTCCTTGTGTGCAAAATACCCCTGCATCATGGTAAGCTCATATAAATCTGTCATTAAGGTAAGATTCTGTCTGTCCATTTTCTCCTCTTTTCTGCCATCTGAGGCTCTTTTCATATCACGGTGACCTGTCTGGCTACACTACTTTTTTATGCAACAGTCCTATGGTTCTATGCCCTTCCGAACTGCCGTCTTTTTCATCATATATCAAACCCGGTGTAAATGCAAATATGTAACTTCCCGGAAATTTCTTCCCGACTCTTTCCGCAAAAATAAGTCACGACGATATTTTCTGTAAATACTTCGTTAATACTTCCCCAGATGAAAAGAATACAATATACGCTCCTTCACCTTTTTCCCGAAAATCTTCTCGATGGCCTCCTGATAATAATCCAGCTGTGTCTCATAGCGATTCCACAGCTCCCTCAGCGTACCCACGGAGTCCGTCTTATAGTCCAGCAGGACCACCCCGTCCTCTTCCTCGAAAAATACGTCGATGATTCCCTGAATGAGAACCGTCTCTTCCTCCGGGAAGCTGCTCTTCAATCTGCGGGCATCAATCCCCAGCACAAAGGGCTGCTCCCGGTAAAGGCCTCCCCCTCGCTGTGCCTGCCACATCCGGAAGGCCAGAGGCGAGCACAGGAATTCCTCCAGCTTCCGAAGGCGCACTGCCTGCAGATATTCCCCCGCGAGTCTTCCGCTTTCCGCCTCTCTCTGTAAAAATGCACTTATTGCAGCCGCCAGCGCCTTCCCTTGGAGCCTCTGTCTGTATTCCCCGTAATCTCCCGGGAATCCGCCTGTCCTCCCCACTGCACTCCAGAGCACCTCACCGAAATCCAGAATCTCCATCACTCGATGATAGGCATTTCCCCGGATAGTGCCGCTGACAGCCTCTTCCTCTCTCCTGAAAAGCGGAATGTAAGGCTGCACCTCCTTCGCCTCGAAGGTATGATATGCCGCCTCGTCCCGATCCGCCATGGCGGCTATCTTCAGCTCGGACACTGTGGTCTTCGTATAGAGATCCGACAGCTCCGCATAGGGATAAACGGCATTCAGTCTCTCTGTCAGTCTCTTTTGTGCCTCTGTATCTCCCAGGCTTTCCGCCTGTTCCAGTCTGTCTCTCCGGTGAAAATACTGTACTTGTTCCGTAATCTCCTCCGCAGCTTCCTCCAGTTCTTCCGTCACAGACACCTGGATACTGCTTCCCGGCAGAACCGGCAGCAGAAAATCCAGAAAGGAGCCTGCCTCCATAAAATCCAGACTCGTCAGCATACCGCCCCCCAGCTCCCTGTACTTCTCCCATTTTTCCGCCGCGTTTTCCAGGACACCTGTCAGAATCAGCTTCTCCCTGGCCCGGGTCATCGCCACATAAAGCAGCCGCAGCTCCTCCGCCAGACTGTCCTCCCGAAGCTTTCTCGACAACACAGTCCGGCGCAGCGTTTTATTCCGGATGCGCCTCTCCGGATCTGCATAATCCGTACCAAGCCCCAAATCCATATCCAATATCAGCGACTGATTGGCATCCTGCATATTAAACCGCTTACTCAAGCCTGCCACAAAGGTAACCGGGAACTCCAGTCCCTTGCTCTTATGGATGCTCATAATGCGGACCACATCCGCATTTTCATCCAGAAGCTCCGCTCCTCCGGAATCTATATCATATTTTTCCAGCTGTTCCATATACCGGATAAAATGAAACAGGCCAAAATAGCTGGTCTTCTCAAAATCCGAGGCTCTGGTCAAAAGCATCTCCACATTGGCCCGCCTCCTGCTGCCGGCGGGAAGCGCCGTCACATAATCCAGATAACCAAAATCATTGATGAGCCGGGTCAGCAGCTCCCGTACCGGAAGGTAGACTGTATACTCCCGGTATTCAGCTATCCGGCGCAGAAAGGCGGCAGCTTTCTTCCCCAGAGGGGTAACTGCTTTGTCCGGTTCCGCGTCCTGCTCAGTCTTCACTCTGTCCACCGCATTTTCCTGCCCTGTCTCCGCTTCGTCCGCACAAGCTTCCTGTGCAGTCCCCCTCTCTGTCTCCGCAGGCGCTCTTCCGCTGTTTACCGCTTCCTGCCCGGACTCTGCTCCCGCTTCCTCATTCTGCCCATACCGACCATATACAATCGAATACCGCTTCAGCGCTTCATACAGGCTGCAGCCCTTTGCATGACTGCGGACAGCGGCAATTTCCTCCTCTGTAAATCCGCCGAAAATGGATCGCATCACTCCGAACAGAGGAATATCCTGACAGGGATTGTCCAGCACCCGCAGAAGCTGCAGCAGCTCCTGAACCTCCACAGCATCGAAATATCCGGTTGTGGAAGTGATATATACCGGAATGCCTTCCTTTTCCAGCGTCTCCCGAAACGGTTCGTCCCAGCCGCTGTTGGTCCTCAGTAAAATCACCATATCACTGTACCGCACAGGCCTGCTCTCCCCATTTCCTCTGTCCATCACCTGAAAGCTTCCCTTCAGCTCCCTGATTTTCCGGGCTATAACCATGGCTTCTGTCTGCTTCGCATCCGCTTTCCCATCCCTGCCCGGCTTCTCCGCCAGCAGAAGCTCTCCGGCGCAGTCTCCGCTGTCCGGATAAACCGCCCCCGGATACAACGCCGCTCTCTCATCATAGGCCACCCCGCCTGCCTCTTCACTCATCAACCGGCCGAACACTTCGTTTACCGCATCCACCACCTGAACACGACTGCGGAAATTCTTCGCCAGATCAATTCTCCTGCAGGGGCCTTCGGAAACCGTATAAGTATTATATTTTTCCAGAAAAAGCTCAGGTCTGGCCAGGCGGAATCTGTAGATGCTCTGCTTCACATCCCCCACCATAAAGCGATTAAACCGCCCCTCTTCCTCCCCGGAAACCGCCCGCAGAAGATACTCCTGCACCAGATTGCTGTCCTGATATTCATCTGTCAGTATCTCTTCGAAATGCTGGCGATACTCCCGAGCCACGGCGCTGCTTTTAGCCTCTTCCCCCTGCCTGTCCAGCAGAATATCCAGCGCAAAATGCTCCACATCCGAGAAGTCAACCACCCTCTTCTCCTGCTTCTTCTCTGCCATCCGGCGTTCAAAATCCAGCACCAGGTCCAGCAATGTATTTACAGGTCCCCCGCATGCGGCGCTCTGTCTGACCGCAAGCTCCAGGTTTGTGGCAAAAAAGCGTTCCCTCAGCCCCTGGAGGCTCTCCTTCACCTGAGCCCGCATCTCCCTGGCAAGGTCCCGCTTCACCACCGATACACTGGCATCCTTTTTGGAGGGAAGCCTGCCAAAATTCACCGCTTCCAGCTTCACCGCGTACTCCTCCAGAGAATGGCATCGCAGCAGTCCCTGCACCTGTTCCAGCTCCCGATCCACCAGCTCTCCGTACTGCCAGGGACCGTCCGGCTCCTGACACAGTGCCCGAACCTTCTCCAGCTTCTCCGCGCATCCCGCGATCATACGCCTCAGATGTTCCCTGAGCCAGAGGGCATAGGTGCTTTCATTCATCTCTTCCGCCGTGCTTCCGGCATAGTCTCCTTTTCGCGCCTCCAGCCACGCGGCGGGCCATGGAAAGCTGGACGCATACCGGGACAGATTCAGAATATGCTGCTCCAGCACCCTTTCCTTCCCTCCCGGGCAGAAGTATTCCACGCAGAACCGAAAAGCTTCCCCGCCGGAGACATAGGAATCCTCTATCAATTCCTGCAGGGCCTCCTGCTGCATCAGCCGGATTTCTCCCTCGTCTGCAATACGAAAAGCCGGGTCCAGCCCGATTTCATTGAAATGATTCCTCAACAGAAACAGGCAGAAGCTGTCGATTGTGGTAATCTGGGCATTGTGCAGCAGCGTGGCCTGCCGCTGAATATGTTCGGAATCCGGGCATTCCGACAGCCTGGCGGAAATCCCTGCCGCAATCCGTTCCCGCATCTCCGCAGCGGCCGCGTTGGTAAATGTGACAATCAGCAGCCGGTCGATGTCCACCGGCTTTGTCTCGTCACAGACCATCCGCACAATACGCTCCACCAGTACGGCGGTTTTACCGCTTCCCGCCGCCGCCGATACCAATATATTGCAGCCATGCAGTTCGATGGCCTCCCTCTGCTCCGGGGTAAATGTAACCGCCATAGCAATCCTCTCCTTTTGCTACATTATAGCGGTTTTTCTCGAAAACCGTCAAGAGAAACCCGCGAAAGCTTCTCCGCGGAACATAGCTTTCACTCCCGATAAGCATCTCGAATAAATGGAAAGTCGATTTTTGTATCCGTTAAAATTCCATACTTCTTCGGATGGCGGAAGGCATTTCCATGCACTTCACTTTCACGGTACCTGCGCAGCTGTTCCAAATTCCTTCGCCTTGATACAATATTCGATGCCCTTCTCGAGATTTTCTGTTACCGTTTTGCAGGGAGCAATCTGCAATAATGCAATTTTTAAAATATTCATTTGGAACTTTCCTTTCTATCTTCTAATCAGATTTGGTGCTTCTTTACTGCTTATAGACGGACAGAACGCCATAGTACCTGGAAATCAGAGAAGTATCCCTCACATACTTCCCCACATCTTCCTGTCCATAGCGAAGCAGATAATAATCCATATCATGCAGAAGCCGGTAGATATTGCGGACATGTTCCACTTCATGAGTCCGGGCCGCCAGTGCCGTTTCATCCATAAGCAGCTGCAGATCCTCCCGCAGCTTTTCATCCTTCACACTCTCCTTCATTTCTCCAAAAAGCTCCATGAAATTCTCTGCGTCAAAACGGTTGGTATCCATTACCGGCGTGCCGTATCTGGCATAGAATTCATCCTTTGAAATGTTTTCCTTTTCCATGGCTTCCAGCACATCCCAGTAGCTGCCCCCATAGGCCCATCCAATCTGAATCTCACCCTTTTCATCAAAGTAATTCCAGTAAAGGCTTTCCGTATCTTCCAGCTTCGCAAAAATATTGTCATATAGATAGGCCTGTTCCATCCGCTGATTGGCCACCTTGACATTTTCCTTCAGCCGCCCGATTTCCTCCTCGCTCATTCCCTCCAGAGCCTTCTCCCGGGCGGCAAGGACCTCCTCCTTCGTGGGTGCAGTCACTTCCTCTGTAGTCTGTATGCTGTCTTCCCTGCCGGCTTCCCCTTCTGTCCCTGCTCCGGCTTCCGTTTTTGCTCCGGTTCCGCTTTCTTCCTCTGCGGAATTCCGTTCCCCCGCAGCTGCCACTTTTTTCCGGACAACTTCTGCCTGTTCTTCTATCTCCGCTCCCTTTCTGCCGATATCCACAGATATAATATGAAACGCCAGAAAACAGGCCGCCCCCGTAAGCAGAAGAATCCCCCAAAACACTCTTTTCTCCGTTTTCGATTCTACGATTGTATGAATCCTTTCTGAAATAAGTTTCCTGTTTGTCCCCATGGATGTCTGAAAGAAGATATTCTGCTTTTTCTGAATCATACCCTCCAGCACAGCCAGCAGACTGCTGCCATATTCGTATCTTTCTTCTTTTGACATTCCCTTTACGACTCTGGCGTCACACGCGATCTCACAGTCCCGCCTGGATGCAAAATAGGCCCACCACATGAACGGATTATGCCATTGTAAAATCAGACACAAAACTCTGAGAAACTGCCAGTAATTGTCTCTCACCCTGTAGTGCTGCAGTTCATGGCATATTATATGCTTCACCACCGCTAAATCCTTTAATTCGCCAATGTCCACATAGACAGCCGGAGATAAAATGCCCGCCAGACAATTATAGCCCGGCATTGCATAGAGGGAAATCCCGCCCGGTAATTTTCTTATCCTTTTTCGGCTGGCCAGCAAAATCCGATACAGCCGCCTGTTATTCAGAGCCACATACAATGTCATCACAGTCACACCCAACAGCCAAAGCAGGAAAAGAACACTTTTCACAGAGACTCTCACAGGAAAATTCTCTGCCTGAGGTTCTGCAAATGCATCCCCTGAAGGAATTCCAAACAGCGGAAAATAAGTAATGTCATCTCCTGTCTTAATCTGCCCCTCTGCCGGTCCGAAGCTCTGGGCAGGTCTTCCGCCCGCCTTATCCGCCTCCGGCTCAGCCTGTTCTGTCAATACATGGAATGACATCAGATTCCAGTTCTCCGGTATCTCCAGTGAAAGCTCCAGCTTAAAAGGAATCAGTACCCGCAATGCAACAAAAGTCCACAGTAAATACCGAATATTTGGATTACACTTTTTTCTGAATAAGCTGCGGATAAGGCTGATAAGGAGAATCAATACCGACACTTCAACAGTCATCTCCGCCAGGTTCAGCATTTTCATGGCATACCCCTTTCGCTTTACGGTTTCTCAGTCTGCAAACGTTCCAATAATGCTCTCAGATCTTGAATATCATTCTGCGTTAAGGAATTCTCCTCAGCCATCGCAGAGACCATCAGGCCCAGTCTGCCATGATAAAATTTCTGCAAAAAGGAATTCCGCTCTTCACTGGCAACCATCTCTCTCTGAACCAGCGGCATATAATACTTTGCCCTGCCTCTTTCTTCATGGGACACCAGGCCTTTTGTCTCCATTCTTTTCAAAAAAGAAATAACCGCATGCTTACTCCATCCGGTTTCGCTCCCCAGCCGCTCTGCAATCTGCATGGTGGAAAGACAGCCTTCCTCCCACAGCAGATTCAATATTTTCTGTTCCGCTTCTGTAATATTCACTTTTCCCTCCACGCTGGTAACTTTCTTGTTACCAGCGTACCACACTTTTTCCTCCTTCGCAATAGTAAAATTCTTTATTCCGCCAGATACATCTTCAGTTCTTCCTCGATCTTCTGAACCGTCTCCTCCTCCGACTGTGCGCCCTTCAGATATTCTCCCAGGCACTCGGCCAGCACCTGCCGGATTTTCGCATCTTCCTTCACAGGCTTATCCAGCGTCTCACACATGGCAGCCAGCCGGTCCGCCGTCTCCTGAGAATAGCTCTTCGATTCAAATCCCACATAGCTTCCGTCATCCGCCTCAATAGATGTGTAAATCTGGAACTCGGAGCGATCCTTCGCCGCCTGTGTCTTCAAAGCCTGCCTGTTCACCGGGAAGCCGTTATCGCCATTGGCACTCTGGAATTCCTCTGACAGTGCAAACCGCAGAAAGTCCTTCGCCGTGTCCACGTACTGGCTCTTCGCACAGATTCCGGCCTCCAGGGATGGAATAAATCTGTTCTCAAAGGCGGTAAAATCTCCCTTGATATATTCTGCCATGGACACAGGAATCATACAATTCACAAAGCCATCCGCCTTCTGAAATGCCAGCTTCGTCTCCGCACTCAAATCCCACATATCAGCGGCCCTCTCATTTTCCGGCCAGACGTCAATGATTCCGCAGTTGTCTCCGATGGCTTTAAGATAGCGCAGATACTGGCTTAACTTTTCCCTGTTCAGCTGCTTTCCATCCACAATCTCATCACAGAAGTAAGTGTAAAACTGATACACCAGGTCTGCTGCAGTCTGCTTCCCCATGTAGCTGTAATCTGCCCCGGCAAGGAATTCTGCCAACGCCTCCATGGACTCCATATTCTCCGGTACAATGTCTCTGCCCACCGCCATCATAAATCCAAACTGCAGAGGCACCACATAACGTTTCCCGTCTTCCCGCACGTAAGCATTCGTAATATTAGACAGCAGTTCCCCGCTCTCCTCCATGGGGCCCACCACATCCTCCAGTTCTTCCAACAGGCCTTTCTGGGCGTAAGCGTCCGTATTCAGATGATCCATCATCAGGATATCCGGCGCGTCGTCCCCCATCAGCATGGTGTTCAGCTTCTGATAGACAGCGTCATAATCCGTATCACCATAATAGTACATGGGATATTCATTTTCTATGGAAATCATCACCTCCGGATGGGCTTTATGATACATTACCGCAGCCTGTGTGAGCACAGGATTCTCATAAACAGTATACAGCTTCAATACCTGCGTCACCTGAGAAACCGCGTCAGGATCATATTCGTACCGATACAGCTTTACTTCCCCGCCTGTCTCAAACAAGGCGTAGATGCTGCCATCCTCCAGCGCCGCCAGGTCAAGGCACGTATAATCTCTCATGGCAAAATTCGTGTCCACACCCTCCGCAAGCTTTTCCCATTCACCCTCCGGGCTGCCGCCTGCCAGCCGGAAAATGCCGTCTTCCCCGGCGGCAATCAGCGTGCCGTCCTTTAATACAGAAAGAGCCAGACTTCCCGTGCCGCCCACCGTTATCATACCGGATTCTTCGCCTCCGGCGGAAGTGCTGCCTCCCGGCGCAAAAGAAATCTGTTCCACGTCACTGCTTTTGCCTTCTGCACGCTTTTCAATCTGAAAGCCGTTTCCGTCCGAAGTACCGAGATATACATTTTCTCCGTCTGTCACCATGCGGCTTTCATAGATTGCAGGAGACTGTTCACTCTCCAGAACCTTTCCGTCCGCCCCTGAAAGGATATCCATGGAAGAATACGAAGCAGCCGCCAATGTCCCGTTATTCAGTGCCGCCAGATCCTGTATCATCTCATAGCCGCCCCATGTTTCATTGGGAACGGACCATTTCTCCGGCGTGATTTCCACAGCGGCGTCCCCTTCTCCTCTCCACAGATGTCCCAGAAAATTATCCAGCTCCTCTTCCATATATCCGGCATAGAGATACTGTGTGCCGTCTTCCGCCTGCATCAGCCGCGCCTCCAGCCAGCCGTCGCTCCCAAGCTCCATGGAAGCCAGCCAGTTTTGTGTCACATCCGCGTAACCGCTTTCCTGCCTCTCCCACTCCCGCAGGATCGTTTTCCCGCCCTCCTCCTTCGATGCCAGCAGGTGCAGTTTATCCTGGACCGTAAAAATCTGCAGAACCGTCCAGTCCGCCAATTCTTCCGGCCAGGCTTCTTCCCGCTCCACATATCTGCCCTTGTCTGCCTCCGCTTCTTTCCCCGTTTTCGCCTGACTGCCGCTGTCCTGCTGCTCCTTCCCGCAGCCTCCTGCCGCGCCCACACAAAATGCCGTCACAAGCATGGCCGCCAGTCCCCGTTTCCATTTTCTTTTCGTCATTTTCCTGTTGTCCTCCAATATAGTCGCTTGCGCGACAGCACTAAAGTAGGAAGTCACTTCGGCACAACATCTCAGGGAGAGGAACTTTCATTCGAAAGAGCACTCATAAAAGTTCCTCTCGTGTGCCTTTGTAATTTCCCCTTACTTTTCATCCTAACAGGAAAATGTCAACACTCTGTGTTTGATTTGTGTTTTATCTGTGTTCAAACTGTGAAATCCTCATCTGTCCGAGCCCTTTTCTATCCGATATCTCTCTATGAGGCAGGTGTGCTTCCGCATTCCTGCCGGGGCATCCTTCTCATAATTGATGCCCACCAGCAAAATGTCTCCCCCGTACCTGCAAATTGCTTCCGGATAGTTTCGATCCTTTATCTGCCGGATTGCGCCTTCCGCTGTCTTATTCCATTTCAGCTCAATCACCAGCGCCGGCAGCGGCGAAGCTTTCTTTGGCAGACATATCCATCCCCCGCCGGCAACTCCTTCAAATTACTATACAGGAAACAATTCTCAAATACAATATCTGAAAACAGGCTTTTGCAAACGGAGAATTTATGCTATACTGGTACAAGTGTGTGCATATTTTTCAAAATAACGAACAGAGAACAGCCGGACCGGCCGGTACGAGGTTTGCGGATGATACAGAAGGAAAAATTATCGCAGTTCTATTTTAATCAATACAGAGACTGTGCCAAAAAAGTAAAAAAGAAAAACAATACCGGGAAAAAGACCTACAAAGAAAGAATTGATACTTTGCTGGAGGAAATGCGGCGCACCAGAAACGGTCATGTCTCTCAGCCCCACCTGGAGGAATATCACAGGCAGATTCGGAATCTGTCCTATTTCGCCTTCCGTGAGAACAATCAGTTTGCCATTGCGAAAATCCGGGATCTTATGCTCAACGAGCTGGTACGGCTGGATGTAGCCAGCCTGAAATCAGACGAGCAGGAGCTGGTTACCGCAAGATTTCTGGAATTCCTCCGGGAGGAAAAAACTTTCGACATCTGTCAGAAAACCCTTCGTTCCACATTGAATCAATATATGAACGGGGAGTTGAAGAATCAGATTATCGGCCTGGTTCCCACCAGACCTGAGACAGAGTTTCCCAAGGCCCTGGAAATGCCCCGAAAGTTCATCCTTCATATCGGCCCCACCAACTGCGGGAAGACTTATCAGGCGCTGGAACGGCTGAAGCTGGCACAGAACGGCGTCTATCTGGGTCCCCTGCGGTTACTGGCGCTGGAGGTGTATGAGCGGATGAAAGATGCACAGATTCCCTGCACCATGCTGACCGGTGAGGAAAGGATTTACGAGGAGAACAGCCGAATCATTTCCTCCACAGTGGAGATGCTGGATCTGGATCAAAAATATGACATAGCTGTCATCGACGAAGCCCAGATGATTGCCGATTCCGACAGAGGTCACTCCTGGACCAGAGCCATTTTAGGCACACAGGCCGACGAAATTCATGTATGCATGAGTCCATCCGCGGAAAAAGTTGTCACCCATCTGATTTCCCTGTGCAGAGATACCTTTGAGACTCACAGGTATGAGAGAAAGACACAGCTGCTCTGCGAGGAAGAGCCTTTTTCCTTTCCTGAAGATGTCCGGGAAGGGGATGCGCTGATTGTCTTCACAAAGCGGATGGTGCTGGATATCGCCGCCCGTCTGGAACGGCGGGGACTTCAGGTCAGTGTCATCTATGGAAGTCTTCCTCCCGAAATCCGGCGCAGACAGATACGCATATTCGCAGAGGGCCAGACCCAGATTGTGGTGTCCACAGACGCTATCGGCATGGGCCTGAACCTTCCCGTACGGAGAATTGTCTTCGTTCATACGGAGAAGTTTGACGGCAAGCATACTCGTCCCCTGAGCACTTCGGAAATCCTTCAGATTGCCGGGCGGGCCGGACGCTTTGGGCTTTACGATACAGGTTATGTCAATGCGGTAGGACCGGAGGGCTTAAGCTTTATCAGAGAGCATTTCCACGCCCGGGAACCCGAAGTAGACCATGTAAGCCTGGGCTTTCCCCAGGTACTTCTGGATATGGACGAACCTCTGGATGCCATCATGTCCATCTGGAAATCCGTAGAAATCGAGCCTCCCTTTGAAAAAATCAGCATTGAAGATGTGTTGTTTTTATACGAAAGAGCTTACAGAGACCGGAAGGAAATCGACGGTTTTGAAGATAAACATATTCTTTACCGCATGCTGACCTGCTCCATCGATACCAGAAACCGGGATGTGGTAGCGCTCTGGCTCTACTACTGCAAAACCTATACGGCAGACGTATCTCTCCATTTTCCGGCTCTGATGATGTGCTCTGATTCCGGGCTCATACGTTATGAGACTTTTTATAAGCTGCTGGATCTGTATTATCAGTTTTCCGTACGCCTGGGTAAAGATATAGATCTTATAAAGCTGAAAAAGGAACGGGAGAAAACCGAAGAAACCATCATGCGTTTTCTGACAAAAGATAAGAAGAACTATATCCGTAAATGTCAGTACTGCGGAATTCCTCTGCCTCTTGAGACCAGCTTCGGCGTATGTGAAAGCTGCCATGCCCAGACGAGACAGGGCGGAGAATCCGGTTCACCTGTCCGTATCAGAAAAAAGACAAATCGGAGGGCGGGATAACCGCCCTCTCTGACATTTTCGTTCCACATGCCGCTCTCAGACATAATTCTCCGCCTGCGCCTCGAACATTTTCCGATACAGGCTTCCTTCCTTTTTCATCAGTTCCCCATGAGGTGCAAAATCTGCCACTTTGCCTCCGTCAATCACCAGAATCCTGTCGCAGAACACACTGGAAGACATTCTGTGAGAAATGTAGAAAGCGGTCTTGCCGCCGGCCAGCTCGTTAAAGTTCTCATAGATCTCCGCCTCCGCCAGAGGATCAAGCGCGCTGGTAGGTTCGTCCAGGATTATCAGCGAAGCGTCCTTATACAGTGCCCTTGCAATGGCTACCTTCTGCTGCTGACCGCCGGAGAGCTCGGTCCCCTCCTCGTCATAGGCTTTGCCCAGAAGCGTGAGAAGTCCTTTGGGCAGTTCCTCCATTTTCTCTGACAGCCCAACCTGAGCCACCAGCTTCTTCACCCTTTCTCCATCCTGCCCCACTTCCCGGCAGCTGATATTTTCTTCTATTGTAAAATTGAAGAGACGGTAATCCTGAAATACCGCGGCCAGCTGGGCCATATAAGAGGCATAATCATATTCCTGGATATCCCTTCCGTTTACCAGAATCCTGCCGCTGCAAGGCTGATACAGACGGCACAGCAGCTTAATCAGCGTAGTCTTGCCCGCGCCGTTCAGTCCCACCACGGCAATTTTCTCTCCTTTTTTCACAGAAAAGCTCACCTGATCCAGCACCTTTTTCTCACTGCCCGGATAAGTAAAGTCCACATTTTCGAAGATAATGCTTTCCACCGGGCTGGAAAAGGCCGCTCCCTCCAGAGCTTCCTGCTCGTCCGGCAGCTCCATCAGCTCCATAAAGGGGTCCAGAAATCCCAGCAGCTGTCCCAGCCGGATCACCGCCTCGCCGAATCCGGTAATATTGGTGGAAAACTGCACTGCCGCATTGACATACATGGTAAAGGAACCCAGCCCAATACGTCCGCCGAACAAGTCCGTAATCACCCGCAGCCCCACATAACCATAGGAAATCGCCGCCTGCAGGTCATTGATCACACTATACAATCCCATGTAGAAGCCTTCCTGTCTGCGGTAGCTGCCAAAAGTCTCTGTCATGTCCCTGTTATACCAGGCCACCCGGTCTGCCAACATACCTGACATATCGTACAGTCGAATATCTTTTTGTGCCTTATCGTCAAACGCCATATTGACATAATATCCGTACCGACGGTTTATGGGCAGAATCATCTGGTGAATTTTCTGCATCTGAACGGAAAGTCTCCTCTGCAGCAGGAGCATCACCCCGATTAAAACCAGCAGGATTCCCACCAGAACCGGACTTAGAGTCACCATAATCACTGTCAGCCCCAACAGAGTACTTCCCTTCTGCAGCAGTTCCGCCAGACCGGTAATCATATTCAGCATAGCCTCCTGGTTCAGAAAGGCAAACGCGGCTCTCTCCTTCAAATCCAGATAATAAGGTTCCTCCAGCCTGGCATATGGCAGACTCATAACCTTTTCTCCCAACAGCTGCTCCATTTTCTGGCTGACATAGGGGTTCTGTACATCCATATACCGCTTCACGAATCGTGCAAACCAGGCAAAAAACAGATTAGACCCAATCACCAATCCGCCGAAGAAGAGCAGTCTCCTGATTTCACAGGCACCCGTCAGCTCGTCAATCAGAAATTTCGGCAGTATTACATTCATTGCCACCTGTCCTCCGCTCATAAGCGTCTGTACAATCAGCATAAGAATGTAGGAAGGCGCCGTCTTCCAGGACAGGCGGAAAAATAATTTCAGTTTCTTTCCATTATTCATGACCATTTCCCTCCGCTCCCGCGATTCCCTCTCTGCCTCTTTCTCCCACAGCATCCGAGCTCTGCCCCTTCTGTTCCTCCCGGGAACAATTTCCGGACTGCCATTTTTCGTCCCCTCCAGGCATAACCTGCGCATCCGGCTGTGTATAATATTTTCCCTGCACGGTAAACATCTCGTAATATCCGCCCCGGCGCGCCATCAGTTCTTCGTGGGTTCCGTATTCCTTCAATCCCTCTCCGTCAAAAAAAGCAATGTGATCACAGAACCGGGTACTGGCCAGTCGATGGGAAATATATACCGCCGTCTTCCCTTTCACAAGCTCGCTGAAATTCTCATAGATTTCCGCTTCCGCCAGAGGATCCAGCGCAGCCGTGGGCTCATCCATAATCACCATATTCGCACCCTTATAAAGTGCCCTGGCTATGGCCAGCTTTTGATTCTGCCCGCCGGACAGCTGTGCGCCGTCCTCCTCGATGACTTTCAACATCATCTGCCCCGCCCTTTTCGGCAGCGCATTTACGGCCTCCGTCAGCCCCACCTGCGCCAGCACATTGGCCACCCGGCTGTCATCGATGCCCTCCAGTCGACCCGCCACATTTTCCCTCACTGTAAATGCCAGAATATTCACATCCTGGAACACGGCGGAGAACATGGAATACAATTCCTTTTTGTCAAATTCCGCTATGGGAATTCCGTTGATACGGATCTCTCCCTCCGTCACATCGTACAGCCCCATCATGAGGCTTACAAGCGTGGTCTTACCCGCACCGTTGACACCCACTACAGCCAGACGCTCCCCTTTATGGATGGTCAGATTCAGATGTCGGAAAATGTCCTTCTCCGATCCCGGATAGCGAAAGCTCACATCATCAAAGACAATTTCCAGTGTATCGCCCCTGACAGCCTGGCGGTCTCCTCCCTTCTCCCCCATATCCGTATCCAAAAAACGGTACAGCTCATGAACATACTGTCCCTCGTTCACCACAAAGCTCAGCTTCTCTGCTGCCTCCTTCAGATAGGCCGACAGTGTGAGTACCGCTGTGAGATACATGGAAAAGTCGGCTATGGACATACCATTTACCGTGCGGTTAATCAATGTACCGTAGATCAATATATCGCTTAAAAGCACCGTGGCCAGTCCCAGAAATCCCAGATGATATTCCTTTCCCGCCAGCAGTCGGTTCAACTTCCTATACACCCTGATTTCCTCAGAGGCATTCTCCAGAATTCTCTTCTTCATTCCATACATCCGGATATCCTTGCCATAAGAAAAATCAGAAGTCACCCGATTATAATATCCCACTCTGCGCCTCTGTCTGGCTTCCTCCTCTTTCCTCTCATAGCGAAAGCTGTGACTCCTGCGGCCAATCCACACGATGACCGCAAGGTTCAGGAGCAGCCCCAGCAGCACTGGTATGCTCAGACGGCCAATGAAAACGCTCAAACCTAAAGTCACAAGGAATACCGCCGGTATTTCATACAGCTTGTGATAGATTCCCTCCACCCCATTGTCATTGCTTTGGGTTGCAATGAAAGCCTTTTCATACTTTTCATTAAAGACGGCATCTTCACAATGTGGATATGCCATCTCCATAATCTTGACACAGGTAGCCTTCACATAGTCCAGTCTGAGCAGCGAAATCTGAGAATAGGGCATACGCAGTAAAAAAGTGCGCACAAATCCGAATATGCCCGCCAGAACAAAATACCCTGCCGCGATGATCAGGACAGCTTCCGGTCTGGCCTGCTCTCCCTTCTGTAATTCTCCCAGAACCGCCTTCGGCAGCAGTACGGCCAGAAAAGGATAAACTGCAGCGGCAGCCGTATAAATCCCACAGAACAGAAATAATCTGGGGTTCTGTAAAGCCGCATTTCGCAGCATCCTCTTCAATGTCGCCTTAAGCGGATAAGATGTCTCTCCTTTTGAATGGTTCATTTCAACCTCCATTATTGTTCCGTCTCGAAATTCTCCTTCCTCTGCAGAGGAATCATTTTCAGCTACATGGTCCATGTCTGAAACTGTTCCCCAGTATGGACATTTCGGGACTGTTTCCGCAATTCTTCCTGCACCTGCGTCTCCCGCTCTTCTCTGGTCAGTGTCAGTTGCAGGATTCCCTGACTTACTTCTTCCAGCCCCTGTTTATTTACCTGATAATAAACCTTCTTTTTTTCTGTGGTCAGCTGTATCTCAATGAGAGACTGCGACATTAAGACTCCCAGATGATGCAGGACAGTGGCCGGAGTCAGTTCCAGCTCCTTTGCCATTTCCTGCAGGTAGCAGGGCTGCTCCACCAGCTGGCGAAGAATTTTCAGTCTGGTGGGATCCCCCAGCGCTTTCAGTCCGGCCAGAAGGTGTTCGTCATTATACAATTCTTCCTGCCTGGACTGATGCAGATAAAAGGTCTCAAGTCCCAGATGAAGATTAGCCTGAAATTGTGCCGTTTTCCCGGGCGTTTCTCTGAGCTGCAGCATAATCCGATCATACAGCATGACGGCCGGCGTAATCTGACCGATATTGTTCCCTTCGCAGGCAAGCCCCACCGCATTCAGCAGCCTCTCCACTTCCTCCGGATTTCTGAGTTTCTCCATGCAGGCCTCATACCGTTCCTGCACAGATTTCAGACAGTCCCGCCCGATTTCCTCCGCAGGTCCCTGCAGGCTCCAGAGCTGTTCCATCACTTCCCGCCGCTCCGAGTACAGCCGCAGCAATTTGAACTTGTCCGCATCCGAGCCATCCCAACCCTCCAGCGCTGCCATCACATCCGAAAGTCCCCTGATGACAGGTTCCTCCGCCTCCGCAGACTCCTGCGTTTCACTGCTCAGCATCCGCTGAAAAGCATCGTTCAGCATCTGTTCCAGCTCTTCTTCACAAGGATGCTCCTCCGCCTCCAGCACGAACTGCATCTGGGTCAGAAAAGACATCATCGGCGGGTCATAGCTCCGCAGACTCTCCCTGTCCCGGGGTGTGGAATCCACATACCCCCCCAACAGAGAATATTGCTCCAGAATCGGCTGCAGCCTGGTCCGCATCGCCCCCCTGTAGCTCCGATAGGGAAGCAGAAATTCTTCCTTCTGTCTCCGGTTCCAGCTGTCGTTCTTATTCAGCCACTCTTCACTGTCCAGCGCATAAACGTAATTCATACATGCAAAAACTTCCTCCAGCCAGAAAGGCTCCGGCCGCACCGCCAGATTCCATTGTCCGCTCATTTGGGTTCTCCTCCTTATTATAGTTCCGTCTCATTCTGCTCTCATTCTGATTTCTACCGGTTTCTTTTTTAGAATATAATAGTTTTATCATATTGTTTTATGGCAGTCAAGTATTTTTATACATTTTTAAATATTTGATTATTATAAAATACTTTATTCTTGTCTAATATCTTCTGCATGTAATACAATCATGGGATAAATTCCAATTTTGTTTTTCGGGTAACTTCGCGTTTAACACACAACGAGCGGTGCTTTGTGCGAGGACTTTTATGATC
>CAJUQT010000052.1 GCA_910588225.1 uncultured Acetatifactor sp.
ATCAGATTCTGGCACAGGCTGGTCAGGCAATGCTGGCACAGTCCAACCAGAGCAACCAGGGGGTACTTTCCCTGCTTGGCTGATTTCTGTAAGAGTCTGGTAGAATTACTACCTCAAAATTGTGTAAAAGGAGAGAGCCGGTTTATGCCGGTTCTTTCTTTTTGTGCCTGAATGCCTGAGCATCATAAAATATAGCAGGTTACTTATGGCTGATTCCGCAAAGGTGTTTTGCAGGTTTCTGTATAAAAACCCGGAATTGTAACTGTTTCAGGATGTAAATTAATTTCAATTTCTGCTTGTCATAAATGCCCGGACATGTTTTAATAATATCAGAATTATATTGTTAAAAAAATATCATAACAGGAGGACAGTGTTGCGACATGAGCAGTATGAGAGGAATTGACACGCCGGTCAGACAGCGGAGGCGACGGGTTTTTAAGGAAGTAGCCGATCTGGCTTATCATTCAACGAATCTGAAGGACGACATGGAAGCACTTCCATACAAGATTGTGGACTATGAAGAGCCCATGTATTGGGAGAGCGTTTACCGGGACCGGGCGATTATCCGCGAGCGTATCCGTCTGGCCATGGGAATGAGCCTGCGCCCGGAGAACAGGGAACATCCGGGTCATCTGACACAGGGACTGGAGGAGAGCAATATCGATGAGAAATATTATGAACCGCCTCTGATGCAGGTAATTCCCTCGGCCTGTAATGCCTGCCCTGAGGATCATTATGAAATTACCAGCTCCTGTATGGGCTGCGTGGCCCATCCCTGTCAGAGCGTCTGCCCCAGAGGAGCCATTTCCATGGTGAATGGAAAATCTGTCATTGACCAGGAAAAATGTATCAAGTGCGGAAAATGCAAGGGTGTCTGTCCCTATGACGCCATATGTCACAAAGAGCGCCCCTGCAAGGCCGCCTGCGGTGTAAATGCCATCAAGTCCGATAACTTCGGACGTGCCTTTATTGACAATGAAATGTGTGTATCCTGCGGAATGTGCATGGTCAGCTGCCCTTTTGGTGCCATTGCGGATAAATCACAGATTTTCCAGCTGATTCGCGCCATGCAGTCGGGAAGGACCATTATTGCGCAGGTGGCGCCTGCCTTTGCAGGACAGTTTGGGCCGAAAGTGACGCCGGAAATGTTCAAGACGGCATTAAAGGAGCTGGGATTTGCAGATGTGTATGAGACAGCCATCGGAGCTGATTTGGGATGTATGGCAGAGGCGGAACACTATGTGAAGGAAGTCGTCACAGGCAGACAGGATTTCGCACTGACCTCCTGTTGTCCCTCCTGGTCGGTGATGGCGAAGCACCTGTTTCCGGAGACGATCGACAAAATCAGCAATGAGCTGACGCCCATGGTGGCCACGGCCCGGATTATCAAAAAGGAGCATCCGGAGGCTTCTGTGGTGTTCATTGGTCCCTGTGCCTCCAAGAAGCTGGAAGCAAGCCGCAGAACCATTCGGTCTGATGTGGATTTTGTGATTACTTTTGAAGAGCTGACAGGCATGTTTGAAGCCAGAGGAATTCTGCTGGAGGAAATCAGAGCCATGGACGAAATGCAGGATGCCACAGGCGCAGGCCGGGGCTATGGTGTGGCCGGCGGCGTGGCTGGAGCCATAGAGGAATGCATCAGGACGTATTATCCTGGTACGGAAGTGAAGATAGAGCATGCGGAAGGATTGACAGAGTGTAAAAAAATGCTTCTGCTGGCAAAGGCCGGGAAAAAGAACGGCTGCCTGATTGAAGGTATGGCCTGTCCCGGCGGCTGTGTAGCCGGAGCAGGAACCAATATTGCCATTGCCCAGGCGGCAAGGGAAGTGGCGAAATTCAAGGCTCAGGCAAAGGAGACCATACCGAGAGAGGAATTGTTCTGAAAACTGCAGTCATGGTAGATTTTCTTTTCAGAGCTCCCCTTTGTGGGGAGCTTTTTGAATGCACAGGCCCGCCAATAAAAATTTGCTGCTGATACAGCATGGGGACGCGCGGCAAAATTTTTTGTGCTTGCAGTGGCGTAAATGGCCTGATACAATGGAGCTTATTGAGAAAGAAAAAAGAGACGAGGTAAAGGCTGCCGCAAATGAAAACAGATGAAGGAGACAGGCTTTATGCATGGCAACAGAGAACTTTGGTATGACAGACCAGCTAAATATTGGGAGGAAGCGCTTCCGCTGGGAAACGGAAGGCTTGGGGCAATGCTTGATTCAGGAATCGGGGAAGAGCTGATCCGAATGAACGAGGATACGCTCTGGTCAGGCTATCCGAAAGACAATGTTCTTCCGGAGGCTTATTCTCATAATGAGAAGGCCAAAAAGCTGGCGCTGGAGGGGAAGTATAAGGAAGCGCAGGAAGAGGTGGAGAATTATCTTCTGGGAGAATTCACGGACTCTTATCTGCCGGCAGGAAATGTCAGACTGCGTTTCCCTTTTCGGGAAGATGGGGCATCAAAATATACAAGAAGGCTGCTGCTGACCACAGCCTGTGTGGAATCTTCTTTTGTCTGTGACGGAACCGCCTACCGGAAGGAAGCTTTTATTTCCGTGCCGGAACAGGCTTTCTATATGAGACTTACGGCAGAAGGACAGGGAAAGCTGAGCTTTTCCCTGGAGGCGGAAAGCCCGCTTCGTTCCTGCTGCAGAGCAGAGGGAGAAAGCCTGATTCTCACCGGAATCGCACCTTCTTATGATGCGCCCAGCTATCTGGAGACAGAGAATCCGATTCTATATGAAGAAGAGGATGCCAGAAAAGGAATGCGTTTCTGCATGATTGTGTCAGCAGAGACGAAGGGCGGAAGGATAAAAGCGGAGGGAGAGAGCCTTCAGATACAGGAAGCACACGAGGCGGTGATACGAATCTGCATCAGAACCAGCTTCAACGGGTATGATAAGCAGCCCTTTGTGGACGGAACAGAAGAAACTGCCCTGTGCGGCGCAGATATGGAACATGCGCGCAGCGTGGGATATGAGGAAGCAAAGGCCCGTCACAGGCAGGAGTATTGTCCCATTTTTGAAAGCATGGAGCTTGCTCTGGAGGCGGAGAGCAGTACGGAGCTTCCCACAGACAGACGAATTCTTGCTTTTTATCCGGAAGGAAAGGATGTGGGACTCTACGAGCTTTTCTTTCATTATGGAAGATATCTGCTGATTTCCAGCTCCAGACAGGGTACACAGCCGGCTACGCTTCAGGGGATATGGAACGCACAGGTAAGGCCGCCCTGGAGCTCGAATTATACGGTAAATATCAATACACAGATGAATTACTGGGGAGCTGAAATCTGCGGACTGGGGGCAATGCATGAGCCCCTTTTCGAACTGATCCGGGAGCTGGCGGTAACGGGAGCGCGCACGGCGCGGCATTACTACAATGCGGACGGATTCGTGTCTCATCATAATGTGGACATCTGGCGGCTTTCCACGCCTGTGGGAAGAAAAGGGAAAGGAGCGGCGGTATATGGGTTCTGGCCCATGTCCGCAGGCTGGCTGTGCAGACATCTGTACGAGCATTATGAATATACGCTGGACAGGATATTTCTGGAGGAAACGGCGTATCCTCTGCTTCGCGGCGCCGCAGTTTTCTACCGGGATGTTCTGGTGGAGAATAAGGAAGGATATCTGGTGTTCGCCCCGTCCACATCTCCGGAAAATCATTATGAGAAAGACGGTTTCAAAGGTGCGGTGACGGAATCCACAGCCATGACCATGAGCATTATCCGTGAGGTATTTGAGGAATACATCCGGGCGGCGGAAATACTCGGCAAAAAGGATAGTCTGGCCGGTGAACTTGCGGATAAACTGCCTCGTCTGAAACTGCTTCAGGTGGGCGTGGACGGAAGGATTCTGGAATGGAATGAGGAGATCTCCGAGTCGGAGCCTCAGCATCGCCATATTTCCCATATGTATGCACTGTATCCGGGAGATCAGATTGACCCGGAGCGGACTCCGGAACTGGCACAGGCCGCCCGCAGGAGCCTGGAGGGAAGAGGAGATGTGGGAACCGGATGGAGCCTGAGCTGGAAAGTCAACACATGGGTAAGGCTCCGGGACGGAGAACACGGACTTCGGATGCTGAAGGAACAGCTGCGCTGTGTCCGGCCTGAAGGCTGGAAAGAAAACAGCGATCTGTTTGATTATCACAACGGAGGAGGTGTATACCCCAATCTGTTCGACGCACATCCTCCGTTTCAGATTGATGGAAATCTGGGAAGCCTTTCGGGAATTGCGGAAATGTTTTTATGCAGCACCCCCGGAGAAATCCATCTGCTTCCAGCTCTACCGGCAGCCTTTTGCACAGGACGGGTCAGGGGAATACGCGCCAGAGGCAGAGTGGAAGCGGAGCTTGAATTCGCGGATGGTAAGCTGCAGAGGGCGGTGCTTCTGACAGATACAGATCAGGAGAGAACGCTGATATATGGGAACCGTCGGGAACAGATTCACCTGAAAGCCGGCGAGCCCTATGAGATACGGGGCCAGCTCCTCGGATAGAGAAGGCACATTTATGATTCGACAGGGGAGATTCAGAAGGAGAGGATTACGACGGAATACGCGGCAGGCCGCGTCAGGGGTTCCTGGGGTTTTATATGGAAAACTTTTGGAAAATTGAAGTTACAACCTAAAGGTGTAAATCTGGATTCGAAACCGTTTGTGCTTTAAAGCGGAATATGATATACTTGTGCAAATGCAGGAAAGTGCGCAAATTCATTTTCAAGGAGAATCAGTATATGAAAGAGACAACTTTGGTAATCATGGCAGCTGGCATCGGAAGTCGATTTGGCGGCGGAATCAAGCAGCTGGAACCGGTAGGACCGGGCGGCGAGATCATAATGGACTATTCCATTTTTGACGCGCTGCAGGCAGGCTTCAACAAAGTGGTATTCATTATCCGGAAAGATCTGGAGAAAGATTTCAGAGAGATTATCGGGAACCGGATTGAGAAAGTGACAAAGGTGGAATATGCATTCCAGGAACTTGACAATCTTCCGGGAGGATTTGAAAAGCCTGCCGACAGGAAGAAACCCTGGGGAACCGGTCAGGCAGTTCTGAGTGTCAAAGGACTGGTGAATGGTCCCTTTATGGTAATCAATGCGGATGATTATTATGGAAAAGAAGGCTTTAAGAAAATTCATGAATACATGGTAAAGGAAATGAGGGATGATGCGGAGATTTATGATCTGTGCATGGGCGGCTTTATGCTGGAGAATACATTGAGCGAGAACGGTGGTGTGACCAGAGGCGTGTGTAAAGTTGATGAGAATGGCCTTCTGCAGACAGTGACCGAGACGTATGATATCCGGTATAAGGATGGAAAGCTGATTGCTGCGGATGTGGACGGCAATCCTGTGCCGGTGGAAGAGGGATGCCACGCGTCCATGAATATGTGGGGACTTCCTGCCGCATTTCTGAAAGAAATGGAGAAGGGATTCCCCGAATTTCTGGCAGGGCTCAGAGAAGGAGATATTAAATCCGAATATCTGCTTCCGGAGATAATCAATAAAGCTGTGCGGGAAGGAAAAGCGACAGTAAAGGTGCTGGAGACTCCGGATAAATGGTTCGGCGTGACTTACAGGGAGGATAAGCAGGCAGTAGTAGACTCTCTGAAGGCTCTGATTGCAGAGGGCGCGTATCCGGATAAATTATATTAAAGATACCGCTTCCAGTCCCTGCAGAGGGAACAGATACGCTCAAGAATGCAGGGATCATGCGGCAGAAAACGAGGATGAACGGAAGGAAAGGGCAGCTGCCCTTTGAAGAGGAGAGAAAAGTGTCAGAGAAGAAAATACTGCTTGGCAATGAAGCCATAGCAAGAGGCGCCTATGAAGCGGGCGTAAAGGTGTCGGCTGCCTATCCGGGCACCCCCAGCACAGAGATCAGTGAGAGCATTGCAAAATATGATGAAATATATGCGGAATGGTCGCCCAATGAGAAAGTGGCGGCGGAAGTGGCAATCGGCGCTTCTGTCGCAGGAGCCAGGGCTATGTGTTCCATGAAGCACGTAGGTGTAAATGTGGCTTCGGACCCGCTCTTTACAGCGGCATATACAGGGGTGGGAGGCGGCCTTGTGGTGGTGGCTGCGGACGACCCGGGTATGTACAGCTCTCAGAACGAGCAGGACAGCCGAATGGTGGCCAGAGCTGCCATGATTCCCGTGCTGGAGCCCTCTGACAGCGCCGAGGCGAAAGCGTTTACAAAGCTTGCCTTTGACTTAAGCGAAGCGTATGACACCCCTGTGATGGTGCGTTCCACCACCAGACTTTCCCACTCTCAGGGAGTAGTGGAGCTGGAAGAGCGGAAAGAGCGGGAGTGTGTTCCCTATGAACGGAATATTGCCAAATATGTAATGATGCCGGCCAATGCCATCAAGCGTCATGTGACGGTGGAAGAGCGGCTGAAAAAAATGTCGGAGGACGCCAGCGGGATGTCTCTGAACAGGGCTGAGTATCGGGATTTGTCCGTCGGATTTATCACAAGCGGAATCCCGTATCAGTATGTGCGGGAGGCAATGCCAGAGGCCAGCGTGCTGAAGCTGGGCCTGGTGCATCCTCTGCCGCGGAAGCTGATTGAGGAATTCGCCTCCAAAGTGGATCGTCTGTACATATTTGAGGAACTGGAGCCGGTGATTGAAGAGCAGGTAAAATCCTGGGGAATCCTGAAAGCTGTGGGCAAGGAGCTGTTCACAGTTCAGGGAGAGTACAGTGCAAATATGCTCAGAGAGCGTGTGCTTGGACAGAAGTGCCGGTCTCAGGCGCCTGCGCCAGTGCCGGCCAGACCGCCTATTCTCTGTCCGGGCTGTCCTCACCGCAGCGTATTTTCCGTGCTGAGCAGATTAAAAATACATGCCGCGGGAGATATCGGCTGTTACACTCTGGGAGCCCTTGCACCTCTGAGCGTAATTGACTCCACCATCTGTATGGGATCCAGTATCAGTACGCTCCACGGGATGGAGAAGGCAAGGGGGAAAGAATATATTCGGAACTGGGTGGCTGTCATCGGAGATTCCACTTTTATGCATACGGGAATCAACTCTCTGATGAACATGGTCTATAATCAGTCCTCGGGTACGGTTGTGATTCTGGATAACTCTACCACCGGCATGACTGGACATCAGGATCACGCCGCCACAGGGAAAACCCTGAAAGGAGAAGTGGTTCCGGCCATTAATATAGCGACTCTGTGTCGTTCTCTGGGAATTGAACATGTGTATGAAGTCAACGCTTTTGACCTGGACGGACTTGAGGAAGCTTTTCAGCGGGAGACAAAACGGGATGCAGTGTCTGTGATTATCACGAAAGCGCCCTGCGTACTGCTGAAAGGTGTTAACTTCCCGAATAAATGCGTTTCAATTCCTGAAAAATGCAGAAAATGCGGCGCCTGTCTGCGTCCTGGATGTCCTGCTTTGACGAAAAATGCGGACGGAACAGTGTCCATTGACGAAACCATGTGTAATGGCTGCGGGCTGTGTGCAAAACTGTGCAAATTCGACGCCATAGAAACCCGGAGTAAGAAGTGAGCATGAAAGTCACAAAGGCGCATGAGATGTGTGCACTGCGCAAAGAAAACCGGCTGCTTTTTTAGACTGAACTCTTTCACTGAGACCGTGTGAAGGGGCAGATACGGAACTGGAATAGGAGGATTACACATGGATGTTAAAAATATTATGATTGTAGGCGTTGGCGGACAGGGGACCCTTCTGACCAGCCGGATTCTGGGGAATCTGGCCATCAGCGCAGGATTTGATGTGAAACTGTCAGAGGTACACGGTATGGCCCAGCGGGGCGGCAGTGTGGTTACCTTTGTACGTTATGGAGAGCAGGTGGCGGAGCCCATTGTGGAGGAAGGCTGCGCCGATGTGCTGATTGCCTTTGAGCGGCTGGAGGCACTGCGCTATCTGCATTTTCTGAAAGAAGACGGTGTGATCATTGTCAATGACTGGCGGATTGATCCCATTACGGTGGTCACAGGGGCCGCACAGTATCCGGAGAATATTGTGGATACTTTACAGGCAGTCCGGAAGACCATTGCAGTGGAGGCCACGAAGACTGCCATAGAGATGGGAGCGCCCAAGGCTTTTAATGTGGTGGTTCTGGGAGCGGCTGCCCGCTATATGAGCTTTTCGAAAGAGGACTGGATCAGAGTCATTGAAAAAACAGTTCCAACGAAAACCGTGGAGATAAACCGGAAGGCATTTGAGGCAGGGTATTGTATGGAGGAAGCATAGGGGAAGAGTACCTTTCCGAGAGGAGCCGACTATGAAGTGTTTACCTGTTTTGCAGGAGATATTGGAATCTGACCTTTAAAATTAAACGTCCGCAGAAGACGGGCAGATGGGAGCGGTCTAAATGATCTGGAATGAGACAAAAGAATGCATGAGCAGGGACGAGATGAGCGCCCTGCAGGGGGCCAGGCTGGTAAAGCTGGTGGACCGGGTGTATCACAATGTGGAGTACTATCGGAAAAAAATGCAGGCAGTGGGACTGGAACCGGGAGATATCCGGGGACTGGAGGACCTGGCAAAGCTTCCATTTACCACTAAGGACGATCTGCGGGATACCTACCCCTTTGGCATGTTTGCCGTGCCGAATTCCCAGATTGTACGTATCCATGCTTCCAGCGGTACAACGGGGAAGGCCACTGTGGTGGGGTATACCAGAAGAGATATCGATATGTGGAGTGAGTGCGTGGCCCGCTGTATTGCCATGGCGGATCTGGGGCGTGAAGATATCATTCAGGTAGCTTACGGCTACGGACTGTTTACCGGCGGTCTGGGCGGTCATTATGGGGCAGAGAAAATGGGAGCCACAGTGGTGCCCATGTCCACGGGAAATACAAAAAAGCTGATTAATATGATGGTGGACTTCGGTGTGACGGGAATTCTATGCACGCCTTCATATCTGATGCATATTGCAGAGACCATTCAGGAAATGGGAGTCCGGGATAAAATCAAGCTGAAGGCTTCCTTAAACGGAGCGGAACCCTGGACGGAAAAAATGCGGAGCAAGATTGAGGAAATGCTGGGTATTCATGCTCATGATATCTATGGTCTCAGTGAAATCATGGGTCCCGGCGTTGCCACAGATTGTCAGTTCCATAAAGGTCTGCATGTACATGAAGATTATTTCCTGCCGGAAATCGTTGACAGGGAAACCTTTAAACCCGTTGGAGACGGTGTGACAGGGGAACTGGTGATTTCTACGCTGTCGAAAGAAGGAATTCCGCTGATCCGCTACCGGACGAAGGATCTGACCAGCATCGATCATACCCCCTGCGAGTGCGGAAGAACCACAGCCAGGATTGCGAGATTTACCGGCAGAAGTGACGATATGCTGATTATCCGCGGCGTCAATGTATTCCCGTCCCAGATTGAAGCGGCGCTTCTGGAAATGGGCGGAACCACTCCTCATTATCTGATGATTGTTGACAGAGTGAATAACCTGGATACGCTGGAAGTACGTGTGGAAGTGGAGGAGCGATTCTTCTCTGATGAAATCCGAAAACTGGAAGATCTGACCAGAAAGATTGAACATGTAATCCAGCAGGCCATCGGACTTGCTGTGAAGGTAAAGCTGGTGGAGCCAAAGGCGCTGGAACGAAGCATGGGCAAGGCAGTACATGTGATTGATAACCGGAAACTGGATTGACATATGGGAAAGAGAGGGAAAAGTATGTTCGTAAAGCAGTTATCAGTATTTATGGAAAATCGAGAAGGTCGGCTGGAGCAGGCAACGGAAGTGCTGAAGAAAAACGACATCAATATTTTGTCCCTGAGCATGGCTGACACCACGGAATATGGAATGCTGCGTATGGTGGTGTCAAATCCGGAGCTGGCGAAAGACGCGCTGCGGGAAAACGGATTTTCGGCCATGCTGACGGATGTGCTGGCGGTTCGGCTGGAGGACAGCGTGGGACAGCTGCATATGCTGACACATATTCTCTGTGCAAAAGGATTTAACATTGAATACATGTATGCCCTGGCTTCCGCAGACCTTCGGGCAATTATCGTAAAAGCCTCCAACGGCGCGGCGGCAGCCGACGCTATCCGGAATGAGGGACTGGAGCTGTATACCGACGAAGAGCTGCAAAGACAGTAGTTCACCTGAGCCTTATCCCCCACTCTCATGGGTGAGGATAAAGCGCATGTGATTGATTACGGCATGGTAAAGCCGTCGGAAGTTACATGTGCAATCTGGGTGCCCACCTCATCCGTAACTTCTACCAGATAATAAGAGGTTCTGTGTCCTTCCTTGATACGGCGGGCGGTGGCAATCAGCTGTCCGCCTTTTGCTGTACCCAGAAATGTTATCTGACTGGTGCGGGATACGTGAAGAGTTCCCTGCCAGTTAGCGGCCACTGCGGCGGTGAAATCCGCCAGGGTGAAGATAGCACCTCCCATGATATTGCCGGCTGCGTTCAGGTGGTGTGATGTAAGCTTCATGGAACATCTCGCCATTCCATCCTCCACCGCTTCGATTACGGCGCCGTTTTCCGTGGCAAAATGGTCATTTTGAAAAAATTCCCGTATCTCTTCCAGGGTATTGCCAATATTCATTGTGAAATCACCATGCCTTTCTGCGGTTTGCCCGTTTGAATCTATATGTCTGAATTTTACCATTTGTAGCATATCACGATACTCTGATTTTATCAATAGACATTCCGGCTGCTTATTGACACCGCTCTTGAGATAAGGTAACAGGACGGGCAATCCTGATGATTAAAAAAAGAAATTTTACAATTACCATATTTTGTGTTAGAATAAGGGCGAATGTACAAGACACTGTATATTCGCTTTTTATGTACGCTAATCTATTACTGTGAATATTGCATATAAACGGCGGCACAGAACTTACAAAAGCCAAAGAACAGGAGTGAAACCATGCCGGAACAGATTTCCGTTGAAGATCTTACACCCATGATGCAGCAATACATGGAAACTAAAAAACAGTATGTCGACTGTATTCTTTTCTATCGACTGGGTGATTTTTATGAAATGTTCTTTGAAGATGCACAGATAGTGTCAAAGGAGCTGGAACTGACTTTGACAGGAAAAGCCTGCGGTCTGGAGGAACGTGCGCCCATGTGCGGCGTTCCTTATCATGCGGTGGAAACTTATTTGACCAGACTGGTCAATAAAGGATATAAAGTAGCCATCTGTGAACAGGTGGAAGACCCAAAGCAGGCGAAGGGGCTGGTAAAGCGGGAAGTAGTCCGGATTGTGACGCCGGGGACGAATCTGAATATCCAGGAGGAATCGAAGAATCATTTCCTGATGTGTATTGCCTATACAGTCACGAAAATCGGCATTTCCGTGGCAGATGTCACTACCGGAGATTATTTTCTGACGGAAGTGGATGATCTGAAGAAGCTGAACGATGAACTGATGAAATACGAACCGCTGGAGATTATCTGCAACGAAGCTTTTCTGGTCTGCGGTTTTCGTCTGGAGGAATTGAAGGAAAAGTATCACATTTCTGTCAATGCGCTGGCACCTCATGTCTTTGATGATGATAGCTGCAGGAAGATTCTGCTTCGTCATTTCCGGGTAAACACGCTGAAGGGGATAGGGATTGAAGATTTTCCCGTCGGAATGACAGCGGCCGGAGCTTTGCTGCAGTACCTGTATGACACCCAGAAGACAGACCTGGCACATTTTATCCATATCAATCCCTATCTGACCAGCAAATATATGCTGCTTGACAGTTCTACCAGACGGAATCTGGAATTGACGGAGACGCTTCGGGAAAAGCAGAAGACCGGTTCTCTGCTCTGGGTTCTGGACAAAACCAAAACGGCCATGGGAGGAAGGCTTCTGCGGAGTATGCTGGAACAGCCTCTGGTGGATAGAGAAGAGATGGAGCAGCGGCTGGACGCTGTGGAAGAGCTGAGCGGAGACAGTGTATCCAGAGATGAAATCAGAGAGTATCTGAACCCGATTTATGATCTGGAGAGGCTGCTGAGTAAGGTCACTTATAAGACAGCTAATCCCAGAGACTGTATTTCCTTCCGCAATTCTCTGGAAATGCTTCCTGCCATTAAAACGATTTTAAAGAGCTTTTCGGTACAGGAGCTGAAAGGAATTGAGAATAATCTGGATGATCTGCAGGACATTTATCAACTGATTCATAATGCCATCGAAGAAGATCCTCCTGTTTCCATCAGGGAAGGCGGTATGATAAAGGAGGGCTTTGACGAGACCGTTGACATGCTGCGCAGCGCAAAGCGGGACGGGAAACAATGGCTTGCGGAACTGGAAGCGCAGGACAGAGAGCGGACGGGGATTAAGAACCTCAGAATCAAGTATAACAAAGTGTTCGGCTATTATTTTGAAGTAACCAATTCCTATAAAAATCTGGTGCCGGAGGATTATATCAGGAAACAGACTCTGGCTAATGCGGAGCGTTATACTACAGCCAGACTGAAGGAACTGGAGGATACTATATTAAATGCGGAAGATAAGCTGACTGCGCTGGAATATGACCTGTTCTGTAAAATCCGGGATTCGATCGCCCTGGAGGTGGAACGCATTCAGGCCACGGCGAAAGCAGTTGCGAAGCTTGACGTATATGCATCTCTGTCTCTGGTGTCGGAGAGAAATCATTATGTGCGTCCAAAGCTGAACGAGAAAGGCATCATCGACATTCGGGACGGCAGACATCCTGTGGTGGAGCAGATGATTGCAGGGGACATGTTTATAGCAAATGATACTTTCCTGGACAACAGCAAACACTGTATCAGTATTATCACCGGCCCCAATATGGCGGGGAAATCTACCTATATGCGGCAGACAGCCCTGATTGTGCTGATGGCGCAGACGGGGTGCTTTGTACCGGCGAAAAGCGCCAATATCGGTATTGTGGATCGGATTTTTACCAGGGTGGGGGCCTCCGACGACCTGGCCAGCGGACAGTCAACCTTTATGGTGGAGATGAACGAGGTGGCCAACATTCTGCGGAATGCCACTTCCGACAGCCTTCTGATCCTGGACGAAATCGGCAGGGGAACTTCCACCTTTGACGGGTTAAGCATCGCATGGGCTGTCATTGAGCATATCAGCAATCGAAAGCTTCTGGGTGCGAAGACACTTTTTGCAACTCATTATCATGAGCTGACAGAGCTGGAAGGCAAGATGAACAATGTGAATAACTACTGCATCGCCGTAAAGGAGCGGGGAGACGATATCGTTTTCCTGAGGAAGATTATCAGGGGCGGGGCGGATAAGAGCTACGGTATCCAGGTGGCGAAGCTGGCAGGTGTGCCCGACATGGTAATCGACCGGGCGAAGGAGATCGTGGAACAGCTTACGGATAATGACATCATTGAAAAGATACAGAATATCACCGTGGATGTAAAGGATGTAAAAGCGAAAAAACAACCTAAAATTGATGAAATGGAGTTGTCTCAGATGTCCCTGTTCGACACGGTAAAGGATGAGGATGTGCTGCAGGAACTGATGGAGGTTGAAGTAAATACGCTGGCGCCCATCGATGCTCTCAATGTACTTTACAGATTGCAGAACAAGCTGAAAAATCGCTGGAAAGGATAAAAATGGCAGAAATACATATCCTGAATGCAGAGACAATAGACAAAATTGCCGCCGGAGAGGTGGTGGAACGTCCCGGCAGTGTGGTGAAAGAACTGGTGGAAAATGCTATCGATGCCGGCGCCACAGCTGTCACTGTGGAGGCAAAAGACGGCGGAATCGAATTTATCCGGGTGACGGACAATGGCTGCGGCATGGAGAGAAGTCAGCTTCGCAGGGCGTTTCTGCGCCATGCCACCAGCAAAATCCAGGATGCGGACGACCTGATGCAGGTGGCAAGTCTGGGATTCCGGGGGGAAGCGCTGTCGAGCATAGCCGCAGTGGCAAAAGTGGAAGTCATCACCAAAACAAAAGACAGCATTACCGGCAGCCGCATTCTGCTGGAGGGGGCGAGAGAAATCGCCTTTGATGAGGTGGGCGCACCGGAAGGCACCACGTTCCTGATGCGGAATCTTTTCTACAACACACCTGTGAGGCGGAAATTTCTGAAGCAGCCTGCCACAGAAGGCGGCTATATTGTGGATCTGCTGGAGCATCTGGCCCTGTCCAGACCGGATATTTCCTTTAAACTGGTTCTGGGGAATCAGATGAAATTCCATACCTCCGGCAACGGGGATTTAAAGGAAGTGATTTACCGGATTTACGGGCGGGACGCGGCAAATGCACTTGTTCCTGTCAGCGCGGAAAGGGAGGGCATCCGGGTGGAGGGATATCTGGGAAAACCAGTCCAGATTCGCTCTAACCGTAATTTTGAGATTTACTTTATCAACGGCAGATTTATCCGCAGCAATGTGGTGGCAAAGGCTGTGGAGGAAGGGTATAAGGAATATCTGATGCAGCATAAATTTCCCTTCTGCGTGCTGCATATCCGTATGGAACCGGGATGCGTGGACGTAAACGTACACCCCACGAAAATGGATGTGAGATTCAGCAATGCCATGGAATTCAGTGGTTTTCTGACGCAGACTGTACGGGATACCCTCCGGGGCAGGGAAATGATACCGGAAGCGTCACTGTCCGCCGAACGGGAGCGGAAGGCGGAACTGGCGGCGGAAAGGGAGACTTCGCCTGCTGCGGCACCGGAGCCCTTTGAACAACGGCGAAGTCAGGCCTATCGTGTAATGGAAGAGGAAAAATATATCGCGCGGAATCCGGTCAGACAGGATTTTGCCCATAATCCTGTCTGGGCCAGAGTGAAGGCGGAGAATTCTGTCAGTACCCCAGTTTCGTTGCCGGAAAGCCCGAAAGCGATAAATATCCCGGAAAATTCTGCGGAAAGCAATGGAGAGGAAGAAGACTTCTTTATAGAGACCACGGAGCTCCCGGAAGAGATGGAGGCGAAATGCGAAGAGCTGAATCCGGCCCCGGACGCAGTGGCGAATGCAATCGGACAGAATATGGAAAAGCCGGAAAAAAGGCCGGAAAGCAGCAATGATTCCGAAATCGGCAGCGCCGCAGTCGCAGACGGAGTTCAGATGAATTTTTTTGAGGAGAAAATTCTCACTCTGGAGAACAGAAGCAGATTCCGGGTTGTGGGTCAGGTTTTTGAGACCTACTGGCTGGTGGAATTCGAGGATAAGCTGCTGATGATTGATCAGCATGCTGCTCACGAGAAGGTCAATTACGAGAGAATGATAAAACGCTATCGGGAAAAAAACATTTTGTCGCAGGGGTTGTTTCCGCCGGTGATAGTCAGTCTCTCAGGGCAGGAAGAAAGTGTGCTGAAGGAATACACAGAGACTTTCTCCGCACTGGGCTTTGAAATAGAGGAGTTCGGCGGCAGCGAGTATGCGCTGCGCAGTGTTCCGTTGGATTTGTACGGCTGTAACGAGCGGGAAATGTTCCTGGAGGTGCTGGACGGGCTTCTGGAGGGGAACGGATTCGGGAATATACGGGTAATAGAAGAGAAAATTGCTTCCATGTCCTGCAAAGCCGCAGTGAAGGGCAATCGCAGGCTAAGCCGGGAGGAGGCGGAAGTCCTGATAGACGAACTGCTCACGCTGGACAATCCCTATCATTGTCCTCACGGCAGACCTACAATCGTTGCCATGACAAAGGCAGAGATGGAAAGAAAGTTCAAGAGAATACTATGAAGAATCATAAAAGCGAAAAACCACCGTTGATCGTGCTTTCCGGTCCCACCGCAGTGGGAAAGACAAAGCTGTCCATAGCTCTGGCCAAAGTCATTGGAGGAGAAATCCTTTCGGCGGATTCCATGCAGGTTTACCGGAGGATGGATATCGGATCCGCGAAAATTGCGGCGGAAGAAATGCAGGGGGTTCCTCATCATATGATTGATATTCTGGATCCCTGGGAAGACTTCAGTGTGGCTGTATTTAAAGAAAAATGCACGGAATGTCTTCCGGGAATCTATGAGAGAGGACACATTCCCCTGGTAGTGGGCGGCACCGGCTTTTATGTGCAGGCGCTGCTTCGGGATATTGATTTTACGGAAAATGCGGAGAATAGTGAAATACGGACATGGCTGGAGAAGCTTGCCGCGGAAAAGGGCGAGGGCTTCCTTTATGACAGGCTGAGAGAAGCAGACCCGGTCTCTGCTGAAAAGATACATCCAAACAACCGCAAACGGGTCATTCGGGCTTTAGAATATTTTTATTTGACGGGAGAGACCATATCCTGTCATAATGAGAGAGAACAGGAAAAAAATTCCGCATTTAACTCCTGCTATTTCGTGTTAAACGATATAAGGGAAAAGCTTTATGAACGGATTGAACAGCGGGTTGACACAATGATAGAGAACGGCCTTGTGGCGGAAGTGGAAGCGCTTCGAGGACTGGGATGTCACAGGGGAATGGTTTCCATGCAGGGGCTGGGCTATAAGGAAATTCTGGCATATCTGGAGGGTGAAATCACACTGGAAGAGGCAGTGGCGCTGATGAAACGGGATACCAGACACTTTGCGAAAAGGCAGCTCACCTGGTTCAGAAGAGAAAAGGATGTCATCTGGATTCAGAAAAACGAATTTGAGTATAATGACGGGGTAATCTTGAGATATATGCTGGAAAGGATGCGGCAGAAAGAGATTATCACCCCTGAAAATGTCCCCGGTTATGACGGAAATGACAGGACACAGGCAGTAAAAAGCAGAACAGAGCAGACTGCGGAAAGTAGATGTGAAGATGAACGCTATTAAAAAAATGTACGAAAGTATGGGAATTGACACAGAAGTATATGCATATGGGAAAAGCATTCTGGAGGAGCTGGAAGAAAGATTTCGGGCTGTGGACGAGACGGCGGACTATAATCAGCTGAAAGTACTGAAAGCCATGCAGGAATGCCAGGTCAGTGAAGCCTGCCTGCTGGGGACCAGCGGATATGGATATAACGATCTGGGCAGGGAAACGCTGGAAGCAGTTTATGCGAAAGTATTTCACACGGAAGATGCTCTGGTTCGTCCGCAGATTACCTGCGGGACGCATGCTCTGGCATTGGCTCTGATGAGTAATCTGCGCCCGGGCGACGAATTGCTTTCTCCTGTTGGCAAGCCTTATGATACATTGGAGGAGGTCATCGGCATACGGCCGTCCAGAGGGTCTCTTGCGGAATATGGTATTACCTACAGACAGACAGATCTGCTTTCCGACGGAAGCTTTGACTATGAAAATATCAAAAAGGCCATAACAAAACGAACCCGCCTGGTGACCATTCAGCGTTCCAAAGGCTATCAGACAAGGCCCACCTTCTCCGTAAAGCAGATTGGAGAGCTGATTTCCTTTATCAAGAGAATTCGGCCGGACATTCTCTGTATGGTGGATAATTGCTACGGAGAATTTGTGGAGACTGTGGAGCCGGGAGAGGTGGGAGCGGATATGATCGTGGGCTCTCTCATCAAAAATCCCGGAGGCGGTCTGGCTCCGGTGGGCGGTTATATTGCCGGGAAAAGGCAATGTGTTGAGAATGCGGCTTACCGTCTGACCTCCCCCGGACTGGGGAAAGAAGTGGGAGCTTCCCTGGATATTTTGAAATCCTTTTACCAGGGATTGTTTCTTGCGCCAACGGTGACGGCGTCGGCTTTGAAAGGTGCCATATTTGCAGCCAGGTTATATGAAAGTCTGGGATATGCCGTGATTCCGGACGGCAGTGAAAGCCGGCATGATATCATACAGGCAGTTACTTTCGGCTCTCCCGAGGCAGTGATTGCCTTCTGCCAGGGTATTCAGGCCGCGGCTCCCGTGGATTCTCATGTGACACCGGAGGCCTGGGACATGCCCGGGTATGATGCGCAGGTTATTATGGCGGCCGGGGCTTTTGTCTCCGGATCTTCCATTGAACTTTCCGCAGATGCTCCCATCAAGCCTCCTTATGCGGTTTACTTTCAGGGAGGACTTACCTGGCCCCATGCCAGATTCGGTATACTGAAATCTCTGCAGGCGCTGGTAAGCCGGGGATTGGTGGACAAAAAGGTCCTGAAACGTTAGTTCTTGTAGAAAAAACGCAAAATAAAATCTATGATTTTTGTGTACAGCCCTGGAATTTTGTGGTACTATATAAAAGCGAATGTTTAAAGAACAACATGCAGGATAAGAGAAGGAAGAGAGCAGATTGAAGAAAGTTAACTGGGTACTGCTGATGTTGGTACTGGTAGGGTTTGTCATTGGCAGGTTTATCGGGACTTATTTTGAAGGTACTTTTTTAAATTACGGTCAGGCCTTTGGGTTGAGTCAGCCGGTGGTACTTGATCTTGGCTTTTTCATACTGACCTTTGGCCTGACAATTCAGATCACCATAGCAAGTGTCATCGGTGTGGTGATTTCGCTGGTAATATACAGGTTTATCAGATAGGTTTCGGGCAGTCCTGACGCGTCGGAGAAGGTAAAGGAGACGCATGGACAACTTAAAAACAGGGAAAACCAGAGAAAAAAGAGAACCAAAAACACAAAAAGGAAAGAATTCGAAAGAAACGCGCGGGCGGAAAGCAGTGCAGGAGCTGCCCTATGAAAGGTTCCTGAGATTCGGTGCGGAAAATCTTACGGAGGCGGAGCTGCTGGCAATCATTATCCGAACCGGCACAAGGAATAAAAGTGCTCTTGAGCTTGCGGAAGAAGTGCTGCTGCTTGCCAGATATCCCAAAGAAGGCCTGCTGGGGCTGTATGATGTGACGCTGAATCAGCTGCAGAGCATCAGCGGAATCGGAGAAGTGAAGGCTGTGAAGCTGAAATGCCTGGCGGAGCTTTCCATGCGGATGAGCATGGCAAAAGCAAGAGAAGGCCTGAACTTTTCAAGCTCCGGCCAGGTGGCCGCTTATTTTATGGAAAAGCTGCGGCATCGAGACACAGAATGTGTTGTGCTGGTCTGCCTGGATGCAAAGGGACAGATGATCTGTGAGAGGAAGCTGTCAGAGGGCAGCGTCAATATGTCGCTTATTTCTCCCAGAGAGATTTTCCTGGCGGCGCTGGAATGCAGGGCGGTGAATATTCTGCTGGTGCACAATCATCCAAGCGGAGATCCCACGCCCAGCAGTGCGGACAAAGACGTTACCTGCAGTGTAAAGGAAGCGGGTGACAGCATGGGTATGCCGCTGCTTGATCATATTGTCATCGGTGACAACAAATATGTCAGCTTTAAGGAAGCGGGGTTACTGTAAAAGTGTAACAGTTCAAACAGGGTGTCTGCACTGTTGCGTAAAAATACAATGAGAAAGGGGTTGTCATTTTGGCCAATAACGCATTTGGTATTGATCTGGGTACAAATAATATTAAAATTTACAGCAGAAGTGATGATCATGTAATTGTGGAAAAAAACATGATTGCCATTGAGAATAAGAAGGTTTTATTTGCTTATGGAAACTCTGCATTTGAAATGTATGAGAAAGCACCCGGCAATATTCATATTTCTTATCCGTTGTCCAACGGTGTAATTGCAGATATCAAAAACATGGAGACGCTTGTGAGGTATTTCATTACGGATTTACAGAAAGGCGTCAATAAACCGGCTGATTTTTATATTGCGGTCCCCACGGATGTAACCGAGGTGGAAAAGAGAGCTTTTTATGATCTGATCAAGGATGCTAACGTAAAGGCGAAAAAAATCATGGTGGTGGAGAAAGCCGTGGCAGATGGACTGGGCCTTGATATAGACGTAAAAAATTCTCAGGGAGTACTGGTAGTCAACGTGGGATTTGACACCACTGAGATTTCCATATTGTCTCTGGGAGGTATCGTGCTCAGCCGCCTGATTAAGACCGGAGGACTGAAATTTGACGAAGCCATCCGCGCCGCGGTCAGGAAGGAGTTCAGCCTGATTATCGGCGGCAGAACTTCTGAGAACGTGAAAATCTCCTTGAGGGAGCTGGAGGAAGAGGGGAAAGGCGCCATCGTCTACGGGAGAGACATCGTGACAGGCCTGCCTATAGAGAGAGAGATTCCTACAAAGCTGGTGGACGAATGTCTGGAAGAACATTTTAATTCTATAATCGACAATGTAAAAGTGATTCTGGAGAGAACGCCGCCGGAGCTTGCGGCCGATATTTACCGGCATGGCATTTACCTTACGGGAGGCGCTTCTCAGATCAGTCATCTGGCGGAAAGACTGGCTGCGGGTACGGGACTGAAGGTGAATATATCGGAAAATCCCGTTACAAGCGTGGTGATGGGACTTGCCAAAATCATCAAGGATGATAATTATAAATCCGTAGCTTATGCGATTGAAGGGATGAGCAGATGAGTCCAATCGTAAAAAGAAAAGGAGAGAAGTTTACGCTGCCGAGTAAATACCTCCTTTTTATTTTAACAATTCTTTGTACGGTCATGATGTTGATTACTTTCGGCACGGATGTATTTAACAGACCTCTGAATACCGCAGTGGGATATGTGATTATTCCTTTTCAGCAGGGAATCGGCAGGGTGGGAGAATGGCTGGCCAACCGCTCCGAAGAACTGGGGCAGATTCGGGAACTGCTTGACGAGAATGCCAGATTGAAGGAACAGCTTGCCGAGCTGACGGAAGAGAATACGCTTCTCCAGCAGGACAAATATGAACTGAATAAGCTGAGAGAGCTTTTCTCTCTGGACGAGCAATATGAGATATACCATAAAGTGGGAGCCAGGATCATCGGCCGTGATTCCGGCAACTGGTATTCCGCATTTATTATTGACAAAGGAGAAGAAGACGGTCTTGCAGTGGATATGAATGTCATTGCCGGAGGAGGTTTGGTTGGCCGCATCACTTCTGTGGGACCGAACTGGGCAAAGGTAACTTCCATTATCTCCGACAACAATAATGTAAGCGGTATGACACTTGCCACGGAAGATAACCTGACCGTGTCCGGGGATCTGCGGCTCATGGCCACAGGCTGTATAACCTTTAGCCAGCTTCTGGATGGACAGAACAAAGTAAAAGAAGGAGATAAGGTAGTTACGTCCAATATCAGCGACAAGTACCTGCCCAATATTCTCATCGGATATATCAGTACCATAGACCGGGATGCCAATAATCTGACAAAATCGGGACAGATCATTCCGGCGGTAGATTTTGAACATCTGGGAGAGGTGCTGGTGATTACAGACAGAAAACAGACTGTTACGGAGTAATCCTGTATTATAAATGTGGTAAGAAGAACCTGAGGAAATTTATGCTTAGAAAAATTACAGTGACCCTGTTCATACTCATATGTTTTATTCTGCAGTGCAGTGTATTTGGCAGTCTGGCATTTGCCGGCATTATTCCAAATCTGATGATTATTCTTGCTTCTGCCTTTGGTTTTATGCGGGGTGAGACGGAAGGCCTGCTGATCGGTTTTTTCTGCGGGCTGCTTATTGACATTTTCTTTGGTGAATTTTTAGGGTTTTATGCTCTGCTGATGATGTACATAGGCTATGTAAACGGAAAGTTCAGCAGGATTTTTTACCCGGAGGATATCAAGCTCCCGCTGGTACTCATTATCCTCAGCGACCTGTCCTATGGTATTATATGCTATGTACTGACATTTATGCTTCGCAGCAGGCTGCAGTTTGTTTACTATTTTACACATATTATTTTGCCGGAGGCTCTGTACACCATCGTGGTGACACTGCTGTTGTATCCGACTGTGCTGAAGGTAAATCAAAAGCTGGAGGCCTACGAAAAAAGGAGAGCACAGAAATTTGTTTGATGAATTCAGAGAAAAAATAATTGGAATTGTGACCAGCAGACTGACTGTTTTTACGCTGCTTTTCGGCTTACTGGCAGGTGTGCTTGTCTACCGCTGTTTTGATCTGCAGATTGTTCACGGACAGCAATATCTGGACGACTTCGTCCTTGAGATAGAAAAAATCAGAGATATATCAAGCACCAGGGGCAATATTTATGACAGAAATGGTAATCTGCTGGCCTATAATGAACTGGCCTATTCTGTGAAAATCGAAGATGTGTTTGAGTCGGGACGTTCCAGAAATTCGAATCTGAACACCACGATATACAGATTGATTCAGATGATTGAAAAGAACGGTGACAAGTGCATTACGGATTTTGGAATCTATCTGAATGAGGATCATGAATTTACGTACACCATGGAAGGAACAGCTCTGCTGCGTTTTCTGGCTGATGTCTATGGTCATAAGACCGTGGGTGAACTGAAGGATGAACAGCGTACCGCCACGGCAGACGAGGTGATGGAATATCTGAGTGGAACCACCAGATTTGCCATCGGAGAATATGAGGAGCCGGAGAATACGAATAGCACGTTTCTGGCGGGAGCCGGTTATACAAAGGAGGACTGGCTCAAAATGGTCACCATTCGATATGCGATGAACCTGACGTCCTTCCGAAAGTATATCGGTACCACAGTGGCTACCAATGTCAGCGAGAAGACAGTGGCTGTTATTATGGAGAATTCCCAGTCGCTTCCCGGTGTTTCCGTTGTGGAAGATACCATGCGCAGATATGTGGACAGCAAATACTTTGCCCATGTTCTGGGATATACGGGCAAGATTTCCTCCGAGGAGCTGACGGAGCTGAACGGACAGCTGGAAGAAGCCGGAATGGGAGTGGATGTCTATAATATCAATGATGTGGTGGGAAAAAGCGGCATTGAATCTTATATGGAGACCACACTCCAGGGTGAGAAAGGACATGAGAAAGTCATCGTTGACAATATGGGAAAAGTTATCTCTATTGTCGAACGGAAGGAAGCGAAAGCCGGACAGAATGTCTATCTCACCATTGATAAGGATCTGACAGAAGCTGTCTATAATATTCTGGAGCAGAGAGTGGCGGGTCTTGTATCCAAAAAAATTATCAATACCAAAGAATATATTGCGGCAGCAAATGCGGACAGCTCCGATATTAAAATTCCGATTTATGACGTTTATTTTGCCATGTTTGACAATGCTGTCATTGATCTGGAGCATATGGAGAGCGAAGAAGCCAAAGAGACGGAAAGGGAAGTGGCAGCCGCTCATCTGTCCTACAGACAGTCTGTATACGAGAGAATGAATCAGGAACTGACGGAGAGACATACTCCTTACAATGCACTTTCAAAAGAGTATCAGGTTTACCAGAGCAATATTGTAACGCTGCTGAGAAGGAACGGCGTGATCATGACCGAGGCCGTGGATTCGGAGGATGCCGTTCAGATTGCCTGGACCGATGAGGAGACTATCAGCCTCAGCGAATACTTAAGGCATTGTATTTCACAGAACTGGATAGACGTCAGCAGGCTGAAGCTTGATGACAAATACTCCGATTCCATGGAACTCTATGATAAAATCCGGGAATATATTGTGGGCATGATAGAAAATAACGTGGAGTTTCAAAAGCGTTTCTATAAATATATGCTTTTGAATGATGTGATCAGCGGCAGGCAGGTATGTCAGATTCTCTGTGAGCAGAACAGGGTCAACATTCCGGAAGCAGACTGGAATGCCATTTTTGAAGGCAAAATCACAGCGTATGAATTTATGAAGAACAGAATCAATAATCTTGATATCACACCTGCTGAACTGGCATTGGATCCCTGTAATGCCTCCTGTGTGATTACGGATGTAAATTCCGGTGATGTTCTTGCCATAGTGTCTTATCCGGGCTATGATAATAATATGATGGCAAATTCCATTGATGCGGAATATTACGCAAAGCTGAATGCGGATAAGGCACGGCCGCAGTATAATTATGCCACACAATACACAGCAGCGCCGGGTTCCACTTTTAAAATGCTGGTAGCCACTGCCGGTCTGATGGAGAATGTGATTACATTGGACAGCCAGATTAACTGTACGGGAACCTTTTCTGAAATCCCCTCTGATCCACATCCACCCAGGTGTTGGAGGCGATGGGGGCATGGAAACGAGAATCTGGTCACAGCAATCAGAGACTCCTGTAATTACTACTTTTATAATATTGGATTTCAGCTTTCTATGGGGTCCGGCACATATGTGGAGACGGAAGGACTGGATACCTTGCAGAAGTATGCGGATTTATACGGTCTTACGGATAAATCCGGTATTGAAATAGCGGAAGCGGCTCCTAATGTATCCACAGAAGATCCCATGCGTTCCGCCATCGGGCAGGGCAGCAACAGTTATACCACCGTGGCTCTTGCCAGATATGTAGCAGCCGTAGCCAACAGAGGAACCTGTTATAATCTGACTTTACTGGATAAAGTCACAGACTCGGATGGAAACATAACACAGGAATTTGAGCCGGATGTGCGTAATGTAATCGAAATGCCGCAGGAGTATTGGAATGCCATTCACTCCGGGATGCGGCAGGTGGCGCAGAGCAAGGTTTACTTTAATGACCTGGCGGTAAATGTGGCTGGTAAGACGGGAACGGCTGAAGAGAGGCAGTCAAGACCCAGTCACGGACTGTTTACCTGTTTCGCGCCTTTTGAACAGCCGGAAATTGTCGTCGTAACGAGAATCCCTTTCGGGTACTCTTCGGATCATGCCGCGCAGGCAACCGGGGATATTATCAAATATTACTATGGGCTGGCAGAGGAAGATGAGCTGATTACCGGTACTGCGGATATGCCGGATGAAGGAATTACCGACGAAATGTAAACGGGAAAGCACCTGACTGTGCAGCAATATGCATTTTTCCAACAGTGCAGCCGGACGACTGTTCCGGCATGTTGAAATAAACATGGAGGATTGAGATGAGAGAGGCGGTTATCATTAAGAGCTTTCCAAACGGAATTGCACTTTATCTGAATGAAGAGCTCCCTTTCGAAAAGGTTCTGGAGGAAATCGGATACAAATTTGGAGAGGCAAGGAATTTCTTCGGGGAGGCTGTAATGGCATTGTCTATTGAAGGTCGTTCCGTGTCAAATGTGGATGAGATCAGAATTCTGGAAACGATTCATGAGAACAGTGACCTCCATATTATCTGTATTGTAAGCCGGGATGAGGAAGCCAATAAAAATTATATCAAGGCTTTGGCTCATACGGAGAAGAAGCTTGCCAGCGAGGAGAGCGGACAGTTTTTCAGAGGCGATTTGAAGAATCGGGAAGTCCTGGAGACTGACAACAGTATTATCGTGCTGGGGGACGTTTATCCGGGAAGTGCTGTGATCAGTGCCAAAAATATTATTATATTGGGCGGTCTCTACGGAGAGGCGTACGCCGGAGGAAACGGCTGCCGGGAGTCCTATGTTGCTGCGCTTGAAATGGAGCCGGAAAGAATCAAAATCGGCGATTTCAAATATAAACCAAATACGAAACAGGCAAAATGGGGAATTCACCCAAAAATACGGCCGAAAATTGCATATATAAAAAACAGCAGAATCGTATTCGAAGCATTTACCAAAGATTTGCTGGATACCTTCGGCTGAAGGCCGAAATATGACGGGTATCTGGAGGACGGTGACAAATTAATCGGAGGGTAAGGAAAATGGAAAAGCAATTTTCCCAGGAGCAAAAAAGCTCCAAAGTCATTGTCGTCACTTCAGGTAAAGGCGGTGTGGGCAAGACCACCACAACTGCAAACGTGGGAACTGGTCTGGCAAAGCTTGGGAAGAAAGTCTGTCTGATCGATACGGACATAGGTCTGCGCAATTTGGATGTAGTCATGGGACTGGAGAATCGTATCGTCTATAATCTGGTGGATGTAGTGGAGGGAAATTGTCGGGTGAAGCAGGCTCTGATCAGAGATAAGCGGCATCCGGGCCTCTATCTGATGCCTTCTGCCCAGACCAGGGACAAGAGCGCTGTGTCACCGGGACAGATGGTGAAGGTAATCGAGCATTTGAAGGAACAGTTCGACTATATCATCCTGGATTGCCCGGCAGGTATTGAACAGGGATTCCAGAATGCAATCGCAGGTGCCGACAGAGCACTGGTAGTCACTACACCGGAGGTATCCGCAATCCGCGACGCGGACCGGATTATCGGACTGCTGGAGGCAAATGGTTTTAAACAGATGGATCTGATTATTAACCGGCTGCGTATGGATATGGTAAAACGGGGAGACATGATGTCTGCTCAGGATGTGGTAGATATTCTGGCGATTCCTCTGATCGGCATTATTCCAGATGATGAGAGTGTGGTGGTGGCAACCAACCAGGGAGAGCCACTGGTGGGAAGCAATTCACCGGCAGGACAGGCCTATGCAAATGTGGTACATCGGGTGGAAGGCAAAGAGGTACCCTATCTGAATTTTGATAAGGGGATTTCCTTCTGGACCAGAGTAACCGGAATTTTTCATAAGGCATAAGGAGGGCGTGAAATGAGACATTTTTTTCGCAGAAAAAGCTCCTGCCAGATAGCAAAGGACAGATTGAAAATTTTGTTGATTTCGGACAGAGTAAACTGTTCTCCGGAGGTAATGGAGCTGATTAAAACCGACATCGCAAAGGTTTTATCAAAGTACATGAAAATAGATTCGGAAAATATGGATATCCAGATTAATACAAAGGGCAGTAAATCGGGAAGAGGCGGCAAAATGCCGGTACTTTATGCGAATATTCCGATTATGGATGTCCCTGCACAGCAGATGGAGAAGAATTTGGAATAGAAAATAAACAGAGGAAATTATGTTTAAGAGATACAGGATACGTGATTATGATTTTAAATTGGTATTGATGATACTTGCTCTTTCCGTAATTGGAATCATTGCAATCGGCAGCGCAGAGGAATCTTTGCAGTCAAGGCAGATGTTTGCCGTATTGGCAGGTTTCTTCCTGATGACCGTGATTTCCTTTCTGGACTATTCGCTGCTTTTAAAGCTTTACTGGTTTATGTATGCGGGTAATCTGGTGCTGCTGGCGGCGGTCTGGCAGTTTGGCGTAAATGTAAAAGGAGCGACACGCTGGCTGAAAATAGGCGGTTTGCAATTTCAACCTTCAGAAACTGCAAAAATTTTGTTGATTTTATTCTTTGCACAGTTTATTATGAA
>CAJUQT010000053.1 GCA_910588225.1 uncultured Acetatifactor sp.
GATAGGGGAAGTCTGCGCTTTTTTGGCTACCCGGAAGGTTATGTTTCACAGTAAGTTTCTTAATTGCCTCTTGAACCAACTTTTTAATAGCCTCTTTTTTACACTCTTCTCCTTTGCATTTATTTTGAAAGGTGCCAACTATTCGACCATTTCATTCATTCTGTAAATGTCCCTCCTGCTACCCTTCTACTATATAAATGACCTGACCCGATTCTTTTATTACAAAAAATTTTATTTTTTTGATAACATGACTCTACTCTGAAAATGTCTGACCTCAAAACTCCCCTTAATTGAAATTCCCTGCTTTCCTCCCTGATTACTGTCAGGAGAAAGCAGGGAACCATAAAGCTTAACAATACATTTTATTACATAGCAGTTCAGAAGATCATATAAAGGATTCCCCTATTCCGGTCAAAAGCTACTCCTTCTCCTGACCATCGTTATCCGAAACAACTGTCTCTTCGAAATGACCGCTGACATGTACGCGGAAATAGGTATCCGGATGATAATTATGTCTGAGCCTGTACCAAATGTCTTCCGGCACATCATCATATCTCCGCACCTTTCCGTCCGTCGCCAGCTTAACCTCCAGGGTGGCAGTCTGTGGATCATAACCAACTGTTTCAATAACCGTACTGAAGAAACTGATATGTTTAATTGTCTTGCCCTCCATTATTTGATGTACTACTATGGTCACTGGGTTTCTCTGTTGTTGTTTTACTCAAAATCATAAACAAACTCTCCGCTGTCGTTTTCTCCTTCCGTATAACCATTGACATTTCCATAATGGACACAGGTAATTTTGTAAGTCGCCCCTTTCACCGCACCAGGATACACAATACTAACTCCCATATTTGATCTATTATATGATTCTCCTCCCTTAGAAGTAGCCACTAAATCCCAGCCCCCATACCAGGTTTTCTTCCAGATTTTAACATCCTTCACCCCTAACACGGACGCAGTACCTACTGTTCCGGTAGAAATTCCTATATGCATGCCATCACTTTCTTCTCCAACACTAATAATGCAGCTGGCCAACATAGTATATGGGTCAATTTCGGAAGATACATCCATGTCTTCCACTACAATTGCTTCCAAAACTGCTACTTCTTGATATTGCTCCAAAGAATTTTCCAATGCACCTGTTTCAGCGGCCATACTAATAAATCCAGAAATTTCTACAGACAACAATACTGTTACCAATACACTCAAGAACCTTTGACCTACTTTTTTTACTTTTCTCATTTCCATTTTCTCCTTAGTATAGTTTTCGAAGGACTTTCTTCCTCTCCTTTCCCATAAATCTTATTTCATATTGTCCTTCTATACTATAAATGACCTGAAACATCATTTTATTACAAAAAATCTAAACCTTTTTACTTGTTTTGACACAGTTCCAATATTGTTCAGCCAATACCTTTAAATTTTCTAAGTCATCTTGTCCTCTAATGTAATATTGACAATTTCCTTCATAGAAGGAAATTATATAGAATATATCTCCTGTTTCCTCCGTTTTACAATAAATCCCCATTTTTTGAGAAGCTTCCCCATAATCATCAATATAATTATAACCTACAAAACTTTCCTCATGATATGATATTTTTTCTTGATATATCCAAGCCCCTAAAAAAATCTCATCTTTCCTAAGTACATTCTGATAATTACTACCAACATATTTTCTATATTCAACTTCACCTGCTTCATAATACTGCCACTCATACCCCTCCGGCATCTCAAACTTCTCTTCAATCTCCAGCCACTCCTGGGTCCAATCGGGCATTTCCTCCCGGCTCAGATAGGTACATTCATTTGTATCCGTCTCTGCCTCCAAATCCGTAGGTGAAGTCATCATTTTCGTTCCCGTGTCATCCTGCTCCAGCCAATAGAAAAAATCATTACCTCCTGTGGCTATCGCCTCCGCCGTTCCGCTGACTGCCAAAATCAGCGCAATCACAATGGTTGCCGCGATATACTTATGCCCCATTGCAAAATGCCACATCCCGGCAGTAAACCTGCCCTGAGCAGGACAGCCTGTCCCAAAAAACCTGATGCTTCCCGTTTTGGGAAGGCACGCGCCGGCCTTTGACACACTGAAGCCGGATATTCCCAGTTCTGCGGATATCTCCGCTCCGAAATCCGCAGTATCCGGCGCTCTGAACTTCCTGAATTCGGATGCCTTCTTCTCTTTGACTGCATGCATTTCCCCCATGCCGTCTTTCGGCTCGTCGGTCCCGGCCGCCTCCCCCATGCCGTTTTCCGGTGCCGCGGCATCGGATACTTCCCGCCCTTTTTCTCCGGCCCTGCACGCTTTCTCTGTCCTGTCTCCCCGCATTTCCGGGACAGGCAGTAATTCCTCCTGCCTGCAGGCAAGTTCCTGAAAGCGTTCCCAGGCCTCACTCTTCCGCGGAATATCATTCTCTTCTATGGGCTCCAGGCGGTCCAGCAGATAAAGGATCGATTCCACGGCTCCGGCATCGTACTCCTCTTCTGAAGCGAACAATGTATACCAATCCAACTTCTCCTTTAACTCTTTTACCAGCAAATCCTTATTCTTATCTTCCTGCATATTCTCCTCCTTTCCCGGCTGTCCCAACATACAGGCCGCACAAGTCATCTCCTGTTGACACAGAGATACCATACCCGTCGGCTATTATGATGATTCAAACAGAATTCGAGCCGTTATCTTCTCTCATTTCATCCCGTCTTTCAGCTTTTTCTTCATTCTGTAAAGGCGTACTCTCATATTGTTATCCGTGATTCCCTCTTCTTTTGCCAGTACTGAAATCGGACACCCGCCAAAATAATATCTCTTGATCAGCTTCCACTCTTTCTCGTCCAGAATCGCCAGCGCAGTCAGTTCCAATTCCACCTCTTCGTAACAGCCTTCCTCCACACCCAATTCCGGACTTCCCTCATCCAGAGGTTCTGTCGCCCAACGCTTCATTTTCCTGTGAAGTTCCCGCATTTTGAACCATGCAGTACGCAGCAGCCACAGCTTCGGTTCAGAATGTTCCAGAAAATCTTTGCCCTTCTTCAATGCCACATAAAATACATCTTGTGTGATATCTTCTGCCATTTCTTTATGTGGGATTTCCCGATATACATATTTGAAAACAGCATCAAAGTATTTCTCATAAATATCCGCGAGTTCATCCGGCATGTTGGTTATTGGGTCCTTCTCTTTCATCTTTTGTTCCGCCATCCCATCTGCATTACTCAAATAAATACAATTACATCCATGTCTTACTAAATTTACTTTGCCCTTTTTACTGTACCATTATTTCCCTTATCAGAAATGAATCTTTAGAATTACTGAAATTTCTCTATCTCTTCCCCGCTTTCTAAAACAGCCTGTTCCAATGAAAAACCTTTGTTAAATCTCTCTATAGAACATGCTGTCCCACATTCAGGCCGTCCAAACCACTTTCTAAATTTCTTGCAGGAACCGATTTCATATATTATAATGGTACTTGTCCGATCGGCTTCCCCTGTGAATGCGAGAAACGCATCATAAGCAGAACAGTTGAGGCAATCGACTACAATACTATAATACATGGAAAGGATTGCTAATGCAAACAAAATATTATGAGTTTTGAATTTATTCGCAAACTTCCCACTCCGGCAGAGATTCGTGAAGAATATCCCCTGCCCCGGAATCTGGTAGAATTGAAACAGGAAAGAGACGCTGCCATCAGAGATGTCATCACGGGCAAAAGCTCCCGCTTTCTCGTAATCATCGGTCCCTGCTCCGCCGACAATGAGGACGCTGTCTGCGACTATATTAACCGGCTGGCCAGGATCAATGAAAAGGTAAAAGACCGGCTGATTCTGATCCCCAGAATCTATACCAACAAGCCCCGCACCACGGGAGAGGGCTATAAGGGTATCGTCCATCAGCCTGACCCGGAAAAAAAGCCTGACTTCCTTGCCGGGCTGATTGCCATGAGAAAAATGCACATCCGGGCTTTTCAGGAATCAGGTCTCACTGCGGCGGACGAAATGCTCTATCCCGAAAACTGGCGCTATATCTCCGATATTCTGTCGTATGTGGCTATTGGCGCCCGCTCAGTAGAAGATCAGCAGCACCGACTGACCGCCAGCGGCTTTGACGTGGCCGCCGGTATGAAGAATCCAATGAGCGGCGATTTATCTGTTATGCTGAATTCTGTCTATGCAGCTCAACATTCTCATTCCTTTATCTACAGAGGCTGGGAAGTCACTACCACCGGTAACGAACTGACTCATACGATTCTTCGCGGTGCCGTAAATAAACATGGCAGCAATGTGCCTAACTACCATTACGAAGATTTGAACCGCCTTCTGGAAATGTATAACGCAATGGATTTAAAATATCCTGCCTGCGTCATAGATGCCAACCATTCCAATTCAGGCAAACAGTTTGAACAGCAGGTTCGCATTACCAAGGAAGTCATGCACAGCCGCAGACTGAATTCCGACATTCACAAACTGGTAAAGGGTGTCATGATTGAAAGCTATATCGAAGAAGGGTGCCAGAAAATAGGCGAGGGTATCTATGGGAAATCTATTACCGATCCCTGTCTGGGGTGGGAAGCTTCAGAACATCTAATCTACGAAATCGCCGAATATGAATGAGAACTATTACAAACCTGCGATTCAGCCTGTGCAGTATCGGTTTCAGGCTGAATCGCAGTGCTGAAATCATATCCCTTCGGCAGTCTGTCCAGCAAAATCTGCGACATTAAAATATCTTCAGAAATCCAAGCACCAGCCAGGGATTGATATACCCCTCCAGCAGGCATCCTGTGATTACAGCAGCCAGAATCCCCCCAAGCCGTCCCGCCTTTTTCAGTAGAAATCCTTTGTCTCCGGCGCTGAAATCTCCCCTCACGTAGATTCCCCGAAACAATTCTCTGCACCAGGGAAGCATTGCCAGCACAGCCGGCACATATAACAGATATTGCGGAAATATACTGACCAGCGCCAGCAGGATTCCTTTCAGTCCATACCGCAGCGCCAGCGCCGTCAGAAAGGCGCCTGCGGACATCCCGTACCACAGGGCCGCTCCCATACAGGCAGCCATCCCCAGATAAGTAGTGGAGATTACAGCCAGAATCAGCAGCCTGCCGATTCTTTTTCTGAACACATAGCAAAAAAGAGCATTGCCGTCCAGGGACATATCTTTCATCTGATACAGCATATGTTCATTGAACAGTCCTGTATCTCCCAGCAAAATGCTCTTTCCTATATTCACAATAAACATTCCGGCCACTAATCCCACAACGAAAAAAGTCAGAAATGTACGTTCCCCGGATAAAAATCTCCTTCCTGAAAGCTGCACCCGCATCACCGTCCTTCCATGGCAACTGATATCCGCTGCCTTTCTCCGGTCACATGTAAAAATGATGCAGGGAAAGCAGCCGATACTCCAATGTATGCGGGCAGGCTTTTGTCTATGCGGATTCCGGGGCAAACTTTGCGGCATAGGTCAAAATGCCGCAGATGGTTTTGGAATCCTGAATCTTACAGTCAAAAATCATTTGCTTCAGTTCTTCCACCGAATAAGCCTCCACATTGATATTCTCGTCTTCGTCCAGATGCTGTTTTCCCGGCTTCAGGTCTCTGGCCAGGTAAATGTCAATCTTTTCATTGCAGAAAGCCACCGTGGTGTAGATGGAATTCAGAAGCTCTACCCGGCCGCAGGTATAGCCTGTCTCCTCCTCCAGTTCACGTACCGCTGCAGATTCCGTGGGCTCATCCCGCCCATTCAATCCGCCTGCCGGGATCTCCAGAGTGTCTCTCTCCAGCGCATTCCGATACTGCCGCACCATGAGGAGCTTTCCGTCTTCCCGCACCGCCACCACCGCGGCAGCCCCCTTATGATCAATCAGATCCCATTTTGCCACATTTCCGTTGGGTATCAACATGGTATCCTGATAATAGTCAAGAATAACTCCATTTGCCACAAGTTCCCTTTTCAATCTCTTATATTCTTCCATTTCCCTCTCCTGAAAACCTTACTTCCTGAAAAGACTCCCGACTGTTCGCCGAGAGTCAAAAGCTGTATTCGTAACAGTTCAGACAGGTCCCTGAGCTATTATCTGTACTCATTTGTTTTCACATGAAATCTCTATATTGGTCCGGGCAGTACCCTGAACTGTCGTTCACTTACAATATCATACAGCCCTGCCCACAGTTCCGCTGCAGGAGACGTAAATCGGCTCCGGACAGCACTTCTCCAAAAGCTTTTCCACACTTACCAGCTTGACACAGAGAACAAAGATATCTGCGGCCAGCTCCATTTCTTCCTGTGACGGGAATGTAGGTGCAATCCGAATATTGCTGTCTTTCGGATCCTTTCCGTAAGGATAGGTTGCCCCCGCTCCGGTCAGAGTGACGCCCGCTTCCTTACACTTTGCCACAATAGCCTTCGCGCAGCCTTCCATGGATTCAAAGGAGATAAAGTAGCCTCCATTGGGATTTGTCCATTCTCCGATGCCTGTACCTGAAAGCTCCCTTTCAAGCACCTCCAGAACCGCCTGGAATTTGGAACGCATCTGTACCGCATGCTTTTTCATATGCCTGGCGATCCCGTCAATGTCCTTAAAGTAACGTACATGACGCAGCTGATTAATTTTGTCATATCCGATGGTCATAATCGAGAGGCTCTTCCTTATCTCATCCAGATTCGCCTTCGAGGAGGCCACAGCCCCCAGACCTGCTCCTGCAAAAATGATCTTGGATGTGGAGCAGAATTCATACACCAGATCAGGATTTCCCGCCTGCTCACACAGACTCAGAATCTCCGGCAATTCATCCTGCCTGTCTTCATAGAGATGATGCATTGCATAGGCATTATCCCAATAAATCCGGAAATCCTTTGCCGCAGGCTTCAGATTGGCAAGCCGGTTCACAGTTTCCCGGGAATAAGTATATCCCTGAGGATTGGAATATTTCGGCACACACCACATGCCCTTGATGCTCTCATCCTGTGCTACCAGCTGCTCTACCATATCCATGTCCGGTCCCTGAGGTGACATTGGCACATTAATCATCTCAATTCCAAAATGCTCCGTAATTGCGAAATGCCTGTCATAGCCGGGCACCGGACACAGGAATTTCACTTTATCCAACTTACACCAGGGAGTGCATCCGCCAACACCATGTGTCACAGAGCGGGAAACCGTATCATACATAATGGCCAGACTTCCGTTTCCGCACACAATTACATGATCTGCAGAAACGCCCATAATATCGCCCAGCAGCTTCCGAGCCTCCGGAATGCCATCCACAATACCGTAATTGCGCACATCCACTCCGTCCTCTGTCTTCATATAACTGTTCGAATCCAGTGTGTCCATAAAATCCATTGCCATATCCAGCTGAGATACCGAAGGTTTGCCTCTGGACATATCCAGCTTCAGGCCTTTTGCCTTCTCTTCCTCAAATTCCTTCTCCAACTGCGCTTTCAATGACAATAATTCCTCTCTGCCAAGCTCCTGATACGCTTTCATCTCTTCCTCCATCCCGGGCACTGTCAGCCGTATAGATTTATTTTTATAACAGCTCTGCCTGTGTTGTTCTTACTCTCTTTAGAGAACTGCCATACTTTGATTACATGTATCATCGTATACAATCATGCATCTGCATTATCATACTATAATTTCCACCGACGCACAATAGAAAAAATAACAAATTTAAATTTAGAATTCCCTGCCTGTTAAGTGAAAATGCATAGAAAAAATGGCGGAAAGTCACATGTCTGCGATTTTCCGCCATTCCTACTCTTTTTTACTTTGATTCGGTCTATGACCAATTCACTCCATTTTACTTTGCGTAATCAATGACACGGCTTTCACGGATTACATTTACCTTAATCTGTCCGGGATATTCCAGTTCAGCTTCGATCTGTTTGGATATATCACGCGCCAACAGAACCATATCGGTATCCGAAATCTGCTCCGGCATTACCATTACGCGAACTTCCCGTCCTGCCTGAATAGCAAAAGATTTGTCTACACCCTTGAAATTGTTTGTTATTTCCTCTAATTTTGTCAATCTGCTGGTATAGGTCTCCAGCGTCTCTCTTCTGGCTCCCGGTCTCGCTGCAGATATTGTATCGGCAGCTTGTACAATGCAGGAAATCAGTGAAGTGGGCTCCACATCTCCATGATGAGATTCCACCGCATTAATGACCGTCGCATTCTCTTTATATCTTCTGCAGAGCTCTACTCCCAGCTGAATATGAGAACCCTCCATCTCATGGTCCACAGACTTACCAATGTCATGGAGCAAACCGGCGCGTTTTGCAATCCTGATATCAAGCCCCAGCTCTGCGGCCAACAGGCCTGACAGCTGAGCTACCTCGATGGAATGTTTCAACGCATTTTGACCATAGCTGGTCCTGAACTTCATTTTACCCAGTAATCTGATAAGTTCGGGGTGGATGCCATGTACACCGACTTCCAGTGTCGCAGCCTCTCCTTCCTCCTTTATCATTACTTCCACTTCTTTCTGCGCCTTCTCTACCATCTCTTCGATTCTGGCGGGATGGATACGCCCGTCTACAATCAGCTTCTCCAGCGCAATTCTTGCCACTTCACGGCGAATCGGGTCAAAACCTGACAGAATAACTGCCTCCGGTGTGTCGTCAATTATCAGGTCTACGCCCGTCATGGTCTCAAGTGTACGTATATTACGTCCCTCTCGTCCGATGATTCTTCCCTTCATTTCATCATTCGGAAGCTGTACAACTGAGATAGTGGTCTCAGAAACATGGTCTGCCGCACATCTCTGGATAGCCGAAACCACATAATCTCTGGCTTTTTTGTCCGCTTCTTCCTTGGCCCGACTCTCCATTTCCTTGATAATCATGGCCGTTTCATGTTTTACTTCATCTTCAACAATTTTCAATAAGTAGTCTTTTGCCTGTTCAGAGGTTAGTCCGGAAATTCGCTCGAGTTCTTGCAGGCGCTGTTCGTTTAATTTGGAAATCTCTATCTTGACCTTATTCAGAGCCTCCTCTTTAGCGGTCAGATTTGCTTCGCGCCTTTCAATCGCCTCGGTTTTCTTATCGATATTCTCTTCCTTCTGCTGAATCCGTCGTTCGGAACGCTGTACTTCCGCTCTGCGTTCTTTAATCTCCTTGTCCAATTCATTTTTAGCCCGAATAGACTCTTCCTTCACTTCAAGGAGTGATTCACGTTTTTTGGATTCTGCCGTCTTAAGAGCTTCATCAATAATTTCTCTGGCCTTATCCTGTGCACCGCCGATAGCTGCATCCGCCGATTTTTTCTGGTAACCGGTCACAACAAATGTAGTCGCAGCTGCGGTCAACACTACAGATATTGCTACAGCAATTATAATCTCAAGCATTAACAGGGCACCTCCTTATTCCATTTTCATTGTACATTAACTGCGCGGCGGCAGGCCGCCTCACAGCCTATATAGAATGTATGTACTTATTCCCAAAGCATACACTCTCTGCCCGGGAAATTGAAAACATTCTAACAAGCAATTCGCAACAAATTCAATTTTACCCTCAAACTTATCCGATGTCAAGCAAAAGGTTTCATATCCTGCAGAAAATATTTTGTAAAATCTGACATTTGTTGTGCTATTTGTACAAAATCCAGTGTGCCTCTATATAGCAATCTCCATGCTTGAACAGACAAATCACTACGTTTACATCAGCTTACCTGCAGCTCAACTGCCTGCCTGTGTTTTCACCGCTTTACTGCAATTTTACCGCCAGGCGGACATTACTGCCAGTCGGACATCCCTTTCAGCACTGCTCTGCGCACCTGTTCACCGGAAAATCCCTTTCTCATCAGAAAACCATACATCCGCTGCCGTTCTTTCAGATTCGCCTTGTCCGGCTCAAAGCCCTTTTTAACCAGCAGCGCTTGAATCATTTTCTGTTCATCCTGGTCTCCTCCCTGTTCTTCCCATTGAAGCCATGCCTTTTCCAATGTCCTCCTGTCGATTCCTCTCCTCAGAAGATCCTGCTCTATTCTTCGACGGCTTCTACTGTTCGAATGTCCCTCAATAAAACCGACTGCGTAGCGCAAATCATCCGTATAATGAAAGCCCGCCACATAGGCCAGAGCTTCCTGTATTACTTCTTCCGGATAGCCACCCGCTTTCAGCTTATCCTGAAGCTGCTTCACTGTATATTCCCTGGTCTTCAATAAATTCATAGCCCGCAGCTTTGCGCGTTTCGGCAAAAGCTTCGTCAGAATCTCCTCGTAATTTTCCTGCTCTATTTCCTCTCCTTCACGGATATGAAAGGAACGTAATTCGCCTTTATACAGCACAAAAGCGGATTCATCCTCCACATATATCCTGACCCGGGATTTGGATACTTCTTCTATCTGTGTAACCTTCATCGGTTCCCCCGCCTGCAATCCTGCTCCGCTTCACTCAAAATTCCCTTATTATGCTTCCTCTTCACCCGCCGCAGCCCGTTCCTCTGCTTTTGCCGCTGCCTTTGCACCCTTACCTTTACCTTTTGTCTCCGACTTCAGCAGCGATCTCTCTGCGCCTTCCAGTTTCTTTGCTCTGGAATCGCCAAATCCATAATGCTCCCGCACTTTTGTATCCACAGCCATGCAGACATCCTCGTGCTCTTTCAGATACTGCTTCGCATTCTCACGCCCCTGTCCGATCTTGTTCCCTTCATAAGCATACCACGCACCAGACTTGACAATAATGTCCAGATCCACCGCCAAATCCAGAATATCTCCCTCTTTAGATATACCTTTGCCAAACATAATATCGAACTCCGCTTCCTTGAAAGGCGGCGCAATCTTATTCTTGACCACCTTCACCCGAGTACGGTTGCCGATTACGTCACCGCCCTGCTTCAAAGACTCGATTCTGCGCACATCCATTCGGACAGAAGCATAGAATTTCAGAGCCCGGCCTCCCGTGGTAGTCTCCGGGCTGCCGAACATCACCCCAACTTTTTCACGAAGCTGATTGATAAATACTACCACACAATTGGACCTGCTAATCACTGACGTAAGCTTTCTCAGCGCCTGAGACATCAGACGGGCCTGCAGTCCCACATGGCTGTCACCCATCTCTCCGTCAATCTCCGCTTTGGGAACCAGCGCCGCCACCGAGTCCACTACCACGATATCAAGAGCTCCCGAACGCACCATGGTCTCTGCAATTTCCAGCCCCTGCTCTCCACTGTCCGGCTGAGAGATATACAGATTATCAATGTCCACTCCGATGTTCTTGGCATACACAGGATCCAGCGCATGCTCCGCATCTATAAATCCGGCTATACCGCCCATTCTCTGCACCTCCGCTACCATGTGCAGCGTGACGGTAGTCTTACCGCTGGACTCCGGTCCGTATATCTCCACAATCCTTCCCCGGGGAACTCCGCCCAGCCCCAGTGCTATGTCAAGGCTTAAAGACCCTGTGGGAATCGTCTCCACATTCATCTGTACACTGGGATCGCCCAGTTTCATTACCGCCCCTTTGCCGTACTGCTTTTCAATGTGGCCTATTGCCGCATCCAACGCTTTGAGTTTTTCATCTTTTTCCATATTATTATCTCCTTTTCGTCAGGGAACAAACGTTCTGTTTTTATTAAGATAAAACATTTGTTCTTATTTGTCAACTCCTAAATTATAGTGGTTCTGTTATCTCCAACGCTGTTTCCTACTATAGCACCGTTTAAGTGTCATAAAATGCCCTCAAACGCAACTCATCCCCTCCGCTTCCGGTCCAGTTCAGATTACCTCCGCCACCGTCTCTCTTGTATGCCCTGCGGATAGCCCCCACCCGCTTATAAACTGTATCTTTCGTCCATAAGCAATCTTTCCTTTCTCTAAAATATGCAGGAAAGCGCTCTCTTCCTGCCGTTGTCTGCGGTTTCTTATTTCTGGGATTTGGGCTTATGCCCGGCAAGAAGTTCGAACTGACATGAAAGGCTTTGGACAACCTTTAGATTGAAAACGGAATTCAGAATTCTTGGCCTGAGAACAGGTTAACATAATTCTGGCAGGATTGCAACAGATTTTTGACGGATGAGGTTTGATTGCGAAGTTGCCTCTGGTAATGCGCCTTCGAACCTGTTATACTTGTGAGGATATCACAACCAAAGTCGACTCACAGAAAGGAACAGGCAGTATCATGGAAAAACGTCTTAGGCGCAAATTCTGGACGGCACTGGTCATTTTCAGCCTCATGGGCCAGGTGGCCTGGGTAGTTGAAAACATGTATTTCAACGTATTTATCTACAAAATGTTCCATGCCTCCGCGGCAGACATTTCCCTGATGGTAGGAGCAAGCTCTGTGGCCGCCACTCTCACCACCATATTCATGGGGGCGCTGACAGATTATCTGGGCAGGCGCAAAGGCTTTATCAGCGGCGGATATATTGTATGGGGGGTCTCCATCCTGGCCTTCGCACTCCTGCGCGTGGATCTTCTGACTCCCCTGGCGGGAAATGCTCTGCAAGCCGCGTCCCTTGGCATCACGCTGGTAATCATCCTGGACTGCGTCATGACCTTTCTGGGCTCCTCAGCCAACGATGCCTCCTTCAATGCCTGGGTGACAGACTGGGGCGACAGTTCCAACCGTGGGAAAATAGAAGGCATCAATTCCATGATGCCTCTCCTTGCCATCCTGGCGGTTTTCGGCGGTTTTTCCGTCTTTGACCTGGACAAAGCGGAGAGTTGGACCGCCATTTTTCTTATCATTGGCGGCGCAGTCATCCTCATCGGCCTGTCTGGTTTTTTTCTGATTGATGAGAAAGGAAAAAAGCCGGAAGAAACCGTCGGTTTTCGGGAAAACCTTTTTTACAGCTTCCGCCTCTCCACAGTGCGTGAAAATCCCCTTCTCTATACCGTCATCGGAGCCTTTGCCGTCTTCGGTATTTCCATCAATATTTTCATGCCCTATCTGATCCTATATTATGAGAAAACTCTGGGCATGACCAATTATGTGATGGTCATGGCTCCCGCCATTGTGCTGGCAGCCATCGCCACAGCTTTTTATGGAAAACTGTATGATCTTCTGGGCTTCAAATCCTCTGTGGTGCCTTCCGTCTTCCTGCTTATGGCCGGTTACATACTTCTCTACACAGGCACGCATTCGGTTGTTGTCTTCCTCGGTTCCCTTCTCATGATGACCGGCTATTTGACGGGAATGGCCGTTTTTGGCGCCATGATCCGAAGCCATATTCCGAAGGCCAAAGCTGGACAATTTCAGGGGATTCGAATTATCGGCCAGGTGCTGGTACCCGGTATCATTGGGCCGGCTATCGGTGCGGCGGTTCTGCACGATGCCGAACAGATCCTCAATTCCGACGGCACCACTTCTTTCCTGCCAAACCGGAATATTTACGCTGCCGCCTTTGCAGTTGCAGCGGGATTACTGATATCGCTTTGGCTGATTTTCCGGATGATGAGAAACGGCCATCATTTCCTGCTCAGCCAGGCCGGCGAAGAATTGTTGAAAAAAGCAGGGCTTCTGCCGGAAAATTCGGAAAATGCACTAAAAAATACCGATTTCGGAAATGTCAATGCCGAAAACAGTATACGGACAGAGGAAATCTGGAACAGCTATCCCCGTCCTCAAATGCGGCGGGACAGTTTTCACAGCCTGAATGGAAAGTGGACTCTAAACGGAAAGGAAATCCTGATTCCCTTTCCGCCTGAGGCTCTTCTGTCCGGCTATCACGGCCGAATCGGAAAGCACCTGGAATATGTCAGAGACTTTACCCTGCCTCCGGCAAAAAAAGGCAGGCGGCTTCTCCTCCACTTCGGCGCAGTGGACCAGGCTGCGGAGGTATATCTGAACGGACATCGTCTGGGAAGGCATGAAGGCGGTTATCTGCCTTTTTCCTTCGACATCACTGATACCATGCAGGAAGGTGAGAACCGACTTGTGGTCAGAGCCACAGACTCTCTCTCCCGCAGATACCCTTACGGGAAACAGCGCAAAGCCCGGGGCGGTATGTGGTACACGCCGGTCAGCGGCATCTGGCAAAGCGTCTGGATAGAGCATGTGCCGGAAGTATACATCGCAGGATTGGATATCACTGCGGATACGGAGAAAGTACATATCCGTGTCAGAAGCAGTGCGGATGGTGTTTCCGGAGGAATCTCTGTCACCATCAAGCTCCACAACGGCAGCCTCTACAGTATGAGATCGCAAAAGCAAGAGCTGGAAATCAATCTCCGTCAGCTGCAGCTGGCGGACGGCAGTACCTATCAGCCGGTATTATGGAGCCCGGAACATCCCTGTCTGTATGACATCACAGTCACCATGGGTGAAGACATCGTGTCCTCCTATTTCGGCCTCCGCACCATTGAAACGAAAATGCTGAATGGGGTACCTCGAGTATGTCTGAACGGAGATCCAATCTTCCTGCATGGAGTACTGGATCAGGGATATTTCTGCGACGGTATTTACCTTCCGGCCGGGGAAGAAGAATACGAGCGGGATGTTCTTCGCATGAAGGAGCTTGGCTTCAATCTGCTGAGAAAGCATATCAAGATTGAGCCGGAATGTTTTTACTATTACTGTGATCTCCACGGTATGCTGGTGATGCAGGATATGGTGAACAACGGTCTCTATTCCTGGATAAAGGACACTGCTCTCCCTACCATCGGTATCTGCCAGAAGGGAAACGGCCGGCTGTGGGGAAGGAAAAAGCGCAGAAACTTTTTCGTCCGACATATGGAAGAAACCATCCGGCATCTGCAAAGCCATCCCAGCATTATCGCCTACACCCTGTTTAACGAGGGTTGGGGCCAGTTTGACGGAGATGCCATATATGACAAGGCAAAGGCGCTGGACGGAACAAGACTGTATGACACAGCTTCCGGGTGGTTTCCGGGAAGCAGGAGCGACTTTGACAGCCAGCATATTTATTTCAGAAAGCCGGTACTTCCGGAGACGCCAAAAAAGCCTGTGTTCATCTCGGAGTGCGGCGGATATTCTTATCGTATACCGGAACATTTCTATGCGAAGTACAATCAGTTTGGTTACGGTGAATGTGCGGACAGTCAGGAACTGACAGCCAGGATCAGGGCACTGTACGAAGAGATGATCCTGATCAATATCCCAAAAGGCGTCTGCGGCTGCATCTATACCCAGCTCAGTGATGTGGAGGATGAGACCAACGGTTTCTATACCTACGACAGAAAAATGTGTAAGGCAGATTCAGAACAGTTAAAAGAAATAAGCAGATGTCTTGAAGCCCAAATCAGCGAGAGCAGCCCTGACATCCATTCGTTGACTGTTCATAACAGCTGAAAGAATTTTCTGCTGTTATGCCGCCAGAGGCAACATGCCTGAAAGTGTGAGCAGGATGTTCTGTATGACTTATAATTAATAAAAAATGTAAATGTGAAAATTGGTGATACTATGAAAGCAACATGGAAAAATGACCCTTTTTACAATCGAATCTTCAGGCTGGTACTGCCCATCGTCATTCAAAACCTGCTGAGTGCCGCCGTCAGCTCGGCGGATGTCATCATGCTGAATTACGTAGGACAGTCTTCCATATCCGCGGTTTCATTGGCCTCTCAGTACGCCAATGTACTATTTATGGTATTCTACGGGTTGGGCACAGGAGCTACCATGCTCTGCGCCCAGTATTATGGAAAGGGAGATATGCGGGCCATTCAGGTCATCGAAGGCATTGCCCTGCGATTCTCTCTGGGATTTTCTCTGCTTTTTGCCGGGCTGGCCCTTCTGGTACCGGAGGGAATGATGCACATTTTCACCAATGATTCGGAGTTAATCTCCATCGGCGCTTCCTACCTGCGCTTTATGAGCGTCAGTTACCTGTGCTGGGGAATCACGGAAGTCTATCTGGCCGTGCTCAGGAGCATCGGAAAGGTCATGATCAGCACAGCCATGAATCTGCTGGCCTTTTCACTGAATATTCTGCTGAACGCGGTTTTCATCTTCGGCCTCTTCGGTGCGCCGAAGCTGGGGGCCCAGGGCGTGGCAATTGCCACTTCTCTGTCCAGGCTGGCAGAGCTGGCGGCATGTTTTGTGTTTTCCTTCCGCAGCAGAGATATCAAGCTGGATTTCCGTTATCTCTTCATCAGGAACCGGATTCTCTTCTCCGATTTTGTCCGGCTCTCTCTTCCGGCCCTGGGCAACGACATTGCCTGGAGTGTAGCTTTTTCCGTCTATTCCGTCATCATCGGACATCTGGGAACGGATGCCGTGGCGGCAAATTCCTTTGTGGTTGTCGTGAGAAATTTCGGCACGATACTGTGCTTTGGAATGGCCAGTGCAGGCGGAATCCTGCTGGGAAATGTAATCGGGGAGAACAAGCCGGAAGAGGCCCTCTCGGATGCCCGAAAACTGATGAAGCTCACAGTGATTACGGGCGCTATAGGCGGTGTCATCGTTCTGGCCGCCATGCCGCTGGTGCTCAGATTTGCAGACCTGACAGGTCAGGCCATGTACTATCTGAAATATATGCTTCTCATCAACACCTATTATGTGATGGGAGCCGCCGTGAATACCACTTTGATTGCAGGCGTCTTCCGGGCAGGCGGGGACAGCCGCTTCGGCTTTGTCTGTGATATTATAGATATGTGGTGCTATGCAGTTCCCCTGGGACTGCTGGCGGCTTTCGTGCTGAAGCTTCCTGTCATGTGGGTGTATTTTCTGCTGTGCACCGACGAATTCGCCAAATGGCCCTGGGTCATCCGGCATTACCGCAGCGGCAGATGGCTGAACAATATTACCAGGGAGAATCTGTTTGAGCCGGCAGACCAGTGAGTCCTCTCATACCGGGAATAATATCAGAGCCGGTATCCCATATAGCACATGAATGCAGAATAAGAACCAGGCGGCGGCCAGCAGCAGCTTCTTTCCTCTGGTATCCGCCTGAGTCCGCTCCAGCACCAGAAGCCGCATCAGAGACGCCGTAAACATAAGAAGAATCCCTGACATCATGGGCCACAGAAAGTCTCCATGGGTCAGCTTCTCTCCTCCTTCTCCCAGCAAGGCTGCCTCCAGAAAACCCACCAGATACCCCACAAGCGCCAGCCTTCCCCAGTCGTTTTTCACGAACCAGCGTCCGTCTATCAGCAGCATAAACAGAGGAAACGCCAGACTGCATGCCACGGACAATCCCACATTCTGTGTAAACATCTGCCAGACTTCCAGCCATTTTGTAAGTACCAGTCCTTCGCCTCCGCCGTAACTGCCTCCCCACATAAAATAAACCAGAAACTGCATCAGAATGTAAAGCAGTGTAGGCACTGCGCAGAGTAAAGTGATCACACACTGTCTGAAGTAGGGAGCGGCGCTGCCGTCCTTACGCATAAGCCTTATTCCCAGCTCTCCCAGCATCACCAGCCCCACGGCAGGGATGAACATTTCCGCGAACGTAGGCTTTGCCATAGCCGACAGAAACAATGCAAGCGCCAGATAAATATAGTACCGTTTCAGTCCTCGCTCCACCCGGAAAAATATCCCCCGATAATTCTCGTCCTTCTGCCGTCCCCAGATATCACAGACCAGGCAGAAGCAGACCAGCGAAAATCCGCGCATACACATATAGGTGGGATTATACAGAGGGTTCATGGAGAATTTTGCATTCTCATCCAGCCAGTAAAAATGAAATGCCTGAACCACACACAGCCCAAAGGCAATCATAGCCGCACGTGCAGAGCTGTCAGTGCTTCCTGCTGCTTCCGTCACTCTGCGCACCATCCAATAGGCCACCAGATAGGCAAACAGGGAAAACACACAGGTAGTATAGGCCGCCGCACTGTCCAGAGGAATCAGCAGCAGCTTATTGAAAAACAGCGTCAGCAGATGCCACATACAGTAAGGCACCATCATCCATCCTTCCACCCAGGTCTCCTTCGTAAACATAGGCAGATAGACATAGGCATGACCATTATAATCCGAATAAGTTCCCTGTATGCTGCTTATCACATAGATATAAGTAAAATATGAAAGCACGATTCCGAAAACAAGCACAATAAAAATATCACTTTTCTCTCTTTTCAATCTTCTGTCCTCCCCATATTACTTGCAAAAGCGGTCAAACTCTACTATAATAACACTATTCCCAAACTTGTAAAGGAGCCTGCTTTTTCCATGAAGAAAAAATTAATGTGTCTGATTCCCGTTTTCATCCTCATGATCGCTTTTATTCTGCTCCCTTCCCGGACATCCAACCTGTATCTCCGCATCTATTTTGAGGAAATAGCCGGGGAGCACTGCACCTTATACTATTCTACCGACGCTATGGATGTATTCTGCCTGGGGCAGCATCAGACTTCCGAAATCGATTACGACCGAAAAATGGTGGAATTCAATCTGGATCCCTCCCTGGACGGTCACATTACCGGCCTGCGGCTGGACTTTCCCAATACCGAACAGCTTATATGCATCAGCAATGTCACCATCAGCAGCGGCGGTATCGTTAAACGCCAATACAATCCCTGCAAATTTTTCGCAGACGAAACTATTGCTTCCAGTCATAACATTGCCGGCATCAGTTCCGTACCCTCCCGGGCCCGGGTATATATCTCCACTTCGCCGGAAGAGTCCTATCTCATCTTCTCGGATGCGCTGTGCCGGCAGATCACGGATTCTTACAGCCATTACCGCCTGACGAAAGCCGCCTTCTGCGTGTTTCTCCTGGCCTGCTTCCTCCTGGCCCGGAGGAAGATTTTCAAATAAGGTTATTATACCATCAGTGCCATACAGTGCCAAGACAAAATTACATGGCGTTTCTCTTTTATCATCAAAGAAATTGTTGCGGTCCGGGGCTTGTTGTGCAATAATAAACAGAGAGTGTAAGTACATAATTATACAGATAATAAGGAATCGTCAGAGCCTCTGAACAAGTGCAGGTACACAGGCCGGCCCGGACAGTTCCTGAGAGGATTAATATATGAGCAATAATCAAAACTGGAATAGCACCGGCGAGCAGCTCAAGGGCGCACTGGCGGATGCTCTGCAGAGCGGAGATTTTAAGCACCTGAATCAGCTGGTCTCCCAGACAGTCACCAGCGCTGTAAACGAGGTGGGAAAGCATGTCTCCATCAATACCGACGGCATACAGTGGAAAAGCGGATCTGCCACTGAACGTTCCGCTGAAAATCAGGCTCCGCCGCCCAATGTCCCGGTGTGGCAGCAGCGTGCACAGGAAAGAGAACGTCAAAAGCAGATAAAGCTGCAGCAGAATATGCAGCAGCCGGCACAGCTCAGAAAATTCCACGCCCCTCTGATTAAAATCAAAAGAGTGGGAAGCGTATCAAATGTTCTCTACCAGGTATTCGGAGGAATCGGGCTGGGGATTACTGGACTGGTTACCCTGTTCCGCTTTTTTGCCCTTCTTGCAGGAGATACCACCATGGGCGGCTGGATTGCCAACCTGATTTTCCTGCTGGGCTTCTTCGGCATGATTCAGTTCGGCATCGGACAGCGCAGACGGCTTCGGCGGGCGGAACGTTATCTTCAGCTCTGTGATTACAGAGTATACGGCGAAATCGAAAAGCTGGCAATGGGAACCGGGAAAAGCAGAAATTATGTCATAAGAGACTTGGAGAAAATGCTGGCATTGGGCATTTTTCCCGAGGGACACCTGGATGAACAGAAAACCTGCTTCATGCTCAATGATGTGGTATACAGACAATACCTGGAGGCCGAAAACGGACGCAGACTCAGAGAAGAAGAAAATCGGAAAGCACTGGAAATGAAGAATGCAGCCCAGGAATCCCCGGCGCAGGAGTCACCCCAGGTATCCGGCGAACAGGAATCCGAGCTGCAGACCATGATATCGGAGGGAATGGGATATATCCACAAGCTGCGGGATTTGAACGATAGAATTCCCGGAGAAGTAATTTCCGCAAAGCTTTTCTGTCTGGAAAACCTGTTAAAGGATATTTTCGCCAGCGTCAGAGAACATCCTGACCAGATGCATCGGATGCACAAGCTGATGAGTTATTATCTGCCCACTACGCTGAAACTGGTAGAAGCCTATGAGGGCTTCGATCGAATAAGCTCTCCGGGAGAAGAAATTCTGAAGGCCAAATCAGAGATTGAAAATACTCTGGATACTATCAATCAGGCCTTCCGGGAGCTGCTGAACACGTTGTTCCAGGCTGCGGTATTTGATGCCACCACAGATGCCCAGGTATTAAAAACCATGCTGGCTAAGGAAGGACTGACCAGAGAACCGGAATTTGCAGCCCTGGACAGAGAATCATAGCTCCAATTGGACAATCGTTCTGTGGCCTGCCCGGGTGGTTCCCAACTTACAATTCTGTCATGTTATAACATTAGCGCATTCACGACAGCTCGGGCAGATGACAGGAGTATTACAACTATTTATGCACATCGAAAATCAAAATGGAGGAAAACCAAATGAGCGATAATTTAGACGAAATGTTGAAGGAAGCGCCTTCTCTGACCTTTGAGCCTTTTACAGCAGCCGAACCCTCCGCGCCGGAAATACCTGCGGTGAAGGAAGCGGAAGCGAAGGTGCCTGAAGTAGTGCTGACGCCCGAGGAGCAGAAAATGGTAAATGACTTCGCCGCACAGATTGATATTACCAATACCCAGCTGGTGATGCAGTATGGTGCGGGCAGTCAAAAGAAAATTGCCGATTTTTCCGAAAATGCATTGAATAATGTACGTACAAAGGATATGGGTGAAATCGGCCAGATGCTGGCAGGCGTAGTCTCAGAACTGAAAGAGTTCAATAATGAAGAAGAGGAAAAAGGGTTCCTGGGATTTTTCAAAAAAAGCAGCAATAAGCTGGAGAATCTGAAGATAAAGTATGACAAGGCAGAAAGCAATATCAACCGTATCTGTAAAGTAATGGAAGATCACCAGATCACATTGCTCAAGGATGCCGCCATGCTGGACAAAATGTATGAGCTGAACCTGAATTATTTCAAGGAGTTGTCCATGTACATCCTGGCTGGCAAGCAGAAGCTGGAACAGGCCAGAACCGTGGAGCTTGCGAAGCTCCTGGCAAAGGCGGAACAGAGCGGACTTCCGGAAGATACCCAGGCCGCCAATGACTATGCTTCCATGTGTGAACGCTTTGAGAAGAAAATCTATGACCTGGAGCTGACCAGAACCATCTCCATGCAGATGGCCCCCCAGATTCGCCTGATACAGAGTAATGATACGGCCATGTCCGAAAAAATACAGTCCACCCTGGTTAATACTATTCCCCTGTGGAAGAGCCAGATGGTGATTGCCATCGGCCTGAACCATTCCACCGAGGCTGCAAGGGCCCAGAAGGAAGTGACGGATATGACCAACGCACTTCTGAAGAAGAATGCGGAGACCCTCAAGGTTGCAACCATTGAGACCGCAAGAGAGAGCGAGCGCGGCATTGTGGATATTGAGACACTTACCGCCACCAATAAGACACTGATCAGTACCCTGGACGAGGTTATGAAGATTCAGGAAGACGGCCGTGCCAAAAGAAAGAGTGCGGAGCAGGAACTTGTCCGCATCGAAGATGAAATGCGCCAGAAGCTGCTGACCGTAAGCCGCAATTCCGGAAGTATGTAAGAATAGGCTGGGTTCGGCTTGTGCGGAATCAGATATTCCAAATATAGAGAGGTTACGGCCTGGTCAGGTCATAACCTCTTTTGATATTCACTCTCATTCAATTCTGAAATTTATCCCGCTCTGTGATATTGACGCTCTAGCTAATTCTCAGCGCCAGCACCGCCATATCCTCTTTGCCCGGCAGATCAACCTGTACGCTGCCGCATGCATTTTCCATGACAGTCTTCCTGGTCATCTCCCAGGTATCAATGACTTCAACACGGTAATTTCCTTCCTCCGGCAGATTCAGTCTCGTCACCGCAGCGCACTGCCTCTCCAAAAATTTCAGATAAGCCTCCTGCCCGCAGTGTCCGAACGCTGCCCTCTCTTTTGTGAGGAACGCTTTTACCTGCTCCCCAGGCATATTCAACATAGCCATCAGGAAGAAGTTCTTCTTGAATTCCTCCGATGCGCCTTTTTCCTTCATGGCCAGCAATTGTCCCTCGGTGTAACCGCCGCTTCCCTCGCCCATGAATTCCAGCGGTCCCGGCAAGGCCTCCACAATCTCCTTCAGAAAAGCAATTCTGGCGGGACTTTCTCCCTTCAACACGCCGCCTCTGGCCCACCACAGCACTTCGTCCTCACTGTAAAAAGTTTCCCCGTGAGTACAGTATCCGCCGCAGCACACCGCCGTCCAGAACCGCCGTACCAGCTCCCTGCCGGAAAGATTGCCCCAGCCGTGAATGATATTGCCCTCATATCGACATTCGTCAAAAACCACCGGTTTATCGTATTTCTCCCAAAGTTCCGGTACTTCGTTCACATTCACATCCTGAATACAGCAGTGGGTTATTTCCTTCTGTGTAAAATCCCAATAGGCCATGCAATTGTGATTGCTCAGACAATGTCCATATGGGTCATGTTCCGCCACAAACCTGGTGAATTCCACCCAGTCCTCCCATTTATAGTTGGGCATCAAATCATACTCATTGGCCAGTGACCACCAGAGATTGGGCATGGCTGAGAGTCTGCGCAGAAGATAGTCCAGATATGCAAGGCTGTCTTCCATTGAAAGTCTGGAAAAGCCCCATCTGTCATAGGGATGAAATAAAATCAGATCTCCCTGAATTCCCATGGCATCCATCTCCTGAATACGCGATTCCAGCGCATCCCAGTAGGCAGCTACCGGTTTATGTACATCCCATTTTCCGTCCGTTTTCTCAAAGGGATAATATTCCGGTTCATTGTGATTGAAATCATAGTGCTTTGGAAATACGCAGAATCGAACCTTATTGAACGGCGCCTTCCGCAGTGTCTCCATAGTAGTGTCTACCAGTGCCTTCTCCTGATGCACCAATGCATATACGGTGGTGCCGAACGGACGATACCAGATGCCGTCTTCATATTTAAAGTGTCTGCCTGACACACGGACCATCCCGTGAGAAACCGCCGGTTCGCAGAATTCCTCTCCCGTCCCGCTTACCGCGCCCCATACCTTCCAGTTACAGCTGCCCGTCGCGGCCGGATAAAAGCGAACTTTATAGACACCGTCACCGGCATAGAAACCCTTCACTCTTTTCGTCTCTCCTGAAAGGGTAAATTCTGCCTGCAAATCCACTTGTGCTCTGGAGCCTTCCGCTTCCGGTCCCCTAAATGTCAGTTCAAAGGTTTCGTATTGCCTCATTTTCCGCCTCCCTGATCTTTTTATGAGTTCATCATATCATTTCTGCTTTTTAAATTCAATCGGTTATTCCAGTTCCCTCTATATTATTCTGCAAAGTCCCCAACATACCCCATCGCCCGCTCCATGGCGGCTGTATCTCCTCTCAAATCCCTTTCACTGGTAAAAAGCAAGGAGCCCCATGTGGTACAGCGCCTGAACACAGTCCGCATAGCCCTGGATGTAGGCACGCTTTTCCTGCGCAGAAGCAAAACCCTCCATGCACTCCTTCATCTCCTCCGCCTTTTCCTGCCCTGGAAAAAAGAGCAGTAAAAAACCCCGCATGAATCGGGGTTCTTCAGAGGCGCAGACCGGATTTGAACCGGTGCATCAGGGTGTTGCAGACCCACGCCTTACCACTTGGCTACTGCGCCTTACTCTTACAATATGCTACTGCTTTCAGAAAAATGACTCCAACGGGAATCGAACCCGTGTTACCGCCGTGAAAGGGCGATGTCTTAACCGCTTGACCATGGAGCCGCGTTGTTTTCCGCCTTCTCGGCTTGTTTCTACTGACATGAGATTACCCACAAACTGATAACCTGCCGAAAAATATATTACCATAATTTATCTCATTTGGCAAGAGGGAATTTCTATTTTCTTCTGCTATTTTCTTCTGCTTTTGGTAATGGTTCAGCCTTCCACTGCGGCTCTCTAAAATGCCCGTTGTACTTCCTCCGGGCATTTTAGAGAGCCGCAGCTTATTTCTCATCCAGCCAACTGTGCTCTCATTTAATATACGCCCCGAAATACTTGTCAACCCTCATTTTACCAGGTATAAGCGCGCGACGACCATCAGATACCGTCAAACAGCCAGACATACTTCCTGTTCATAATACAAGAACATTTCCTCTATCCTGTACAATTCGCTGGCTTTATTCTTTTCCAACCATTTCTGCCGATATTTGCAAAGCCACTCTTCTGTGCTGCTCACCCGCTCCAGCTCATATCCTGCCAGCTTTGCGGACAGCTCCGCCATAACACAGATTCCCTCCGCCGCCAGGAGAAGCTCCTGACGATATTCGTCGTTTCTCCAGCTTTCCCCGCACAAGCGCTCTGAAATCTTCATATATTCCTTCTGAATTGCCCGCACTTCATCCTCGGGAAGAAATTCCATCCCCTCTCCACTGCGACTGCCCCGAAAGCCATAATGCTGCCGCTTCCATAAAGTCAACCGCTCCCGCGACTTTACCGTTTCTTTCCGCGATCTCTGCAGCATAGTCAAGCATCGGAATCATCGGATTTTTTTCATTCTCTCTAATTCCCCAGGGGGTCTGCGGCTCTCCACACAGAACATGAATAACCATATTTGCAGTACGGAGCATGCGCTTGATTCCTTTTTCCTGATAAAAGTGCGGTTCTATTTTTTCCTCATAGATCGTTCCTTCCGCCAAAACAATTTCTACATCTTCATGCAGAAGCAGCGTGCCTTCTCCGAGTAAATTATCCGCTTTCTCTCCATGAAACAAAAACAATAATGCGAGTCCTTCATCAAATATATAAGGTTCTACCTGATGAATTTCCAGACATTCTCCTGAGTCTAACGATTTTCCATAGATGCCTATTCTATATGGTTCCACCCATGTTCAATGAGAGGCATTGTAGAAGAACTGGTCGTCAGGCGCCAATCCGCCGTTTTCCACTCTAACTGTTTATTTACGATTCTACACGTCACACTTTCTTTTTGAGAAAACAGAACCCCCTCTGCTCCGTTATAATAAAAGTCCATACCAAAAGAAAATTTTGTGCCGCCTGCAAAAGAACAGTTCTCTACCGCGCTCGAAAAAGCGTACCCGGATTCACTCTTCAATGCATAATAAGCATAATGATTCATATTGTTTCCCTCTTATTAAAATGACGCAGAAGCGCTTCCATCTCCCCGGATATCAGAGTTTCGTCTTCTCTTTTCTTTTTTTCAGCCTCTGCTGTCAGCTGATTCTGCACTCTGAAATCTCCGGTAACCAGATCATTACATATCCATGTTCCATCTTCTTCGGTACTACATTCTCCACATAATCAACTGCATTCCATGTAATGCGATCTTCCATACTGTAA